>JBNKUL010000001.1:0-20643 GCA_050298555.1 Thiohalomonadaceae bacterium
CTCATCCTCAATACGGAAGCTCTGGCGTCGTTCGCTGCCATAAGCTGAATGCTCGCTCATTCGTTTCGCCTCCGCTGAAAATGAAAACGGCGGCCGCAGCCGCCGTTTTGTCGCTTAAAACAGGGTGCTTACCCCGGACTCGCTGCCAACCAGCACGGTATCGGCCGGACGCATGGCAAACAGGCCGTTGGTGACCACGCCGGTGATGTTGTTGAGCTTCTGCTCCAGGTCAACGGCGTCGGTGATCGCCAGGCCGTGTACGTCGAGGATCACGTTGCCGTTGTCGGTGACGAAGCCCTCGCGGTAGACCGGTTCACCGCCCAGCTTCACCAGCTCGCGGGCGACGTAACTGCGGGCCATCGGGATCACCTCTACCGGCAGCGGGAAGGTGCCCAGCACATCGACGATCTTGGTGGTGTCGACGATGCAGACGAACTTGTCTGCCACCGCGGCGACGATCTTCTCGCGGGTCAGGGCTCCGCCGCCGCCCTTCACCAGGTGGGCCTGGGCATTGGTCTCGTCGGCGCCGTCGATGTAGACCGAGATCGCATCGACCGAGTTGAGGTCCAGTACCGGGATGCCATGGCCTTGCAGACGCTCGGCGCTCGCCTCGGAGCTGGCTACGGTGCCGTTGATCTGGCCCTTCATCTCTGCCAGTGCGTCGATGAAGAAGTTGGCGGTAGAGCCGGTGCCGACACCGATGATGGTGTTGGGTACTACGTGTTCCAGTGCAGCGCGGGCAACCGCCTGCTTCATTTCGTCCTGAGTCATGCCCATGGGAGTTGTGTCCTCTATCTTTCTTTAATGCAATGGGCGCATTCTAGCAGCATGCAGCTGCCTGATGCGACATGGCGGCGGATGGGGTAATGTATGGCGATGCTAAACGACTACCTGAAAAGAATCCTTACCGCCCGCGTCTACGACGTGGCGATAGAGACCCCACTGGAGGTGGCCTCGGCCCTCTCCTCCCGCCTGCGCAACAAGGTGTGGCTCAAGCGCGAGGACCTGCAGCCGGTCTTCTCCTTCAAGCTGCGCGGCGCCTATAACAAGATCGCCTCCCTGAGCCCCGAAGAGAGAAGGCGCGGTATCTGTGCCGCCTCGGCGGGCAACCACGCCCAGGGGGTCGCGATGTCGGCACGGCGCCTCGGCATCGACGCCACCATCGTGATGCCCAAGACCACCCCCGATATCAAGGTCCATGCGGTGGCCGCCCGCGGCGCCCGGGTGGAGCTGGCGGGCAACAGTTACGACGACGCCTACCAGCATGCGCGCAGCCTGGCCGAGGAGAAGGGGCTCACCTTCGTCCATCCCTATGATGACCCGGTGGTGATCGCCGGCCAGGGCACCGTGGCGATGGAGCTGATGCGCCAGCACCCGGAGCCCGAGCGCCTCGATGCGGTCTTCGTACCGGTGGGCGGCGGTGGTCTTATCGCCGGGGTGGCCGCTTACATCAAGGCGCTCTACCCGCAGGTGAAGATAATCGGTGTCGAGCCGGAAGACGCCCCCTGCCTGCACGCCGCGATGGCGGCGGGCGAGCGGGTGGTGCTGGAGCAGGTCGGTATCTTCGCCGATGGCGTGGCGGTCAAGCAGGTGGGCGAGGAGCCCTGGCGGGTGTCGAAAGGGCTGGTCGACGAGGTGGTGCTGGTCTCCACCGATGAGATCTGCGCCGCGATTAAGGACATCTTTGAAGACACCCGCTCCATCGCCGAGCCTGCCGGTGCCCTCGGCATCGCCGGGCTGAAAAAGTACGTGGAGCGCGAGGGGTGCGAAGACAAGCTGTTTGCCGCCATCGATTCCGGCGCCAACATGAACTTCGACCGTCTACGTCACGTGGCCGAGCGGGCGGAGCTGGGCGAGCTGCGCGAGGGGGTGTTCGCCGTCACCATCCCCGAGCGTCCCGGCAGCTTCCTCAACTTCTGCGAGACCCTCGGCTCGCGCAATATTACCGAGTTCAACTACCGCTATGCGGACAGTGCCGATGCCCACATCTTCGTCGGCGTACAGCTGGGCGGTGGCCAGGCGGAGAAGGACCAATTGCTCGGGGAGCTGGCGCAGCAGGCATTTCCGGTGGTGGACCTGACCGACAATGAGATGGCCAAGCTGCACGTGCGCTACATGGTCGGCGGCCGCGCCAATCCGGCGGATGAGAGGCTGCTGCGCTTCGAGTTCCCGGAGCGCCCCGGTGCCCTGCTGCGCTTCCTCAAGCGCCTCGGCGGGCGCTGGAACATCAGCCTGTTCCACTACCGCAACCACGGCGCCGCCTACGGTCGTGTGTTGTGCGGCATCCAGGTTCCCGAGGGAGAGTTGCAGGAGCTGCATACCTTCCTGGAACAGCTCGGATATCGCTGGTGGGAGGAGGATGATAATCCCGCGTATGAGAAATTCCTGCGTTAAACCAGTAAAAACAGCCGGTTTCACCTTGTTTTTATGACCTTGGTCAAAGAAACTGTGCTAACTTGTTGTAAAGTATCGGTGTTCCAACTGGTTTGATGGTGGAGGAGTCATTTGGCAATGAGAAGAAAAAAACCTGACCTGATGGTAGTACTGGCCGTATTGATTGGGCTGGGGGTGTTGGTGACCGAGGTGACCTACGGTAACGTCTTCCCGCCCCAGGAGCAGAAGGTGATGACGGTCTCTCCCTAATCAGGTGACAGCCAGACGACAATAAAAAACCCGCAATCGCGGGTTTTTTATTGTCCGAAATTCAGCAGCTCCCTCTCCGTTACCACCCCGTGCAGTGGTACATCCCAGCTCTCGTGCGGCAGTTGCTCCACCTGCTGGAAGGCGTGGGCGGTACCGATCAGGCGGGGCTTGCGCCAGTGTTTACGGCGCTGGAGGTAGGCGAGGGTGCGGTCGTAGAAGCCGCCACCCATGCCGAGGCGGTTGCCCTGGCCGTCGAAGGCGACCAGCGGAGTGAGGATGAGGTCCAGGGTCCATACCGGGCGCATTTGTGACCAGTTGGCGACCGGCTCAGGGATGCCGAAGCGGTTGAACTCCATGTGGTTGTTGCCGTCGTAGGGGGCGAACCAGAGTCGGTTGTGGTAAATGGGGTTCAACACAGGCAGGTAGCAGCGCTTGCCCATGGCCAAGGCGCGCCGCATTAGCGGGGTCAGGTCCATCTCGCCGTCGTTGGGCAGGTAGATAGCGATGTGTTTGCTGCGCAGGAACAGCGCGTGCCGACCCAGTACCCGGTCCAGGGCGAGTGCCGCGGCCTGCTGCTGCTGAACGCTCAGTGCCCGGCGCTGCGCTCGCAGCTCTCTTCGCAGGGTGTTGCGTGCGCTCTGTGCCATTTAAACCATTTCGTTATAGTGGGTGAGGGGGGAGTTAGGTGGATATCCCCCGCCTGTGCCGCTGATGCCTTTGTTCTTGAACCAGACGGTTCAAGTGGGAACGTCGGCCGCTACGTAAGGCTTTCCGTCATGCGGACATGCACACGGCAGCGGCGTAGTATTCCCGGGGTAGTGATTAGGCTCAAGAAAATACCCAGCACCTGGCGGGCACCGCAGGGGATACCCGAAAACAGATTAAAACAGATATACGACTAAATGGTAAGTTGCCGGTCTTCCTGATCCAGCGCGGAGTCTATCTTCTCCTGTATCAGTTTCAGGCGTACCGCCATCTCCTGATCGTTGCCGCTGTCTCGTTCCTGCAGCAGCTCAAAGATGATATTTAACGCGGCCATCACCACGATGCGCTCGCTGCCCAGAACCTTGCCGCCGGTACGGATCTCACGCATCTTCTCGTCGAGCAGGCGGGCCGACTCGATCAGGCCGTCACGCTCCTCGGGTGGGCAGGCGACGGTGTACTCCTTGTCCAGCAGGCGGATGGTCTCCTGTTTGTTGCTCATTGCTCCTGCTCCATCGCCTTGAGGCGGCCAATCATCGCCTCCACCCGGGTGCGGGCCAGCTCGGTCTTTTCGATCAGGCGCGCCCGTTCGGCGATCAGTGCCGACTGGCTCTCGCGCAGGGACTGGTTCTCGCTATTAACCGCATTGAGTCGCTGGATCAGCTCGTCCACGCGGCGCTCCAGCATCTTGAGATCCGTATCTTCCATCGTCTACTCGAAAAATAAATAAGGGTGATAGGGCCGCTGCTGCGGCCTCGGTCGGCCCACTATAGAGCGGGTCGTCAGGACGGTCAACGCTGCTGCGCACGAGGTTTGGGCCCGGCGCCCGGCAATGCTAGGATCCGGGCTCAGATAAATCGGCGGCCGTCACGGCCACAGTGGGAAGAGTGTAATGAGCGACAACAACGAGGCGCTGGACAAACTGGACGCGGCCCTGGAGCAGGTGGAGACCGAGATGCGGGCGGTGGAGTGCCACGGCACCCTGGTGGGGCTGCTCTGCGCCAGGGGCGAAGTGGACAGGGAGGAGTGGCTGGCGTTTATCGCCCCCGCCCTCGATGCCCGCGATCTGCTGGCACGCGAGGCGCTGGAGACCTTCGGCGCCCTGTTCGAGGCGGCCCGCGGCCAGCTTGGCGACTCCAATCTCGACTTCCAGCCGCTGCTGCCCGGCGACGACGCCCCGGTGGAGCAGCGCATCGGCGCCCTGGCGCAGTGGGCGCAGGGCTTCCTGCTCGGCATGAGTTCCGGCGGGATCCAGGACATCGAGGCCCTGCCCGGCGACAGCGGCGAGATCCTGCGCGACTTC
Organism: Thiohalomonadaceae bacterium; assembly: GCA_050298555.1. Lineage (GTDB taxonomy): Bacteria > Pseudomonadota > Gammaproteobacteria > Thiohalomonadales > Thiohalomonadaceae > JAPHSX01. Next base: position 4,649 of record JBNKUL010000001.1, read on the forward strand.
GTCGATATCTGCCGCGCCGACACCTACGAGCTGGAGGGGAGCGAGGAGGACGAGGTGGCCTACAACGAGCTGCTGGAGTACGTGCGCACCGGCGTGCTGCTGATTAACGAAGAGCTGCACCCCACCAAGGCGCCGCCGCGTGATGATGTCACGCTGCATTAATGGCAGAATCCCCCCCTATGAACAAAACTGAATTCGCGCGGCGCCGTAAGCGCCTGATGCAGGCGATGGGCAAGCAGAGCATCGCCATCCTGCCCAACTCCCCGGTGCGCCAGCGCAACCGTGACGTGGAGCATAGCTACCGTCCCGACAGTGACTTCTACTACCTCACCGGCTACGCCGAGCCGGAGTCGGTGGCGGTAATCGTGCCGGGGCGCGAGCACGGTGAGTACATTCTCTTCTGCCGCGAGCGCGACCCGGAGATGGAGACCTGGCACGGACGTCGTGCCGGGCTGGAGGGGGCGATGGAGCGCTTCGGCGCCGATGATGCCTTCCCCATCACCGATATCGACGAAATCCTCCCCGGCCTGCTGGAGAACCGCGAGCGGGTCTACTACACCATGGGCGCCAACAGCGACTTCGATAGCCAGGTCACCAACTGGATCAAACTGCTGCGTCAGAAGTCGCGCGCCGGGGTGCATACCCCCGGCGAGTTCATCGCCCTCGACCACACCCTGCACGATATGCGCCTCTACAAGAGTGCCGCCGAGGTGCGGGCGATGCGTACGGCGGCACAGATCTCGGCCAGGGCCCACGTGCGGGCGATGCGGGCCACCAAACCGGGGGTGATGGAGTACCAGGTCGAGGCGGAGCTGTTGCATGAATTCATGATGGGGGGAGCACGCGAGCCCGCCTACCCCTCCATCGTCGGTGGCGGTGAGAACGGCTGCATCCTCCACTATACGGAGAACGAGTCGCCGCTGAAGGACGGCGACCTGCTGCTCATTGATGCCGGTGCCGAGTACGAATACTATGCCGCCGATATCACCCGTACCTTCCCGGTTAACGGTGTCTACAGCAAGGCGCAGCGCACCCTCTACGAGCTGGTGCTGAAGGCGCAGTACGCCGCTATCGAGCAGGTCAGGCCGGGCAACCACTGGAACCAGCCCCACGAGGCGGTGGTGAATATATTGACCGAGGGGCTGCTGGAGCTGGGGTTGCTCAAGGGCAAGCTCGCCACCCTGATTAGCAACGAGGCCTACCGCAAATTTTTCATGCACCGCACCGGCCACTGGCTGGGGATGGATGTGCACGATGTCGGTGACTACAAGGTGGGCGACGAGTGGCGCGTGCTGGAGCCCGGCATGGTGATGACCATCGAACCCGGTCTCTATATCCCCGCCGGCACCAGGGGCGTGGCGAAGAAGTGGTGGAACATCGGTATCCGCATCGAGGACGACGTGCTGGTCACCAGGGATGGCTACGAGGTGCTGACCGATGGCGTGCCCAAGGAGCCGGACGAGATCGAGGCGCTGATGGCGGGCCGACGTGTGGTGAAGAAGAAGGCGGTAAAGAAAAAAGCCGTCAGGAGAAAGCGCGCATGAGTTGCGATTTCGACGTACTGATCGTTGGCGGCGGCATGGTCGGGGCCAGCCTGGCCCATGCCCTCAAGGCGGTGGAGCTGCGCATCGGCATTATCGAGGCCTACCCGCTGCACGATGAGGCACAACCCAGCTACGACTCCCGCGCTATCGCCCTCTCCTACGGCTCCAAACGCATCTTCGACTCCCTCGGCGTGTGGCAGGCGATGGAGTCGGAGGTGGTCACCGCCATCAAACATATACAGGTTTCGGACAAGGGCCACTTCGGCGCGGTGCGCATGGAGGCCGACGAGGAGGGCGTGGAGGCATTGGGTTACGTGGCCGAGGCCTCGGTGATCGGCCGCGCCCTCGCCTCGGACCTCGCCGCCCTGCCCAACGTCGAGCTGCTCTGCCCCGCCACCGTCACCGACGTACAGATCAACGAAGAGCAGGCCACCGTTACGGTGGAGCAGGGCGGTGTGCTGCGCGATGTCACCACCCGCCTGGTGGTGGCCGCCGACGGTGGCCGCTCCACCGTCAAGGAGCTGCTGGGGGCGAAGAGCTTCAAGCTCGGTTACGGCCAGACCGCGGTGATTGCCAACGTCACCACCGAGCGTGAGCACGGCGAGACCGCCTTTGAGCGCTTTACCGAGAGCGGCCCGCTGGCGCTGCTGCCCAACGACGCCCCGGCCTGGATGGCCGATCACGACAGCGACCGGCGCCGCTGGTCGCTGGTGTGGACGGTACGCGACGGGCGGGTCGACGAGCACATGCAGCTCAGCGACGCCCTCTTCATCTCGCGTCTGCAAAAGCGCCTCGGCAGGCGCGCCGGGCGCATCCTTTCGGTCACCCCGCGCCACGCCTACCCGCTGGGACTGGAGTATGTGCGCGACCACGTACGGCCGCGCCTCGCCTTTATCGGCAACGCCGCCCACCTCATCCACCCGGTGGCGGGCCAGGGCTTCAACCTGGGGCTGCGCGATGTGGCGGTGCTGGCCGAGGTGCTGATGGAGGCGGCGGAGGCCGGGCACGACCCCGGCCTGATGGAGACGCTGAAGGTCTATAGCGACTGGCGCCGCCCCGACTACCTGCGGGTGATGGGGATGACCGATACCCTCGCCCGCACCTTCTCCAACGACTTTAAACCGCTGGTGGTGGGCCGCAACCTCGGCATGGTGGCGATGGACCTGCTGCCGCCGCTGCGCCGCCTCCTTACCCACCAGGCGATGGGCCTGAGCGGCAGGCAGTCGCGCCTGGCGCGCGGCCTGCCTTTAGAGGGGCACGAATAATGACGCACGATTTTGACCTGTTGATCGTCGGCGGCGGCATGGTCGGCGCCAGCCTGGCTTGTGCATTAGGCGACACCCCGCTGCGCATCGGCGTGGTGGAGAGCCACACGGCACAGAGCGAGTGGCCCAGCGACAGCTACGACATCCGCGTCAGCGCCATCACCCGCGCCACCGAAAACGTCTTTCGCCTCATCGGTGCCTGGGACGGGATGGAGCAACGCCGTGTCACCCCCTACGGCGCGATGGACGTGTGGGACGCCACCGGTTCCGGCTCCATCGGCTTCGACTGCGCCGATCTGGGCGAGCCTAACCTCGGCTACATCATCGAAAACCGGGTGATCCTCGCCGCCCTGCTGGAGCGCATGGCCCAATTCGACAACATCGAACTGCTCTGTCCGGCACAGGTGGCCGAGCTGCAGCGTGATGAAGTCAGCGCCACCCTCACCCTGGCCGATGGCAGTTCATATAGTGCCGCCCTTATCGTCGGCGCCGACGGCGCCAACTCCTGGGTGCGCGAGCAGGCGGGGATCACCACCACCGGCTGGCCCTACGAGCAGACCGCGGTGGTCGCGACCATCAAGACCGCCAAACACCACCACGGCGTCGCCTACCAGCGCTTCATGCCCGAGGGGCCGCTCGCCTTCCTGCCGATGCCCAACGGCTTGAGTTCCATCGTCTGGTCCACCACCCCGGAGCGCGCCGCTGAGCTGGTGGAGCTGGATGAGGCGAGCTTCCTCGCCGAGCTGCAACTCGCCTTCGGTGACAAGCTGGGGGCGATGGAGTCCACCGGCCCGCGCGGCGCCTTCCCGCTGCTGCTGCGCCACGCCAACCGCTACTCCGATGAACGCCTGGTGCTGGTCGGTAACGCCGCCCACGCCATCCACCCGCTGGCCGGCCAGGGGCTCAACCTCGGCGTCTCCGACATCGCCGCCCTGGCCGAACTGTTGCTGGATGCCAAAAACAACAAACAGGATGTCGGTGAATTCGCCCTGCTGCGCCGCTACGAGCGCTGGCGCAAGGCCGACAACGTCACCGTGATGGCGGCGATGGACGGCTTCAAGCGCCTCTTCAGCAACGACAGCGCACCCCTCAGCCTGCTGCGCAATATCGGCCTCACCATCGCCGATAACGCGGGCCCGGCGAAGAAGCTGATGATGCGCCGGGCACTGGGGTTAAGCGGTGATCTGCCCAGGCTGTCACGGGGCCTTCCACTGCGCTGAGAGCTTGGTTTTCTCCCCCTGCAAGGGTATAGTCGCCACTCGACCATGGCTCCTGTGGGAGAGAGCGGCAAATCTTGATTATCGCCGCCGCCGAAGGCGCAACCCGCCCGGAATCGCTCAGGCAGAAGGACCACCGGAACCGGTCGACTCTGGAGAGAGATCAATTCACGATCCACCGAAGGGGCTAAGCTCTCAGGTGCCAGGACAGAGGGGCGACGAAAGACAGCTGCGTCTTTCGTCGCCCCTTTTGTATTTATGGGACTCGTTAATGACCGACAAGCTGGCCTCAATCCCCGTCTTCGACCACTCGGCTGAACCCAATGTCAGTCGCATGCCGTCATGGATCCGTCAGTCCCTGGGGGGTGAGGGCTACTCGTCCACCGCCCAGGCGGTGCATCGCAACGGCCTCAATACGGTCTGCGAGGAGGCGCGCTGCCCCAACAAGGGTGAGTGCTGGAGCCGCGGTACCGCCACCTTCATGCTGCTGGGCGATACCTGCACCCGCGCCTGCGGCTTCTGTGCGGTGAAGACCGGGCGGCCCGGCACGGTGGACAGTGACGAGCCGCGCCGCATCGTCGAGGCGGTGAAGGGGATGGGACTGGAGTACGTGGTGCTCACCTCGGTCAACCGCGACGAGCTGGACGATGGCGGTGCGGGCATCTATGCCGCGACCTTAAAAGGGCTGCGCGAGGCCATGCCCGAGCTGGGCATCGAGGTGCTCACCCCCGACTTTCGCGGCTGCCAGGAGCAGGCGGTGGCGCAGCTGCGTGAGGCGATGGTCGGTGGCCATCTGGTGTGGGGCCACAACGTAGAGACGGTACCCTCGCTCTATAAGACGGTGCGCAAGGGCAGCAGGTACGAGCGCTCGCTTGAACTGTTGGCGCTGGCCGCCGCCGAACCCCGGGTGGAGGCGAAGTCGGCGCTGATGCTGGGGCTGGGAGAGGGCTTCGATGAGGTGGTGGCGGTGATGCGCGACCTGCGTAGCGCCGGGGTAAGCCGCCTCTCCCTCGGCCAGTACCTGCGCCCCAGCAAATACCACCTGCCGGTGCGCGAATATATCGAGCCCGAGACCTTCGCCGCCTACGAGCGCGAGGCGCGGGCGCTGGGCTTTAGTTGGGTGAAGGCGGGGGCGATGGTGCGCTCCTCCTATCACGCCGAAGAGTAATTACATTTTAGGAACCGTTATGTCCAAGCAGACTGCACTTTACGAGACCCACGTGGCCGAGGGGGCCAAGCTGGTCGATTTCGCCGGTTGGGATATGCCGATCCACTACGGCTCGCAGATCGAGGAGCACCATGTGGTGCGCAAGGCCGCCGGTATGTTCGATGTCTCGCACATGTGCGTGGTCGACCTCCACGGTAACCGCAGTCGCGACATGTTGCGTTACCTCATGGCCAACGATGTGGCCAAGCTCGACGCCACTCCCGGCAAGGCGCTCTACAGCTGCATGCTCAACGAGCGCGGCGGGGTGATCGACGACCTCATCATCTACCATATGGACACGACCTGGTACCGCCTGGTGGTCAACGCCGGCACCCGCAACAAGGACCTGGCCTGGCTCGCCAAGCACGCCGGCTCCTTCGACGTGGAGGTGATTGAGCGCGACGACCTGTCGATGATAGCGGTGCAGGGGCCCGAGGCGCGCGACAAGGTGCATGCGGTGCTGGGCGACAAGGCCGCCGAGCTTGCAGGCCTGATCCGCTTCTCCGCCGCCGAGGTGGGCAAGCTGTTCGTCGCCCGTACCGGTTACACCGGCGAGGACGGCTATGAGATCGTCATGCCGTCGGAGCAGGCCGAGGACCTGTGGCACCAGTTGCGCGAGGCGGGTGTCGCCCCCTGCGGCCTCGGTGCCCGTGATACCCTGCGCCTGGAGGCGGGGATGAACCTCTACGGCCAGGACATGAACGAGGAGACCTCGCCGCTGATCTCCGGCCTCGCCTGGACCGTGGCGATGGAGCCGGCGAACCGCAAGTTCATCGGCCGCGAGGTGCTGGAGGCCGAGCGCGAGCAGGGCATTACTCAGCGTCTGGTCGGCCTGCTGCTGGAAGATAAGGGGGTGCTGCGCGCCCACCAGAAGGTGATCGTGGAAGGGGGGGAGGGTGAGACCACCAGCGGCAGCTTCTCCCCCACCCTGGGCAAGGCGATCGCCCTGGCGCGCATCCCAGTCGGCGATGCCGGGGAGTGCCTGGTGGAGATCCGCAACCGCCAGTTGAAGGCAAGAATCGTGAAGCCGCCGTTCGTACGTAACGGCCAGGCTGTTTACTAACATCGAGAAGAGAAACAAGAGGAAACCGAAGATGAGCAATCTGCCTCAGGAACTGAAGTACAGCAAGAGCCATGAGTGGGCCCGTACCGAGGAGGACGGCACCGTTACCGTCGGCATCACCGACCACGCCCAGGGCCTGCTGGGTGACATGGTCTTCGTCGAGCTGCCCGAGGTCGACCGTGAGGTAGCGGCCGAGGAGGAGTGCGCCGTGGTCGAGTCGGTCAAGGCCGCCTCCGATGTCTACTCCCCGCTCGCCGGTACCGTGGTCGAGGTCAACAGCGCGGTGGAGGATAGCCCCGAGCTGGTCAACCAGGACCCCTACGGCGACGGCTGGCTGTTCAAGCTAAAGGACGTGGACGGCATGGGCGACCTGATCGATGCCGATGCCTACGCCGCCTCTATTGAAGAGTAAGTAATCCAAAACACGGAACTTAACCCATGCCGTTTATCCCCCATACCGAAGAGGATGTGCGCGCCATGCTGGCGGCCATCGGTGTCGACAGTATCGACGCGCTGTTTGACGAGATCCCCGCCGAGTTGCGAGCCACGGGCATGCCCACCATCCCCGAGGGGATGGGCGAGATGGAAGTCGGTAAACTGATGCATCAGCGGGCCAATACCGACGGCCAGCCGCTCTGTTTCATCGGTGCCGGTGCCTATGAGCACCACATCCCGGCGGCGGTGTGGGAGATCGTCACCCGCGGTGAGTACTACTCCGCCTACACCCCCTACCAGGCCGAGGCGAGCCAGGGCACACTGCAGCTGATCTACGAGTTCCAGACCATGATCGCCGGGCTCACCGCGATGGACGTGGCCAACGCATCGCTCTACGACGGCGCCTCCGGCCTGGCCGAGGCGGTGTTGATGGCGGTGCGTGCCAACCGCAAATCGAAGTCCAAGCGCATCCTGATGCCGGCCACGGTACACCCCGACTACCGCCGCACCGTCGATACGATTGTGCGCAATCAGGGCATCACCCTGGAGGCGGTGCCCTACGATGCGCAGAGCGGTGCCACCGACATGGCGGCGCTGCAGCAGTACGCCGGTGAGGATATTGCCGCCCTGGTGGTACCGCAGCCCAACTTCTTCGGCGTGCTGGAGGAGGTCGATGCGCTGACCGACTGGGCCCACGCCAACAACATCCTGGTGATCGGCCTGGTCAACCCGACGGCGATGGCACTGCTCACCCCGCCCGGAGAGTGGGGCGAGCAGGGGGCGGATATCGCCTGTGGCGAGGGGCAGCCGCTCGGATCGCCGCTGGCCTCCGGCGGCCCCTACTTCGGTTTCATGGCCTGTCGTCAGCAGCACGTGCGGCAGATGCCGGGGCGCATCGTCGGTGCCACCGTGGACCTCGACGGCAAGCGCGGCTTCACCCTCACCCTGCAGGCGCGCGAGCAGCATATCCGCCGCTCCAAGGCGACCTCCAACATCTGCACCAACCAGGGACTGCTGGCCGCCGCCGCCACCGTCTACATGGCGCTGCTGGGGCCGCAGGGACTGAGCAGTGTGGCGAGCGCCTCCCACGCCAATACCCGTGGCCTGGTGGAGCGCCTCACGGCTATCGATGGCGTCGAGCGGGCGTTCGACCGCCCCTTCTTCCACGAGGCGGTGGTGCGTCTCTCCAGGCCGGTGGATGAGGTGTTGCAGGCGCTGGCCGAGCAGAACCTGCTTGGCGGCTTCGCCCTCGCCGCGGACTACCCCGAGCTGGAGAACGGCCTGCTGGTCTGCGCCACCGAGACCAAGGGCGAGCAGGAGCTGGACGAGTATGCGCGCCAGCTGGAGCGTATTCTCGCTTAAAGCTGTGTCACGCCCAGTTCCATGCCCTTCCCGCTAAAACCCCTCCAGGCGCTGTTCGCCCTGCCACGCCCCACGGGGCGTGGCGGCCTGGCGCGCTGGTTGGGCTGGTATGTGCTGGCCAACAGCGCGTTGCTGCTGCTCATCGCCCTGCGCTATTTCACCGTGCTGGATCTGCCCGCCGGCGGGGGTGCCCGCGCCTTTCTCGGCCTGATGAGTGTCGGCCACTTCGTTTCTCTCAGCTTCCTGCTCTCCCTGCCGCTGCTGCTGTTGGCTCTGCTCGCTCCTGTCGCCCGCTTGGTGGTGGTGCTGGCGATCGTCAGCTACACCACCCTGGCGCTGCTGCTGCTGGTCGATACCTTTGTCTTCGCCCAGTACCGCTTCCACATCAACGGCGCGGTGATCAACCTGCTGACGGGGGGGGCGGCCGGCGACATCTTCGTCTTCTCCTGGGTGATGTACCTGCTGGCCGGGTTGGCCGTGCTGGCGCTGATCCTGCTGCAGCTCTTCGTCGCCCGGCGTACCGCTGAGGCACTGCCGCGGCTGAGCCGCGGCGGCCTGGTCGGGCTGGCCCTGTTTGCGGTCTTCCTGGGCGAGAACTTCTGGTACGCCTGGGCCGATGCCAACTCCTACACCGCCGTCACCCGCCAGGCCCGCTTCTACCCCGCCTACAACCCGACCCAGGCGAAGGACAGCTTTATCGAGTGGGGCATGGCGACCGAGGAGTCGGCGGCCTCCTATAAGCTGGAGTCGCGCCACAGCGCCCTCAACTACCCGCTGGCGCCGCTCGAGTGCGGCGGTGAGAGCCGTCTGAATATCCTCTGGATCGTCATCGACTCGATGCGCGCGGACGTCCTCGACCCGGCCTCGACGCCGAATATGGCCGCCTTTGCCGAGGGAGGGCTGCGCTTCGACAACCACCTCTCCGGCAGCAATGCCACCCGCCAGGGGCTCTTCTCCCTCTTCTACGGTCTGCCCGCCACCTATTGGGATGCGATGCTGGCCGAGGAGCGTCGCCCGGTCTTTGTCGACGAGCTGTTGCGCCGCGACTACCGCATAGCCACTTACGCCAATGCCAAGCTGACCAGCCCGGAGTTCAACCGCACCATCTTTGCCGATGTGCCCGATCTTCGCCTGCGCTCCAAAGCCCATTCGGTGGCGGCGCGGGATATCGAGATCACCGATGAGTTCCTGCAGTTTCTCGGGCAAAAGAGCGATCGTCCCTACTTCGGTTTCCTGTTCTACGACGCCCCCCACGGCTACGCCTTCCCCGCCGACTACGAGCTGCCCTTCACGCCGAGCCTGAAGGAGATCAACTACCTTGCCCTCAACAAGGAGAGCGACCCCACGCCGTTCTTCAACCGCTACCGCAATGCCGTCCATTTTGCCGACTCCCAGGTGCAGCGGGTGCTGAGTGCGCTGGAGGCGGATGGCCACCTGGAGGATACCCTTGTCCTGATCACCGCGGACCACGGCCAGGAGTTTAACGACAGCGGCCAGAACTACTGGGGCCACTTCAGCAACTTCTCCCGTTACCAGTTACAGGTGCCGATGGTGCTGCACTGGCCGGGCAGGGCGGGGGAGCGGTATAGTCGCCTCACCAGCCACTACGATGTGGTGCCTACCCTGTTGAGTGAGCTGTTCGGTTGCAGCAATGCGCCGGGCGACTACAGTGTCGGCCGTTCGCTCTTCAGCAGTGAGGAGGCGGATCACCTGGTGCTGGGCGGCTACGGCCCCTTTGCCGTGATGGACGCGCAGCAGACCACGGTGGTCAGCCAGAGTGGCCTGATCGATATCTACGACACAGATTACCAACCACTGCCCGAGGCCAGCGTCAATTCGGCCAGGATGCTAAGGGCGATGGATGAGATGAGTCGCTTCTATGCGAAGTGATGCCTATTACGAACTGACGGACTGTCATTATGCTTATCTTCGAACACTCCCGTAGCGGCCGCCACAACGGCGCCCAGTCACCCAAGCCCCAGTCATCTCAGGGGGCGCTGGACGATATCCCTGCGTCGATGCAGCGCCGTTCGTCGCTGCCGCTGCCTGAGGTCTCGGAGATGCAGGTGGTGCGCCACTACACCCGCCTGTCGCAGAAGAACTTCTCCATCGACACCCACTTCTATCCGCTCGGCTCCTGCACCATGAAGTACAACCCGCGCGGCGCCAACTCGCTGGCGATGCTGCCCGGCTTCCTCGGCCGCCACCCCAAGGCACCCGAGTTGACCCACGGTCAGGGAATCCTAGCCTGCCTGTTTGAACTGCAGGAGATGTTGAAGGAGATCACCGGGATGAAGGGGTGCTCGCTCACCCCGATGGCCGGTGCCCAGGGTGAGTTCGCCGGGGTGGCGATGATCCGCGCCTACCACGATGCACGTGGTGACAGTGGGCGCAGCGAGATCCTGGTGCCCGATGCGGCCCACGGTACCAACCCGGCTACCGCGGTGATGTGCGGCTACAAGGTGAAGGAGATCCCCACCGACGCCAACGGCGATGTCGACCTGGAGGCGCTGAAGCTGGCGGTTGGCCCGCAGACCGCCGGTATCATGCTCACCAACCCCTCCACCCTCGGGGTGTTCGAGCGCCGCATTAAGGCGATCGCCGACGTGGTGCACCAGGCCGGTGGCCTGCTCTACTACGACGGTGCCAACCTCAACGCCATCCTCGGCAAGGTGAAGCCGGGCGACATGGGCTTCGATGTGGTCCACCTCAACCTGCACAAGACCTTCTCCACCCCCCACGGCGGCGGTGGTCCCGGTGCCGGCCCGGTGGTAGTGGGTGAGCGCCTACTTCCCTTCCTGCCGGTTCCCATGGTGGGCAAGGAGGGCGACACCTACCGTTGGCTGACGGAGAAGGATTGCCCGCAGTCGATCGGTCGCCTCTCCGCCCACATGGGCAATGTCGGCATCCTGCTGCGTGCCTATGTCTATGCCCGTATGCTAGGTCGCGAGGGGATGGAGCGGGTGGCCGAGTACGCCACCCTCAACGCCAACTACATGCTGGCCGAGCTGAAGAAGGCGGGCTTCGAGATGGCCTTCCCCGATCGTCGTGCCACCCACGAGTTTATCCTCACCCTGAAAAGGGAGGCGAAGGAGCTGGGGGTCAACGCCATGGACTTCGCCAAGCGACTGCTCGACTACGGCATGCACGCCCCCACCACCTACTTCCCGCTGTTGGTGCCCGAGTGCTTCCTTATCGAGCCGACCGAGACCGAAGACCGCGAGACTCTGGACCAGTTCATCGAGGCGATGATGTTGATCCGTAAGGAGGCCGAGGAGAGCCCTGAGATGGTGAAGGGTGCCCCCCACTCCCTGCCAGTGAAGCGCCTGGACGACGTGAAGGCGGCGCGAGAGCTCGATTTGGTCTTTAGGCCTGCGACGGAGGCGTAATGAGCGAACACAACAACAAGCCTGGCGCGACCGGCCTGACCCGCATCATCAATGCGGGGGGCTACTCGATAAAGGGGCTGAAGGCGGCCTGGGTCAACGAGGCCGCCTTTCGCCAGGAGTTGTTGCTCTGCATCGTGCTGGCTCCGATGGCAATCTGGCTGGGCCAGAACGGCGTGGAGCAGGCGCTGTTGCTCGGCAGCCTCTTCCTGGTGCTCATCGTCGAGCTGATTAACTCCGCCATCGAGGCGGTGGTAGACCGTTTCGGCAAGGAGCGGCATGAACTCTCCGGTCGCGCCAAGGACATCGGCTCCGCCGCGGTGATGCTTGCCCTGCTCAATGCCGCGGTGATCTGGGGGCTGCTTCTCTACGGGCGCCTCTTCCCCTAGCCACTTCATCCTATTGCAGTATCGCTACAGGGGGCCGTTGGCCCCCTTCGTTGTCTCTGCCACCCGTGACAGTGCGAACCTCATCACACCCTGGGCAACATCACTTGCATACGTCATAAATTGGGATATTCTTCCCAATAACGGTGTTGGGATGAGGGTCCCAATCGATGTGGGCAGGGTGATGTAGGAGATAACGCTATGTTTAAAAAGAAGATTTCACTGGGTATGGGTTCTGCACTGGTATCGGCGGCGCTGCTGAGTGGCTGCGGCGGCGGCACCACCACAAGCGGCGGTAGTGGCGGTGGCGCCAGTACCGTAAGTGGTGTGATCACCGGTTTCGGCAGTGTTTACGTCAACGGCGTGGAGTATGAAACCGATGGTGCCGGCTTCACCATCGATGGCCAACCCGCCACCGAGCTGGACCTGGATGTCGGCATGGTCGTCACCCTGCAGGGTTCCAGCAGCGGCACCGCCGGCACGGCAACCAGTATTGTCTTTAACGATGAGCTGGAGGGGGCGGTGGTCGCCAATAATATCGCCATCGATGGCACCCTGGACGTCATGGGCATCACCGTGGTGGTCGATGCCAATACCGTGTTCGATGCGGGCGATAGCGGCATTGCCGCCGTTGACGGCATCATTGCCGGGAATATCGTCGAGGTGAGTGGTTACCCCTCTGCGGACGGCAGTATCTTCGCCACCCGTCTCGAGGTGAAGGCGATCGATGGCACGGATTATCAGAGCAAGCATCCCGGGCAGGAGTATGAGCTGAAAGGGGTTGTCGCCTCCCTCGGGGCAAGTACCTTCATGCTCGGCTCGTTGACCGTCGACTACAGTAATGTCAGCAGTATGCCGGTACTCTCAGACGGCCTCTATGTCGAGGTCAAGAGTGACAGTGCGCCCTCCAGCGGAGTCCTCAGCGCCACCAAGATTGAGCTGGAAGATGATGGCGAGCTCGGTCATGACGGCGATGAGGGTGAGGAGATCGAGATCCGTGGCCTGGTCACCGATATCAGCGGCCTGCCCGACAGCTTCTCGCTCAACGGGCAGACGGTGCTCATCGGCACGGGCGATGGTGAGGCGGAGTTTGACCCGACTACGCTGCAGGTAGGGATGACGCTCATGGTCGAGGGGCACTTCGATGCCAACGGCGACCTGGTTCTGGATGGAATCGAGAAGGAGAATGAGGGCAACCTGGAGTTTTCCGGTAGCGTCGAGGCGGTCGATAGCGCCGCGGGGACTATCACCCTGTTCGGTAAAACCTTCAGCGTGACGACCTCAACCATGATGAAGGATGAGGTCGACGGTAGTGCCGACTTCTACTTCGACATCACCGATATCCAGGTAGGTGATTATCTCAGTGTGGAGCTCTATCACGACGCGGCCCAGGATACCCTCACCGCTACCCGTATCGAGCGCAATGACGCGGAGCCGGTCGATGAATTGAGTGGTATCGTGGATTCGGTAGCGACCAGCGGCGGCTTCACCGTCGCCGGCGTGAGCGTCGCCTGGGGTGGTACCCTGCCGCAGGTGGGTGACGAGGTTGAGCTGAGCGGCAGCTACGCCTCTGGGGTCTTCACCGCCACCGACATCTCGAACTAGCCGTGATGAAGGGGCAGGGGGCATAGTCCCCCTGTCGCTATACGGGAGATTGGATACAATAGCCCCATGATGAGCGATATCAACAAGGCCCTGGCGGCCGCCATTTTGCGACTACTGCGTCCGCTGGTGCGGATATTGTTGCGTAATGGCGTCTCCTACGGGGCCTTTAGCGATCTTGCCAAGTGGGTTTTCGTCGATGTGGCGAAGAAGGAGTTCAAGCTCGAGGGGCGCAAGCAGAGTGACTCCCGCGTCTCCCTGTTGACCGGCCTCTCGCGTAAGGAGGTCAAACGCCTGCAGGAGATCGTCACCCCCGATGATCAGGCCGTGGCACAGCAGTACAATCGTGCCGCCAGGGTCATCAGCGGCTGGCTCCATGACGGCAAATATCACGACGCCGACGGGGAGCCGAAACCGCTGCCGTTTGACGGCGACGGCGCGAGCTTCTCCCAGCTGGCCCGTGACTTCAGCGGCGATGTTCCGGCGCGGGCCATCCTCGATGAGCTGCAGCGTGTCGCCGCGGTGAGCGTGGACGAAAAGGGTGCCATCTCCCTGCAGGCCCGGGGCTATGTTCCCCAGGGCGGCGAACGCGACAAGCTCAACATACTCGGCACCGACGTGGCGGCACTGGTCGCTACCATCGACCACAACCTGCAGCACGGCCAGGAGGCGCCCCGATACCAGCGTAAACTGGCCTACGACAACCTGCCACAGGAGTCGATCGACCTGCTGCGGCAGCTCAGTGCCGAGCGGGCACAGCTGCTACTGGAGGAGCTGGACAGAGAGTGGCGGCAGCACGACCGCGACGTCAATCCGGCGGTTACCGGAAGCGGGCGCAAGCACGCCGGTGTCGGTATCTATTTCTTTGAGGAAGATGTACCGGAGGAGATGTGAGATGTTTTCGCGACTGATAAAGCTGGCCCTGGTGGGAGCGCTGCTCGGCGTGCTCAACGCCTGTGGAAGCGGTGATACCACGTCAGTCGCGAACGGCGGCATCGGTGGTACCGGCTTACCGCTGGATAATGGTGGTATCGGTGGAACCGGCCGAACCATTGGCGCGATCACCGGCTATGGCTCCATCTTCGTCAACGGTATCGAGTTTGATACCACCGCTGCGGCGGTGGAGATGGACGGTGTGGCCGGCCTTGGTGACAGCGGCCTGGCCATCGGCATGGTGGTCGAGGTGAGCGGCACGGTTGCGGCCGACGGCCTTAGCGGTACCGCGGATAGCATCACCTATCGCGACGAGTTGGAGGGGCTGGTTAACGCCAATAACATCCTCGTCGATAGCAGCCTGACGGTAATGGGACAGACCGTCATCCTCTCCAGGCAGACGGTCTATGACCCCGGTGTCACGGTCTATACTGCACCTGAGCTGCTCCCCGCCGATAACAGTGTGGTGGTCGAGGTGAGCGGTTACCCCGATGGCCAGGGCAACATCTACGCGACCCTGATTAGCGTCAAGCAGAGCGGTTGGTTGTCGGACAGCGGCAACGAAATAGAGGTGAAGGGGGTCGTGCAGGGGTTGGATGAGAGCGCCATGACCTTCACCGTGGGCGGCCTTAGTGTCAGCTATGCCAGTGCGCAGGTGACTGAGGTGACTGAGGGGCTGGCGGATGGCCTTTACGTACAGATCCACAGCTCAACCGGCTTCGACAGCAACGGCCGCCTGATCGCCTCGAGTATCGAACTCGAGGAGGAGGGCGATATGTCGCTCGACGGGGCCGAGGGCGATGAATACGAGCTCGAGGGGATCATTACCAGTCCGCTCAGCGGCGACCTCTTCGGTATCAACGGCCAGGTGGTGCGTGTATCCACCACTAGCACCGAGCTCAAGGCGGGGGTTGACCTCTCCGTGGTGGGGGCAAAGATCGAGGTGAGTGGGACGCTCGGCGCCGACGGCATCCTCGATGCCGAGGAGATCGAAGGTCGCTACGATGCCTCCATCCATATCGGTGCCAAGGTAGAGGGGTATACTACCGATAGCATTAACCTGCTTGGCCTGTCGGTCATGGTCACGCCCACCACCGTTATTACCGACGAGACCGCCACTATCACCGACTGGCCGCTGAATGTGAAGGCATTGTATGGGGGCTATGTGGAGGTCGATGCGGCCCGTGACGAGGCCAATAACCTGGTGGCGGTCAGGCTGAAGGTGGAGGAGCGGACGGCCTCGACACCGGTCGAGGTGGAGCTGGAGGGCGAGGTCACTTCTACATCACCATCGCCACTGATGGTTGAGGGTGTGGAGATAGATCCGAACGGCCTGCTCTCCACCGCGCCTCAAGAAGGCGACGAGCTGTCGGTCAAGGGGAGCTGGAACGGCTATACCCTCACTGCAACAGAGATCGAGTAGGCTCAGCGACGGGGCTGCTTGTCAGCCCCGCCCATAGCGGGTACCTTGTGCCTCCACGATTTCAGCGGAGGGTAAGCGCATGAGTGCATTGATCTGTGGATCGATCGCCTACGACACCATCATGGTGTTCCACGACCAGTTCAAGAACCACATCATCCCCGACAAGGTGCAC
>JBNKUL010000002.1:0-25311 GCA_050298555.1 Thiohalomonadaceae bacterium
GACCATGGCGTGGCACGCACCGCGCCAGTTCGACAACGATATTGAGCGCTACGCCTATGCGGAAAAGATCACCGTACTCTCTTCCGAACAGTGGCAGAGCGGCGAGGCCCAGCTGCCCGCCTTTCGCGCCGACCTGCGCGGACAGCACCGACACCCGCTCAACCTGCAGTACGTCGGCCCGCTTGCTGAACTGGAAAAAAACCTGGCGAAGTCGGGCTGGCAACGCCCCCCGGAACTCACCCTGGTGAGCTGGCTGGTTTGGCTCAACCCGAAAACGCCGCTACAACAGATGCCGGTACTGCCGCAGGTGCACGACGGACGCTACCACGAACTGCTGCTCACCCGTATGGAGGGGGAGAAGCTGCTGGCACTACGGTTATGGCGTAGCAGCTACCGCATCGGTGCCGAGGAGGAGGTGTTGTGGCTGGGCAATGTCACCGAGCAGAGGGCGGAGAGCCGCGGCGGGCTTACCGTACCTCGTACCCAGGAGGAGTTTGCCTCACCGCTCAAGGCCCTGCGGCATGACTTGCCTGGAGAGTTGCGCATCCGCCTCACGGACAGCTAACGGGCTCGCACTGCGCCGAGCCAGCCATCGCCCTAATCTCCCGTTGGCTATCCAGATATTCCGGCGACAACTCCACGGCGCACTCGAGCGCCTTTTTCGCCGTCTCCACACACCCCTGCGCCGCCAGGGCATAGGCCAGGTTGTTCCACAGTTCGGCCCGCTGCGGATGGAGGTGCAGCGCCTCGCGTAGCGTCTGTTCCGCCTCGCCATACTCCTGCTGGCGGTGGGCCGCGTTGGACGCCGCCAGCCAAAGGGCATGAGACTGCGGCCAGCGCGTTATGCCGCTGTGGTATGCCCGCCTTGCCTCGGCCAGGCGCCCCATCTGCTCCAGCGCATAGGCCCCCTTCAGGTAGTTATGCACCGCATCACCGGCGGGCAGTTTGCCCGCCGGCAACAGGGTGATGCCCCAACGCTCGGCGCGCTGCCAGGTTCGGTCGAACAGTGCCATCGAGACCCGATAACGCTCGGTAACGCCCGAGCGCAGGATGAGTTGTTGCGACGAAAGGTCGTAACCGACCACCACCGCGTAGTGCCACTTGGGCAGCCACGCCAGCCCCAGGTTCTGCAACACCAGCACCGGATTGCCGGCGGCCAGCTCGCGCAGCAGCGCCTCCAGTGACGGTTCCAGCTCATAGACCACCATGCCGTGGCCGCGTGCGGTGGCAACCATCTCCGGGGCGACGCTGCCCTGGCGCTCGGGAAGGTAGACCTTCGCCACCAGCTCGTCGGGGGTGATCGCGACACCGCGCTGCCCCAACACCATCGCCAGGGCGGCAGGACCGCACTGGTAGCGCTGCTGGGCAAAGAAGGGGGTATTGGTCAGCTCAAACTGCTGAGGCAGCTCATCGGGCAGCTCCGCACGCGGCAGGGTGTGACTGCAGGCGACAAGAAACAGTAGAGGAAACAACACGCCCGCCAGGAGGCGGGCGCTGAGGTGAAACAGCATGGGTGACTGTTATTTCACCGGGTGGACGAAGGGGAAGATATCGGTGGCGCCCATCATGTCGGTGATGACGAAGACCAGAAAGACCAGCACGACAACACCCAGCACGTCACCACCCGCCGGCAGCTCACCCAGCTGGGCGTTGAGCGACTGCACCTCGCTGTCGGTCATCTGCGCCACGCGCTGTTTGGCATCATCGACGTCGACCCCCAGCGCCACCAGCTGCTGCTGTACATCGCTGCGGTCCAGCAGCTGTACCAGCTGATCGCGATCGAATTGCGACTGCTGTTGCTGCAGCACGCTGTCGGTGGTGACCATCGCCGCCTGCAGCGGCATCGCCTGCCCGCCGATCAGCGCCACCGCCAGCAGCAGGGAGATAAAACGCTTCAGTTTGTGGATTAGTGCCATCGCTATACTCCTGTTTCTTCGTTGTGGTTGTTTACCTTACCAAGCATAGTTGAAATTGAGTGAGAACCATTTCTCACAGGCGCCGCGTGATCAACTGCACCAGCCGCTCCAGGCGCTGCAGCGGCTCCCCCTCCTCCAGCAGCTGCTGCTTGTGGCGATGTGACAGCGGCAGCAGCTCGGTGAGGCGGGCGCTCACCCAGCCGGCATCGTCGTAGTGTTTGGGCAGGGTGGTATAGGGGTGGTCGAGCTCCCCCATAATGCGCTGCAACATCTCCGCCAACCCCAGATACTCATCAGGCAGGGGGCAGGCGGGCTCTGCGGGCAGCAACGCCACCTCGGCCATCAGCAGCTGATCCGGCTCCACCCGCTGATCGATGATGCGAAAGCGCCGCTCGCCGCGCAGCGTCACCCCCAGCAGACCGTCCGGGCGTCTGTCCCAGTAGGTGATACGACCCAGGGTGCCGACCGGGTAGACCTCGGCCGCCTCGCCCACCTCCGCGCCCTCCTTGATGAGGCAGACACCGAAGCCGCTATCCGTCTTCAGGCAACGGCTGATCATGTCGAGGTAACGTGTCTCGAAGATGCGTAGCGCCAGCGGGCCGCCGGGAAAGAGTACCGAGTGGAGCGGAAAGATGGGAATGGTGAGCGGGGCCACCGCTATGCCTCGCCCCAGCGCTGCAACAGCGCGTGCTCCAGCCCCAGGTGGTCGAGGATGCGCGCCACCACGAAGTCAACCATCTCCGCCACCGACTGCGGGCGGTGGTAGAAACCGGGGCTGGCGGGCATGATGGTCACCCCCATCTGCGCAAGCTTGAGCATGTGCTCCAGATGAATCGCCGAGAGCGGCATCTCACGCGGCAGCAGGATCAGCTGACGGCGCTCCTTCAGCATCACATCAGCGGCACGCTCGATGAGATTATTGCTCGCCCCGGTGGCAATGGCCGAAAGGCTGCCGGTGGAACAGGGGGCGACCACCATCGCCCTCGGCGCATTGGAGCCACTGGCCACCGGTGCCATCCACTGCTGACGGCCGAACACCTCCAGCTGCCCCGGCGCGGCGCCGAACAACTCGCTGAAAAAGGCCCGCATCCCCTCGGCATCGCCCGGCACCCTGAGCTCGGTCTCGGTTGCCAGCACCACCTGCGCCGCCTGCGACACCATCAGGTAGACCCGCTGTTTTGCCTGCAGCAGGCACTCCAGCAGGCGCAGCCCGTACTGGGCGCCAGAGGCGCCGGTGATGGCGAGGGAGATGGTGTTGTCGTTGCTGTACATAAGAAATAGAGGGCCTGGTGGATTAGCTAGTTAGGATAGCAGGTAACGGCGCCGCAAACCCCATGGGGTGCAAGCCACTGCGGCATCGGTATACTTGCGCATTACAGCAACATCGCAGGAGAAGAAGCGTGCCATTCACCACCCTGAACCCGGCCAGTGGCGAACTCATCGAAGAGACCCCCGCCTGGGGCACGGAACAACTGGAGGCGGCCCTGTGCCGTGCCCACAAGGCCACCACCGGGTGGCAGGCCACGGCTATGGCCGAGCGCAGCCGGTTAATGCAGCGCGCCGCCGAGGTGTTGCGCACCCGCGCCGACGAGCTGGCGGCGCTGATCACCCTGGAGATGGGCAAGCTGCTGAAGGAGTCTCAGGCTGAAGTCGAGAAGTGCGCCTGGGTCTGCGACTACTACGCCGAGCAGGCCCCCGCCTTTCTCGCCGACGAGCTCATCGATTCTGACGCCGGGCGCAGCCTCATCGCCTATCAGCCGCTGGGCACGGTGCTGGCGGTGATGCCGTGGAACTTCCCCTTCTGGCAGGTATTCCGCTTTGCCGCCCCCACCCTGATGGCGGGCAACACCGCGGTGCTGAAGCACGCCTCCAACGTGCCGCGCTGCGCCCTGGCCATCGAGTCGGTATTCCACGACGCCGGCTTCCCCGAGGGGGTATTCACCACCCTGATGATTAGCGCCGCCCAGGTCGAGGGGGTGATCCGCGACCCACGCATTCACGCCGTTACCCTCACCGGCTCGGAAGCGGCCGGGCGCAAGGTCGCTGCCGTTGCCGGTGAGGAGCTCAAGCCCTCGGTACTGGAGCTGGGCGGCTCCGACCCCTTCATCGTGCTGGAGGATGCGAACCTCGATCTTGCCATCGGCCAGGCCATCGCCTCGCGCTACCTCAACTGCGGCCAGAGCTGCATCGCCGCCAAGCGCTTTATCGTCGTCGATGCCATCGCCGATGAGTTCATCGCCCGCTTCCGCGGCGAGGTGGAGGCTCTGATGGCGGGCGACCCCGTCGACAGCGCCACCACCCTGGCTCCAATGGCACGGCAGGACCTGCGCGATGAGCTGCACAGGCAGGTGGAGGAGAGCGTCGCCGCCGGCGCCGAGATCGTCACCGGCGGCTACCCGTTGAAGCGCGACGGCGCCTACTACGCGGCCACCATCCTCGACAGGGTGGCACCGGGGCAGCGTGCCTATACGGAGGAGCTGTTCGGCCCGGTCGCCATCGTCATCCGTGCCAGCGACGAGGCCGATGCCCTGCGCATCGCCAACGACTCGGAATTCGGCCTCGGCGGCAGCGTCTGGACCGAGGACAGCGCGCGCGGCGAGACGCTGGCGCGCCAGCTGCAGTCCGGCTGTGCCTTCGTCAACGGCATGGTCAAGTCCGACCCGCGCCTCCCCTTCGGCGGCATCAAGCACTCCGGCTACGGGCGCGAGCTATCACTGTTTGGGATACGCGAGTTCGTCAACGCCAAGACCATATGGATTCGATAATGAAAAAATTACTCCTGACCCTGCTGCTCCCCCTGTTCTTCCTGAGCCCGCTCTCGCTCTTTGCCGCCACCGAAGGTGCGCTGGAGGCGGGCTTCGTCAATCCAGGCCACGTGGAGAAGCCGCACTGGTTCAAGAGCTCCTTCCTCGACCTGGGCGAAGATGTGGCCGAGGCCAGCGATGCAGGCAAGCGGGTGATCCTCTATTTCTATCAGGATGGCTGCCCCTACTGCGAACGCCTCATCAACACCAACTTCGCCCAGCGCGATATCGAGCAGAAGACGCGCCAGCACTTCGACGTCATCGCCATCAACCTCTGGGGCGACACCCTGGTGACCGACGTGGCGGGCAATGAGATGACCGAGAAGGCCTTTGCCGTCGGCCTTAAGGTGCAGTACACCCCCACCCTGCTGTTCCTCGACGAGCAGGGCAGGGTGGCGCTGCGTGCCAACGGCTACTATCCGCCGCACAAGTACAGCGCCGCCCTCGACTACGTCAGTGAAAGGCGCGAAAAGAGCGAACGTTTTGCCGACTACCTGGCGGCGCGCCCGGCGCAAAAGGCGAGCGGCAAGCTGCACGTCCAGGAGGAGTACCTCAAACCGCCCTATGAGCTGCAGCGCAAGCAGGGCGACAGGCCGCTAATGGTACTGTTCGAGCAGCGCGATTGCCCCGCCTGCGACGAGCTACACGGCGAGGCCTTGCGCCTGTTTGAAAGTATTGAGTTGCAGCAGCGGTTCGACATCGTGCTGCTCGACATGTGGTCGAATGAGCCGGTCACCATCCCCGACGGTCGCACCTTGAGCAGCAAGCAGTGGGCGAAGGCCCTGAATATCCAGTACGCCCCCAGCATGCTCTTCTTCGATGACCATGGAAAAGAAGTTTTCCGCTCCGAGGCCTACCTGCGCCCCTTCCACACCCTCTCGGTGCTAGAGTATGTAGCCAGCGGCGCCTACAAACGGCTACCCGAGTTCCAGCGCTACGTGCAGGAGCGGGCCGACCGGATTCGCGAGCATGGGGGCGTGGTAGAGCTTTGGTGATACGGCCTTAATGCCCGATGGAACAACAACAGACCCAACCCACCCTTAAACGCGCCTTCACCCTGCCGCTGCTCACCTTTTACGGGCTGGGCACCATCATCGGTGCCGGGATCTACGTGCTGATCGGCGAGGTGGCCGGCAAGGCGGGCATGACGGCCCCCTTCGCCTTTCTCATCGCCGCGCTGCTGGCCACCTTCTCCGCCCTCTCCTATGCCGAGCTCTCGGCCCGCTATCCGTTTAGCGCCGGTGAGGCGATCTATACCTGGCACGCCTTCTCACTACGCTCGTTATCGCGCCTGGTCGGGCTAATGCTGGTGCTCATCGGCCTGGTCTCAGGAGCGACTTTGGTGAGCGGTTTCGTCGGCTACTTCCAGGTCTTTGTACCGCTGCCGGACTGGCTCATCATCACCCTGCTGGTGCTCGCCCTCGGGGCGCTGGCGGTGTGGGGTATCGCCGAGTCGGCCTGGGTGGCAGCACTCACCACCCTGGTGGAGATCGGCGGCCTGCTGCTGGTGCTCTTCAGTGCCGGCGACAACCTGGCGGAGCTGCCGCAGCGACTGCCCGAGATGCTGCCGTCAACGAACGGTGTGCCCCTGATCGGCCTCATCGCCGGCGCCTTTCTCGCCTTCTATGCCTTTATCGGTTTCGAGGACATCGTCAATGTCGCCGAGGAGGTGAAGCGGCCGCAACGCGACCTGCCGCGCGCGGTAATCCTCTCACTGCTGGTTTCAGGCTCGCTCTACATGGTGGTGGCGGTGGTGGCGGTACTGGAGCTGCCGCCCGCCGAGCTGGCTCGCAGCAGTGCACCGCTGGCACTGGTCTACGAGCATGCCAGCGGCGAGGCCCCCTACTTCATCAGCGCCATCAGCCTGGCGGCGGTGATCAACGGCGCCCTGATACAAATCATCATGGCCAGTCGAGTACTCTACGGCATGGCGCAGCAGGGCTGGCTGCCCGGCTGGTTGGCCGAGGTCAACGCCGCCACCCGTACCCCGCTCCACACCACACTGCTGATGACCACGGCGATGCTGGTGCTGGCACTGTGGCTGCCGCTGGTGACCCTGGCGGAGATCTCCAGCCTCTTCACCCTAAGCGTGTTTGCCCTGGTCAACCTCTCGCTGTGGCGCATCAAGGGGCGTGAGGCACAGCCGGAGGGGGTGCCGAATATTCCACGCTGGCTGCCACTGGGGGGCTTTTTGCTCTGCGGCAGCTTCATTATTTTTCAACTCTGGCACTGGGCGGGCTAAACAGTGGATGCTCTTCTTCTCTATCTGGCCACCGGAGCCTTCGCCGGGGTACTCGCCGGTCTGCTGGGGGTGGGGGGTGGCCTTATCATCGTGCCGATCCTGGCGCTGAGCTTCGCCGCGCAGGGGGTCGCCCCCGAGGTGCAGATGCACCTGGCGGTGGGTAGCTCGCTGGCCACCATCATCTTCACCTCACTCTCTTCGGTCTACGCCCACCACAAACGCGGCGCCGTCGAGTGGGGTGCGTTCGCCGCGATGACGCCGGGGATTGTGTTAGGGGCGCTGCTGGGAGCGGTGCTCGCCCGTTGGCTCCCCACCCTTTCGCTGCGCTATGTATTCGGCGTATTTGAGCTCTTCGTCGCCCTGCAAATGGCGCTCAGCCTGAAACCTTCCCCCCACCGCGGCCTGCCCGGCCGCATGGGGATGAGCAGCGCGGGCGGGGTGATCGGTACCCTCTCCGCCCTGGTGGGGGTGGGCGGCGGCACCCTCACCGTGCCCTTCCTGCTGTGGTGCAATGTGCCGATCCAGCGCGCCATCGCCACCTCCGCCGCCTGCGGCCTGCCCATCGCCCTGGCCGGGGCCGTCGGCTTCGCCCTCGCCGGCTGGGGCAATCCGTTGCTGCCCGCCGGAAGCAGTGGTTATCTCTACTGGCCCGCACTACTCGGGGTAGTCGCCGCCAGCGTGCTGTTCGCCCCGCTGGGGGCACGACTGGCCCACGCCCTGCCCACCACCGTGCTAAAACGGCTGTTTGCCCTGTTGCTGCTGGGGCTTGCGTTGCGTATGTTGTGGGTATGACCCTCTTTGTAACATTCCTGTAATGAAATCGGCTCTACCCGTAAGCTTGCTGTTATGGCTGGCGCTGTTGCCCGCTATCGCCGCCGCGATGCCGATCAGCGAAATCCGCTTCGAGGGCAACGAGGTGACGCGGGAGAGCGTACTGCGCCAGGAGTTGCTGCTGCAGGAGGGAGACGAGGCCGACTCAGGACGAATCGAGGCCTCGCGCCAGGCGATGATGGACCTGGGGCTGTTCAAGACGGTCACCAGCCATATCGAAGAGGTAGAGGGCGGCAAGCGCGTCACCTTCACCGTGGAGGAGCGCTACTACATCCTGCCGATCCCGCTCATCGATGTGCGCCTCAAGGAGGACGATATCGAGAGCGGAGTGCAGAGCTACCACTACGGCCTCGAGCTGCGCTTCGACAACATCATGGGGTTGAACCAGCAGCTTAAGTTGAACTTCGAGACCGAGGAGTCACCACAGGCGGGGGCATCCCCCATCGACAAGGTCTCGCTCTATTACCGCACCCCGCGCCTGGTGGGCACCGAGTACCAGTTCGCGTTCAGGACCCGCTACGAGAGCGGCACTGAACAGGAGTTTGACGGCGATACCCTGGTAGGCAGCTTCCACAAGCGCCGGGCCAGCAACGCCTTCTACATCTCGCGCTGGCTGAAGCCGAAGTGGATCAGCCACGGCTGGACCGTCGGTGCCGGCCTCAGCTCCGACTTTACCTCCTACACCGACGCCACCAGCCCGGCGGTCGACTACCAGGACTCACTGCTGCTAAGCATCAATACCGGCCTCCACTACGATGGGGTACATGAGCATCCCTACCACCGTGAGGGCGGCGCCTACGGCTACGGCCTCTCCATCGCCGCCCCGGACCTCGGCTCCGACTACTCCTACACCCGTCACCAGCTCTACTACCGCCGCTACCAGCCGCTGCAGGCCGGTGCCAGCAATCTCAACACTCAGCTCCAGTTCGGCACTGTCGTCGGTAGCGGCTACAGCTACAACCTCGACAACTCCGCCCTGCTGCGCGGCTACGATGACGACTACGTGGAGGGCAGCACCATGCTGCTGCTCAACACCGAGTACCACCACAACATCGGCCGCTTCCCTCAACTGCGCGGCGTCCTCTTCGTCGATGTCGGGAACGCCTGGGAGGAACTACACGATATGGATATCACCCAGCTGCATGTGGGTACCGGCGTCGGCCTGCGCTGGAAGGTACAGTCCTTCGTCGACCTCACCCTGCGCATCGACTACGGGCACGGCATCGACAGCGGCACCAACAAATTCACCCTGACCACCAACGCCAGCTTCTAGGCCCAGCTACGGCTCCAGGATACGTCGAATCTCCTCGCCACGATAGCTGTGTGCCCGCCCGAAGCCACCAACGAAACGGGCCGATTCGATGACAAAGCGGAACAGGCGGAAATCAGCGAAACCGAACAGCTGCTCAGCCTCCGGCAGGCGCTGCAGGTAACACGCCCTGGCCGCCTCGTAACCGACCTCGTCCCGTTCAATGGGCACACCACTGCCGCGCAGACTGAGGCGCGCCAGCTGCTGCGGGTCGCTGTCGGCCTCCTCGCATTCACTGATCACCAGCGCCGCCGAGGGTTGCTGCAACAACTCCCTGGTGTGGGCGGCCAGGCCACTCAGGTGCAGGTAGAGCTCCCCCCGCTCGCCATCCAGCGCATAGGCCACCATCGAGGCGGCGGGCAGCCCCTGCGAATCCACGGTCGCCAGGGCTGCCCAGCGGTGGTGGCGCAGCATCGCTGCAATCTGTTCCAGGTGGTCGCTCTTTGCCACGTCTCAATCTCCAGCAGAATTTTCGCCTCACGATACGGTAGACTGCGCGCTGGATACAACAGGTGAATGAGAAGACGGGAAATGGTCAGTAGAAAGTGTCGTGAAGAGCTGCGCCGCGAGCGCCAACAGGGGCTGAAGCGCTACGAAAAACACCGTCGGCGCAACCTGCTGGCCGAGCCCGGCCAACACCCCTTCATCATCGTCCTCGATCACCTCAAGGCCGGCTTCAACATACCGAAGATCTTCCGTAGCGCCGAGGCCTTCGGCGCCAGCGAGGTGCACCTCATCGGCATCGGCCCCTTCGACCCCGCCCCCGCCAAGGGCTCGTTCAAGAACGTCCCGGCACGCTTTCACGACAACTTCGACGACTGCTACAAGGCACTGAGCGAACGCGGCTACACCCTCTTCACCCTGGAGCCCGAGTGCGGCATGGCACTGGCGGAAACGGAACTGCCCGAGAAGAGCGCCTTCATCCTTGGACACGAAGAGTTCGGGATCAGTTTTGAGCGTAGTAACTACCCGGACATACGCTGCATGCATATACCGCAATTTGGAAGGATGGAGAGCCTGAATGTGAGCGTCGCGGCTTCGATTGTTATGTATGAGTATGTGCGTCGCTTGAAAAGCGATTGAGTATCAACCACCGGTCATCGACATAAAACGTATCGACTGCTCCGGTTTCTCCCCAAATTCGTGCTTTTCCGGCTTGAGGTTAATCGCCTTAATAATGTGCTGTTCCAGTTCGTCGTCGCTGATGCCGTCGCGCAACAGCTCACGCAGGGGGTAGTTGTGCTCCTGCCCCAGGCACATGTAGAGGGTGCCGTCGCAGGAGAGGCGAACGCGATTGCAGGTCTCGCAGAAGTGCTGTGACATGGGGGTAATGAAGCCGATCTTCAGGTCGCTACCGGCGACGCGCATGTAGCGGGCCGGGCCGCCGCCATCCATCACCGCGGGCACCAGCTCGTAGTGCTGCATCAGCTGCTCCTTCACTTGCTGCAGGCTGAGGTATTGCCCCAGCGCGGCGCGGCCGGTGTCGCCCATCGGCATGGTCTCGATAAAGCGCAGGGCGAAGCCGTGCTCCAGGCAGAAGTCGACCATCGCCTCGAACTCGTCGTCGTTGCTCCCCTTCATCGCCACCATGTTGATCTTGATGGGGGAGAAACCCTCGGCCCTGGCGGCCATCAGGCCATCGATCACCTTTTGCAGTTTGCCGCCACCGGTGATGCGGGCAAAGCGCTCGGCATCAAGGGTATCGAGGCTGACGTTAAGACGTTGTACCCCCCCCTCGCGCAGGGCCCTGGCGTGGCGCGCCAGCTGTACCGCGTTGGTGCTCAATGACAGGTCATCGATACCCTCCAGCTGTCCCAGGCGGGCGGTCAGCTCGGGTAGCCCCTTACGTACCAGCGGCTCGCCACCGGTGATGCGCACCCGCCGCACGCCGAGACGGCCGAAGGCGGCGATCACCCGCTCGATCTCATCGAAGCTGAGCCAGTGGTCCGGGGTCTCGAAATCCTTAAAGCCCTCGGGCATGCAGTAGAAGCAGCGCAGGTCGCAACGGTCGGTCACCGAGAGGCGAATGTAGTCGATACTGCGCCCGAAGGCGTCTGAAAGTGATGCAGTCATGGGCGATATATAGGGGTAAAACAGGGGGAGAGCAAGGTGCTTACTGCTATGGCTATTGCTCGGGAACGGCGGCGATCATAGCACATGTTTACTCTCCATGATTCAATGGTAGCAACTGCAAAAGTGTTGCTTCCGATGTTATTGGCAAGCGTGTATAAATTGAAATACCTCGCTGTAGGTAGCCCTATGACCAGTGTGACTATGCCATGAGTACCCTTCCCCGCAAGCTGCAACGCCACAGTATCGCCGCACAGCTGGTGCTGGCACTGACGGCACTCACCGCGTTGTCGGTGATCGTGATGACCGGTTCGGTGTTCGTGGCGCAGACCACCGAGGGCTACGCCGCGGCGATCAATCAGGCGGGTACCTTGCGCATGCAGTCTTACCGTATCGCCAGCGGTCTCATCCACAATACCCCCTTCGACTCGTCGCTTTCCCGCAAACGCAGTCGTGAGCTGGTAGAGGAGTTCGACCAGCGACTCAGCAGCCCGCGTATCCAGCAGTTGCTGGATGACGGCGTGGCCTCAGAGGTCGAGCAGGCCTACCGCGATGTGGCTGAACAGTGGGTCGAGGAGTTGCGGCCAGAACTGCAGCTCTACCTCATCCTCATTGAGAAAAGCGAGCATAGCGCACAGGAGCACGATGAGCTCAACCGCCTGCACCAGCTCTACCTTGAGCGGGTCGATCACTTCGTTGAACGCATCCACCAGTTCGTCCATGCACTGGAGGTCGAGGCGGAGGGGAAGATCCACACGCTACGCATGACTCAGGGGGCCGCCCTGGCCCTGACGCTGCTGCTGGCGGTGGTCATACTGCGCCTGCTGCAGCGAAAGGTGTTCCGGCCGCTGGGGGAGCTCGATGCCTGCGCCAGGGCGGCAGCGGGGGGCGACTTCAGCTGCCGCAGCGACTACCGCGGTGATAACGAGCTCGGTCAGCTGAGTACCACCTTTAACACCATGGCCGAGGAGCTATCGCGCATCTACGGCGATCTGGAGCAGCGCGTCGAGGAGCAGACCGCAGACCTGGCGCGCAGCCACCGCTCCATTGAGCTGCTCTACGAGGTGACGCGAAGGCTGAGCCGCCAGGCGGTGAACGAACAGAACATGCAGGCGCTGCTCGCCACCCTCTGCGATCAGTTCGAGATCGAGGCGGCCACCCTCTGCCTGGGACACGGCCAGGGAGACGCGGCACTGCTCTACGCCTCCACCCGTCGGGGCGACCTCCGCGGCGGCGCCAGCCGCTGCAGCGACTGTTTCGCCCAGGGGCGCACAACGCTGCTGCCGCACTGCGCCACAAACAGCGCGGAGACCTTTTCCACACCGGTGCGCGACCAGCAGCGTCAGTACGGTGTGCTGCTCATCGACTACCAGCGGGGACAGCTGGAGGAAGAGGGGGCATTCAGGCTGTTCGAGACCATTGCCAGCCATATCGCCACCGCACTGAATATGTCGCAACAGGCCTCCAGGGCGCGTCGCCTCGCCCTGCTGGAGGAGCGCAGCGTGATCGCTCGGGAGCTTCACGACTCACTGGCCCAGTCACTCTCCTACCTCAAGATCCAGGTCAGCCGACTGGAGAAATTTATCGGCCAGAGCGGCGAGGAGGAGCGTGTACACAGTGCTATCGACAACCTGCGTGAAGGACTGAGCAGCGCCTACCGCCAACTGCGCGAATTGCTCACCACCTTCCGCCTGCAGATGGATGAAAGGGGGCTGCACGGTGCGCTGGAAAAGACGGTGGAGGAGTTTGCCGAAAAAGGCGACCTGCAGATCGATCTCGACGACCAGCTAAAGGGCATCACCCTCAGCCCCAATGCCGAGATCCACATTATTCAAATCGTGCGCGAGGCGCTCTCCAACGTCATCAAACACGCCCATGCCGACCATGCCCGGGTTGTACTCAGCCTGGAACGTGACGGCAACGCCAAACTCATTGTCGGCGACAACGGCATCGGCACAGGCGAGCTCACCCCCAGGCAGTCCCACTATGGCACCACCATCATGCTTGAACGTGCCGCCTCCCTCGACGGCACACTGCAGATCCAGGCTGGGGCGCAGGACGGCACCGAGGTAGTGTTACACTTCAATCTCCACCGTCTCGAACAGAAAGAACGGGAGCAGACATCATGAGCAGCGGCGATACGGTAAGACTTATCACCATTGACGACCACCCCCTGTTTCGCAAGGGGGTCGCCGACCTGATCGAGATGGGCGACAACCTGCAACTCATCGGTGAGGCCGCCGACGGTGAGGCCGGCGTCGCGCTGGCCCAGCAACTCCATCCCGACCTCATCCTGCTCGACATCAACATGAAGGGCATCGATGGCGTGGAGACCCTCAAGCGCCTGCGAGATGCCGGCATTGAGAGTCGTGTGGTGATGCTCACCGTCTCCGATAGCGAACACAGCGTGGTCGCCGCGCTTCGCGCCGGGGCCGACGGCTACCTGCTCAAGGACATGGAGCCGGACGACCTGCTAGACGCCCTCGACGCCACGGTAAAGGGCGAATTCGTCATCAGCGACAACCTCAAACGCTACATCGGCAAGGCACTGAAGAGCGAACCCGAGGTGGCCGACTCATTCGATAGCGCCGGCCTCACCGAGCGGGAGCGCGAGATCCTCTCCCACCTCGCCCTCGGCCAGAGCAATAAGGTGATCGCCGCCAACCTCGACATCACCGAGGGCACCGTCAAGGTTCACGTCAAGAATCTGCTGAAGAAGCTGAAGCTGCGCTCACGGGTCGAAGCGGCCGTCTGGGCACTCCACCAGGAACAACCGCACTAACTCTTCCTACCACCAAAGTGGTAGTTGCCGATGCCCCCAATTCGGTAACGCGCCACGGCTACTCCTCTGTTAGCTTTATATCCAGTTAGTGGATTTCTGTTCTCACGGCTTCTATACCTAACCGTTAGAACAATTCAAACAAACAGTTGGGGGGTAGCGTGGCAATCAGCCGTATGGCACTTCTCCGTGGGAATAGCGGCGCTGCGCGGACGGCAACCCGTCCGCCATGGGCGCTGCACGAGTCCCTATTTGTCGAAAGCTGCGACCGCCAGGGCCAATGCATTGCGGCCTGCCCCGAAAAGATCATCGAAAAGGGGCGCGGCGGCTTCCCCCAAATCAACTTCCAAAAAGGCGAGTGCACCTTCTGTGGCGAGTGTGTCGACCGCTGCACCAGTGGCGCACTATCGGCGCCGGCCATGCAGGCAGAACAACCCGCGTGGCAAGCCTCCATCCGCATTAAAGAGAACTGCCTGGCGATGAACCGGGTGGTCTGCCGTAGCTGTGCCGAACAGTGCGACCAACGGGCGATTTTCTTCAGCCTGAGCATCGGCGGCATCGCCCAACCCGAACTGGTAACCGAACAGTGCAACGGCTGCGGCGCCTGCGTCGCCCCCTGCCCGGTTGCTGCCATCGAATTGAAAAACCTTGCCGGAAACAGCACCGGCGAGCCAATGCAGGAGAGAGTCAGATGAATATCAGTGGTGTGATTGTCCACTCCAGGCCGGAGAACAGCGTAGCGGTGCAGGAGCGGCTTACCGCCATCGACGGCGTGGAGGTCCATGCGGTGGGTGAGGACGGACGCATGGTGGTAACGGTCGAGGAGGAGAGCGACAACAAGATGGCCGATACCGTCACCGGTCTGCAAAACCTGGAGGGGGTGATCGCCGCCTCCATGGTTTACCACCACTTTGAAGAGTTAGATGAGAACGAATTGAATCGACAGGAGGTGTCACAATGAAACTAACGAGGCGCGACTTCATAAAAACCAACGCCGTTGCCGCCACCGCGACGGCAGCGGGCATTACCATTCCCGGCGTCAAAGAGGCCTTGGCCGCCGGCGGCGACAAGATCCGCTGGGACAAGGCGGCCTGCCGCTTCTGTGGCACCGGCTGTTCGGTATTGGTCGGCACCAAGGACGGTCGCGTAGTGGCCACCCAGGGTGACCCGGATGCACCGGTCAACCGCGGTCTCAACTGCATCAAGGGTTACTTCCTGTCCAAGATTATGTACGGCAGGGACCGACTCACCCAGCCACTGCTGCGCATGCGTAACGGCAAGTACGACAAAGAGGGTGACTTCACCCCGGTCAGCTGGGACACCGCCTTCGATGTGATGGCCGACAAATTCAAGGCGGCGATCAAGGTCAGCATGGAGGAGAACAAGGGTAAGCCGGTGGACAAGATCACCTCCCGCGTCGGTATGTTCGGCTCCGGCCAGTGGACCATATTTGAGGGTTATGCCGCCTCCAAGCTCTACAAGGCCGGCTTCCGCTCCAACAACCTGGACCCCAACGCCCGTCACTGTATGGCCTCGGCGGTAGGCGCCTTTATCCGCGGCTTCGGTTCCGACGAACCGATGGGCTGCTACGACGACCTGGAGCACGCCGACGCCTTCGTGCTGTGGGGTTCCAACATGGCGGAGATGCACCCCATCCTCTGGTCGCGCATCACCGATACCCGCCTCACCAAGCCGGGCTGCGAGGTACACGTGCTCTCCACCTTCGAGCATCGCAGCTTCGAGCTGGCAGACAACGGTATGGTCTTTGTGCCGCAGACCGATCTCGCGATCCTCAACTACATCGCCAATTACATCATCCAGAACAAGGCCTACAACAAGAAGTTCATCGACAAACACGTCAACTTCACCAAGACGCCGACCGACATCGGCTACGGCCTGCGCCCGGAGCATCCGCTGGAGAAGAAGGCGAAAAACGCCGCCAAGGGCAAGCTCTCCAAGATCAGCTTCGAGGAGTACGCCAAGTCGGTCGAGCCCTACACCCTGGAGCACGCCTCCGAGCTTTCCGGCGTACCGAAAGAGCAGCTGCTGCGCCTGGCCAAACTCTACGCCGATCCGAAAAAGAAGATCACCTCACTCTGGACCATGGGCTTCAACCAGCACACCCGCGGTGTGTGGGTAAACGGCCTGATGTACAACGTGCACCTGCTGATGGGCAAGATCTCCGAGCCGGGCAACGGCCCGTTCTCTCTCACCGGTCAGCCCTCCGCCTGCGGCACCGCCCGCGAGGTCGGCACCTTTGCCCACCGCCTGCCGGCCGACTACGTGGTGGCCAACAAGGGCCATCGCGACTTTGCCGAGAAGATCTGGAAGCTGCCCGAGGGCACTATCCCTGGCAAGGTGGGGTACCACGCGGTACTGCAAAATCGCATGCTCAAGGACGGCAAGCTCAACGCCTACTGGGTACAGTGCAACAACAACATGCAGGCGGCGGCCAACATGAACGAGGAGGGTTATCCCGGTTACCGCAATCCGGACAACTTCATCGTCGTCTCCGACCCCTACCCTACCGTCACCGCGATGGCGGCCGACCTCATCCTGCCCACCGCCATGTGGACCGAGAAGGAGGGGGCCTACGGTAACGCCGAACGCCGTACCCAGTTCTGGCGCCAGCAGGTGCGGGCACCGGGCGAGGCCAAGTCCGACCTGTGGCAGCTGATGGAGTTCTCCAAGCGCTTTAAGGTCGAGGAGGTATGGCCCGAGGAGCTGATTGCCAAGCAGCCCGAGGTTCGCGGCAAGACCCTGTTCGACATCCTCTACGCCAACGGTCAGGTCAACAAGTACCCCAAACAGGCCGTCACCGATACTGTCGGCAACAGCTACGACACCGACGAGATGGACCACTTCGGCTTCTATGTGCAGAAGGGGCTCTACGAGGAGTACCGCCGCTTCGGCCTGGAGGGCAAGAAGATTGGCCACGAGCTGGCCGAGTTCGATCACTACCACAAGGTACGTGGCCTGCGCTGGCCGGTCATCGACGGCAAGGAGACCCTGTGGCGCTACCGCGAAGGCTACGACCCGCACGTGAAGGCCGGAGAAGAGGTCAAGTTCTACGGCAAACCCGACGGCAGGGCCAACATCATTACCGCCCCCTATGAGCCGCCGGCGGAGAGCCCGGACAACGAGTACGACCTGTGGCTCTGCACCGGTCGTGTACTGGAACACTGGCACTCCGGCTCCATGACCCGTCGTGTACCCGAACTCTACCGTGCGGTACCCGATGCGATGATGTACATCCACCCCAACGATGCGAAAAAGCGCGGCCTGCGCCGTGGCATGACCGCCAAGGTGGCCAGCCGCCGTGGCGAGATCACCCTGCAGGTGGAGACCCGCGGCCGCAACCGTCCGCCCGAGGGGCTGGTGTTCATTCCCTGGTTCGACGCCGGGCGTCTGGTCAACAAGCTGACCCTCGATGCCACTGACCCGCTCTCCAAAGAGACCGACTTCAAGAAGTGCGCGGTCAAGGTGATGAAGGTCTAAGGCTGTAGTCGATGAGTGACACCGACGCACACAAAGGTTTGGCCTCCAGGGCGCGCCGCCGTTTCCTGACGGATCTGGTGGCCGCCGCCGGTGGGGTGACACTGCTGGGGATGGGGCTCGGCCTCTACTCCCGACAGGTCAGCTCATTACCGGCACAGGCCATCCGGCCGCCGGGGGCAGGGGCAGAGAGCGACTTTCTCTCCGCCTGTGTCCGTTGCGGGCTGTGTGTGCGCGACTGCCCCTACGATACGCTGAAGCTGGCGCAAGTGGGGCAGCCGCTCGCCGTCGGGACACCGTGGTTCGAGGCGCGCGACATCCCCTGCGAGATGTGTGAAGACATCCCCTGTGTGAAGGCCTGCCCCACCGGGGCACTGGATCCGGAGTTGACCCGTATCGACGATGCCCGCATGGGCCTCGCGGTGGTGGTCGACAAGGAGACCTGTATCGCCTTTCGCGGGCTGCGTTGCGAGGTCTGCTTCAACGTCTGCCCGGTACGTGGCAAGGCGATCACCCTGGAGATGCAGCACAACGTCCGCTCGGGCAAGCATGCGCGCTTCATCCCGGTGGTGCACTCCTCCGACTGTACCGGCTGCGGCAAGTGCGAGCACGCCTGCATCCTCGACGAGGCGGCGATCAAGGTGTTCTCGGTGCAGCTGGCCAAGGGCAAGCTCGGTGAGCACTACCGACTGGGATGGGAAGAGAAGGGTGAGGCCGGTGGTTCACTGGTCGCCCCCGACGTGGAGCACCAGTACAACCTTCCCGAAGGGGTGCGCTACGACTACGAGGGCGAGGGTTTGATCATGGAGCCGGCTGGTGATGACACACCGTTCGGCGCCAATCCGCTGGAGACGCTGAAACGCGGACAGGAGGGGCTAAGGTGAGCAACAGGCAACCCATCGGCGCCGACGCGACTGCCCGCAAGGGGTGGCTCAGGTCACACCAGTGGCTGCTGCTACGCCGCTTCAGCCAGCTCACCATCCTCGGGCTGTTCCTGTCGGGGCCACTGGCGGGGGTCTGGGTCATCAAGGGCAACCTCAGCTCCAGCCTGACGCTGGAGACGCTGCCACTGACCGATCCCTTCCTGCTACTGCAGACCCTGTTTGCCGGCCATCTCCCCGAGGCAACGGCGGTTAGCGGCGCACTGATCGTGCTCGCCTTCTATCTGCTGGTAGGCGGACGGGTCTACTGCTCCTGGGTCTGCCCGGTGAATATCGTTACCGATACCGCCGCCTGGCTGCAGGACAGGCTGGGGCTGAAGACCAGCATGGTACTGCCACGCAACACCCGTTACTGGCTGATTGCACTGGTAATGGTCATGGCGCTGGTCAGCGGCACCCTGGTTTGGGAACTGGTCAACCCGGTCACCGTGATCCATCGCGGCCTGGTCTTTGGTATGGGCATGGCGTGGCTGATCCTGCTCGCCATCTTCCTCTTCGACCTAGTGGTGAGCCGCCGCGGCTGGTGCGGCCACCTCTGTCCGCTCGGCGCCTTCTACAGCCTGCTGAGCCTCAAGGCACCGATCCGGGTTACGGCGCAGGCGCGGGAGAAGTGCGACGACTGTATGGACTGCTTCGCCACCTGCCCCGAGCCCCAGGTCATTCGCCCGGCACTCAAGGGCAAAGGTGATGAGACACCGTTAATCCTCTCCAGCCAATGTACCAACTGCGGTCGCTGCATCGACATCTGCGGCAAAGAGGTTTTCCACTTTACAACTCGTTTTCAAAAGAACACGACAAATCAAATATCCAACCAGAAGGAGGTTACGCCATGAAAAAGACAATGGTGTTGGGATTAGGCATGGCCATGAGTGTCCTGGTATCACTGCCCATGGCACAGGCAGAGGAGGTCAGCTCACTACGTGGTGCCAATGAGCTCGACTCATCATCCAACCGCGTTGACCCGAAGCGCTGGCAGGCCGACCGTGAGCCGATTCAGCGTGACTACGTACAGCAGCCACCGCTGGTGCCCCATGCTATCGAGGGCTACAAGGTCAACCTGAAGTTCAACAAGTGCCTGACATGCCACAGCTGGGCTAACTACAAGGAGGCTAACGCCACCAAGATTAGCCAGACCCACTTTGAGGATCGTAGCGGCGATGTTCACGCCAACGTAGCGGCACGGCGCTACTTCTGTACCCAGTGCCATGTGCCGCAGGTCAACGCACAGCCGCTGGTGGAGAACACCTTCCAGCCGGTCGAAACCATCAAGCGCCGCTGAAAGAGCGCACGGCTACGATAACGAATAATGCGGGAGCATAACCATGTCTAGTGAAAGCAACGGCCTCTGGGCGAAACTGCAGCGTCCCAGCGCACGCTACTCTCTGGGTGCCCTACTCGTGTTCGGCTTTATCGCCGGCATCATCTTCTGGGGCGGCTTCAATACCGCCATGGAGGCCACCAACCAGGAGGCGTTCTGCATCGGCTGCCACGAGATGGAGGAGAACGTCTACCAGGAGTACAAGGACACCATCCACTACAGCAACCGCACCGGTGTGCGGGCCACCTGTCCCGACTGCCACGTACCCAAGGAGTGGATACACAAGGTGGTGCGCAAGATCCAGGCAAGCAATGAATTGCTACACAAAGCCCTTGGCACCATCGACACCCCGGAAAAGTTCGAAGCCAAGCGGTTGGAGTTGGCACGCCATGTGTGGCAGACCATGAAGGATACGGACTCACGCGAGTGCCGCAATTGCCACGACTTCCAGTCGATGGACTACACTAAGCAGGGAAGGCGTTCGATGCAGCAACACATTAAGGGCTTCGACGGCGGTCAGACCTGTATCGACTGCCACAAGGGTATCGCACACTCCCTGCCGGCGATGTACGAGGTAGACCCCAGCGCCGCCGTAGGTCACTAACCCCCAACCGCGCAAGCGGTATTTCCGCGCCGCGCAATGCGGCGCGGGATTTTTTTCACCATTCAGCCATCCATTTTCGTGCCGGCAGGCAGCAACCAGGGGACGGCAGCATGACAGTATCGCCACACACGCTTGTACTGTTTCTATGCGGCACCTTTCTGCTCGTCACTGAAAACCTTTTTGCCGAGACGCCAGCCATCGATGCGGACATGAACTTCCGCAGCATAGAGAGCGTCACCCCCATAGAAAAAAAACCAGGCTCCTCCACTGCCGACCACGGCAAATTTGAAGCCTTACAGGGGCCATTCGATAGCGGCCCGGAGGTAACAAGGACCTGCCTCTCCTGCCATACCGAGGCCGGCAAACACTTTATGAAATCGATCCACTGGACCTGGGACTACACCCACCCGGTAACCGGACAGCAGCTAGGGAAGAAATACCTCATCAACACCTTCTGCACCAATGCACGGGGCAACGAGGGGATGTGCGCCCAGTGTCATGCCGGTTACGGCTGGAAGGACGCGAGCTTCGACTTCAGCAACCAGGAGAATATCGACTGCCTGGTCTGCCATGACCGCAGCGGTGACTATTACCGAACGCCGAACTCAAAGGGCAATAAGGCGTGCGCAGTGATGTTCGAGGGCAAGAAACCGATCGACCTGACAAAGGTCGCACAGAGCGTCGGCCAGCCCGGCCGCGAAAACTGTGGAGGTTGCCACTTCTACGGTGGTGGTGGTGACGGCGTCAAACACGGTGACCTTGACTCATCACTAAAGCAACCTGACAAGTTGCTGGACGTTCACATGGACGCCGAGGGACTAAATTTTTCCTGCAGCCAATGCCATGTTTCGAACAAGCACCAGTGGGCGGGAAGCCGTTACAGCGTTATCGCCAGGGACAGCGGCGGCACCGGCAAGCCGGGGCTGCGTCGCGACGTTGCCACCTGCGAATCGTGCCATGGTGACAGACCGCACCCCGATGACAGCATTCCCCGCATAAAGCTAAACCAGCACGTGAAGAAGGTCGCCTGCCAGACCTGCCACATCCCCACTATTGCGCGGGGTGGCGTTGCCACCAAGGTCGAGTGGGACTGGCGTACCGCCGGGAGGACTAAAGACGGCGTAGGCTATAAGGAGAAGGAGTATGTCCAGGGCAACGGTGAGCACCGGGCCACCTACAAGTCGATTAAGGGCAGCTTCAAATACGGTGAAAACCTGGTCCCGCTCTATGACTGGTTCGACGGCCAGATGATCTATACCACCATCGACACCCGGTTCGACCCCAGCAGCGGCCCGATCGAGGTAAACCACTTTAACGGTTCGGCCGATGATGGCCGCTCCCGCATCTGGCCGTTCAAACGTATGCACACGATTCAACCCTACGATAAGGGCAATAACACACTGGTCTACATGCACCTGTGGGGGGACGATGAGAATGCCTACTGGGGCAACTACGATTTCGGCAAGGCGATTCGTACCGGTATGGAGAAGAACGGTATTCCCTACAGTGGCGAATACGGTTTTGTCGACACCTACTCCTACTGGCCCATCACCCACATGGTCGCCCCCGCCGAGAACGCCCTTAGCTGCAACGAGTGCCACAGCCGCGACGGCAGGATGCAAAATATCGAAGGCGTCTACCTGCCCGGCAGGGACCGCAACCCCTGGCTGGATCGAATAGGCCTGCTGGCCGTGCTTGTCACCCTGTTGGGTGTATTGCTGCACGGTGCCATTAGACTTATCGGCAACCGGGGAGTGAAGTCATCATGAGCAGACGCCGCGTTCTCATCTTCTCGCGCTTCGAGCGCTTTTGGCACTGGAGCCAAATGGTGCTGATATTCCTGCTGCTGTTCAGCGGCTTTGACCTCCACGGCAGCTATGAGGTGCTTGAGTTCAAACACACCGTCACCCTGCACACCGTCGCGGCAATCGCTCTCAGCGTCCTCTGGCTCCTTGCCATCTTCTGGCACCTGACCACCGGAACATGGCGCCACTACATACCGACCACCGACGGGCTATGGCGGGTCGCACGCTTCTACGCCTACGACGTCTTCAAGGGGGAGCGCCACCCCTACCGCAAGGCCTACTGGCGCAAGCACAACCCGTTGCAGGCGCTGACCTACTTGGCGTTGAAACTACTGTTGTTTCCCCTTCTCGGCCTCAGCGGCCTGCTCTACCTGTTCACCGCTCTGTGGGGCTGCTCGGGCGATGGGCTGATGCTGGTGGCGCTGCTCCATACGGCAGCGGCGTTCGCGATGCTTATATTTATCATCGCGCATCTCTACCTGTTGACCACGGGCCAATCGTTCAAAGGACATTTGATGCCGATGATTAACGGCTTTGATGAGGTCGAACTCACCCCTGAAGAGGAGGCCTACCTGGAGCAAGACCTACCCCAGCAGCTCAAGTAACCCATACCACGTCACACCAGAAATACGATCTCGGCGCTGAGCCACTCCTCCCCTTCACGCCCCTTTCAAAAAGGGGTGCTAGACTATCTGTCATTACTCATGGACAAAGACAAACAATATCGGGGGCAATCATGGGCAAACAGGTATTCGCGTTCACCGAGGGCGACGGCAAGAACAAGAAACTGCTGGGCGGCAAGGGGGCGAACCTTTGCGAGATGACGCAGATAGGGCTCAACGTGCCCCCCGGATTCGTCATCAGCACCGAGGCCTGCCTCGCTTATCTTGACTCCAAGGGCAACTCACCGAGTGGCGAACTGCCCGACGGCGTGATGCACGAGGTACGCGAGCAGATCGCCGCACTGGAAGAGGCCACCGGCAAGGGCTTTGGCGATGCTGCCAATCCACTGCTGCTGTCGGTGCGCTCCGGCTCTGCCCTCTCGATGCCGGGGATGATGGACACCATCCTCAACCTGGGCCTTAACGCCGAGACCCTGCAGGGGGAGATCGAACAGACCGGCGACCCGCGCTTCGGCTTCGACGCCTACCGCCGCTTTATCCAGCTCTACGGCAAGATCGCCCTGGGCATCGACGACGAGCACTTCGACAAACAGTTCGAGATGGTGAAACAGAACGCCCACGTCACCGAGGATGTGGGCCTCTCCGCCGACGACCTCAAACAGATTAGCGAGCGCTTCCTCAACGTAGTCGAAGAGCAGACCGGCAAGCGCTTCCCCGAGGACCCCTTCGAGCAGCTGGAACTGGCGATCATGGCGGTGTTCAACTCCTGGATGGGCAAGCGCGCTGTCGACTACCGCCGCGAATTTCACATCACCCCCGAGATGGCCAACGGCACCGCGGTCAACGTACAGACCATGGTGTTCGGCAACCGCGGCAACGACTGCGCCACCGGCGTCGCCTTTACCCGCAACCCCGGCACCGGCGAGAACACCCTGTTCGGCGAGTACCTGGTCAACGCCCAGGGCGAGGATGTGGTGGCCGGGATCCGCACCCCCAAACCCATCGACCAGATGGCCCACGAGATGCCGGAGATGGCGCGACAGTTAGAGAAGCTGCGCCAGGATCTGGAGAGCCATTACCACGAGGTGCAGGACTTCGAATTCACCATCGAGCGCGGCACCCTCTACTGTCTGCAGACGCGTAACGGCAAGATGAATGCCACGGCAAGGGTGCGCAGCTCGGTGGAGATGAAAAAGGAGGGACTGATCACCCGCGAACAGGCGCTGCTGCGCATCAACCCGGAGCACCTGGAGCAGATGCTCTACCCGCGCCTCGACCCCCTGTTCCGTGCCCACCCCCTGGCCCACGGCCTGCCCGCCTCACCCGGCGCCGCCTCCGGTGAGGCGGTGTTCGATGCCGACCGTGCCGAGCAGTTGGGCAAGGTCGCCGGACGCAAGGTGATCCTGCTACGCGAGGAGACCAAACCGGAGGACATCCACGGCTTCTTCGCCTCCGAGGGGATCCTCACCAGCCGCGGCGGCAAGACCTCCCACGCCGCCGTGGTCGCCCGCGGCATGGGCAAGCCCTGTGTCGCTGGTGCCGAGGGCATTGCCGTCGATGTGGTAAGGCGCGAGGCCTATGTGGGCGATGCGGTGATCTGCGAGGGCGATGTCATCACCATCGACGGCAGCAGCGGCAATGTCTACCTGGGCGAACTGCCCACCGTCGAGC
The DNA here is from genome assembly GCA_050298555.1 of Thiohalomonadaceae bacterium. Lineage (GTDB taxonomy): Bacteria > Pseudomonadota > Gammaproteobacteria > Thiohalomonadales > Thiohalomonadaceae > JAPHSX01. The sequence goes on from JBNKUL010000002.1 coordinate 24,409, forward strand.
CCGAATTCAGCAACGAGCTCAGCACCCTGCTCAGCTGGGCAGACGACGCCGCCTTCCTGCGCGTGATGGCCAACGCCGATACCGCGCAGGACGCCTACAAGGCGATCCGCTTCGGTGCCCAGGGCATCGGCCTGTGTCGCACCGAAAGGATGTTCAACGATGTCGACCGTCTGCCCATCGTCATCGACATGATCGTCGCCGAGGATGAGCAACAGCGTCAGGAGGCGCTGGACAAACTGCTGCCGATACAGCGCGACGACTTCCAGGCGATCTTCGAGGCGATGGCACCCCGCCCGGTCACCATCCGCCTGCTGGATCCGCCGATCCACGAGTTCCTCCCCTCCGAGCGCCAGCTACTCGATGACCTCGACAAGCTCGAATCACTCAGCCAGTCTGCCTCCGGCATGGAGGTGCTGGCCAGCAGCCTGAGCCTGCTCGGTAGCGCGGGAACATCAACCGGTGAACGGGGCTCACTGCACCCCTTCGTCGACACCCGTCTGGTGGAACAGGCCATCGCCAAGAAGCGCTCCATGCTGGCCAAGGTACGGGCACTCTCCGAGACCAACCCCATGCTCGGTCACCGCGGCGTGCGCCTCGGCATCACCTTCCCCGAGATCTACATCATGCAGATCCGCGCCGTGCTGGAGGCCTCCGCAGAGTGCGCCCGCAAGGGCATCGAGGTGCACCCACAGATCATGATTCCGCAGGTCTGCACCGCCGAAGAGCTGCGCGTGGTAAAACAGGACGTCGACAAGGTGCGCGAAGAGGTCGAAGCCAAACACGGCTCGAAGGTCAACTTCCGCTTCGGCACTATGATCGAAGTGGTGCGCGCCTGCATGCGTGCCGACTCACTGGCTGAGGAGGCCGAGTTCTTCTCCTTCGGCACCAACGACCTCACCCAGG
>JBNKUL010000003.1:0-31503 GCA_050298555.1 Thiohalomonadaceae bacterium
GGGTTAGGGAGGGGGTGCGATGCGGACACCACCCCTTGCCTCGAAATCCTCGGCGCCACCGAGCACAACCTGAAGGATGTCGACATCAGGATCCCGCTCGGCCACATGGTCACCCTCACCGGGGTCTCCGGCTCGGGCAAGTCGACCCTGGTGCAGGATGTACTGTTCAATGCGCTGTCGAAAATAAAGGGCAGGCCCGAGGAGATCCCGGGGGCGCACCAGGCGATCATCGGCCACGAACTGGTCGACGACGTGGTGATGCTGGACCAGGCCCCCATCGGCAAGAGTTCGCGCTCCAACCCGGTGAGCTACGTCGGCGCCTGGGATGCGATCCGCAAGCGCTTCGCCAACAGCAAACTGTCAAAGGAGCGCGGCTACAAACCCGGCACCTTCAGCTTCAACTCCGGCAACGGCCGCTGCCCCACCTGCAACGGCTCCGGCTTCGAGCACGTGGAGATGCAGTTCCTCTCCGACGTCTACCTGCGCTGCCCCGACTGCAACGGCAAGCGCTACCGCAACGAAATCCTCGAGGTGAAGGTGGGTGGCAAGTCGGTGGCCGACATCCTCGAGCTCACCGTCACCGAGGCGCTGCAGTTCTTTAAGGACGAAAAGGATATTCACAGGGTACTGGAACCGCTGCAGGCGGTCGGCCTCTCCTACCTGCGCCTTGGCCAGCCGGTGCCCACCCTATCAGGTGGTGAGGCGCAGCGCCTCAAGCTGGCCGGTTACCTCGCCAAGACCGGCTCACGCAAACGCAACAATGAGAAGCTGCTGTTCCTGCTCGACGAGCCGACCACCGGCCTCCACTTCGCCGACATCGCGGTGCTGCTGAAGGCGCTGCGCCGCCTGCTGCGCGTCGGCCACTCGCTGCTGATCATCGAACACAACCTCGATGTGATTCGTGCCTCCGACTGGCTTATCGACCTCGGGCCCGAGGGGGGCGACGGCGGCGGCGAGCTGGTGTGCGAGGGGAGACCCGAAGAGGTGGCACAACACCCCAGCAGCCACACCGGCAGGGTGTTGCGCGACTACGATGCATCTTTGGCCGCTGTAGGAGCGGCGCCCTCGCCGCGAACAAATCTGCCATCGACCATTCGGCCCGAGGGCGGGCCTCCTACAACAAAAACCAAACCCAACGCCATCGAGATCGTCCACGCCCGCGAGCACAACCTGAAAAACGTCTCGCTGGCGATCCCGCGCGAGAAGTTCACCGTCATCACCGGCGTCTCCGGCTCGGGCAAGTCGACCATCGCCTTCGACATCCTCTTCAACGAGGGCCAGCGCCGCTACCTCGAATCGCTCAACGCCTACGCACGCCAGTTCGTGCAGCCCGCCTCGCGTCCCGAGGTCGACGCGGTATTCGGCATCCCGCCCACCGTCGCCATCGAGCAGCGCACCAGCCGCGGCGGGCGCAAGAGCACCGTCGGCACCCTGACCGAGATCCACCACTTCCTGCGCCTGCTGTTCGTCAAACTGGGCGTGCAGTACTGCCCCGAGTGCCAGGTGCCGATCGAGCCGCAGTCGCGCGATGCGATCCTCGCCCACCTGATGAGCGACTACCGCGGCAAGAAGGTCGCCCTCCTCGCCCCGCTGGTGGTCAACCGCAAGGGGATCTACAAGGAGCTGGCGCAGTGGGCCGACCGCAAGGGCTACCCCCTGCTGCGCGTCGACGGCGAACCGCTGCCCACCGCCGACTGGCCGGTGCTGGACCGCTACCGCGAACACAATATCGACCTGCCGGTGGGCGAGGTCTCCGTCAGGCCGGAAAATGAAGACGAGGTCAAACAGCTGCTCGACGCCGCGCTCGACCACGGCAAGGGGACGGTGCGCATCGCCCTGGTGAAACGCGGCGGCGACTGGGGGGAGGAGCACCACTTCTCCACCCACCGCACCTGCCCCAGCTGCGGCACCGGTTTCGAAGAGCCCGACCCGCGCCTCTTCTCCTACAACTCCAGGCACGGCTGGTGCGAAAGCTGCTACGGCACCGGCACGGTGCTGCCCGGCTTCGATGCCGAGCAGAGCGGCGAGGAGGGGGAGTGGCTCGATAGTGATGGCGAGACGGAGACCTGCCCAAGCTGTAACGGCGCGCGCCTTAACGACGAGGCTCTGGCGGTCTACTTCCACGACTGGAATATCGCCGACTACGCCGCCTGCCCGGTGGAGGAGGCGCTGCCAATATTCAGCTCACTGCAGCTCAACAAACGCGAACGGGCGATCGGCCAGGACGTGGTGAGCGAGATCACCGCGCGGCTGGAGTTCCTCAAGGAGGTCGGCCTCGGCTACCTCACCCTGGACCGCGCCGCCCCCACCCTCTCCGGTGGCGAGGCGCAACGGATTAGACTGGCGGCCCAGCTCGGCTCCAACCTGCGCGGCGTCTGCTACATCCTCGACGAGCCGACCATCGGACTCCACCCGCGCGACAACACCCTGTTGCTTAACACCCTGAAAAAACTCGAGGGCAAGGGCAACACCATCGTGGTGGTGGAACACGACGAGGAGACCATCCGCAGCGCCGAGCACGTGATCGACATCGGCCCCGGTGCCGGGGTGCGCGGTGGCGAGGTGATCCACACCGGCACGGTGAAGCAGCTGGAGAAGAACAAGCAGTCACTTACCGGCCAGTTCCTCGCCAACCCGTTGCAACATCCTTTGTTTGAGCCGCGTGAAATAGATAGTGAAAATGCCATCCAAATCAGAGGCGCTAACCTTAACAACCTCAAGCAGGTCGATATCGACATCCCGCTGCAGCGGCTGGTCTGCGTCAGCGGCGTCTCCGGCTCCGGCAAGTCGACGCTGGTGCGCGAGGTGATGGTGAAGTCCCTGAAGAGCCTGGTCGGCCGCGCCGGCAAAAAGGGGCGCATCGCCAACGACCACTACCACGGCTGCGACAAGCTCGACGGCTGGCAGGCGATCCAACGCGTGCTGGAGGTGGACCAGACCCCCATCGGCAAGACCCCGCGCTCCTGCCCCGCCACCTACGTCGGCTTCTGGGACGAGATCCGCAAGCTCTATGCACAAACGGAAGATGCCCGCATCCACGGCTGGAAGGCCAACCGCTTCTCCTTCAACACCGGCGGCGGCCGCTGCGAGAGCTGCGGCGGCCAGGGGATGACCCGCGTCGAGATGTCCTTCCTCCCCGACGTGAAGACCCTGTGCGAGTCGTGCCACGGCGCCCGCTTCAACCCCGAGACCCTGGCGCTGAAATACCGCGACAGGTCGATCGGCGACGTGCTGGCGATGAGCGTCGACGAAGCGGTGGAGTTCTTCGAACACCACCCCAAGGTCCACCACCCGCTGCAACTGCTTCAGGCGGTCGGCCTCGGTTACCTCACCCTGGGCCAGCAATCCCCCACCCTCTCCGGCGGCGAGGCGCAGCGTATCAAGCTGGTGACCGAGCTCTCCAAGGCCAGACCCAACGCCCGCACCTTCACCCCCACCCTCTACGTACTGGACGAACCCACCGTCGGCCTGCACATGGCCGACGTGGAGAAACTGATCCGCGTGCTGCACCAGCTGGTCGACGCCGGCCACTCGGTGGTGGTGATCGAGCACAACCTCGATGTCATTGCCGAGGCCGACTGGTGTATCGACATGGGACCCGAGGGGGGCGATGCCGGGGGTGAGGTGGTGGTTGAGGGGGTGCCGGGGGAGCTGGTTAGGGGGTGGAAGCGGTCGGAGACTGGGGGGGCTTTGAGGGGGTTCCTCAAGTAGCTGTCTCACCAGACTGGGCAGGTACTAGGCGTATAATATACAGCAAGGTCATAATTCAACATGCGAGGTTTCCCCATGAGGACCTTCGTCGATTTTCCCGAGCAGCAACTCGAGGCGCTTAAAAGCCTCGGTGAGCAGGAGGGCCTCTCCCGCACCGAGCTTATGCGCCGTGCCGTTGCCGAATACCTCACCCGTCACCAGGGGAAGGCAGGGGAGCCCGCATTCGGCCTGTGGCGTCATCAGCCACGCCACAGTATGGGTTATCAGGATGAGCTGCGCGAAGAGTGGGACAAGTGAAGGCGCTGCCCGACGCCATAATCTGGGCCACTGCAAGGAGTGAAAGAGCCCTGCTGGTGAGCCGGAATAGCAAGGACTTTCCACCCGATGCGCCGGGGGTGCGGATGCCTTATGAGGTTTAGGTGAGGATTTTGGCGATGACAAAGCATTCTAAACACTACAGCCATAGACAAGTAATGAAGATCGCCAGGATGCAGGCAATGGTGAGTGAGGGCCTGGAAAGCGGTGAAGGAAAGCGAAGCATGGAGGCACTGCGTCAGGCAGCCATGAAAAGGGCACTGGGCAGATAGGGAGTCGGGGCAAAAGGCAAGACCTGACCCCGTTTTGTGCCAAAGGCAAGACCTGATCCCGTTTTGTGCCAATTAGTCACGCTGAACAGAGATAAGGGAAGCAAATGCAAATCGCATCAATAACAGCAGAAGGATTCGATGAATTCATCAAGAGGACTCTAGCCAGTTGGAACATTGAGACGCTAACGGACATTCAGCAGCGAGCTGTAGAAGCTGGTGTCGTGGAAGGTCAAAGCATGATAGTCAGTGCGCCCACGTCCTCTGGAAAGACACTTGTTGGTGAGCTGGCGGCGTTGGCAGGCATACGGAACGGCAAACGGATCATCTATCTCGTTTCCCACAAGGCGCTTGCCGATCAGAAGTACCTGGACTTTCGACAGAGATTTGGCGAGGAAGCAAATTCCTCATTGGCTTCAGTTGGACTTAGTACGGGTGACCGTGATGAAGGGGATGTTGATGCCCAGTTCACGGTTGCGACCTACGAAAAAGCACTGGGCTTGCTGTTGGCAGGGCAACTTCGACCGAGGAACGCGGTGGTCATTGCCGACGAACTCCAGATTCTTCGGGAGGAAGGCCGTGGCCCTGAAATTGAAACCTTATGTTCGGCGCTTCGACAGCGAGGTATTGGTCAATTCATCGCATTAACCGCCACGGTGGAAAACGCTGATGACTTAGCTGGATGGATGGAATGCAAACTGGTTTCAAGCAGTCACCGCGACGTTCCCCTTCATCAAGAAATCTGGTTAAACGGACAAGCTTATCGGACAACTTTTGGCCAAGAAGAAGGTAAACTGGTTGACGTTGGCGGTATAGCACCCTCCAGTGTTGAAGACGTCGTTTCCCGACTATTAGATCTGGGCCGAGGCCCAGTATTGGTATTCACCGAATCTCGACGTGAGGCGACAGATCTGGCTGAGTCCTTTTCGAGGAGCCGCCCAAAGCAACATCGTGGTATTGAGCTTTCAAACCAACTAGATCTGTTCTCTGAGCCAACTGAATCATCTAATAGCCTACGGCAGAATGCAGAGCGGCATGTAACTTTTCATACGGCTGATCTTTCACCGCAAGAGAGGCAGGTTATCGAACGCGGAATTCTCGAAGGAGACATCGATGTTTGTTTCGCAACGACGACACTTGCGGCAGGAGTGAACTTCCCCTTCCGTTCTATAGTATTTTGGAAATTGACTTACCAATGGGGGGATCGAGCAGGTAGCCGGATTGCACGGTGGGACTATAGGAACATGTCTGGCCGGGCGGGTCGCCTGAACATGCATCCTGACGGATTTGCCGTGATTCTTCCTCGAAGTCAGGTGGAATTGGAGCATGCTAAGAATATCGTCCTCCCAGAGAACGACCGACTTGATTCTCGATACTTTTCAATTGGACTGAGAAAAACGGTATTGGCTCTAATTTCTGCTGGGCTAGCGAACAGCATTGAAACCATTATGGGCTTTTTCCAGAATACGCTGTATTGGTATCAAACTCTTGAGACTAATCCAGTCAAGCTTCACGCACTGGAATCAAAGACCCGCGAGGCAATTGAATGGTTGCTTGGTCATAAGCTTATCAGCACCGATGAGCTAGAACTTCTTATAACACCATTTGGTGCAGCAACCGCATCTACAGGTCTACTGCCGGACACGGCTGTTCAATTTGCTAACCTTCTGGTCAATCAACGTGAGCGGCTAGAGGTTGCCTTTGAAGATGCCATACCTGGATTGATACATGTTGCTGTATCTAGCGAAGAGTTTATAGGTGAAAATCGAACTCGGTACTTGACGTATCAGCCTCAGGAATATGAGTCGGTATCGTTCCTTCGAGGTCTGAATTTACTGTCCCATTTGGATGCGACAAATGTCCAAGTTGCCCAGTGCGCCCACGCGGTACTTCTCTTTGCCCAAGGTGAACAGGAACGGAAAATATCCCACCGAACGAAGGTATCATCCGGACAAATACATCGTCTTTCGAACGACGTTGCATGGGTGCTGGATGGTTTACAAAAACTATCATGTGTACCTGAATTCAATTGCTCTCAAAATATGACCAACCATTTGGCTATGCTTTCTCGCACGGTTCGATGGGGGGCTCCTGTTGAGGCTTTGGATGTGTTGCGAGTCGCGCATAGGCACCAAGTTCCCGGGTTGGGGCGGCAACGGGCGATGGCGTTGGTCGCACAAGGTATAACAACACTGAAAGACGTTTTGGCTAGCGGCATGGATGCGCTGTCAACAATCCTTCGACACCCCACACGCGCTGAAGCACTAATAGAGGCAGTTTCTTCCTTAGCTGGTGTGAACGAGGATCGATTGAAGAACGCACACGTGCGAGTCGCACAATCAGTTGGGGTAGACGAGTTGGTCGATGACTGTGACACAAAGTATGACACAGACTATGAGACTGCTGTTGCGGCTCTCTTAAGGCAAGAAACCTCATGGATCGTCACTGAGGTGGATGACGGAAAACGCCAAAACGTCCCTGATTTGATGGTCAAACTGGGTGAAATTACGGTTATTATTGAATGTAAGACGACCCAGAAGAGAAACCCCTTGATCGGGAAGGAAGATGCATGGGCCGTGCTTCAGAAAGCGGCAGATTTCGATCCTGCCTACAAACGCGTAACGCTCGGAAAACCCCATTTCGATGAAACCTGTAAGAAGAAGGTTGCTGGAGCGCATGACATCACCCTCATTGAGCATACTGTGTTCATAGAAGGTGTTCTGCGAGTTCTACTTGGCTCTGTTAGTGCACAGGACTTCCTAGAATGGTTAAGTCAGCCTGGCTTGAGTGATTTACAACGCCTGGGTGGGAAACCAACGTATCAGGAGTAAGAATAGAAGGGGAGCCGTGAAACGGAATAATAGGGGACAGACCACGATTTTCCACACAGGGGATGCGAAAGAGATAGTCAGCACGGCATATTAGCTACTTCCCTGCCCTCAACGCCGTTTCCAAGGCAATACCCACCCAACGCTGCAACACCTCCTCGTCCTCAAGCACACCGGCGGGAACCGACCAGAAGTTCATTCGGCTCATCTTCCCCTTCGCCTCATAGGTAAAGCGCTCGCCGCCTTCTTGCTGGTAAATGCCCTCGCTCTCACTGTCGCCCTTGAGGTAAAGGCCATCGTCGGAGGCGATGGCAAAGAAGAGCCCGTCGCTGTAGAAACCGGCGCCGCCGAACATCTTTCGGACATAGAGCTGCGGCAGCCATTCCAGTTGTTCCTTTAGATACTCCAGATACTCATCACTGATCGCCATAACGCTGTCACCCTATTCTGCCTGAGATATACCTTTACCACGCTGCTACTGACAGCAGCATTAATCGGACACAGCTTTATATCGCCAATAATCCGTGCTACATATAATGCTATGTTTCGTGAATATACGGTACCTGGAGGGTCTGATGAATATCTCAAGAATAGTAATTATGTTTTTCGGCTTCGCGTTGATCAGCGCATGCGCCTCGACTGAAACCATGGATACCGCTGAGGCCGATACCAGCGTCGAGACTGCGATGCAGGAAGAGCAGCCCGCAGCGATGGAAGCGGCCACGCCGGAAGCCGATACAATGCCAGAAGCCGCGGCGCCTGCTGAAGCGGAACCCGCTGCAGATGCCTCTGCAAACCTGGTCTCTACCTGCACGCTCGACGGCGCGGTGCGTGTGATTACGGTTATTTACGACAACCCGGAAACGGGTACGGTCTGCGAAGTGAGCTATGAGAAGGATAGCGGCACGCAGGTGTTATGGTCCGCGAATAACGATCGAGACTACTGCCTAGGCAAGGCGCAGGCCTTCGTTGAAAAACAGCGCGGCTGGGGCTGGGACTGCAGCGTCCTCGAGTAAGCTGCCCGCGAAGTCGAATAAAAAGCCCGCCCATCTGGACGGGCTTTTTATTTGCATAGAACAAGAGCGGTCAGCACCCTTTCCTTCGTTACAGGGGCAGTTGAAATGAGAAGCTTCATCGCTAATATATCGACAAGCAACGCGGCAATGGCTGTAGGGGTAGCATTTATAAGCTCGATTGTGATTGTTTCCTTAATTGATGATGTTCTTTTGGCCAATTTTGTAGTGCCCGGGGATAGCGCGGCTTTAGCCAGGGATATTGAGGCCGATGGGAGACTGTTTGCCTTCGCTATCATTGGCTACCTACTCGTATTAGCGCTCGATTCCATTATCGGCCTCGCACTTTATGTGGTGCTGAAACCGGCAAACATAAAGCTTGCGTTGCTTACCGCAGCTCTCAGGCTGTGTTACGCATTTATTGTGACCATCGGATTGTTTGCCCTGGCACTTCAAATAATCGATGTCTATGGTTACGAGGCCATTAAACTGGTTGGCTACATTTTCTTTGCCTTACATATCTTGTTTCTCGGTTATTCCGTCTTTAAATCTGGATACCTCCCGAAAACCATTGGTGTACTGCTCATAGTTGCATCCTTCACCTATATCGTCTTCTTTGTAGACCTCCATCTATCTGCGCTACTTGCTGCGATCATCATGTTCACAATGGCCATTGCCGAGCTTTCACTCAGCATCTGGCTTATGGTAAAAAGAGGCAGCCTGCCGGCGAATAGTACTTACAAATAAAAGGGATCACCCCTGCTATTCGCACATGCCAACATTTACAGGGAGAGTTATCAATGGTCATAACAAAAGGCGTTCACCACGTGGGGCTCACCGTCTCTAAGCTGGAGGAGAGCGCTGCTTTCTTCACCTCCTTACTGGGCTGGCAGGAGGTGCGTAGAGACGATGCCTATCCAGCCATCTTTGTCAGCGATGGTACGACCATGGTTACGCTTTGGCAGAGCAAAAGCGAACAGGTCGGCGACTTCGATAAAAACAGCAATGTCGGCCTTCACCACATCGCCTTCCAGGTTGAAAGCGAACAGGCCCTACACCTCGTTCACGACATCATGCAACAGAACAAGATACGCATCGAATTCTCGCCCGAGCTGTTGCGCCAGGGCCCGGCGATGCACATGATGTGTTATGAGCCGAGTGGCATAAGGGTAGAGTTTATATGGCCCGGTAACTAAGCCGGGAAGACGAATCAGGCTCAGTAATTAAAGGGTTCGCCACCCTTCCCCACACTTTCAACCCTATGCTATAGTCCCCGCCCCTAACCCATTGCCACAGAGAAGGAGGTGCCCGATGTTCGCCCTACAGACAAACCAAACCTCCAGTTCAGTGGCAATTCTCGCGATGTTCTAACGATACCCGCCTTAATTGTCGCTGATCCGTTTTTCCTAATCTCAGGATCACGACATGTTTGAAAAACTTAAACTGATTAATCAGCGGCCCGCTGTATGGTCGCGCTATACGGCTGACCTGCTCTGGACCGATGAGCACACCTCCACGCAGATGCTGCAGCTGCACCTCAACCCGGATCTCGATATGGCCTCGCGCCGTAGCGAGTTTATCGAGCGCTCTGTCGGCTGGATGCAGGAGCGCTTCGCTATCGGGGCCGGTCGCCGTATCTGCGACTTCGGCTGCGGCCCCGGCCTCTATACCAGTCGTTTTGCGCGGCTGGGCGCCGAGGTCACCGGTATCGACTTCTCCTCACGCTCCATCGACTATGCACGCTCTGAGGCGGCGAAGGCGTCGCTGTCGATAAATTACCTCAACCAGGATTACCTGAGGTTCGAGAGTGATACGCAGTTTGATCTCATCACCCTGCTGATGTGCGACCTCTGCGCCCTCAGCCCGCAACAACGGGCGCAACTACTGACGAAGTTCCACCGCCTGCTGGAGGACGACGGCCATGTGGTCTTCGACGTCTACAGCCTGGCCGGCTTCGCCCAGCGCGAGGAGCTAGCCCAGTACGCCCATAACCTGCTTAACGGCTTTTGGGCGGCAGAGGAGTACTACGGCTTTTTGAATACCTTTCTCTATGACGAGGAGCAGGTCGCCCTCGACAAATACACGCTCTTCACCAGGGAGCGTGAGTGGGAGGTCTACAACTGGCTGCAATACTTCAGCATGGATGCGTTGCGCGGGGAGGTGGAGAGCTGCGGCTTTACCATCTGTGACCGCTACGCCGATGTGGCAGGGGGTCGCTATGACGAGGCCCACAGCGAATTCGCTGTGGTGCTAAGGAAGAAGTAACCACCCTGCAGCGTGGCGCTGTGGAGCTTTCTGCAGTAGTCACTCTGTATAGCGGCCGCTATCGATGCCTCAGGCAGCGGTAGCGGCCGCTTGCCGTTTAGGCAAACACTCCCTGGCTGTCGACGTTAAATGTCTTCAGCACGATGTTGAAGGAGCGGTTCATCGCCGCCCCCGCCACCACATCGAAGATATCGCTGTCACTCCACCCCTGGGCGTGCGCGGCGGCGATATCGCTACTCTCCACCGCCTCGGGTGTATTGACCGCCTTCAGCGCCAACGCCAACAGCGGCTTCTCCCTCGGCTCCAGCGGGGCGGCATCGATATTGGTGCGGGCGGCCTCAATAGCGGCCGGCTCCACCCCGAGATTGATGAGAAAGGCCTGGTTGTAGTCGATGCAGAACTTGCAGTTCACCTGGTCGGAGGCGAGGTAGCGGACAAAACCGAGCAGCCGGTTGCTGAGGGTGGGGTGCTCGACAAAGTAGCCGACCGAGGAGACGAATGTCTCCAGCAGATGGGGGCTCAGCCCGTAGAGGCGCAGTCCATCGGGTACGGCGCCCATGCGCTGTTCAATCGCGCTAAAGATGGCGGCGACACGCCCCTGCTCGGCGGCCGGCGGGGTGGGTTGTAGAAGTGGGGTTTGCTGTTCCATGTTTTTCTCCTTGTTACTTCGGGTTAATTAGACCGGTCGGTCTAAATCTGGTTAAAAAAATTTGCTGACGGCTAGTGGCTCAACTCAGAGCTGACACTCTCATTGACACACCCCAAAATATGGACCGTTCGGTCTAAATGCGGCCAAAAAAATATCACCCGCCCAGATAGTCGCGAATAAACGCCAGGGCGTTGTCGATCTCATGGGTGTTTTGCGCCGCCTTGCTGATGATGATCGCCCCCTCGAGCAGACTGAACATCATGCCGGCGGCGAGCTGCGGGTCGATATGCGCCCCAACCTCACCGGCCGCCTGGGCCCTGGTGATCAGGTCGACAAAATAGTTGCGTATCCTGTCGAAGGCGGAGACCAGTTCGCGGCGGATCGGGGCGCTGGCGGTGCTCAGCTCCAGTGAGAAATTACCGTAGTAGCAGCCGCGAACCGGGCACTCGCCGCTTCCTGACGAGACCAGCTGCTTCATCCGCTCCAGGGTGTCGTACAGCCGCTGTAACGGCGAGTCGTTACCAAGGGGGACATTGGTCAGTAGTTGTTCGGCGAAGTTGCGCTGCTGCCAGCGTAGTGTTTCCACCCCAAGCTCCTCCTTGCTCTTGAAGTAGTAATAGAAATTACCCTTGTTGACCCCCGCCTCCTTAATCACCTTCTCCACCCCCGTGGCGTTATAGCCGTGTTGGTAGAAGAGGCGCGCGGCGGCCTCGAGAATACGCTCGCGGGTCTTCTGTGCCTTGTCGGAGAGGGTCTGCATCATCTTGACCGTTCGGTCTATTTCGTTCCAGCCATCGTGCAGGATATGGGGCAAGGAGTCAAACGCCACGCTAACACACTGAATTTCTTAGTATAATTCTGTAATGCACTAGAGGTAGGAGCGAAACCCGTGGCTCTACTTAGGTTAAGGTCGGATTGGGTATAATTAACTGTTAGGCCGTTTTGGCTTCATCACCCAGGCGAGACGTATGTCCACAGAATTATCGAGCATCGATGACAATATCCGCAGGGAGCAGCTATTACTACTTTACAAACCACTTCCCGGCTCACTCGCCGCCAGCTTCCTCAATGCCCTGGTCATCGTCGCCGTCAGTTGGGCAGAGAGCACCCATAGCCTTCTGTTACTCTGGCTGTCGTTAATGGCCGTGAGTGACGCCCATCGCCTTCATGTACGCAGTAACTACCTGAAGTGCTCAGATGAAGACAACGCCTCGCCGAAGTGGGAGAACCGGTTCCTCCTCGGTCTGGCGCTGTCGGGGATCATCTGGGGAGCTATACCCTGGCTGCTATTCTCCGATATCTCCGCTGAGCATCGGCTTCTCATCATCGTCATCTTTGCCGGCATTACCGCAGGTGGCCTGATCAAATTATCCGCCAGCTTCAGGGCGGTCTTAACCTTCACCGTTACCGTTCTAACCCCTTTGGGGTTACACATGTTCGCAGATGGCACGGCTATTGGCCTGCTGATGGGGGTCCTCGTCATCCTCTACATGGCCGTTATCATTACCGGTGGCAAGCAGATCAATTCCAGTATCAGGGAATCACTCACTCTGCGCTTTGAAGCGGTGCAGCGAGAGCAGCTCCTTATCAATGCAAAAAATGAGGCCGAGTTGGCCAACCAGGCCAAAAGTGTCTTCCTGGCAAATATGAGCCACGAACTACGCACGCCGATGAATGCGGTTATTGGCATGACCTACCTGGCCATGCAAAGTGGCCTGAACGAGACACAGCACAACTATGTCTCCAAGGCCCATGACTCCGCTGAACTGTTGCTGAGGATCATTAACGACATCCTCGATTTTTCAAAGATCGAGGCGGGAAAGCTTGAGATCGAAAGCAGCAGCTTCGACGTCACCAAGGTCATCAGGAGTACTATCGAATTAACCAAGCTGAAGGCCGAAGAGAAAGAGATACGCGTTAGCATCGAGGTTGACCGCGATGTCCCCAGGAAGCTGGAGGGTGATCCGCTCCGCCTTACCCAAATCCTCAACAATCTGAGTGAAAACGCCGTTAAGTTCTGTCACGTCGGCGGTCGCGTTGGCATCAGGGTTGGTGTCGTCGAGACGGACGATGAATCCGCCCTGCTACAGTTCTCGGTCAGTGATACCGGCATCGGTATTTCGCCCGAGCAACAGGAGAAGCTGTTTCGTCCCTTCAGCCAGGCGGATGCCTCCACTACACGCCAATATGGCGGTACCGGTCTGGGACTGGTGATTTCACGCATGCTGACGGAGCTGATGGGCGGAAAGATATGGGTGGAGAGCCAGGAGGGGGTTGGCAGCACCTTCCACTTCACCGCTCGTCTGAAGGTAGTGCCGCAGGCTGCTGCTGACGAAAGCGATAGCAGCAGTGACACTACCCCTGACGCCGGAAATTCACTGAACGGATGCCGGATCCTGGTGGTTGAAGACAACAAGGTGAACCAGGAACTCGCGCGAGCACTATTAAAGTTGAACGGCATAGAGGTATTCATTGCCAATGACGGCAAGGAGGCGCTGACACTGCTTGAAAGCCAGGAGGTTGATGGTGTGTTGATGGACTGCCAAATGCCGGTAATGGATGGCTACGAGGCAACTCGGCGCATTCGCCAGCAGCCACGCTTTGCCTCCCTGCCCATCATCGCCCTTACGGCCAACGCCATGAAGGGCGACAGGGAAGCCGTGATCGCGGCGGGGATGAACGACCACATCGCAAAGCCCATTGTGCCCAAGCTGATGATAAAGACGTTGGCAAAATGGATTAAACCGCGCCACCCCTAAGTTACTACACCCCGGGTATCTAACGCCCCCTGTCAGCTCAGTTTAAACTTCTGCACCAGACCCGAAAGCTGATGGGTCATCTCGCCCACCTCGTGACTCGAATCGGCCAGTTGCCCGACACTCTCGGCGGTAACACTGGCCGACTCGCTGATCGTCATCACACTGCGGTTAATCTCGGCGGACATCCGCTCCTGCTCCCCTGAGGCCGAGGCAATCTGGTCGGTCATTTCCGAGATATTCGCCACCGAGGAGGCGATCGCCTCAAGGGCCTGCCCCGCCTCGCTCGCCTGCTCGACGCTGCGACGGGTCATCTCGGTACCCTGCTCCATTGCCACCACGGCATTGCGGGCACCGCCCTGCAGCCGCTCGATGATCTCCTGGATCTGCTGGGTCGACTCCTGGGTACGCGAGGCGAGGGTGCGCACCTCATCGGCCACCACGGCAAAACCGCGTCCCTGCTCGCCGGCACGGGCCGCCTCGATGGAGGCGTTGAGCGCCAGCAGGTTGGTCTGCTCGGCGATGCCACGTATGACGTCGAGAACGACACCGACGTTCTCGGTATCCCCCTCCAGATTCTTGATCACCGCAGAGACCTGATCGAACTCCCGGGAGAGCTGCTTGATCGTCCTCACCGTCTCATCCACCACCTTGGTGCCGCGGCGACTCTCACTGTCGGCCTCCGTCGCGGCCTGTGCCGCATCCGAGGCGTGGCGGGCCACGCTCTCGACCATCTCGACCATATCGCCCATTGCCGCCGCAACCTGAGTGGTCTCATGGCGCTGCTGCTCGACACGCTGGGTCGTCTCAACGGTCATCTCCCGGACCACATCGCTCGACTCGTCAAGGCGGGAGGAGGCATCACCGATCTGGCCGATCATGGTGCGCAGGTTCTCCGCCATCTGGTTGACACTGGTGACGATCTCGCCAATCACATCCTCACTCTGCAGCGAGCAGCGGTGGGAGATGTCGTTATTGCTGATGGCCCGGGTCACCTCGGAGATACGGCGTATCTTCTTCAGCAACACCAGGTTGACCAGCGCGTAATTGGCGATACCGATCGAGGCACCGGCCACCAGGCAGCCGACCACGAACCAGGTCTGCATGCCCGGCTTCCACTCGACAAAGAACTGGGCATATAACGGGAAAATGACTCCCATCGTAAGACCGAAGCCAAGAAATGAGTACAGCAGCTGCTTAAGAATACTCTTCTTCATATTTTTATTCCCCCCAGGCAGTCTTACTAATCCATTAGCTGAGACCCATGCCAGAAAACGCGGGCCCCTTAAGCACTCCATCAATTCAGGATGTAAATGTAATTTTTATATGTCCTGAACATAACCGCTTCAAGCGAGCAATGCAAAAAGAAGTGTCAGAAATTGACAATAGAGGGAGGGGGAAGCGAGTTATAGCAGGGTGATAATCTCGTCTGCCGGTAGGCGCGACTTGGGCAGTTCGGCGTTAAAGTCGTCATCACTACGGTAGCCGAGGGCGGCCAGCACCACGGAGTTCAGCCCCTTTGCGCGCAACATGAGCTCATCATCCAGCACACTACGGTCGAAACCCTCGATGGGGGTGGCGTCCACCCCCAGCGCGGCGGCGCCGAACAGCAGGGAGCCGAGGGCGAGGTAGACCTGCTTCTCCATCCACGGCTGGGTGTCCTGCAGCTCGTTGCGGTGCATATTGACGTAGAAGCCGCGCCCCTTCTGCTGCGCCGCCCTGGCCTCCGGGGAGGGGAAGCGACCATCCTGCTCCTCCTGCGCCAGCACCTGCGCCAGGTGCTCATCACTCAGCTCGTGGCGGCGGCACAGTACCACCACATGGGAGGCGTTCAACACCTTCGCCTCATTCGCACCATAGGGGCCGGTGGTGGCACGGGCGATCTTCGCCTTCGCCTCGGCGGTTTCTGCGATGATGAAGTGCCAGGGCTGGGAGTTGACCGACGAGGGGGCAAAGCGCAGCAGGGTGGTGATCTGCTCCATCAATGCCGCCCCGATGTGCTTGTGCGGGTCGAAGGCCTTGGTGGTGTAGCGGCTGGTGGCGAGTTTGGCGATGTCCATGGTTGGGGTCCGTTGAAAAATGGTGATTAATTATAGATCGGTTAAGGGTTAAGGCTCGTGGACATCGCCAGGGATGGCGATGCTTAACAGCGTTGGGAACTGGCTGTATGCACAAACCCAGAGCCCACCCTACAACAACCCTTCGATCAGGGTGACGACCTCCTCATCATCCCACTTCAGGCCACCGAAGTAGCCGTAGCGCAGCCGCCCCTGCTTGTCGATGAGGAAGGAGGTGGGGAAGGCGCGGATCTTCCAGGGGTCGACGCTGCTCCCTTCGGGGTCGAGCAGCACCGGGAAGTGGGCGGGTACCTGTTCGAGGAAGTCGCGCACGGTCTGCGGCTCCTCGCCGACATCGACGCTGATGACGCGGAAGGCTTGGCCCTCCATGCGCTTCGCCAGCCTTCCCAGCGAGGGGATCTCTTCAACGCAGGGCGGGCACCAGGTGGCCCAGAAGTTGAGCAGTACCACCTGGCCGCGCTGTGCCTGCAGGTCGATGAGTTCACCATTCAGTTCGCTCAGTTTCAATGGTTGAGCCCGTGGCTGGTCGGCAATGGGGCGCAGACCACCCGCGCCGGCCGTCTTTGCCTTTTCCTTTTTCTTCAACTCGGCCACCGGCTGGCGCGGGGATTGGTTGTAGCTGCCGAGCAGGCGCAGCGACTGGGCCATCATCGCCGGCAGCTTTTCTCGCACGGTCAGTTCGTAGGGGGTGGCGTCGTCCCTCACCTGGAAGCCGTCACTGACCCCGGGGATGGGGCGGGTAAAGAGGTCGCTGCCGCCCTGCTGCAGCCGCTCGCTCAGGGCATCGAGGTACCAGCGCTTGGCGGAGTTCATCGGCTGCAGGATAAACAGCGGCAGGTTGGTGGCACTGGCGATGGGGGCGAACTCGGGTTCAGCCCCCGCCTCGGCCTTGCCCGCCATCAGGTTGGGGTGGAGCAGCAGGGCACCGCCCAGCGGCGGGGCGTCCGGCCCCGCCTTGAGTTGCCACTGCCTGGCCGCCTGCAGCGCCAGCGCGGCGCCGCGACCGTAACTGAAGAGGTAGAGCCTGCCGCCCTCGGGCTGCGCGGCGGCAATCAGCTCGCGTATATCTTCCCGGGGAATGGTGTCGAGGCTGCTGGGCCCCCAGGGGATGAAGTAGCTGCCGTGCAGGTCCGCCAGCCAGACGCTGT
This sequence comes from Thiohalomonadaceae bacterium, assembly GCA_050298555.1. Taxonomy (GTDB): domain Bacteria; phylum Pseudomonadota; class Gammaproteobacteria; order Thiohalomonadales; family Thiohalomonadaceae; genus JAPHSX01. The sequence goes on from JBNKUL010000003.1 coordinate 17,033, forward strand.
AGCCCTGCTCGGCCACCCGCCGCGCCAGGCCGCGCTCGGTCTCGCCGCGAGAGCCGTATTCGGAGGGGAGCCAGAGGATGCGCTCGCGTCCCTCGCCTATCTGCTCAACGCTAATCTCATTACCGCTCTCCAGCTCCAGCGTCATGGCCTCGTCCGCCTGGAGCGGTGCCAGCCAGAGGCAAAACACCAATAAGAGAAGTCCGCGTGTGTGCCCTACCATATCCACCATTACCCCTGCCTTTTCAAACGGTGCATGATGATACCGGAACTAAAGCGAAAATAGGCGTTCCCACCCCTAGCGCGGATTGGATACAATCGCGCGAACAACGAAAAGAACCAAAGCAAGGGCCATGCACCGACTTCTGCTACCACTGCTGCTGCTCATCAGCCTCGGCGCCCAGGCAAGCCCGGCGGAGCGCCTGCACTACCGCCTCAGCTACAGCGGCTTTATCACCGGCTATATCTGGAAGGATCTGGCCGACGTCGCCATCAGCCTCACCCCCGAAGAGACGGAGTTTCGCGGCGAACCGGCGATGCGCCTGACGATGGATGTGAACACCGCCAACTACAGCGTGGCGGAGACCTTTCACGCCCTGCGCTACCACTGGGTGTCGCTCCTCGATCCCTCGCTGCAGCGCACCCACCTGGTACGTGTCATCGACGAGGGCGACAGCCATAGTCACGATGTCTACTGGTACGACTGGGAGGTGAAGGAGATCGCCTACTTCCGCAAACGTGAGAAAAAGGACGTCAGCAACTTCTTCCTCGATGAGGCACCGATCTATGAGTGGGAGACCAACAAGCACCCGGCCCCGCCCCCCTTTATCGACAACAACCCGAAGGTCGCGCCGAAGCTGAGCTACCTGCTCCTCTCCAGCCGCAAGAAGGGGCGCCTGAAAGAGGATGCCATCGACCCGCTGGCGATGCTGGCGCATTTGCGCCATCACGACTACGACACGCAGCCTGCGCTGGTGCTGCCGATCGTCATGAACAGGGATTTTGCCCCCTATCGCATTCAGCTGGTTGGCAGCGAACTACTGAAGTTTGACGGTGAGAAGGTCCCCGCGCTCAAGCTGGAGATCAAGCGCGGCAACGGCGATGGTGAAGAGGGGACGATGCACGTCTGGTACAGCGACGACGAGCGCCGGCTGCCGCTGCGTATCGATGTGGAGGCCCCGGTGGGGACGATGCACATCGAGCTGCAGCGGGTGGAGGAGACCGCGGTACTCCCGCTTTAGCGCCCTGCCCCCTGCTTCGCCGGGGCGCCGCTCCCCTTACCTCCGCCGGGTCGGCCCTTGCCGCCGCCAGCGCGCGGCGGCCGCCTGCGCTTGGGTTTGGCGCTGGCCTCCCCCTTGCCCGCAGGCTTGTCGCCCTGCTTTCTCGGCCCATTCCCGGGCTTCTTCGGTTTTTTCGGCTTCTTCGGCTTATCGCCACCGGGCCTGAGCTTGGTCAGCGGTACGTTCTGCGTCGGCACGAAGCCCGGCTCCTGCTCACGCACCAGGGTCTGGCGGATCAGGTTCTCGATCGCCGCCAGCAGCTTCGCCTCATCGGCGCTCACCAGGGAGAGCGCCTCGCCCTCGCTGCCGGCGCGGCCGGTACGGCCGATGCGGTGGACGTAGTCCTCCGGCACGTTGGGCAGCTCGAAGTTGATGACGTGGGGCAGCTCGGCAATGTCGATGCCGCGGGCAGCGATATCGGTGGCCACCAGTACCCGCACCTTGCCCGACTTGAAGTCGGCCAGCGCGCGGGTGCGGGCATTCTGGCTCTTGTTGCCGTGGATCGCCGCAGCGGTAACGCCGTCCTTCTCCAGCTTGGTCGCCAGACGGTTGGCACCGTGCTTGGTGCGGGTGAAGACCAGCACCTGGCTCCAGCCGTTGTCGCGCACCAGATGGCTGAGCAGGGCGGGCTTTTTGCCCTTGTCCACCTCGAACACGCTCTGCTTGACCGTCTTCGCCGCGGCATTGCGCGGGCTCACCGAGATCTCCACCGGGTCGTTCAGCAGCCCCTGGGCGAGACTGCGGATCTCGCCGGAGAAGGTGGCGGAGAAGAGCAGGTTCTGACGCTTCTTCGGCAGCAGCGCGAGGATCTTCTTAATGTCGCGGATAAAGCCCATGTCGAGCATGCGGTCCGCCTCATCCAGTACCAGAATCTCCAGCTGGTCGAACTTCACCGCATTCTGGCTGTAGAGATCCAGCAGCCGTCCCGGTGTCGCCACCAGCACATCGACGCCCTTGCGCAGGCGCATCATCTGCGGATTGATCTTCACCCCGCCAAAGACCACGGTGGAGCGCAGCGGCAGGTACTTGCCGTAGGTCTCCACGCTCTCGGCCACCTGTGCCGCCAGCTCACGGGTAGGGGTCAGCACCAGGGCACGGGCCTGGTTGGGACGCACCTTGTCGCCCTCTGCCAGCAGCTGCAGCAGCGGCAGGGTGAAGCCGGCGGTCTTGCCGGTACCGGTCTGTGCCGCGGCCATCAGGTCGTGTCGCTGCAGTACGGCGGGAATGCCCTGCTCCTGGATCGGCGAGGGTTTGTCGTAGCCTTTCTCCTTGATCGCACGCAGCAGCGGCTCGGAGAGGCCGAGGGTGGTAAATGGCATAGGGGGTACTCGAAGAACTGGATTACAGAAAGACGCGCAGTATACCCGAACCCTGCCGATACCACACGAAAATACGAGGTTGTTCTATGCTGTATAGGGATTTTTCACTACCATAGCGCCCCCTTTCACCTCCAAGCTTAGCCACGGAGTCAGCACGTGCACGATTTTATTCCCGGCCAACGCTGGATCAGCGACGCCGAACTACAGATGGGCCTTGGCACCATCCTCGCCACCGACCACCGCACCGTTACCGTGCTCTTTCCCGCCAGCGGCGAGCAGCGCGTCTATGCCAAGCAGAGTGCACCGCTGACCCGAGTCCACTTTAGCGAGGGGGACGAGGCCCCATCCAAGGAGGGGTGGTCATTAATCGTAGAGCGGGTGGAGCAGCAGCAGGGCCTGCTCTGCTACATCGGCCGTCGCAGCGACGACGGCATGCTCACCGCACTGCCGGAGGGGGAGCTTAACGACCTGATTCAGCTCAGCCGCCCCAGCGAGCGCCTCTTCACCGGCCAGCTCGATGCCGACAAGTGGTTCGAGCTGCGCTACCAGACCCTGCAGGAGCTCAACCGCCTCGGCCACTCGCCGCTACGCGGCCTCACCGGGGCGCGCACCAGCCTGCTGCCGCACCAGCTCTACATCGCCCACGAGGTGGCCGGGCGCTTCGCGCCCAGGGTACTGCTGGCCGACGAGGTGGGGCTGGGCAAGACCATCGAGGCGGGGCTAATCCTGCACCAGCAGCTGCTCACCGAGCGCGCCAACCGCGTCCTCATCGTGGTGCCCGAGAGCCTCACCCACCAGTGGCTGGTGGAGATGGTGCGCCGCTTCAACCTGCGCTTCAGCATCTTCGATGAGGCACGCTGCCAGGCGATAGAGCAGAGTGGGGAGCAGGAGAATCCCTTCAACAGCGCGCAGCTGGTGCTCTGCTCGCTGGACTTCCTGCACAATCACCCGGCGCGCATGCAGCAGCTGCTGGGCTGCGACTGGGACCTGCTGGTGGTGGACGAGGCGCACCACCTGGAGTGGTCGCCGGAACAGCCGAGCATCGAATACCAGATGGTGGAGGCGCTGGCGCGACGCATCCCCGGCGTGCTGCTGCTGACCGCCACCCCGGAGCAGCTGGGCAGGGCGAGCCACTTCGCCCGCCTGCGGCTGCTCGATAGCGATCGCTTCCACGACTTCGACGCCTTTGTCGCCGAGGAGGCGGCCTATGAACCGGTGGCCAATGCGGTGGAGGAGCTGCTCAACAACCAGCCGCTGAAGGAGGACGCCTGGCAGGTGCTGATGGAGAGCCTGGGCGAGGAGGACAATCGTGATCTCATCACCGCGCTGCAGGGGGCGGAGTCGGAAGCCGAGCGGCAGAGCGCCCGCGACGAGCTGGTCGACCACCTGCTGGATCGCCACGGCACCGGCCGTGTGCTCTACCGCAACACCCGTGCCGCGGTGAAGGGCTTCCCGGGCCGAGAGCTGCACGCCTACCCGCTACCGCTGCCCGCCGATTACGAGGAGACCCTGGCCATCTTCCGCGCCAGCGGCCTGCACGAACCGCAGCTGCTGCTCTGCCCCGAGCTTCTATACCAGTCCGACGATGCCGCGGCCCATACCCCCTGGCACCACATCGACCCACGCGCCGCCTGGCTCGCCGACAAGTTGAAGGAGCTGCGCGGTAAAAAGGTGCTGGTGATCGCCGCCAGCGCCGACACCGCGATGGACCTGGCCGAGTACCTGCAGGTCACTACCGGCCTGCACGCCGCGGTATTCCACGAGGAGATGAACCTTATCGAGCGTGACCGCGCCGCCGCCTACTTCGCCGATCAGGAGTACGGCTCGCCGGTACTGATCTGTTCGGAGATAGGCAGTGAGGGGCGCAACTTCCAGTTCGCCCACCACCTCATTATGTTCGACCTCCCCTTCAACCCGGACCTGCTGGAGCAACGCATCGGCCGCCTGGATCGCATCGGCCAGAGGGAGACCATCAATATCCACGTCCCCTATCTGCAGGGCAGCGGCCAGGAGCTGATCTACCGCTGGTACCACGAGGGGCTGGGCGCCTTCGAGCAGACCTGCCCCGCCGGCCACAGCGTCTTCGCACGGGTTAGTGAGCAGCTGGCCGAGGCGCTGCACCACCCGGACAGCGACGAGGCGATGGTGAGCGCCCTCATCGAGGCGAGCTACCAGCTGCACCGGGAGCTGAACGAACAGATGACACGCGGCCGCGACCGCCTGCTGGAGGTCAACTCCTGTCGCCCGCTACCCGCCACGTCACTAACGGCACGTGCCGAGCGAGAAGATGCCAACTCCACCCTGGACGACTACCTGGAGCTGGCCTTCGACTGCTTCGGTATCGACAGCGAGGTACACAGCGAACAGAGCATGGTGATCCGCCCCGGCGATCAGATGCAGGTCAGCGGACTACCGGGCCTCGGCGAGGAGGGGCTGACCTATACCACCCAGCGCGCCCACGCCCTGGCCAATGAAGACCTGCAGTTCCTCACCTGGGACCACCCCCTCACCACCGCGGCGATGGACACGGTGCTGAGCGGCGAGCAGGGCAACAGCGCCATCACCGCGATCAAGAACCCGCGCATCAAGCCCGGCACCCTGCTGCTGGAGTGCCTGTTCCTCATCGAGAGCAGTGCCGCCACCGCCCTGCACGCCGGACGCTACCTGCCGCCCACCACCGTCCGTGTGGTGGTTGGCCAGAGCGGTACCGACCTGGCCACGCGCCTGTCGCATGCCGAGATCAACGAGGGACGGCAGATTCTGGAGACCGCCACCGCGCAAAAGGTGATCCGCGCCTACGAAAAGCCGTTGCGTGCCATGGTGGAGAGCAGCGAGAAGATCGCCGCGGAGAAGGCGCCCAGCATCATCAAGGCGGCCCATGCCGAGACCGGTGAGCTGCTGAGCCGCGAGATCGACCGCCTGGAGGCGCTGCGCCAGGTCAACCCCAACGTGCGCGAAGAGGAGATCGACTTCTTCCGTGAGCAGTGGCGGGCACTGGACCAGGCACTGGAGTCGGCGGCGCCCAGGCTGGACGCACTGCGGGTGGTGGTGGCGATGTAGGCCCGCCACGCCCTGCTTCGCTCCTCCCAACCGTGTTATGATGCGGCGCGATTAGAGCCGTGGCTTAGGCCGCCGCTTGTCCTACAGCGGTAGCGGTAGGCGTATACAACAATAAACCAGTAACCCGAGTTGCCATTTCGCATGGATAAAGCTGCCGTCATCATCTCCGTCTACCGTGATGCAGAAGCGCTGGAGGTCATCCTCCATGCTCTGGAGCAACAGAGCGAAAGGGACTTTAGTGTCATCGTCTCCGAGGATGGCGAGTCGACGGAGATACGGGAGTTCCTGGCCCGACGCCCCACCACCCTGACCGTTCAGCACCTGACCCAGAAGGATGAGGGGTTCCGCAAAAACCGCGCGCTAAATCGCGCCGTACTCGCCACAGACGCTGAGACACTTATTTTCATCGACGGCGACTGTGTACCGCACCCGCGGTTTGTCGAGGCGCACCTGAAATATGCGAAGCAGGGTGTCGTCAACTGTGGCCGTCGGGTGAATCTGGGGCCAAAATTCTCGGCAAGGCTGCGCCAGGACCCCTCGCGCATTAACGAGTTGAGTAATGTCTGGTCATACCTGGGCAAGGCACTCGCCTTGCATCGGGACCGCATACGCAACTATGAGCTGGGTTTTTTCGTTCCCTGGCTGCAGGGGGTAATGCGTAAGGAGACCTCCATCCTGGGCTGCAATTTTTCACTGCATCGCGACGACCTCATCGCGGTCAATGGTTTCGATGAGGCCTACCAGTCGCCAGGCCTGGGTGAAGACACCGACATTGAGGTGCGCCTGCGCAAAAATGGCGCCAGGATGATGAGCAATAAACAGATTGCCGTGCAGTACCACCTCTACCACCGCAAGGGGTACCAGGTGATAACGAAAAACAGGGAGATCCTGCAGCAGGCCAGGGAGGCGGATACGGCACTCTGCGAGCAGGGCATTAACACGCATCAGGGCCAATAACCCCGCGCCGCCATCGAGCGGCAGAGAAGAGTGTGAACTGGTAGTCACCCGCCCCCCTTTTCACTGCATCGTATTACCGTATCGTGCTATGATTTGCGCCATTATTCCTGTAGTAAGAACACCCTACACAACCGCACTATCCAAGGAAACAGCTAGTGAATATCGTCGTAATCGGAACCGGCTATGTCGGACTGGTCACCGGAACCTGTTTTGCCGAGATGGGTAACACCGTCACCTGTGTCGATATCGATGAAAAGAAGATTGAAGACCTGAAAAACGGCATCCTCCCCATCTACGAGCCCGGCCTCGACAGCATGGTAATTGAGAACTACAAGGAGGGCCGCCTGCGCTTCACCACCTCACTTGTCGATGCGGTTCAGGACGCCCATATTCACTTTATCGCCGTCGGTACCCCCCCTGGGGAGGACGGCTCCGCCGACCTGCAGTATGTACTGGCGGTGGCCAAGGAGCTGGGACAAAACATGGTGGGCGATTACAACATTGTGGTCGACAAGTCGACTGTACCGGTCGGTACCGCCGACAAGGTACGGGCCACCGTGCAGGCGGAGCTGGACCAGCGCGGCAGCAAGATGAGCTTTGCCGTTACCAGCAACCCCGAATTCCTCAAGGAGGGCGCTGCGGTCAATGACTTTATGCGCCCCGACCGTGTGGTCGTTGGCTGTGATGACGAACAGGCCGCCCGCACCATGCACGAGCTCTACGCCCCCTTTGTGCGCAACCATGACCGCATCATCACCATGGGCATCCGCGATGCGGAGATGACCAAATACACCGCCAACGCCATGCTCGCCACCAAGATCTCCTTCATGAACGAGATCGCCACCCTGCGCGAAAAGCTCGACGTGGATGTGGAGCAGGTGCGTATCGGTATCGGCTCGGACGAGCGCATCGGCTACCACTTCATCTACCCGGGTTGCGGCTACGGCGGTTCCTGTTTTCCCAAGGACGTGAAGGCCCTGCTGCGCATGGCCAAAGAGAACGAGATGGATGCGCTGGTACTCGAGGCCGTGGAGCAACGCAACGACAGCCAGAAGTACCGCCTGCCGAACAAGGTCAAGGCGCGCTTCGGTGACGACCTCAGTGGCCGTACCTTCGCCCTCTGGGGCCTGGCGTTCAAGCCGGGCACCGACGATATGCGCGAGGCACCTTCCCTGGTGCTGATTGAGGAACTCATCAACGCCGGCGCACGTATCGTTGCCTTCGACCCGGTCGCCACTGAAACCGCCCGACGTGAAATGAAGCAGGGATGGCTCGACGACGGCCTGGTCAGCTTTGCCGAGCACCAGTATGAGGTACTGGATGGCACCGACGCCTTAATCATGGTCACCGAGTGGAAGCCGTTCCGTAACCCGGACTTCGAGAAGATTCGTACCGGCCTGAAGGCACCGGTTATTTTTGACGGCCGAAATCAGTATGACCCGATGCAGCTCAGCGAGACGGGATTCGAGTATTTCGCCATCGGACGGGGCCAGGGAATCGGATAAACAGCTCACACCGAGACGGCTCCGTTTTATAGATTAGCGGTATAACATTTACATTGATGTAACATGAAGCCTACCTATGCAGCGTCGAGATAAAATAAAACCAATAAATTCTATCGAGGACCTCGCCATCAATGGCGCAGACCCCGCATTTAGTGAGGCGCTGCACGTCGGACGACCGAACATTGGGCGGCGCGAGGCATTCATGGAGTATGCCAATGAAATCTTTGATCGCGGCTGGTTAAGCAATAACGGTCCGCTGGTTCAGCAGCTTGAGCAAGAGATCGCGCAACATCACCAGGTCAAACATTGCGTCGCCATGTGCAACGGTACCGTGGCACTTGAAATCGCCATTCGCGCCCTCGGCATGAGCGGTGAGGTCATTATCCCCTCCTACACCTTCATTGCTACGGCCCATGCCCTCAACTGGCAGGGGATCACGCCAGTATTTGCCGACATCGACTCAGACACGCACTGCCTCGACCCTGATGCGGTGCGTAAGATGATTACTCCACGTACCACAGGAATCATTGGCGTTCATTTATGGGGAAATCCAGCGCCCGTTAATGAGCTCCAGGCCATTGCTGATGCGCACCAGTTGGCGCTGATGTTTGACGCGGCCCATGCCTTCGGTTGTTCTCACAAAGGCACCATGATCGGCAACTTCGGGCAGTGTGAAGTGCTCAGTTTTCACGCCACGAAGTTTTTCAACACCTTCGAGGGTGGTGCCGTACTTACCAATGATGATGAACTAGCCGAGAAGATGCGCCTGATGCGCAACTTCGGTTTTGCCGGCATGGACAATGTGATACACCCGGGGACCAACGGTAAGATGGTGGAGATTGCTGCCGCCATGGGCCTGGTCAACCTGGAGTCGCTTGCTCAGGTTATCGAAGCAAACCGGCGCAATTACCATACCTACAAGGAACATCTTGATGACATCCCTGGCATCAAACTGAAGCAGTTCAACGAACAGGAAAACAACAACTACCAGTATGTGGTGATTGAGGTAGAGGAATCATGCAGCTGCACGCGCGATGAGGTTATCGAGGCACTTCACGCGGAGAATATCCTGGCGCGCCGATACTTCTGGCCAGGCTGCCACAACATGTCCCCGTACAAAGAGAGCAATCCGGGGGCCAAACAACAGCTGCCGGTAACACAACAAGTGGCCGACAGGGTGGTGGTGCTACCAACCGGAACCGCCATCGATCAGAAGGCCATTAATACCATTACCAGCGTCATTCGCGTTCTTACCGGGGGCAGGCAGTGAAACTGGCAGTAATGCAGCCCTACTTTTTTCCCTACATTGGTTACTTTCAGTTAATCAATGCCGTGGACACCTTCGTTATCTATGATGACGTCAATTTCATAAAAGGCGGCTGGATAAATCGAAACAACATCCTGGCGCAAGGTGAGAGAAAGCTGCTCACCTTGCCGCTGACTGGCGCCAGTCAAAACAAGTTAATCAATGAGGTCTCTCTCGCAGGGCAGCAGCGCAAGCTGCTTGAAACCATACGCCACTGTTACAGCAAGGCCCCCCATTTCCCTGAAGCCTTCTCGCTGCTCGAGAGCATCTTTTCGCTACAGACAAACGATTTGACGGAATTTCTTGAGCACCAGTTAGTCGCACTCGCTGACTACCTGGGTATTAATACCCAATGGATTCGTTCTTCCAACATCGACAAGGACAATACGCTGCGGGGTGAAAATAAAATTATTGAGATTTGCACGCAGCTAGGTGCCACGCACTACATCAATATGCCTGGTGGCAAGTCGCTTTATGACGCTGACACCTTCTCCCGGGAAGGGATTCAGCTCTCCTTCATTGATCCCAGGCCGAGTCCTTATCAACAGTTCTCCAATAAGTTCGAGCCCAACCTCTCAATAATCGATGTAATTATGTTTAATTCTCAATCCCAGTGCTCTGAACTACTGATGGAGTACTCTCTTGTCTGAGAACAGGACAACGACTTTCCAGAGGAACCAGTTACTCGAACAACTGTTAGCATCTCTGAATGCCGACCTGAGTGTCTCTGAAGAGCTGTTAATCGGAAAAAACCATAATACGCCACTGCCTTACCCTTTAATCCTGGTAATGGGGCCACTGCGCAGCGGCACCACGCTTATCACGCAGTGGTTGGCCAACACCGGCTTAGTGGCCTATCCCACAAATCTGTTATCCCGCTTCTATCAGGCACCGATAATCGGCGCGAAGATCCAGCTCTTGTTGACCGACCCACGCTACAACTTTCGCGATGAACTGGGTGAGTTCACCCAAGTGGCAGACTTTAAGTCGGAGAACGGCAAAACAAAGGGAGTGCTGGCGCCCAACGAATTTTGGTATTTCTGGCGGCGCTTCCTGCCTGAGCGCGATCGCGACGTTTGGAGCGACGATGAACTGACGCACGGCATGCAGACTTCAACGATGCTGGCAGAGCTGGCTGGCATGATGGGCGTTTTCGACAAGCCCTTTGCCGCTAAAGGTATGCTATTCAATTATAACATCCCGTTTTTGGATGCCATTTTCGATAAGGTACTATTTATCCAAATAAAGCGTGACCCTGTTGCCAACATTGCATCTGTTCTTAAGGCGCGCCAACGGCAGCTTGGTTCAGAAAGCGAATGGTACTCGTTTAAAATCCCTGAATACGATCAGCTCAAGGGGCTTCCGCCCGTTTCGCAGGCAACGGGGCAAATTCATTACATCAACCAGGCGATAAGCCGTGGCCTGGAAAATGTTGCGAGTCACAGGAAAATAACGGTTCACTATGAAGAGTTTTGCCGCAATCCCGAATCGCTATACCAGGAGCTCACAGACAAGCTTGGACTAGCCTCGCCACGCGCATACTGTGGACCGTCCTCATTTGACTACCGCTCAGATGGGGATATTCAAAACCGCAATGAGATCCTAACAGCGCTAGATTCCTTTAGAAACAGCTGACCCATTCCCCTAACGTCGCAAAGCCATTAGATATGAATACAACAGAATTCCTGGGAGAGAATAAGCCTGTTAACCAGATGCAGCCTCTGGTCAGCGTCTGCATTACCGCTTATCAACATGCCAGCTATATCGAAAAATGTCTGGAGGGAGCGCTGAAGCAGCAGTGTGACTTTCCCTACGAAATTCTTCTTGGCGAAGACGAGTCCAACGACGGTACCAGGGAGATCTGCCAGCAATACGCCGAGAAATACCCCGACAAGATCCGCCTCTTCCTGCACAGCAGGGAAGACAACTACTTCATCGCTGGTGGTGCTACAGGTAAAAACAACTTTATCTACAACATAAAACAGGCGAGGGGAGAATATATCGCACTCTGTGATGGCGATGATTTCTGGCTCACCACTGATAAACTACAAACTCAGGTTGAAGCCCTTAAGAAGCATCCGCAATCGTCTATCAGTTTCCATAAGGTATCGTGCATTGATGATACTAAAGGTGACTGTGGCTTTGCAGGGGACTTTGGAGAGCAGCAGATTCAGCTTTCGGCGGATGTCGTAATAGGTCGAACCGGTGGGGCCATGCCCATGAACAGCATCATGATTCGCCGCAACCTCACACCCTTCCTGATCGAATACTGCTACAAAGCATCCGGTATGCACTTCTTCCTTCAGGCACTGGGCAGCGCACTTTCGCCCGAGGGTGCCCTGTATCTGCCAAAGGTCATGGGTTGTTACAGACGCAACTCCGCAAGCTCTGTAACCAATACGCTATTTAATACCAGGCGGGGCAAGCTGGAGGCCACCAAGCGCAACCTTCGCATGCTCGACATCATCGATGAAGTTTCTCCTCAGGACCTGAAAAAAACCCTGGCACGTGCCAAGAAGAAGATTGTTAAACAGTCGATCTCCAGCGGCCTCATCGCCGTAAAAGACTTTTCATCTCTGTGCAGCCTGGCGCAACTCAAATGCGTAAGTCCCGATATGCTTTCAGCCATCATCAAATCGTTCAGAAAGAAGTTAAAGCACTCACTTACTTCCTAAGCGCCTAGCTATTAGTACGGAAAGGCGCTTAGCAAGGCCTCTGCATCAGCTTGCTGAGTTGGAAGGTCACGCTCTTTATAGAGCGTCTCCAGGGAGAGTGGGGATGGGGCGTCTCTTCCTGTCCCCTCGTAATAGTCGCAGAACTTAAAATCCCCGCCCAGCAGTAGGTCAGAGAGTTTTACCCAATCTGCAGCAATACCATACGACTCAGCCAAGATAATGCCATGCAGCGAGGAAGAGACAATCCGCTCACACTCCAGCATCTCTCGCACAAAAACCTCGGGGCCGTCGGCTACCGATATTACCTTAACACCCGGGTCATTTACGCTCAGTAAGTGAGCATCCTTATAGTGGGGCACGATGCCCAGGGAGTACCTCTTCTCCACCACGCCAACATCTACGATGCGCGGCAGCAAGATGGCCGGGTCACCATATATTTCCGGACACTCAACCCCGTGACGCAACAGGTAGGCGCGGGTCCTCGGTCCCCGTACCGCACAAACCTTGATACGGCTGCTCTTCAAGCGGGCCTCATTCGATATGCAACCTGAGCCCCAGACAACATCACCAGCACGGGCATATTGCATGATCGAACCCACGGCCAGCAGTTTTGGGTGATCTCGCTTATCCGCCTGCGCTACTTCGCGCCCCGACAGTGAAGAGACGATAAGCGGTGAGATAACATCGCCGATATTCTCCTCCCCAGCGAACCAGTACATGTTGATCGCTTGCTTTGCCATCGCCCCCTCGACAGAAGGCGTTGCAAAGTGACTGGTCAATCGACGAAATAGTGACATATGTGGACTCGTGAATAGTCTTTACTGTTCGGATTTAGGGCTTGTAGTGTGTAACCACCACATCAGCGTGATGCTTCCCCGCAATCTCCAGGCCACTGGTGGCGCGATAGTCGCCTTTACCCGCGGCGCGTTTTCTCTGCTCAAAATAGGCCTTGTTGACCTTCACCCCCGAGACATGAAAGGGTTCATGGTATTGATGCAGTGCAAAATCCTTATCAAATACGTTGCGCCCACGGATACCCGCGGCGTGCAAACGCCATCCCAGGTCATCATCTTCATTGCCCCATCCCTGGTAGGTTTCATCGAAACCATTGACCCTTTGCAGGTCGCTCCTGAAGGCACCAAATACACCAGAGCGCAGCTTGGGCCCGATGCGCCGCAGGTGGCAGCGATGCATCCACTCATAGAGGCGATCCTTGCGCTGTTGCCTGGTTATTACCTCCATCTGTTCATCGCGTATTAGCGACGAAAACTCACAGCTGGATATCATCTCATCGTTAATCTGTTCGGTCTGCTGCGGGTCGAGGCGTAGCGGGTAACCCACCAGAAAACGTCCGACTTCCTGATGTCTGACAAAGGTTTCGATGTAACGGCGGGTGAAGAGCAGGTCCTGATCGGCAAAGATAAGCAGGCCCTCATCCGCCTCGCGGATCGCATTATTTCTTGAGCGTGCGACGCGAAAGCCGTCGTGGGGCTGGCGCACATGGGTGATCGGCACACCCACAGCGGCGATGTTCTCCTGAATCGTGGCAGCGACATCGTCAGTGGAGCCGTCGTCGGCAAGAATAATTCTGTCCACCGGCTGTGACTGGCTCGCCACCGAAAGGAGGATATCTCTTAGCATCGGCAGGCGGTTATGCACCGTAATGATTAAGGTAACGCTCATTGACTCTCTTTTGTCACACTGGCTTTAGCCAACTTATCGGATGATAATGTCCGCTATGACTCACCCACGCATCCTGGTTGTTCGCAATGACAAACTGGGCGACTTTATGCTCGCCTGGCCCAGCTTTGCCCTGCTGAAAAAGGTGTGGCCGGAAGCGACGCTCCTGGCACTGGTTCCCCATTATACGGCAGATATGGCTCGCATGTGTCCATGGATAGACGAGGTGATCCTCGACGAGGGAGAGAGCGCGCTAGGCCTGGCAAAAAAATTTCGTTCCCGCAGGGTCAACACCATGCTCACCCTGTTCTCCAGCGGTCGTATTGCCATGGCCGGGTGGCTGGCACGCATCCCCTATCGCCTGGCACCGGCGACTAAGCTGGCGCAATATCTATACAATCACCGCCTGACACAGCGCCGCTCCCGCTCGGAGAAACCAGAATACGCCTACAACCTCGACCTCGCCTACCAGCTGCTGGCTGACTTTAACAAAACGGGGTCACAGCTCACACGTGAAGATGCCGAGGGAGACTACCTGCCGGAGGGGATTTCCAGGCCGCTGCTGCAGCCTGCGATGGCGGAGCTGCGCGAGGCCTTTGCCGAGCGGCACGGCCTCGATTGTGCTGCACGCTGGGTCACGATCCACCCGGGAAGCGGCGGTTCCGCCACCAACCTTGGCGTTGAGCAGTACG
>JBNKUL010000004.1:0-2478 GCA_050298555.1 Thiohalomonadaceae bacterium
GTCTAGCTGACCATAGTCGTACTCCTGCAGCGCCTGCTCCGGGTCGATATAGTGGCGCACCACCGCCGCCAGCGAGGTGTAGCTGCCGGCGTGCCCCCACGGCCCGGTCTGCGCCACATTCAGCAGCGTTGGGGTACGAAATGCGTAGCGGTCGACCTCCTGGTAGGTCACCTTGTAGCGACCGTAATCATCGTTAAGGCTGGGGCCGTCGCCGCGGCCGCGCCCCACCTGCGGCATCGCCACCACGTGGAACTTCTCATCGGTGTAGAAATCGCCGCTGTGGCAGCTGATGCAGTCGGCGCCGCCCTGCTCGCGCTTCCTCAGGAACAACAGTGCCCCCCGCTTGGCCGCATCGGAGAGGCTATCCTCCTCGCCCCGTACATAGCGGTGCCAGGGGTTGTCGACAAAGATTTGGGAGCGTTCGTAGACGCCTATTGCCTGCACGATTCGCTCGAAGGTGATCAGCTGCTCGAGCGGAATATCGTTACCATAGACCGCCTGGAACTCGGGCAACCACTGGTTATCAGCCAACTCCCCCAGCCCCTCGCCGTAGTCACCGATGCGCGCCGCCAGGTGGTCCCGCACCCCCTGGCGAGAGGAGGCATCCTCGAAAACATAGCCCTTCATCTCCACGCGGGAGGTAACGGGGAAACGAGCCTGGGCCGAGACGATATCAACCGCGCGCTTATCGTAGAGGCTACCCAGGTTGCTGCCACCGCGGCTGTCGGGGGTCATGACGCCACTGCCGAAGGCCTCGACGCGCGAGTCCCAGAACAGACCGCGGGTATAGAGGGCGACATTGAAGGTGGTGGGGGCGTTGCGCGCCACCGTCGGCGCGCCGTTCCAGTAGTCGGGCGCATCGGGGCGGTGCTCTCGCCCGGGGCCGAGCAGGTCGGGATTGACCGCATTGGCGCCGATGGGCAGGGAGAGGCCATCGCCACCGCCCAGCATGGGATGGTGACAGCTGACACAGGCGGCGTCCTGCTGCCCGCCCAATGCCTTGGTGTAGAACAGCTTCATCCCGAGCTGCGCCTCGGGGTCGTTAATATCGGTGATCTCACGCCCGGCGGTGGGGTCTCCGCGCAGGCCGTAATGCTCAATTAACTTGCGTAGCGGGGTATCGTAGTCGTCCCTGCCGGAGCCGCCGTTACAGGCGAGCAGCGCCAGGACCACGACCGATATCACCATCCACTTCACGCCATTTGTCCCCTGAGTCACCCAAAATCCTACTTACTGCCGGAGTGATGCTACACCGTTCAGCGCAAGCGTCAAAACCGGCGCGTTCTACGTTATAATCGCCCACTTTCGAGCCAACCGAATACAGAGCAGACTGCCCGACCATGGATAAAACCTACAATCCCCACGCTATCGAACAACGCTGGTACCAGACCTGGGAAGAGAACGGCTACTTCAAACCCTCTGGCGAGGGCGAAGGCGACGACTCCTACTGCATCATGATCCCGCCGCCCAACGTCACCGGCAGCCTGCACATGGGTCACGGCTTCAACAACACCGTTATGGATACCCTGGTGCGTTACCACCGCATGAAGGGGCGCAACACCCTGTGGCAGCCGGGCACCGACCACGCCGGTATCGCCACACAAATGGTGGTGGAGCGCCAGCTCGGCGCCGAGGGAAAATCCCGCCACGACCTGGGGCGTGACGCCTTTATCGAGCGCGTATGGGAGTGGAAGGCGGAGTCGGGCGGCAACATTACCCGCCAGCTGCGCCGCCTCGGCTCCTCCCTGGACTGGAGCCACGAGCGCTTCACCATGGACGAGGGCCTCAGCGATGCGGTGAAGGAGGTCTTCGTCCGCCTCTATGAGGACGGCCTCATCTACCGCGGCCAGCGCCTGGTCAACTGGGACCCGGTGCTGCATACCGCGGTCTCCGACCTGGAGGTGATCTCCGAGGAGGAGCAGGGTTACCTGTGGCACTTCCGCTACCCGCTTAGCGACGGCAGCGGCCATCTGGTGGTCGCCACCACCCGTCCCGAGACCATGCTGGGCGACTCCGCCGTTGCCGTTCACCCCGACGACGAGCGCTACAAGGCCATGGTCGGCAAGACCATCACCCTGCCGCTGGTCGGCCGCGAGATCCCGATCATCGCCGACGACTACGTCGACCCGGAGTTCGGTACCGGCTGCGTGAAGATCACCCCGGCGCACGACTTTAACGACTACCAGATGGGCCTGCGCCACAACCTGCCGATGTATAACATCTTCACCGTCGACGCTCATATCAACGACGAGGCGCCGGAGAAGTACCGCGGTAAGGAGCGCTACGAGGCGCGCGACGAGATCGTTCACGACCTGAAAGAGCTGGACCTGCTCGAGAAGATCGACGACCACAAGCTGATGGTGCCGCGCGGCGACCGCTCCGGCACCGTCATCGAGCCCTACCTCACCGACCAGTGGTTCGTCGACCTGACCCGCGACAAACTGGACGACGGCCGTCCCGGCGGCAAAGCCACCATCA
>JBNKUL010000005.1:0-24109 GCA_050298555.1 Thiohalomonadaceae bacterium
GGCGGCGGCCAGGAGCGCGAGCGGCGCGGCGGTACCGAGAATATTGCCGCCATCGCAGGTTTCGGTATGGCGGCAGCCCTGGCGCAAACCGAACTGGAGGCGCGCCGGGAAAAGAGTGCGCAGCTACGCGACTATTTTGAGCAGGAGCTGGTCAGGCAGTTGCCGCAGGCGGTGGTATTCGCCGCCGGGGCAGAGCGGCTGCCCAACACCAGTTTTTTCGCCCTCCCTCCGCTGGAGGGGCGGACCCTGATCATGGCGCTGGATAGACTCGGCTTTGCCGTTGCCAGCGGCTCGGCTTGCGGCAGCGAGCAGCATGAACCCAGCCATGTGTTGGGCGCCATGGGGGTGGCTACGGAACTGGCCCATGGGGCCGTACGGGTCAGCTTTGGTGAGCAGAATACAAAAACGGATGTTGAAGGCTTGATAATTGCCCTCGTATCCCAAACCAAACAGTTACAGGGTATGGGCGCCGCGACCGCCTGGACCTGAAACAGAACAGAACCTTTAGTGGAGCGAAGATGAGCATGAAAAAACCGATCTATTTCGACTATTCGGCGACCACCCCAGTGGACCCGCGTGTCGCCGAGAAGATGTGCAGCTTCCTCACTATGGATGATGCCCTGTTCGGCAACGCCGCCTCGCGCTCCCACCAGTACGGCTGGGATGCGGAGCAGGCGATCGAAGAGGCGCGTAAGAATGTCGCCGACCTTATCGCCGCCGCCCCCAAGGAGATCGTCTGGACCTCTGGCGCTACCGAATCCGATAACCTCGCGATCAAGGGCGTGGCCCACTTCTACAAAAAGAAGGGCAATCACATCATCACCTCCAAGACCGAGCACAAGGCGGTACTCGATACCTGCCGCCAGCTCGAGCGCGAGGGCTTCGAGGTGACCTACCTCGATCCGGAGGAGAACGGTCTTATCGACCTCGCCAAGCTCGAAGCGGCGATGACGGACCAGACCATCCTCGTCTCCATCATGCATGTGAATAACGAGATCGGCGTAATTCAGGACATCAAGGCGATCGGCGAGCTGTGCCGCTCCAGGAAGATCCTGTTCCACGTCGATGCGGCGCAGAGCTGCGGCAAGGTGGAGATTGACGTCGACGAGATGAAGATCGATCTGCTCTCCATGTCGGCCCACAAGATCTACGGTCCCAAGGGCATGGGTGCCCTCTACGTGCGCCGCAAGCCGCGCGTTCGCCTGGAGGCACAGATGCACGGCGGAGGTCACGAGCGCGGTATGCGTTCCGGTACCCTCGCCACCCATCAAATCGTCGGTATGGGCGAGGCCTTCCGCCTGGCCAGGGAGGAGATGGCCGAAGAGAACGTGCGAGTCCGTGCCCTGCGCGATCGCCTGCTCGATGGCCTTAAGGACATTGAGGAGGTCTACGTCAACGGCGATGTAGAGCATCGTGTTCCGCACAACCTCAACATCAGCTTCAACTTCGTCGAGGGCGAATCCCTGATGATGTCGCTGGCTGACCTGGCGGTCTCCTCCGGTTCGGCCTGCACCTCCGCCAGCCTGGAGCCCTCCTATGTGCTGCGTGCCCTGGGCCGCAGCGACGAGCTGGCGCACAGCTCCATTCGCTTCAGCTTCGGCCGCTTTACCACCGAGGCAGACGTGGACCATGCAATTAAGCTGTGTCACGAAAAGATCCAGAAGCTGCGCGACCTGTCGCCGCTGTGGGATATGTACAAGGCCGGTATCGACCTTTCCACCGTGCAGTGGACTGCGCATTAAGATAAAATCGCACCCCCTCGGTCAAACAATTTGACCGCTGAATAGTGCAATACCCGAGGTAGAGAGAAGATGGCATACAGTGACAAGGTAATGGACCATTACGAAAACCCGCGTAACGTCGGCACTTTCGAGAACGACGAGAAAGACGTAGGTACCGGCATGGTCGGCGCCCCCGCCTGCGGCGACGTAATGCGCCTGCAGATCAAGGTAAGCGAGGAGGGCGTTATCGAGGACGCCTGCTTCAAGACCTATGGTTGCGGTTCCGCTATCGCCTCCAGCTCCCTGGTCACCGAGTGGGTGAAGGGCAAGACCCTGGATGAGGCGGCCGAGATCAAGAATGCCGATATTGCCGAGGAGCTGGCCCTGCCGCCGGTGAAAATTCACTGCTCGGTACTGGCTGAGGACGCCATCAAGGCGGCCATTACCGACTACAAGAGCAAGCAGTAAGCACGGAGCATAATCATGGCGATCACACTGAGCGAAAAAGCCGCCGAGCACGTCAGCAAATTTCTGGAAAATCGTGGTAAGGGTGAGGGGCTGCGCCTCGGCGTCAAGACCTCCGGTTGTTCTGGCATGGCCTACGTGCTGGAGTTCGCCGACGAGGTCAACGACGAGGACCAGGTGTTCGAGAGTCATGGTGTGAAGGTGATCGTCGACGCCAAGAGCATGGTCTACCTCGACGGTACCGAGGTCGATTTCGCCAAAGAGGGATTGAACGAGGGCTTTAAGTTCAACAATCCCAATGTGAAAGATGCCTGTGGCTGCGGTGAGAGCTTTAAGGTCTAGCCGGGACGATCACCTTGCTGCAAAAGAACCACTTTGAGCTGTTCGGGCTGCAGCCCGCCTTCGAGCTCGACCTCGAGAATATCGCCGAGCGCTATCGCGATCTGCAGCGCGCGGTACACCCCGACAAATTTGCCAACGCCTCCGATCAGGAGCGTCTGCTCTCGGTACAGCAGGCGGCCCAGATCAACGAGGCCTACCAGACCCTCAAGTCACCACTCGCCCGGGCCCGCTACCTGCTGGAGCTCAAGGGCATCACCCTCAACGATAACGACACCACTATGGATCCGCTATTCCTGATGGAGCAGATGGAGTTGCGTGAGTCGCTGGCCAAGGTGCGTGGCGAGAGTGACCCCTTCGGCGCCCTGATGTCGTTGCGCGACACCATTGAGGCCAAAGAGAAGGCCTTTATCGACGCCCTGGCCGGGGCCTTTGCCTCCGCCGAAGCGTCGCAGCTGGAGGGGGCACGTGACACCGTACGCAAGTTGCAGTTTATGGAGAAGCTGCTCAGTGAGCTTGAAGAGCTGGAAGAGGAGCTGGTCTAGGCCGGCAATCCCAATAAAGACAAAGAAGATTACTAATTTATAGCTATGGCACTACTGCAGATCAGCGAACCCGGACAATCCGCCGCCCCCCACCAGCACCGCCTGGCCGTGGGAATAGACCTAGGTACCACCAACTCGCTGGTTGCCACGGTACGCAGCGGCCTGGCCGATACCCTGGCAGATAGCGATGGCAAACACCTGCTCCCTTCGGTGGTGCGCTACTTTAAGGACGGTACACACCAGGTGGGTAGCGAGGCGATGCTGGCCTGCACCACCGACCCCCTCAACACCATCTGTTCGGTGAAGCGTTTCATGGGGCGCGGCGTCGATGACGTTAAGAGCCTCGGCTCACGCCTGCCCTATGAATTCGTCGACAGTGACTCCGGTATGCCGCGTATCCGTACCGCCGCCGGTGACCTCAGCCCGGTGGAGGTCTCCGCCGACATCCTGAAGAGCCTGGTGGCGCGTGCCGAGGAGAGCATGGGGGGCGAGCTTACCGGCGCGGTGATTACCGTACCGGCCTATTTCGACGATGCCCAGCGCCAGGCCACCAAGGACGCCGCCAAGCTGGCCGGTCTCAACGTACTGCGCCTGCTCAACGAGCCCACCGCCGCCGCCGTCGCCTACGGCCTGGACCAGGGTTCTGAGGGGGTGATCGCGGTCTACGACCTGGGTGGCGGTACCTTCGATATCTCCATCCTGCGCCTCAATAAGGGGGTCTTCGAAGTACTGGCCACTGGCGGTGACTCGGCCCTCGGCGGTGACGATATGGATCGTGCCGTGGCCGAGTGGATCATGGCCGAGGCCAACATCGCCGATGATGCCGACCACCACCAGCTGCGCCGCCTGATGCGCGATGCCTGCAATGCCAAAGAGGCGCTCACCGATAGCGATACCACCGCTATCAGGCTGGAGCTGGCTGATGGCAGTCACTGGGAGGGCGGGCTGTCACGCGAGAAGTTCAACGAGCTGGTCGACCCCATTATCAGCAAGTCCCTGTTGCCCTGCCGCCGAGCCCTGAAGGACGCCGGTATCGACCCCGAGAAGATCCTCGAGGTGGTATTGGTGGGGGGCTCGACCCGCGTACCGCGCGTGCGCGAGCGTGTCGCCGAGTTCTTCAAGCGCGAGCCGCATATCGATATCGACCCCGATAAGGTGGTCGCCATCGGCGCCGCGATGCAGGCCGACGTGCTGGTCGGCAATAAGCCCGATGACGAGATGTTGCTGCTCGATGTGATCCCCCTCTCTCTGGGGCTGGAGACCATGGGTGGCCTGGTGGAGAAGGTGATCCCGCGCAATACCACCATCCCGGTGGCCCGCGCCCAGGACTTCACCACCTTTAAGGACGGCCAGACCGCGATGGCAATCCATGTACTGCAGGGTGAGCGCGAACTGGTCATCGACAGCCGTTCCCTGGCCCGCTTCGAGCTGCGCGGCATTCCGCCGATGGCCGCCGGCGCCGCACGTATTCGCGTCACCTTCCAGGTCGATGCCGACGGCCTGCTTTCGGTCACGGCACGTGAGCAGACCAGCGGTGTGGAGAGCTCGATTCAGGTTAAGCCCTCTTATGGCCTCAGCGATGATGAGATCGCCACCATGCTGCAGGAGTCCATGAGTCACGCCCGTGAGGACATGGACATGCGCAACCTGCGTGAGCAGCAGGTCGAGGCCGACCGGGTCATTGACGCCCTCAATGTGGCGCTGGCCGCCGACGGCGATACCCTGCTGAGCAGCGATGAGCGTGCCGAGCTGGAGGCCGCGATGGATAAGGTGCGTAAGCTTGCCGTGGCCGAGGGTACCGACTACAAGATGCTTAAGGCGGCGATCAGCGAACTTAACGCCAACAGCACCGAGTTCGCCTCGCGCCGTATGAACAAGAGCATCCAGCAGGCCCTGTCCGGCCACCAGCTGGACGATTTTGAATAACTCGCTCGTAGGAGTCACACCATGCCGCAACTGATTTTCCTGCCCCACGAGGAGCTCTGCCCGGAAGGGGCGGTGATCGAGGTGGAGAAGGGCACCACCATCTGCGATGCCGCCAACGCCAACGGTATCGAGATAGAGCACGCCTGTGAGAAGTCCTGTGCCTGCACCACCTGCCACGTCGTCATTCGCGAGGGTTTTGACTCACTGCAGGAGGCCGAGGAGATCGAGGAGGATATGCTCGACAAGGCGTGGGGCCTGGAGCCCGAGTCGCGCCTCTCCTGTCAGGCCGTGGTGGGTGATGACGACCTGGTGGTCGAGATCCCCAAATACACCATCAATATGGTCTCCGAGAACCACTAAGGGAGGAGAGTGTCATGAAATGGACCGATGTTAACGACATTGCTATCGAGCTCGACGAGGCCCACCCCGACGTCGATCCGCAGTATGTGCGCTTCACCGACCTGCACGACTGGGTCTGTGAACTGGAGGGCTTCGACGACGACCCGGAGCACTCCAATGAGAAGATCCTCGAGGCGATTCAGATGACCTGGATCGAGGAGCGGGACTGACCTCTGCCCGTTCTGTGATTTACCAGCAAATTCAGGGGCTTTGCGCCGCCTGAATTGCTGGAATGCCCCCCCAAGCCCGCGTATAATCGCGGGCTTTGTGGTTTTTGTAATATTTGTTTTTCTTCCCCCCGCCCTTTTGGAGATTTATCTACATGGCAATTGAACGCACCATTTCCATCATCAAGCCCGACGCCGTCGCCAAGAACGTCATCGGTGAGATCTACAGCCGCTTCGAGAAGGCTGGCCTGAAGATCGTCGCCGCCCGTATGATGCACCTGAGCGATGAGCAGGCTGGCGAGTTTTATGCGGTGCACAAGGAGCGTCCCTTCTACGGTGAACTGATCGAGTTCATGACTTCCGGTCCGGTTATGGTCCAGGTACTGGAGGGCGAGGACGCCATTGCCAAGAACCGCGAGGTGATGGGTGCCACCAACCCCAAGGAAGCTGCCCCCGGCACCATCCGCGCCGATTTTGCCGAGTCCATCGACGAGAACGCGGTACACGGCTCCGATGGTCCCGAGACCGCCAAAACTGAAATCGCCTTTTTCTTCGGCGATGATGGGATCTGCCCGCGCACCCGTTAATGGGTGACGGCGGTATTATTTCTGTGAGATCCGGATCCTATGACTGAGCAGGTTAAAGTTAATTTACTTGGTCTGAGCCGCAAGCAGATGGAGGCCTTCTTCACCGACATGGGGGAGAAGGCCTTTCGTGCTACGCAGGTGATGAAATGGATCTACCAGGAGGGTGTCGATGACTTCGACGCCATGACCAATTTAAGCAAGGTTCTGCGCGAACGACTGAAGGAGACGGCTGAGCTCCGTCTGCCCGAGGTGGTGCAGGATCACCCCTCGTCCGACGGCACCCGCAAGTGGTTGCTCAGGGTCGACGAGGTCAACCATATCGAAATGGTTTACATTCCCGAGGGGGAGCGCAGCACCCTTTGCGTCTCCTCACAGGTGGGTTGTACCCTGGCCTGTAGCTTCTGTTCCACCGCCAGGCAGGGTTTTAACCGCAACCTCACCACGGCCGAGATCATCGGCCAGATCGCCCTGGCCAGCCGCATCATCGGCCTGCCCGAGAACAAGGGCGAACACGCCATCACCAACGTCGTGTTGATGGGCATGGGCGAACCGCTGCTCAATCTGGAAAATGTCGGTCCTGCGCTGGATCTGATGCAGGACGACCTGGCCTTCGGTATCTCCAAGCGCCGTGTTACCGTCAGTACCGCCGGTGTGGTACCGGGCATCGATGCGTTGCGCGAGATTAGCGACGTCAGCCTGGCGGTCTCGCTGCACGCCGCCAACGATGCGCTGCGTGACCAGCTGGTACCGATCAACACCAAATACCCGATCAAGGAGCTGATGGCCGCCTGCAAGCGCTACGTTGCCGGTAAGCCGCAGCGGCGCATCACCTTTGAGTATGTGATGCTGGCCGGGGTGAACGACTCCGATGAGGATGCGCGTCAGCTGGTGAAAATCCTGCGCGGGGTTCCCTCGAAGGTGAATTTGATCCCCTTCAACCCCTTCCCCAATGCCCCTTACCAGTGTTCATCCAATAACCGGATACACGCCTTTCGCGACATCATTATGCAGGCTGGTATCATCACCATGACCCGCAAAACCCGCGGTGAAGACATCGCCGCGGCCTGCGGTCAGCTCGCCGGTAAGGTCAAGGACCGCACCCGGCGCAGCGATCGCTTTGTCACTGCCGAAGAGATCGGTCAGCAGAAGGCGGCAAATGAGAAGGAGGAGGTTGCACCGTGAAGCGCGTTCTAATTCTACTATTCACCCTGGGTATCATGGCGGGCTGCGCCTCCGAACCCGCCAGTGAGGGAGTGAACAAGACTAAGGCGGCCGAGGCCAATGCCAATCTCGGCCTGCGCTATATGCAGCAGGGGAACTACCAGCTTGCGTTGGAGAAGCTGAAAAAGGCGCTCAACTTTAACCATCGCTACGGACCCGCTCATCACTATCTGGCAGAGCTCTACCGCCGCCTGGGGCAGAATGAGAAGGCGGACGAGCACTACCAGAAGGCGTTGGAGTACTCGCAGGAGGATTCGGCGCTCTACAACAACTATGGCATCTTCCTCTGCGGCATTGGACGGCACGAGGAGGGGCAGCGCCAGCTTCTCAACGTATTGAACAACCCGGTCTACCCACAACAGGCCCAGGTTTATGAGAACCTCGGTCTCTGTGTCGAGGCGGTCGATACGCAACAAGCCGATAAGTATCTGCGTACGGCACTGCGGATGAATCCGCGCCTGCCCAATTCGCTGCTGGCGATGGCTCGGCTGAGCTTCAAGGGTGGTGAATACCTCTCCGCACGCGCCTACCTGCAGCGCTATCTCGAGGTGGGGCGACATAACGCCGAGAGCCTTTGGCTGGGTATTCGCACCGAGCGCCAGCTGGGGGACAGTAATGCCGTGGCCAGCTACGGCCTGTTGTTGAAGTCGAAATTCCCGGATAGCGAGGAAACCCGACTGTATCTGAAGAGTGGTGAATAGGGTATGAGCGAAGAAAAAGAACAGAGCCCGAGCGAAGAGCAGACACAACCCGGCGGCCCGGGACACCGCCTACGCGAGGCCAGAGAGGCACGCAAACAGAGCCAGGCGGAGGTGGCTGCCGAGCTGAGGATGCGGGTAGCGATCATCGAGGCGCTTGAGGCCGACGACTACAGCAGCCTGCCTGGGGCCACCTTCGTGCAGGGCTACCTGCGCAGCTATGCCAGGCTGCTCGGCCTGCCTGAGGAGAGCATTATTGCCCTCTCCGGTACCGGCGGTGAGCCTGAGCCGAAGCTGGTAAGTACGATTGCCGAGGGCAAGGAGCAGGTCTCCAGCCGCGACCTGCCGGTCCGCATGGTGAGCATGCTGGTACTGGCCTTGGTAGTGGTCGGTCTGGGCTGGTGGTTTGCGCAGCGCATGCCTGCACAGAGTGAGTCTGGGCCTGAGGTCATTGCCGCCGGTACCGAACAGGGGCTGGCGCTACCTGAAGCGATGCCGCTTGCCAGCGAGGAGGCGGATATCGCTAGCGAAGAGGTGGTCGCAGCCGAGTCGGAACAGGAAACGCCTGCTGAGGCGGAGGCGATTGCCGAGACCGAAGCAGAGCTGCCGCTAGAAGAGCCGAAGGTGGTTGAGGTAGCCAGTGCGCCTGCACCGGCCGCCGCCGAGGAGGGTACACTGCCGCCGATTAGCGACGAGATGCCCCACTCGGTGCTCGAGCTGAGCTTCGATCACGACAGCTGGAGCGAGATTAGCGATGCCGCCGGCCGCCGTCTGGTCTACGACCTGGTCAAGGCGGGAAGCGAGCTTACCCTGAAGGGCGAGGCACCGTTCAAGATCTTCCTCGGCTACAGCAAGGGGGTGACGGTGCGCTACAACGGCGAGGCCTTCGATCACACGGCCCTGCATCGTGGTGATGTGGCCCGTTTTCGTGTCGGCCGTGCCGAACACAACCAACCCCGGACAGGTGAGTAATTAATGCATCAGGCCTCTCCCATCGTGCGTCGAAAGTCGCGCCAGATCATGGTTGGTAATGTTGCCGTCGGTGGCGATGCCCCGATCTCGGTACAGAGCATGACCAATACCGAGACCACCGACGTGGCGGCCACCGTGGCGCAGATCCGGGCCCTGGAGGGTGCCGGTGCCGATATCGTCCGTGTCTCGGTACCGAGCATGGAGGCGGCCGAGGCCTTCGGCGAGATCCGCAAACAGGTGCAGGTACCGCTGGTCTCTGACATCCACTTCGACTACCGCATCGCCCTGCGGGTACTGGAGCTGGGAGTCGACTGCCTGCGCATCAATCCCGGCAATATCGGCAAGGCGGATCGGGTACGCACCCTGGTCGATGCAGCGCGTGACAAGAACGTACCGATCCGCATCGGCGTCAACGCCGGTTCGCTGGAGAAGGAGCTGCAGAAGAAATACCCGGAGCCCTGTGCAGACGCCATGGTGGAGTCAGCCATGCGTCATATCGACATCCTCGATAAGCTTGATTTTCAGGACTACAAGATCAGCCTCAAGGCCTCTGAGATCTTCATGACCGTCGAGGCCTACCGCAAGCTCGCCGCGCAGATTGAGCAGCCGCTGCACCTGGGGATCACCGAGGCGGGCGGTCTGCGTTCCGGTACCGTAAAGTCGGCTATCGGCCTCGGCATGCTGCTGGCCGATGGCATCGGCGACACCATCCGCGTCTCCCTTGCCGCCGACCCGGTGCAGGAGATTAAGGTCGGCTTCGATATCCTCAAAAGCCTGCACCTGCGCAGCAAGGGGGTGAACCTGATCGCCTGTCCCTCCTGCTCGCGTCAGAACTTTGATGTCATCGCCACGGTCAATGAACTGGAGCAGCGGCTGGAGGACATTCTCGAGCCCATTGATGTGGCGGTGATCGGCTGTGTAGTCAACGGTCCCGGCGAGGCGCGTGAGGTCGACATCGGCCTCACCGGCGGTCAGCCCAACCTGCTCTATATCGGCGGTGAGCCGGATCACAAGGTGGGCAACGAGGGGCTGGTCGATGAGCTTGAGCGTCAGGTACGTGCCGAGCTGGCACGGCGCGAACAGGAAAAGAGTTAACCTGCCATAGAGCATCAATAGGAATCATAGAGTGAGTAAGAATATTCAGGCCGTGCGCGGCATGAACGACATCCTGCCGGAGGAGACCCCGGCCTGGCGTTACCTGGAAGAGGTGGTGCGCCGTCTGGTCGACAGTTATGGCTATAACGAGATCCGCATGCCCATCGTCGAGAGCACCGACCTGTTCAAGCGCTCCATCGGCGAGGTGACCGACATCGTCGAGAAGGAGATGTACACCTTCGAGGACCGCAACGGTGATATGCTGACCCTGCGCCCGGAGGGGACCGCCGGCTGCGTGCGTGCGGCGATCCAGAACGGCCTGCTGCACAACCAGGTGCAGCGTCTCTGGTACCGCGGCCCGATGTTCCGTCACGAACGCCCGCAGAAGGGGCGCTACCGCCAGTTCAACCAGATCGGTGTCGAGGTCTTTGGCCTGGAGGGGCCGGACATCGATGCCGAACATATCATGATGACGGCGCGCCTGTGGAAGATGCTGGGGCTGGAGCAGGACGTCACCCTGCAGCTCAATTCGCTCGGCTCGGTCGCCTCGCGCAGCGCCTATCGCGCCATCCTGGTCGAGTATCTGTGGAAGCATGTCGACCTTCTCGACGAGGACAGCCGCCGCCGCCTCGACAGCAACCCGCTGCGCGTCCTCGATAGCAAGAATCCGGCGATGCGCGAGCTTATCGACAACGCCCCCAAGCTGAACGAGCATCTGGATGAGGCGTCGCAGGCCCACTTTGACCAGCTTTGCGCCTATCTCGACGCCGTCGGTATCAGCTACCAAATCAACCCCTGTCTGGTGCGCGGACTCGACTACTACGGCAAGACCGTATTCGAGTGGGTCACCGACAAGCTGGGTGCCCAGGGCACCGTCTGTGCCGGTGGCCGCTTCGACGGCCTGGTGGAGCAGCTGGGTGGCAAGTCGGTACCCGCTGTCGGTTTCGCTATGGGCGTAGAGCGCCTGGTGAGCCTGTTGGAGCTGGAACACGCTGAGCTGCAGCAGTTCCAGCCCCACGCCTACATGGTGCTGGTGGGCGAGGCGGCCCAGGGTGAGGGGCTGGTGCTGGCCGAGCAGCTACGTAACGCCCTGCCGGGGCTGCGACTGGAGACCCACTGCGGCGGCGGCAGCTTTAAGAGCCAGTTCAAGAAGGCCGACAAGAGCGGCGCCTCGCTGGCGCTCATCCTTGGTGACGATGAGATCGCCAACGGTACACTGGGCATTAAGTTCCTGCGCGAAAAACGCGAACAGCAGACGCTGGGGCGTGAGCAGGTGATCGAATTTCTCGCCGGCCATTTGGCCGAATAAACAATATAGAACGGGAGTCTAGGAGTGGAAGTCTACAACTCAGAACAGGAACAGGTTGAAGCGCTTAAGGCGTGGTGGGACAAGAACGGCCGCAGTGCTGTATTTGGCCTTGTGGTGTTCTTGCTGGCGGTACTCGGCTGGCAGCAGTGGCAGAAGCACCAGCAGCAGCTGGCAGAAGCGGCATCCGACCACTACCAGCAGGTGCTGGCGCTGATGGAACAGAACGGTGACAAGGCGATGGAGGCCGGACGTGCCCTGATCGCCAACTACCCGGGTTCTACCTACGCGCTAATGACCTCTATGGTGATGGCCAAAATCGCCGTAGAGCAGAACGACCTGGACGCTGCCGCCGCGCATCTGCGTGCTGCGGTGGAGCAGGGCTCACAGCCTGAACTGGCCCAGCAGGCGCGCCTGCGCCTGGCACGTGTCGAATTTGCCCAGGGCAAGGCCGATGCCGCTCTCGCCACTTTGGGCGCAGGGGAAGGCGGTGCGGCCGCTGACGAGCTGCGTGGCGACATCCTTGCGGCGCAGGGCAAGCGTGATGAGGCCCGTGCCGCCTACAGCAGTGCCGTTGCCGGTTTCGCCGACGTGGCCGATAAGCGCGAGCTGGTACAGATGAAGCTCGATGATTTGGCCGTTGCGACTGAGGATAGCGCCGAGTGAGACTCCTCGCCCTTCTCCTCGCCGCCGTCGTTTTGACGGCCTGCAGCAGCGTTGACCCGGTTGATCCGCCCAACGAGCTGACCAGCTTCGCACCGCAGATCAAGGTAGAGACCAGCTGGAGCCACAAGGTCGGCGGCGGTACCGGCGGCAAGTATTTCAAGCTGTCGCCACTGCTTGATGGCGAGCGTCTGTTTGTCGCCGATCGCTACGGGACCATTCATACTTACCATAGCCTCAGCGGCGAGCGACTGCAGCGTGTCGAGCTAGCGCGTGCCATCAGTGCCGGGCCCGGCCATGCCGATGGCCTGTTACTGTTTGGTGGCGATAACGAGGTCTTCGCCGTCGATAAGCAGAGCGGTGAGCTGCGCTGGGCGACCGTTGTCGGCAGTGAGGTGCTGACGCAACCGGTCAGCCACGGTGATATGGTCATCGCACATGTGCAGGATGGCTCCATTGTCGCCCTGAACAGCAAAGACGGTGCTATCCTCTGGCGTCACCTGGAGAAGGTCCCCAGCCTCACCCTGCAAGGTGGCGGCAGGCCGTTGTTCGTCGATAACCGTGTCGTTTTCGGTTCCGCTTCGGGCCAGCTGGTCGCCCTTAACGCCCAGGACGGCGCCCAGTTGTGGCGCGCTACCATCGCCACTCCCCGCGGCCGTACCGAGATCGACCGCCTGGTCGATGTGGATGCCGACCTTGCCAGTGCCGACGGTGTGATTTACGCCGCCGCCTATCAGGGTAATGTCGCCGCCATTGAGGCGGCCAGCGGCAAGCTTATCTGGAGCCGTGAGATATCGAGCCAGAGCGGAATAGTTGTCGATGGCGACCATCTCTACCTTAGCGATGCGGCGGGTAATGTCTGGGCCCTGTCGAGCCAGAACGGCGCCACGCTGTGGAAGCAGGACGTACTGCACCGCCGCTCCCTTAGCGCCCCCGCGCAGCAGGGGCGCTACCTCATCGTCGGTGATTACGATGGTTACCTGCACTGGTTGAAAAAGGAGGACGGTTCATTGGCGGCACGTTCCCGTGTCACCACCCTCACCGAGCGCCTGCCCGTTCTCGGCGGTGGTGAGCCTATTCCCTATGTCGAGCAGCGCAGCCAACTGGTCAGCCCTGTGGTGGAGGGGACCCGCGTCTACGGTCTCGACCAGCGCGGTGTGCTCAACGCCTATCAACTCTCCGTCATTCGCCCCACTGAGTAAGAATCATGAAACCGGTCATTGCCCTGGTAGGGCGCCCCAATGTCGGCAAGTCGACCCTGTTCAATGCCCTGACGCGCTCGCGTGATGCCCTGGTGGCCGATTACGCCGGCCTTACCCGTGACCGTAAGTATGGTACCGGCCGCCTGGGCGATGCCCCCTACCTGGTGGTCGATACCGGCGGTCTCAGCGGTGAGGACCAGGGGGTCGACGTGGAGATGGCGCAGCAGGTACAGACCGCCATCGGCGAGGCCGATGCGGTGCTGTTCCTGGTTGATGCCCGTGAGGGGATGAATGCGGCCGATGAAAATATCGCCACCTACCTGCGACAGTGCGGCAAGCCGGTCACCCTGGTACTGAACAAGAGCGACGGTATCGATGCGGAGATGGCCGCGGCCGAATTCTACGCCATGGGTCTGGGCGACCCGGTGGCCATCGCTGCCAGCCATAAACGCGGTGTTCTAAGCCTGATCAACGGAGTGCTGGAGCAATTCCCCCCCGCCGTAGAGGACGAGGATGAGGAGGAGCAGGGCATTCGTGTGGCGGTGGTCGGTCGTCCCAATGTGGGCAAGTCGACCCTGGTCAACCGTATCCTCGGCGAGGAGCGGGTAGTGGTCTACGACATGCCCGGCACCACTCGCGACAGTATCTACATCCCCTTCGAGCGTGACGAGCAGAAGTACACCCTCATCGACACCGCCGGTGTACGGCGCCGTGCCCGCATTAAAGAGGTGATAGAGAAATTTAGTATTATCAAGACGTTGCAGGCGATATCTGATGCAAATGTTGTGGTAATGGTGATCGACGCCCGCGAGGGGGTCAGCGAGCAGGACGCCCACCTGCTGGGGATGGTGATGGAGGCGGGGCGTGCCCTGGTGATCGCTATCAACAAGTGGGACAACCTGCCGCAGGAGCGCAAGGAGGCGGTCAAGCATGAGCTACAGCTCAAGCTCCCCTTTATCGATTTCGCCAAGATCCACTACATCTCCGCGCTGCACGGAACCGGGGTGGGGGAGCTCTACAGCTCCATCAACAAGGCCTACCAGTCGGCGATGCGCAAGCTCGCCACCCCGGAGCTGACCGAGCTGCTGGAGTCGCTGTTAATGCAGCACCAGGCGCCGATGGTAAACGGCCGTCGCATCAAGTTGCGCTACGCCCATCAGGGGGGGAAGAACCCGCCGCTGATCGTGATCCACGGCAACATGGTCGACCGTATCCCCAGCAGCTACAAGCGCTATCTGGAGAAGGGTTTCCGCAAGTACCTTAAGTTACAGGGCACCCCCATTCGTATCGAGTTCAAGGGGAGCAAGAACCCCTATGCCGACAAAAAGCGCCGTAGCGAAATGCCCAAACGGCTGCAGGAGAAGCAACAGCGTAAGGGTGAGTTGAGCAAGAGGCAGAAGCGCAAGGGTAAGAAATAACCTAGTTAATTACTTTGTAATATTCTGTTAGATCTTGGTATACTCTTGCCCACTTGTATCAAGGTGCCAACTTACGTACCAAACTAGGAGAGTGTTATGAGTATTGACCGTATCGTATTTGCCGTTGCCGGCGTCTTTATCCTGCTCAGCATCGCGCTCGGCATG
Source organism: Thiohalomonadaceae bacterium (assembly GCA_050298555.1). Lineage (GTDB taxonomy): Bacteria > Pseudomonadota > Gammaproteobacteria > Thiohalomonadales > Thiohalomonadaceae > JAPHSX01. The sequence goes on from JBNKUL010000005.1 coordinate 14,890, forward strand.
CCGACCAGCCCGCTGTTTCAGCACGAGTACTGGCTCTACTTCACCGCCTTTGTTGGTGCCAACCTGCTGCAGTCTGCCTTCACCGGCTTCTGCCCCATGGTAATCATCCTCAAGGCGGTCGGTGCCAAGCCTGGCCAGGCCTTCAACTGATTCTTATCGGTTGCACAAAAAAAGCCCCGCATTGCGGGGCTTTTTTTATGCCTTGAAGGTTCTACCGCTTAGTGGTCGTGGCCTTCCGGGCCGTGCACGTGGCCGTGCTCCAGCTCTTCGGCGCTGGCCTCGCGGATGTCTACCACGGTGACGTCGAAGTTGAGGTTTTCACCGGCCAGGGGGTGGTTACCGTCGACGGTAACGGTCTCATCGTCCATCGCCACGACGGTGACGATCTGCGGACCGGCCTCGGTCATGGTCTGGAACTGCATACCTACCTGAATCTCCTCGGCGCCTTCGAACATCTGCTTCGGCACCGCCTGGGTCAGATCGTCGCTGCGCTCGCCGTATCCTTCCTCGGGGGAGACCTTCACCTGCAGTGAATCGCCCTTGGCCTTGCCCTCGAGCGCATTCTCCAGGCCGGGAATGATGTTGTTGCTACCGTGGAGGTAGGCGAGGGGTTCACGACCCTCTGAGCTGTCGATGACAGTGCCCTGGTCGTCGGTGAGTGTGTAGTCGATGGAGACGACCATGTTGGCTGAAATTTGCATGTAATTTCCTTGGTGTTTGCGTATAAAACCCGCACATTCTACGCGAATGTCGCCCGTGCCTCAAAAGTTGGCCTCATCGACAAGCCAGTAAGGTAGCCCCTGTGCCGAGAGAAAATCATCAGCCCCGTCACCCTGCAGCATGGCGATGGTGGCAAGCATGCCCGCCTCCATACAGCTGGGGGCGTGGACGGTGACAGAACCTGGGGCATTCTCAACCGGCCAGCCGCTCTGCGGATTGAGGATGTGACCGTAGCGTATCCCCTGATGCAGCAGGTGGCGGCGGGCATCGCCGCTGGTGGCCAGGGCTCCGCTGAGAACACCCAGCGTGGCGACGCTGTGGCGACCGGTGGCGGCTGGGTCGTCGATACCGATCTGCCAGGGGGTACCATCGGCGCGGGGGCGACGGATATAGAGGTCGCCGCCGAAGTTGATGACGAAGGAGGCCTCTGTTTCGGCGCAGAGCAGGGCGGCGGTCCTGTCCACCGCATACTCCTTGCCGATGCCGCCCAGGTCGATCTCCATACCTGCAGGCAGAGTGATCAGCGGCGCTTCCCACCTCACCCTGTCCCAGCCGATGAGGGCAAGGCAGTCGGTAATCTGTTCATCTGTAGGGAAGGGGGCACCGGGCTTAAAACTCCAGGCCCGGCGTAACACTCCCGCTGAGACATCGAGCAGCCCATCGCTCAGGGTGTAGAGCTGGGCGGCGTAGTCGAGTAGACGGGCGGTCTCTTCGTCCACTTCCACCGCTCTCCCCGCGCTGTGGTTGATGCGGTAGACAATGTTGTCGTCGCGATAGCGGCTGAATTTTCCCTCGACACGTGCCGCCTCGTCGGCGGCGATAGTGAGCAGACGTCTCGCGGTGGACTCGTCCACCCCTTCGAGCAGCAGCTCGCACGGGCTGGCCATCGCACTGAAGCGGCCGATCCAGTAGTCGCCGGCTGTGGATGGGGTCAATTCACGCGACACGTTATCGCCCACTAGAACTTGAACCGGTAGCCGAGCTGGATGATGTTGGCATCCAGGGTCGGGTAGAGGTCGTAGTTCTGCTGGATACCGATGGTACCGGCCGGATGGCTGTCGCCCTGTTGCGTCATGTGCTCAAGACGTACCGTGAAGTCGCCGCCGCTTAGCGGCATGCCGAACTTCAGGCCAATGGTGGTACTGTCCATATCGGCCAGGCGCAGGTCGGCGCTGGCGTTATCGGGCAGTGGTGTGCCGTTGACCAGGCTGTGGCGGTAGAAGTCGGCTCCACTCTGCCGGTAGAGGCGCAGGTGCGGCTGCAGGTAGTGTCCGACCCCCAGTTCGTAGCGGTACTTCATATCGACGGTGTGGGCGGTGATCCCCCAGTCGTCGCTAAAGTGACGGTAGCCGAGATAGAGAACATCCTCGGTGAACTGGTGATTGAGACGCCAGCTGATGGCCTGGCTGATACGGCTGTCAGGACGCTTCTCGTAGCGGTAGTCGAGGGTTTCGCCGCTGAGCGCGTCTACCACGCTCAGGACCTTGTAGGGGTCGGTCAGGTAGCCGCTGCTGTTGCTCAGGGTGTAGTTGAGCTGGGTCAGGGTGTGGGCACTGAGGATCTGCGTCACCCCCAGCAGCAGTTCAGCACTGGTTTTGCTTTCGCCCTCATCACCCTCACCGTCATCATCGCCGCCGCCGGTGGGCTGGGGGGTGCTTAGCAGTTGCAGCTCCACCGGTTTGCCGCCGTTGGGGGTGATGAAGTCAGCCGTCAGGCCGGCACCCAGGGCCAGGGTGGTCTGGCGGTTGTTAAAGTCGAGCCTCACGGTATCGGAGACGGAAAGGGAGAGGAAGTCGCCCTCACTGGAGACGCCCGCCCCTAAAGTGTTACGTACCATACGGCTCAGTTCTCGCTCCCACTCTCCGCTGAGGGAGACACGTAGGTCATCCACGTTGCGCATCGGGGTCTCGCCGGCAGCGGTGGTGTAGGTGTCGTTGCCGGAGGGGGCGGTAAAGGTCTGCGCCGTATTTGTCGGCGTGGCACCATTGGGAGAAGCGCCGGTAACGGTGTCGACGACACCGCGCAGGGTCATCAGGGTACCGTCCTTCAGCTCTTTGCTTGCCTCGACCACCGGTTCGACGACCTGAATGCGGTCTGTCTCGCTGTAGAAGAGCAGGCCGCTCTTGACGTCCCAGCTGTCGCTATCGCCAGCTGACTGGGCGCTGACCGACGCAGGCTGTGCCAGTACCGTACAGGTCGCCGCAGCGAGGGCGGCACGGATCGATTTGGGGGGCTTGCTCAGTTGCATCCGCAGCCACCTCCACCAACGCCCTGGCCACCGAAGGCCGCTTCCTTACTGAAGTAGATGTGTTCATCCAGGTAGGCCTCGAGCGAGTCGGGGACCAGTTGCATCTTCTCCTGAGCCAGCAGGTTGCGGTCCCAGGGCTTGACCTCGCTGATGCTGCATCCGCCGAGCAACAACAACAGGCATAGGGTAGTGATTATCTTCATTGTTGCAGCAGTCCCTTTAGTTGTTGTTCCAGTGCCGCCTTGTCCTTGTCACGAAAGCCGATGTGACTGTTGTGCAGTTGGCCGTTGCGGTCGATTAGGTAGGAGCTGGGCATGCCCATCACCTGGTAGCGTACCGCTGTGGTTCCCTCGGGGTCGAAGGCGATGGTAAAGCTTGGCTGGGTGGCGGCGAGGAAGGCTTCGCTATCCTTACGCTCCTTGTCCAGATTGATGGCGATGATCTCCAGTCCCTGGTCGGCGTAACGCTGCTTTATCTCGTTCATCCAGGGGAATGACTTGCGGCAGGGAGTGCACCAGGAGGCCCAGAAATCGAGGTAGACCACCTTGCCGCGGTACTCCTCCAGCTTGACCTGCTGCGCTATCCCTTCAAGGGAAAATCCGGGGGCGGGTTCCTGCGCTTGAGCAAGCGGAGTGAGCAGCAGGGCTGCCACCAGGAACAGTGTTGTGGGGTAGTGCCTCATCATCTCTCCTTAGATTTCTTGGTAGATGTGAGGAGAGTAATCGCGGCAGATGAAATGAAGCTGAATATTCCCCTACAAAAAAACTACTTTTTCTGGTTCGGCGCATCCAGGGTGGCGACAGTCTCCCGGCTGAGGAATAGCGCGGGGTCCACGCGGCTGTTGTTGAGGCTGACGGTCCAGTGCAGGTGGGGGCCGGTGACTCGACCTGTCTTGCCGACCGCTCCCACGGCCTCGCCGCGGGACACCTGCTGGCCCACTTTGACGTCGATGCGGCTCATGTGACAGAACATGGTGATCAGCCCCTCGCCATGGTCGATGAAGACGGTGTTGCCGTTAAAGAAGTAGTCGCCGACCTCAATGATGGTACCGGCGGCCGGGGCGATGATGGGGGTGCCGGTGGGGGCGGCGATATCGAGGCCGCTGTGGGGGCGGCGTGGCTGTCCATTGAAGAAGCGGCGCTTGCCGAAGCTGCCGCTGAGGCGCCCCTCTACCGGTGTGGCAAAGGCCAGTTCGGCATCGCGCTGGGCGTCCCAGCTGGCGAAGGCCTTGCGGCTGCGCGCCTGGTCACCACGGATGCGCTCCAGGTCTTTGGCGTAGGGGTTGACGTGGCGCTTGTTCGTCAGCGTGATGTGCTGCTCCTCGTACTTCTTGTCGGTCACCTCGAAGCTGCGGTGGCGCTTTTTACCATCGCTATTAACGGTGATGGTATGGCTACCGGGCTTGGTGGAGAGGGAGAGTCCGACCAGCGCCAGCCATCTGCCGTCGTGGCGGGTGACCAGTACGCGCCTTTTGTTGTAGTGCACGGTGGGTTCGTTCTCGCCCTCGCCGAGATCGATCATGGCGATACCGCCGGGTACGGCCGACTGGCGTGGCAGCTCCTGTGCCGTGGCCGCCAGGGGAGCGAGCAGCAGTGCCAGTACGAAGCAAAATCTCTTATTCAGCATCAATCTTCTCCTCTACACGGCACAGCAGTTCACCCTGTGCCAGCCGGGCTCGTACCTGTGTCCCGGTCTCTACCTGATTGCTCTGCTCTACCAGGGCGCCATCCGCCTCGCGGGTGACGATAGCATAGCCGCGCTGCAGGGTGGCTAGCGGACTGACCGCATTCAGGGTGCGTCCCAGTAGTCCAAGCTCACTACGGTTCTGTTGCAGACGTTCCTGCATGGCGTGTTGCAGCCTCTCCTGCAGGGTTTGGTGGCGGTGTTGCAGGCGTTGCAGCAAGGCCTGTGGGGCGTGGCGCTGCAGACGGGCGCTGAGCTGGTTGAGCCGTGCCTGGCGCCCTTGCAGCTGGTGTCGTCGGGCATTGCTCAGGCGCCACTCCAGCTCGTCCAGTCTTTGCGCGATCTGCTGCAGCCGACGTCCAGGGTGGCGCAGCCGTCTACCCAGCCCCTCCAGTTGCCGTCCTGCCTGCTGTAGCCGGCGCCGGGTAGCCTGATGCAGGCGGTATTGCAGGGCATCGATACGTATTTGCCACTGCTGTGAATCCGGGCTGAGTAGCTCGGCGGCGGCGGAGGGGGTGGGGGCGCGTACATCGGCGGCGAAGTCGGCAATACTGACGTCGACCTCATGGCCGACCGCACTGACCACCGGTAGCGGACTGTCGTGGATGGCCCGTGCCACCGTCTCCTCGTTAAAGGCCCACAGATCCTCCAGCGAACCGCCACCGCGGCCGACGATCAATACATCGCACTCACGGCGCTCCCCGGCGAGCCGGATTGCCTCGGCGATCTCCTGCGCGGCCCCCTCGCCCTGTACCGCTACCGGGTAGATAACGACGCGAATCGCCGGAAACCTTCTTCTGAGTACGGTGAGGATGTCGCGGATCGCCGCACCGCTGGGGGAGGTGACCACTCCGATGGTGTGGGGGAGTGGGGGCAGGGGCTGTTTGTGCTCCTCGGCGAACAGGCCTTCCTGCTGCAGTCGCTGTTTCAGCGCATCGAAGGCGCGGCGCAGGGCGCCGTCTCCCGCCTCTTCCATGTGCTCGACCACCAGCTGGAAGTCGCCCCGGTTCTCGTAGAGCCCGACCCGCACCCGTGCCAGCACCTGGGCACCGTCGCGGGGCGTGAAGCCCAGGTGCATGGCGCGCATGCGGAACATGGCGCAGCGTACCTGGGCGAATTCGTCCTTCAGGGTGAAGTAGAGGTGGCCGGAGCGGGGCCTGGCAAGGTTGGAGAGCTCGCCCTCAACCCACAGTAGCGGAAAGTTGCCCTCCAGCACCGCCCGGGCCTCGCGATTGAGGCGGGAGACGGTGTAGATATCGCGCTGGGGTCGAGTGGCGGTGTCGGCTTGTTGCGGCATGTGTGCATCTTAACAGAAGGGAGGGGCAGAAAAAGAAAAAGGCCGCACAGGGCGGCCTTTTCCATGAAGGGGGCGAGGCACTTAGTAGCGTGCTACCGCCTCCTTCTGCTCCGCCTGCTGGCGCAGGGCGTTTTCGCTCTGGTGCAGGGCACGCACAGCCAGCTTCACGGCGGTAGCCTCGTCATTGGCGGCAGCGGCCTTTTTCGCCTTGTCTATCATCTTGCCGGTGTCGCGCCACTCGTAGCCGACGGAGGCGGCCTTCTTGCGGGCCGCTTCAGCAGCGGCGATCGCATCGGTTGCGCTCATTTCAGGGGCCTTGGCACCCTGCATATTGGCGCAGCCGCTACCGAGCAGTGCGAGGGCGGCGATAAGTGCGAGTTTTTTCATTCTATCCTCCAAATAGGTTGGTATATTTTTTCTGGGGGGTGGTATCCAGCCCTTTTGCATGGACTTCCTTGTTCTTTGCCACCACTTTTTGGCGACATGCTAAGGCTAGCCAGTTTACCCGGAGTGAGTCAAACTCTATAATTAACCGTTTATATAGTTAGCGCGGACACCAAATATCATGAGAATCGCCCAGGAAGCCCTTACCTTTGACGACGTACTGCTGGTCCCTGCCCACTCCACCGTGCTGCCCAAGGACGTGGATCTCTCCACCAAGCTGACCCGCGGCATTACCCTCAACATCCCCATCCTCTCGGCGGCGATGGATACCGTTACCGAGCACCGCCTGGCCATTGCCCTGGCGCAGGAGGGTGGCATCGGCATTATCCACAAGAACATGACCGCCGAGGAGCAGGCACGCCAGGTGCGCATGGTGAAGAAGTTCGAGAGCGGTGTGATTAAGGACCCGATCACCGTGGCACCGACTATGGCCATCGGCGAGCTGATTCAGCTGACCCGCAGCGAGGGGATCTCCGGTGTGCCGGTAGTTGATGGCGAGGACCTGGTCGGCATCGTCACCAGCCGCGACATGCGCTTCGAGACCCACTTCGACGACCCCGTCTCCACCATCATGACCCCCAAGGAGAAGCTGGTCACCGTCAAGGAGGGCACCGACCGCGAGACCATACAGGGGCTGCTGCACGAGCACCGTATCGAGAAGGTGCTGGTGGTCGATGACAACTTCCGCCTGCGTGGCATGGTCACCGTAAAGGACATCCAGAAGGCCACCGACAAGCCCAACGCCTGTAAGGACGAATCCGGCAGCCTGCGTGTAGGCGCCGCGGTGGGCGTTGGTGCCGGCACCGATGAGCGTGTTATCGCCTTGGCCGAGGCCGGTGTCGACGTGGTTGTGGTCGATACCGCCCACGGCCACTCCCAGGGCGTGCTGGACCGCGTTGCCTGGGTGAAGAAGAACTTCCCCGACCTGCAGGTCATTGGCGGCAATATCGCCACCGGCGCTGCCGCCAGGGCGCTGGTCGAGGCGGGCGCCGATGCAGTGAAGGTCGGTATCGGCCCCGGTTCCATCTGTACTACCCGTATCGTAGCGGGGGTCGGTGTGCCGCAGATCTCAGCCATCGATAACGTCGCCCAGGCCCTCGAGGGCACCGGCGTACCGCTTATCGCTGACGGTGGTATCCGTTTCTCCGGCGACATGGCCAAGGCCATCGTCGCCGGTGGTTACACCATCATGGTCGGCTCCATGCTGGCCGGTACCGAAGAGGCGCCGGGTGAGGTCGAGCTGTTCCAGGGCCGCTCCTACAAGTCCTACCGCGGTATGGGCTCGCTGGGCGCCATGGGTGGCTCGCAGGGATCCTCCGACCGTTACTTCCAGGAGAGTACCGAGCAGGACAAGCTGGTCCCCGAGGGCATTGAGGGGCGCGTCCCCTATAAGGGCCCGATGCAGCCGGTGATCCACCAGCTGCTCGGCGGTCTGCGCTCCTCCATGGGCTACATGGGGTGTCGTACCATCGAGGAGATGCGCACCAAGCCCGAGTTCGTGCGTATCACCAACTCCGGCCTCTCCGAGTCTCACGTCCATGACGTGCAGATCACCAAGGAAGCGCCCAACTACCGCATCTAGTTGGAACACGCTTTCCCTAGTCAAAACGGCCCTTCGGGGCCGTTTTTGTTTTCAGCGTTCTGACATATTTCGACAGTTGCGAATTTCCCATTTCTCCTCGTACTATCACCCTATAAATAATGTCGTTAATTGCCGTTTTGTGGTCAGCTAACGACAACAATCAAAGCAAGCGGGGGGGAGAGATGTTCGTATCAAAGGGCTATCACGCAGGCGTTGTCATTGAGCTTAGGGAGCAGCGGGACAACCTGGCCAGTGAAAACGACGAGCTAAAACAGCGCATTGCCGAGTTGGAGGCCGAGCTTGCCGAGCGGCCGCAGCAGCAGTCCGGCAGCGAGCTAGAGCTCAACCAGCTGATGAGCAACCAGAACGTCAATATCAAGGCCGGCCTGGTAGATATTCAGGGCCATATGGCGCAGACCGTTACCACCACCAAGGAGACCCTGGCACAGGTCGATCATGTCCACGAGGACTTTGAGCAAATCAGTAATGATAGTAGCGCGATAAGCCGCACCCTGGAGCAGGTGGCCCGTACCTCTGAGCAGTCCAATAGTACAGTCAAGGTGCTGGCCGAACACGCCGGCAAGATCAACGCGGTGTTGACCCTAATCCAGGATATCTCCGAGCAGACCAACCTGTTGGCGCTCAACGCCGCCATCGAGGCGGCACGTGCCGGTGAGGCGGGGCGGGGTTTTGCCGTGGTTGCCGATGAGGTACGCGGCCTGGCGGACAAGACCCGCTCGGCAATCACCGATACACGCAAGGTCATCGATGAAATGTTGGCCAATGTCAGCAGCGTCGAGGCCAGCTCCGACGAGGTAATGAACGGGGTGCAGGGTGTGGAGCAGGGGATGTCACGGCTCAATAGCGAGTTTGACTCCCTGCAAGGGCACGTAAAGTCCGCCTTCCAGTACTTCTGCCGCATGTCGGACAGCGTCTTCGTTAGCCTGGCCAAACTCGACCACGTGATCTGGAAGGTGAACACCTACCTGTCAATCAACCAGCGAGGTCCCGCCTTCGAGTTCGTGGACCACCACAACTGTCGCCTTGGCAAGTGGTACTACGAGGGGGACGGTAAGGAGTACTTCTCCGGCTCATCGTACTACAGCAGCCTGGAGGCGCCCCATGCCGCAGTCCATGACAGTACCCACGACGTATTCGATTTGATCCAACAGGAGCCGCTCGATTATCAAGCGCTGCAAGCGGTGACAGAGCGGATGGAACAGAGCAGCCACGAGGTCTTTGCCTG
>JBNKUL010000006.1:0-29699 GCA_050298555.1 Thiohalomonadaceae bacterium
GTGATAGCCGCCTGGTAGAAAAGCGTATTGGCTGTCCCGTATGGGACGAAGCTGGGGTTTTTGCTGTTACCTGCATTGGGTGGGCAACTCGATCTAGTGCATATAGTTGCAACTCTAGCTGTAGGGGGAAGATTTGTCAGCCTGCCAGGTCATGGTGTGGCGTGCCGCTCAATCGAGTGTAGGTAATAACGGCAGACGTACATTCTGCCCGAGGAGTCGTTCGCCAATAGCCGGAGGCTATTGAGCTAGGTGATTGGAGCGGGAAACGAGATTCGAACTCGCGACCCCAACCTTGGCAAGGTTGTGCTCTACCAACTGAGCTATTCCCGCTTGGAGGAGCGCGGCATTTTACCCATCTGTGTGGGCGTGTCAACAAAAAAAGATGGGGTTAGAGTGGGCATCCCCCGTCCCACGAAAACGGTGCTCTGAGAGTACCTCCTAGATTACATGGGGGTTATATGCTTTTTTTGCGGGGCGATTAAGTTCTTAAGCTGCTCTACGAAATGGGTATATGATGAGAACCGCTCAAGTGCTTGTTCCAACAGGGGTAAAATCAAATCGAATTCACCAGGAGACAACTTGGACGTACACTTGGCTAACAAAATATAGTCCTTCATAGTACCGTCAGAATAATTTAGAAGGCCCATAATAACTTCGAAAGCATCTTGATATTTTTTCTGTTCATATAACCAGCTAGCACCTTCAAAATAAGTTATACCGTCGTAGGTGAGTTCCCGGGAGCACTTTTCAGCCTCTTCTGTCCACTCTTTTTTTCGTCCTAGCTGCTTGTATAGCAAAGCACGTAAGCCAGATAAGCCGGTTAAATGAGGTTGAAGAGCATCAATCTTGTTCAAGATGGCAAGCGCCCTCTCCTGTTCTCTGTTCCGCCACAGATTAAGGGCACTGCAAAACAAACTTTCAGCGATAATTTCTGGTTGTTCCTTTGTCGCCCATTCAACAAACTTCCTGTCGGCTTCGACGTCTTTGGTTGCTGCGCCTGGAATCCTGGTGTTAGATATCATTGATGGTGTCGATTCATATAACTCGAGATCGGGCTTTAATAGAATCTCCAGACGTAATCGCTGTGATTTGTTTAAATCTTCTTCTGTCATCTTTATGTTGGTAGATTTGTTCAGCCTCTTGCTGAAACACTCTTCGGCGTTAAATTCGATTGGTAATATGGGGGTGATGGACTTGATGTCGCTTAATGCGTTTTCCAGCCTAATTATTGAGTCGAGCACTTCGCCGCTTGGTAGAAAAAGATATTCAGACTGTAAGTTTGCAATGCCTATGTCCGCCTCGATCGAGGAGATGAATTCATCAAAACTTAAGTGTGCTGTAGATAGCTGATGATTCGGGTGCGATGGATCTAATAAGGCCTTCCTGGAGCGGAAGTTGTATACGGAAATGGTGCGGGCAATGGGCTCTCTCATGATTGAAAAAGTAAATGGGCGGCCAACTACATCTTCCGGAAACCAGTTAAAGAAGTCTTGTGCCGTAACATGACTGTGTTTGTCGTCAGCGTAATTTCCACGCATCAACATCAAATCGCAATGTGGCGCGAGGGCCGTTTGGAAATTTGTTGACCCTGTCTTTGGCGTTGCGATGTATAGGAAATTATGTTTGAACGAATATAACATTACAAAATCGCCGCCCCAGGAATTTAAAGCTGTCAGTGCTCATTCTATGACAATTTGTCACGTTTGGGCAGTATCGTTCAGTCTCCCCCTACGTACACCACGGACGAGTTCCAATATACGACGGCAGCTATGTTGACTCGGCTGGCGTACCAAGGTTGTGCCCGTGCAGAGCAAGATCAAAACCACCGCAGGGAGGTGTCGGACGTTTAGGGGTTAATGTGGGGCGTTTGCATTGATATGTCATAGCCACTAGTGGAGAATGATCGGATAGTGACTAATGCGCTCAAGCTCAACTACAAAAAAAGTAGCGGCTAGCGGCGCATAGTGAGCCTGAGAGGGGGTAGGTGTAATGAAGGAAGGTCTAAATCGTCTATTGCTCGCATCCGTGGCCATCGGCGCGGTTCTAATGTCGGCCACGCAGAGTGCCAACGCCTGGAAGGGCGGGGTGCATCGCGACAGTGAACGCGAGGCTGCCATGGCTATTGCCCCGGATATCGAGAACGGCAAAAAGCTCTATCAACTCTGCGCCAGGTGCCACCAGGATAATGGCTGGGGGATCGAGCCCGGTTTCGGTAATCATAAGGGCAACGGCTACTATCCGATGTTGGCCGGTCAGCATCAAAATGTGCTGATCAAGCAGCTGTCAGATATCCGCTCGGGAAACCGCGACAACCCGATGATGTACCCCTTTACCCTGGATAAATATATCGGTGGCCCCAAGGATATCGCCGATGTGACCGGCTATATCGCGACCATGAAACCCAACCCTGATAACGAATACGGCTTTGGTAATGACCTGGCCCATGGTGAAAAACTGTATAGGGAAAACTGTGCCAAGTGCCATGGCGACAATGGCGAGGGGAGCAACGACGATTTCTACCCACGTCTTCAGGGGCAGCACTACAGCTACATGCTGAGGCAGATTAAGTGGATCAAGAATGGCAAGCGGCGTAATGCCAATGAAAAGATGGTCAGGCAGATTGCCGGATTCACCTATCGAGATATGAAGGCCGTCGTCGACTACGCCTCCAGACTGCAGCCTGCAGCAGCAAGCACTAAGTAGAGGATGCCATGAAACAAACAACTCCCATGCGTTTAATGGTGGCGGTGCTGCTTATTGTCTGTGGCGCGGCGTTGGCCGATGAGAAGCAGGACGCCGCACTGATCAAGGCGGTCGTGGCTGGAGACTACCCGAAAATTGAGAAGCTGTTGAACGGTGGCGCTAACCCCAATGCCCGTGGCGACTTCGGTTATTTCCCGCTCATCTATACCGCGGAAGACAATCGGGTCGCCACGGCGAAACTGCTAATTGAGCACGGTGCAGAGCCCGACGCCAAAACCAATAGCGGTTATACCGCACTGATTGCCGCGGCAGAGCAGGGCAATATGGAGATGGTCTTTCTGCTGCTGAAGCACGGTGCCGACCCCAAGACCAAGACCCGCAAAGGCGAGGACGCCTTTATGATTTCAGTGCGCTCGGGTTTCGAGGATGTACTGTCGGTGCTGATTGGCTACGGGGCCTCCGTCAATACCTCGGATAAGTACGGTAAAACGGCGCTAATGGAGTCTGTCGAGAGTAGCCACTACCACATTATGCAGATGCTGTTAATGGGCGGTGCGGACCCCAATGTGGAGAACAGCAAGGGCGTCACCGCGCTGATCATGGCGGCCGAGAACAAGGACGAAAAATTCGCCAGGGCACTGATCGAACGTGGTGCCGATATCAATGCTGCCGATGACACTGGGGCTACCCCCTTGCATGTGGCGGCCCAGGCTAAAAATAACAATATCGCAACCCTCCTGATTGGCAAGGGTGCGAATATCAATGCGCGCGATGCCGAGGGCTGGACACCGTTGATGACGGCCGCCTACTGGGGTAGCCCGAAGATCGTCAAGGAGTTGATCGATCGTGGTGCAGACCTGGATGCGGTCGCAGGCGATGACATGACCGCGCTGCAGCTGGCCTATAAGGGGAAAAATGACCGGGTGGCCGTAATGCTTAAACAGGCGGGCGCGAAACGCTAACGGGTTGTTGTACAGCGTGAACGGAACAGGGCGCTAACCATAACGGATAGCGCCTTTTTTTGTGTTCATTCATGTGCTCTCTCCTTTTGATAAGGCGCACAAAAAGTGTGTGTTTGTTCGCGTTTAGTGAAAAAAGGGGCTTATCCGCCTGTTACGAGTGGAGACTGGTCTAGTATTTAACGTGTCGTTAACAATTCTTAGACTTTATGACTCCCATGCTCGACGCAGGTATACCCACCTTTGTCCTCAGTGCGCTGCTGAACCAGCTCCAGGACGCCGTCTTCGTTATTGAGAGCGGTAACTTCTGTTTTGTAAACAACCAGGTAACGGAGCTTTTCGGCTACCCGGAGTCGGCCCTTATCTCCCTCCCCTTCATCGGCCTTGTCCACGAGGAGGATCGGGAGATGGTGATGGAGCGCTACCATGCCAGGCGTAGTGGCGAGAAGGTACCCGATGAGTACAGCTTCCGGATTGTGACGCAGGCCGGAGAGGTGCGAGAGGTAAATATGCGGGTGGGCTTGCTCAAGGGGGATGACGGGCGCCTCTTCTCTATCGGTTCGCTGCAGGACGTGACCGAGCAGCGTCAAACCCGGCAGGCCCTGGCCCACTCCCAGGCGGATATCGCCTCCATCCTCAATAACATGCCCGATGTCTTCTACCGCGCCGATATGCAGGGGGTGATCACCATGATGTCGCCCTCGTGCCATGAGGCGATAGGTTATTTCCCCGAAGAGATGATCGGCCGACCGATGGCCGATTTTTACTGTGACCCGGAGGACCGGGAGAGGGTGGTACAGGCCCTGGTGGAGGGAGGCGGCAAGGCACGCCATGTAGAGGCGTGCATGGTACACAAAGACGGCAGCCATATCTGGGTGTCGACCAATGCCCATACCCGTGTCGATAGCGAGGGGAAGCCGGTCTGTGTCGAGGGGATTGGACGGAACATTAGCGAAAGAAAGGCGATGGAGGAGCAGCTGGTCCGGCTGGCCCAGTACGATGAGTTGACCCAGCTACTCAACCGCCGTCAGTTTATGTTTGAGGCGAAGACCCAACTGGATATCGCCCTAAGATATCAACACCCACTATCGGTGGTGATGCTGGATCTCGATATGTTCAAGTCGATCAATGACCGCTTTGGACACCATGTGGGGGATGAGGCATTGCGCTATTTTGCCGATACCTGCCGCCGCCTGTTCCGCAAGAGCGATATCATTGGGCGCATGGGGGGGGAGGAGTTTGCCATCCTGATGCCAGAGAGCCGGGGGGAGATGGCCCTGGAGATGGTGGAACGTATGCGACGCCACCTGGAGCAGCAGCCACTCTCGGTTGAAGATACCCAGGTCGGGCTCAGCTTCTCGGCCGGGCTGGCGACGCTATCCGCTGAAATGGATGAACTCGACCACCTGTTACGCCATGCCGACGACCTGCTCTATCAGGCCAAGCAGAATGGGCGTAATCAGGTGGCATGCGATGATGGCTAGATGAGAAGCCAGGCCTAGGCCTGTTCCATATCGAAGCCGGCCTTTTTGTAATACTCCATCGCCTTGGCCTCGTCCTTCTCCACACCGTAGCCATCCTGGTACATCATGCCCAGGGTGGTGAGTGAGCCCTGCATCCCCTGTTCGGCCGCCTTCTCGAACCACTCTATTGCCCTGGTGGCGTCCTTCTCCACCCCCTCGCCCTCGAGGAACATCACCGCATAGCCGTGTTGCGCCATACCGTGTCCAGCCTCTGCCGCGGCGCGCATGAACTTCACCGCCTCTTCCATATTGGGGGTGCCGATGAGGCCGCCCTGGTGCATGATGGCGACGCGGTACTGTGCCTCCACGTTACCCTTCTCGGCCAGGGGCGAGAGCAGCTGCATTGCGGTGCCAAAGTGCTTGCCTTCGAAGGCGGCGATGCCGCTGCTCAGTTCCATATCGTCGTTGTTGCTGTCGCTCATGGGAAAACCTCAATTCGTCTAAGTCGGGGCACGGTAACGTCGGCCCAATAGCAAGTCAAATGGGGGCGGCTGGGCCCAATGTAAAGGCCCGCTGCAATGGCGGTTGTGGCGGCCATCGCATTCTTTAATAATGGATTGATGACTAGCGGTGTAACGTTTGGGGTAGAGAGATGAAGGCGATGATCCTGGCGGCGGGGCGCGGCGAGCGCATGCGCCCGCTGACCGACCACACCCCCAAACCGCTGCTGCGGGTAGGTGGCCGGCGCCTTATCGAATACCACCTGCAGGCCCTGGCGGGGGCCGGTTTTACCGAGGTGGTGATCAACCTCGCCCACCTGGGTGAGCAGGTAGAGCAGGCCCTGGGCGATGGCGAGCGCTACGGCCTTACCATCCACTACTCAGCGGAGGAGCGTGCGCTGGAGACCGGCGGCGGCATCTTCCGCGCCCTGCCGCTGCTGGGTGATGAGCCCTTCCTGGTGGTCAACGGCGATGTCTGGTGCGACTACCCCTTCGAGCGACTGCGCGAGGTCGAGGTGCAGGCCGCTCACCTGGTGCTGGTCCCCAACCCGCCGCAACATCCCCAGGGTGACTTTCTGCTGCAAGGCGACAGAGTGCTGGATGAGGGCGAGGGTGAGCGCCTTACCTTCTCCGGTATCGGCCTCTACCACCCTGGATTGTTCGACGGCTGCGAGCCCGGGGCCTTCCCCCTGGCACCGATGCTGCGCCGGGCGATGGCCGCCGGAAGGGTGAGCGGCGAGCGTTTCGATGGCCGCTGGCACGATATCGGCACCCCAGAACGGCTGCAACAGCTGGACGACGAGCTCAACGGCAGGGGGGCGGCCTGATGGGACAGGAGATCAGCGCCAGTCATTTCCATAAGGGCGACTTCGAGCGCTTCGCGCGCCACTTGCAGCAGGAGAGCGCGCTGCTGCAACAGCTGTTCGACGAGGGCGGGCTCTCTTCGCACCACGGCACCGGCGGGTTCGAGCTGGAGGCGTGGCTGGTAGACGGCGCCGGCAACCCCGCACCGATTAACGAGCAGTACCTGGCGATGCTCGGTGACGAGGCGCTGTTCAGCCCCGAGCTGTCGCAGTTCAACGTGGAGCTCAACTCCACCCCGTTGCAGGTGGCGGGCGACGCCCTTTCGCGCATGCACCGGGAGCTTGAAGCGAACTGGGGCTATTGCCGTAGTGTGGCGCAGCAGCTAGAGGCGGACCTGGTGATGGTGGGCACCCTGCCCACGGTGCGTGACGAGATGCTGACCTTGCAGCACATGTCCGCCATGGAGCGCTATCGCGCCCTTAACGAGCAGGTGCTGCGCCTGCGCCAGGGCAGGCCGCTTCAGCTCGATATTCAGGGGGTGCACCACCTGCGCACCGAACACAATGATGTGATGCTGGAGGCCGCCACCACCTCCTTCCAGATCCATCTGCAGGTGGAGCAGCAGCGGGCGGTGCGTTACTACAATGCGATGCAGATACTTTCTGCTCCGATGGTGGCGCTGACCGCCAACTCGCCGCTGCTGTTCGGCAAGCGGTTGTGGCAGGAGACACGCATCCCACTGTTCGAGCAGTCGGTGGCGGTGGGCGGTTTTGCCGGTGCCGCCTTCGGGCCGATGAAGCGGGTCTCCTTCGGCACCGGCTATGCACGCCACTCGCTGATGGAGGTCTTCGCCGAGAACCGCGACCACTTCCCGCTGTTGCTGCCGGTGGAGATGGGTGAAGAGACCGCGCGTCTTAACCACCTGCGGCTGCACAACGGCACTATCTGGCGCTGGAACCGGCCGCTTATCGGCTTTGACGACGATGGCACCCCCCACCTGCGTATCGAGCACCGGGTGATTCCCGCCGGGCCGAGCGTGCCCGACACTATCGCCAACAGCGCCTTCTTTTTCGGTGTCGTACATAGCCTTGCCGAACAGGAGGCGCCGCCGGAGCAGTTGCTTCCCTTCGCCACGGCCCGTGACAACTTCTACCAGGCGGCACGGCTGGGGCTGGCCGCGCCGGTCAATTGGTTGGGGGGCGAACACGGACGAATGCACGAGCTACTAAAAAGCCTGCTGCCGCTCGCCCGTGAGGGGTTGCGGCAGCAGGGCTGTGATGAGGCGGATACCGACCTCTACCTCGGCATCATCGAGGCACGGCTCGAGAGCCGCCAGACCGGCGCCGCCTGGCAACTTGCCTGGCTCGATAAGCACGGCGAAGAGATGGCCGGCCTGGTCGCCGCCTATCGCGAACAACACGACAGCGGCGAGCCGGTGCACCGCTGGAAGATATAGATTCAATACGAGAACAAGATGCTGACAGAGTTAACCCGCATCCCCGACGGCCTGCTGGATCTCCCCGCTACCAAGCTGCATAAGAAGCTCGACGGTCCCACCCTGATCCACCTGCCGGGGCGTCACCCCGAGCCGCTGTTCGTCTCGGTGCTGTTGCACGGCAACGAGGACACCGGTTGGGAGGCGATACGCCAACTGCTGGAAAAATATCGGGATGCCGAGCTGCCCCGCGCCCTCTCTCTCTTCATCGGTAATGTCGAGGCGGCGAAGTGCGGGGTACGCCGTCTCGACGGCCAGATCGACTACAACCGTATCTGGAAGGGGGAGGGCACGGCGGAGCAGGTGATGGCCAGAAAAATCGTCGAGATCATGCGCCAGCGTAAGGTCTTCGCCAGCATCGACATCCACAACAACACCGGCCTCAACCCCCACTACGGCTGCATCAACGTGCAGAACCACCGCTTCCTCTATCTGGCGACCCTGTTCAGCCGCACCGTGGTCTTCTTCACCACCCCCGACGCGGTACAGTCGATGGCCTTTAGCACGCTCTGCCCGGCAGTGACGGTGGAGTGCGGCAAGGTAGGGCAGAGCCGCTCTACCGAGCATGCACTGCAGTTCGTCGAGTCGGCGTTGCACCTCGACCACTTCCCCGAGCATAAGGTCGCCGATCACGACTACGACCTGTTCCACACCGTCGCCACGGTAAAGGTGCCCGAGTCGGTGGAGTTCGGATTTGTGCCGCGCGAGGATGGGCTGAGCTTTCCCAGTGACCTCGACCACCTCAACTTCCGCGAGCTGCCCAGCGGCACCCTGCTGGCCACGGTGAATACCGGCGGGGCGCGGCTGGAGGCGTGGGACGAGGCGGGAGCGGATGTGGCCGAGCGTTTCTTTATCAATGACAACGGCAGCCTCAAGACGCGGCTGCCGGTCATGCCCTCGATGCTCACCCTCAACGAAGAGGTGATCAGGCAGGACTGCCTCTGCTACCTGATGGAGCGGCTTCCGGCGATAGCTTGATCGAGTTATGAGATCGCATGTGAGCGCCCTCACACTTTCTTTTACCCTACTCCAGGCCCAGCACTTTTTTCCCACTCCGTCACAGAAAAGCGGGGCGACCGAGCCCATCATTGCTCCCAAGATGAGTTGTAACCCCGGCGGGAGCCGAAGGGAGAGTGTGAGATGAAGAAGCCCTATAGCGCAGTATTTACCGGAAGACTGGCCAGCGGTGCCGATGTCGCCACCGTGAAGAGCAATCTCATTCTCAGCCTGGGCATCAGTGAAGAGCGGGCAGCAAAACTGTTTGGTCGTGGCGAGGTGTTGCTGAAGCACTTTGCCAGTGCCGTCGAGGCGGAGCAGCTGGCCGAGCTGTTCTATCAGGCCGGTGCCATCTGCGAGGTGCGCGACAGCCGCGGCTCAGAGAGCCACGGTGTGGAAAACAGTGGCGAGAGCTCCCTGGTTCGAGTCTTCAAGCACTTCGCCGGCAACCGTTCGGTGGCCTGATCGGTTAGTTACCCCTCTACCGGCCTCACCCTGGAGGCCGCCAACTTCGCCCGCTCGCGGCACTCATCACACTCCTCGCCATAGGCCAGCGCCACCCCCATACGGCGGCGGCTGAAGGACTCCGGCTTGCCGAACAGGCGCAAATCGGTGTCGGGCACGCTCATCGCCTCCGCCACCCCCTCAAAGGCGATCCCCGCCTTCTCCATGCCGCCGTAGATCACGGCACTGGCCCCGGCGTTGCGCAGTACGGTAGAGACCGGCAGACCGAGGATGGCGCGGGCATGCAGTTCGAACTCGTTCTGCCACTGGGTCGCCATGGTCACCATACCTGTGTCGTGGGGGCGCGGCGAGACCTCGCTGAACCAGACCTCGTCCCCCTTGATAAAGAGCTCCACGCCGAACAGGCCGCGGCCGCCCAGCGCGCCGGTCACCTTCTCGGCGATCTCGCGTGAGCGCTCCAGCGCGAGCTCGCTCATCGACTGCGGCTGCCAGCTCTCCACGTAGTCCCCCTTCTCCTGGCGGTGGCCAATGGGCGCAAAGAAGTGGGTGGTCACTTCGCCGTTCTCATCCAGCGTGCGTACTGTG
This sequence comes from Thiohalomonadaceae bacterium, assembly GCA_050298555.1. GTDB lineage: Bacteria > Pseudomonadota > Gammaproteobacteria > Thiohalomonadales > Thiohalomonadaceae > JAPHSX01. The sequence continues at coordinate 9,971 of JBNKUL010000006.1, forward strand.
AGCAGGGTGATCTCGTAGTCGAACTCCACCATCTGCTCGACGATGACCCGCCCCTGGTCGACGCGTCCCCCCGACCGGGCATACTCCCAGGCACTCTCAAGATCTTCCGGGCCGTTGAGGGTCGATTGCCCCTTACCGGAGGAGGACATCACCGGCTTGATGATGCAGGGGTAGCCGATGCCACCTTCAATGGCGGCCCCTACCTCGTCACGTGACTCGGCAAAGGCGTATTTAGAGGTTGGAAGCCCCAGCTCCTCGGCGGCGAGGCGGCGAATGCCCTCGCGGTTCATGGTGAGCTGGGTGGCGCGGGCGGTGGGGATCACGGTGGCCAGGCCATCGGCCTCGATGCGTGCCAGCTCGTCGGTGGCGATCGCCTCGATCTCCGGCACGATGAGGGCGGGCTGTTCATGCTCCACCAGGGCGCGCAACTGCTCTGCATTGGCCATGTTGATCACGTGGTGGCGGTGGGCCACCTGATGGCCGGGGGCGTTGTCGTAACGGTCGACGGCGATGACCTCAACGCCGAGGCGCTGCAGGGCGATGATCACCTCCTTGCCCAGTTCGCCGCTGCCGAGCAGCATCACACGGGTGGCGGAGGGGGAGAGCGGGGTGCCGAGTTTCATTTGAATATCTCCGGTTGGCGTTTTGCGCATTGTACGGAATTGATGGCGCCCGGATAAGCTTTGGTGATACGGGCAGGGGACTCGCATCGGTGTTATATAGAAGGGATGGATAAAACAACGAAAAAGCGGCTTACCACGGTTTACGCTGAACTCACCGCGCTACGTAGCGAGTTGCAGCGGGAGGCGTGCCGACTTATGGAGCCATTCGGCAAGAAGGGGCTCAGCCACAGCGCCTGTAACCTCGCCTACTATCTGGCGCTACGCCGCCACGACCTGAGGCCGCTGCAGCTCCGCCTGGCTGAGCTAGGGCTCTCATCCCTGGGGCGTGGCGAGTCCCATGTGATGGCGAGCCTGGAGCGGGTCACGGCACTGGTGGCCGAACTGCTGAAGCAGCCGCTGGAGCCGTTGCATAAGGAGTGCATACCGCCGCAGTTTCACGAGGGGGCCAAGCTGCTACAGAAAAACAGCCGCCGCCTGTTCGGCAAGCCGCGCGGTGAGCGCCACAGTCGCATTATGGTGACCCTGGCCAGCGATGCTGCACAGGACTATCAACAGGTGCTGAGCCTGATCAGCCATGGCATGGAGGTGGCGCGTATTAACTGCGCCCACGACGATGAGGCGACCTGGCAAAAGATGGTGAAGAACATCCGTCGTGCGGAGAAGGAGAGCGGCCTGGAGTGCCGCATCCTCATCGACCTGGCCGGCCACAAGATCCGCACCGGCGAGGTGGAGCGGGCACCGGCGGTGCGCCATCTCAAGGTGCGGCGCGACCTCTTTGGGCGTACCAGCGGCCCGGCGGAGTTGCTGCTGGTGGCGGCGGACGAGCAGGGGGCGGCGATTACCGCGCAAGCGGGCGAGCAGCGCTTCGCTATTCCCGCCAAGTGGCACAAGCGGCTGCGGCAGGAGGACCGGCTCGCCTTCCACGACAGCCGCGGCAAGGAGCGCTGGCTGGAGATTGCCGGCAAGTCCGAAGAGGGACATTGGCTGGCCTACTGCCATAAGGGGAGTTACCTCGCCTCCGGCTGCAGCCTGGACTGGCTGCGTGCCGAGGAGGACGGCAGCTATACCCTGCAGGGGGAGTTCAGTCTCGGCGAGTTTCGCGGTGGCGAGTTGCCGATACGCCTCCACCTGGGGGACCCGCTGCTCCTTACCCGCTCGCCGCAGCCGGGGCGGGCCGCCAGTTACGACCACCAGGGCAACCTGCGCGAGCCGGCGCAGATTCCCTGTGCCGTGCCTGAGATCATCGATGACCTGCAGGTGGGGGACCCGGTCTGGATCGATGACGGCAAGCTGGGGCTGGTGGTAGAGGGGCTCTCCGACGAGGGGGCGATCCTGCGGGTGGAGCACGCCGACCCACGCGGCGTCCGCTTGCGTGGCGATAAGGGGATCAACTGCCCGCAAACCCGCTTCTCCCTGCCCGCGCTCAGTGACAAGGACCAGCACGACCTCGATTTCATCTGTCACTCTGCCGATATGGTCGGCTTCTCTTTCGTTGAGAGTGCCGAGGATATGGTGGCGCTACGCAAGGCACTGGCAAAGCGCAAGGCGCCGCAGTTGCCCGTCGTCGCCAAGATCGAGACCGCTCGTGCGGTGAAGAGTTTGCCCGAGATCCTCCTCTCCACCCTGGACCACCAGCCGCTGGCGGTGATGATTGCCCGCGGCGACCTGCTGGTTGAAGTGGGCGGGGTGGCGATGGCCGAGGCGCAGGAGGAGATCCTGTGGTTGTGTGAGGCGGCCCATGTGCCGGTGATCTGGGCCACCCAGGTGCTCGATACCCTGGCGAAGCGGGGCAGCAGCAGCCGCCCCGAGTTTACCGATGCGGCGATGGCGGGCCGGGCCGAGTGCGTAATGCTTAACAAGGGGCCCTTCATTCTCGATGCCCTGAGTGCCCTGCAACAGGTGCTGATGAAGATGCAGGCCCACCAGGAGAAGAAGAGTCCGCAACTGACGGCGCTGCAGTGGTGATATTGCCCCTGCTTTCGAGGAGGTGGAGATGGATGCAATAAAACGGGTGCTGGCTCGCTGGTTGCCTCGATCGCTCAATACCCAGTTGCGTGCGGCCATGCTGTTGCTATTTCTCAGCGCGGCGGGGAGCGTGGGTTTTACCATCTATGAGCTGGAGCTGCGCAAGCACGACTATGTGATTCTCAACCTTGCGGGCCAGCTTCGCGCCCTCGCGCAGAATATGGTGGGGCTGAGTCTGCGCTACCGCGCAGTGGATGGGACGGACGTACGGCAGGCCCAGCTCTTCCTGGATACCCTGCATGAACAGAGTGAGCGCTACGAGCGTATCGTCACCTCGCTATCCAACAGGCTATTGGAGCCGGAACTGACTGGTCGCAGCGATCCACTGCGCTGCTCCTGGGATGAGCAGTCTATCGGTCAGCTCAACTTGACCGCCGTTACCTGGCGTGAGTTTAGTGAAGGCCTGAATGCGGCGCTGGCCGCAGGTGGTGCAACAGCGGCGGCGGAATACATTCTCGCCAACGAGGCGCACCTGAGTGTGGTATCGAAAAATCTGAGCGGCTCCTTCCAGCTGATGATGGAGGGCAAGATGGGGCTGATCGTGTTGTTCAACCAGATCGCCCTGGGGGCCTTCGTGCTCTTTATCGTGGTGCTGCTGACGCTCTTTAGCGTTACCTTTTCGCGTCCGTTGCGTGCCACCGTGGATGGTATCGGTCGTGTTACCCAGGGGGACTTCGGTTACCAGCTCCCCTCTCCAGGCCGCAACGAGATCGGGACGATCACCGAGGCCTTTAACAGCCTCTCCCGTCGCCTGCATGCGCTGTTCCGCCTTTCCGAGCAGATCAACCGTGCCTCGTCGCTAGATGAGAGCCTGCAGTTTGTCTTTAGCGAGTTTCGTGCCCTGTTGCCGCTGGAGTGGATTGGCCTGTTGTCACTGGATGAAACCGAGAGGCGCTTTACCCTGGAGCGTCGTTTTGCCGAGGAGAAGACGGAGTTGTCCGAGGGGGAGAGCTTCGGTGCTGAGGGCTCACTGCTGGTGCAGGCGCTGCAGGAGGTAAAGCCGCTCCATATCCCTGACCTGGAGCGGCTGGCCGCCGAGAACCCCCAGGCCCAGTTTGCCGCACGCCTGCGGGATGATGGTTACCGTTCCGCACTCTTTTTCCCTCTGAGTGGTACGGGGGGCTGGAGCGCTATTCTCGCCTTTGCGGCAAGAGAGGCGGGGGCCTATAACCGTGAGCACCTGGACCTGCTGGGCAACATTGCGGCTCAGGTTAGTCTCGGTTTCGAGAAGACGGTGATGACCGAGAGCCTGGTGATCTCAGCCATTACCGGCCTCGCCAAGCTGGCGGAGAGCCGGGATCCGGAGACCGGTGACCACCTACTGCGTATGGCCCGTTACTCGGCGATCATTGCCGAGGAGATGGGGCGCGAGGGGCCGTACACAGATGAGGTTAACGGCGATACGGTGCGCGACATCCTGCGCTTTGCGCCGATGCACGACATCGGCAAGGTCGGTATCGAGGACAGTATCCTGCTCAAGCCGGGCAGGCTTGATGGCGAGGAGCGCAGGGAGATGGAACGCCACCCGCTGATTGGTGCCGAGGTGCTGCGCCGTTGCGAGGCGCAGATGAATGCGGTGGGCCATACGGTATTTCGTCTCGGCATCGAGATCGCCGAGGGGCATCACGAAAAGTACGACGGCAGCGGCTACCCCTACGGCCTCAAGGGGGAGGCGATCCCGCTCTCGGCACGCATCGTCGCCGTGGCCGATGTCTTTGATGCACTGACCTCCAAGCGCCCCTACAAGGAGGCGTGGCCGGTGGAGCGTGCCCTCACGGTGATGGGGGAGGAGGCCGGCGGCCATTTCGACCCGGAGGTGGTGGCAGCGTTGCAGCGGGCGCTACCGCGCATCCTGGCGGTGTACGATGAGCATAAACATGTGTAATAGCGTCCGTGTTTACCTCTAATCGGCCCGGGTATAGAGTGGCGAAAACAGAGGAGAAAACAACATGAAGCTGACGCGAGTCGTACCCCTTTTTGCCCTGCTGATGTTGCTGCCCGGCCTCGCCGCTGCCGAGGCGATGGTGTTGCTTCAGGGCTACCTGTCTGACGGTGACCCGTGGCGCCGTAACGGCGTGGCGACCACCATACAGCAGGCCGGTTGGCAGGACGGCGGTCACCTGAGCGATGGTCCTCAGGGGGTACGGCGCAACGGTCCGCCCGCCAGGGCGGCGCGCAGTTTCTACACCGTGGCGCTGCCTACCGAGGCGCCGCTGCTGGTGCAGGCCGCCCAGCTGGAGCGTTACATGGGCTACCTGCTGCAGCGCCACGAGGGTGAGTCGATCTATCTTGTCGGCCACTCCGCCGGCGGGGTGCTTGCGCGACTCTACATGGTGCAGCACCCGCAGGTGCGCATCAGCGCCCTCATTACCATCGCCTCCCCCCACCTGGGCACCGGTACCGCCGAGGCGGGTTTGATCGCCGGCCAGAGCCCGCTGGGCTGGGTCGCCCCCTTGATGGGGGCGCAGAGCCTCAACCGCTCGCAGGGGCTCTATCACGACCTGGCGCGAGAGCAGTCCGGTAACCTGCTGTTCTGGCTCAACCGCCAGCCTCATCCCGAGTCACGCTACCTCTCTGTGGTACACAGTGGTGGTGGTCCTTTCGGCATGGGCGACCTCGTGGTGCCCGAATGGAGCCAGAACATGAACAACGTTGCCGCCCTGCGTGGAGCGGCGCAGGTGGTGCCGGTCTCCGGTGAGCACGGCCTCAATCCGGCCGATGGGGCGCTGATCCTCGACCTGTTGCGCCGCCTGCGTACCTCTTGATGGAGTGGGCTTGATTATTTCTGCCCACGGCGTAAATTAGCCGGATGAGATATTTTGGAATGGTTCTAGAAAACCCTGTTGATCATGCGAGTAGGGCGGCGTAGTATATCCCGACTTTATTCGTAGGTTGTTTTTAAGCTAGATAATTAAGGAGAAACATCATGGGCGTACTCGTAGGCCGTGAAGCACCCGATTTTACCGCTAATGCCGTACTGGGTAATGGCGAGATTGTTCCCAACTTCAACCTGAAAGAGACCATCAAGGGCAAGTACGCCGTGGTCTTCTTCTACCCGCTGGACTTCACCTTCGTCTGCCCCTCCGAACTGATCGCCTTCGATCACCGTCTGGCGGAGTTCGAGAAGCGTAACGTTCAGGTTATCGGCGTCTCCATCGACTCCCACTACACCCACAACGCCTGGCGTAACACCGCCATCAACGACGGCGGTATCGGTCAGGTCAAGTACCCGCTGGTTGCCGACATCAACCACAGCATCTGCCAGGCCTACGACGTTGAGCACCCGGCCGCCGGCGTTGCTTTCCGCGCCTCCTTCCTCATCGATACCGCCGGTAACGTTCGCCACCAGGTCGTGAACGACCTGCCGCTGGGCCGTAACATCGACGAGATGCTGCGCATGATCGACGCCCTGCAGTTCACCGAAGAGCACGGCGAAGTTTGCCCCGCAGGCTGGAACAAGGGCGATTCCGGTATGAAGGCCACCCCTGACGGTGTTGCTGAGTACCTGGCGGACAACGCCGACAAGCTGTAAGTCCCGACTTAGCGCGAATAAAAGGCCGGTCCCCGAAAGGGGAACCGGCCTTTTTAATATTTCATTAGCCGCCGGTTTGCTATAGAGTGCCCGCTGCTTATTAAATCGAATTGGAGAAAAGCCATGTTTGGTGAACACCACGACCTGCTCCACGAGCTTCCCGAGTACAAGGAGAAGATCCACGAGCTGAAGACCAGCAACGCCCACTTCGCCAAGCTGTTCGACGAGTACCACGAGCTGGACCACGAGGTGCGTCGCATTGAGCAGGGTGTTGAGACCCCCGCCGACGACTACGCTGAAGAGGTGAAGAAGAAGCGTCTGGCGCTGAAGGACGAGCTGTTCAAGATGTTGCAGGCGGCCTAAGCCGACTGCACTGCAGCAGCAAAAAGGGGGATGCCGGTTCGGCATCCCCCTTTTTTGTTTTCTACATACAGTGGCGCAACAAAATGGCGTGGGTAAAGCCGGGGCGCAGGTAGTAGCCACGCGGGTTGGTGAGGATCGCTTCGCCGTCGGCGCCGACGCTATGGCAGCGTACCCTGGAGTTGGCCGCCTTGGGGCGGATCTGCAGCACGCTGCCCATGCGCGCGGTAATCAGTTCCAGCTCCCCCATGCGGATCATCTCACCCAGCTCCTCCCAGTCGTGGCGTAGCGCCGACTCCTCCGCCTCGTCGGGGCTCCACAGCAGCCCGCTGCCGATACGTCGTTGCGGCAGCGGGATCGCAGGCTCTGCCTCCACTGGCAGCCATAACACGCGGGAGAGTTTGCGGCGAATCCAGCTCTGCTCCCAGCTCGGCTCCAGCCCCTCGTCCAACGGTACAGTGCAGACGTAGGTCGATTCGCGCGGCTTACCGTTTCGGTCGATGGGCAGGGTCTTCAGCTCCACACCGATGGCGCGAAAGTCCGGTTCCGGCAGCGACTCGGCATCGGCCCCCAGCGCCAGCTCCAGCAGCTGCCCTACCCACCCCTTGTGACGGCGCAGGTCGCGCGGCACCTCTACCTCCAGCTCGGCGGCAATGTCCGCCAGCGTGCGGCCCGCCAGGGCGTGGACGCGCCGCATTAGCTCCGTTTCGCTATCTGGGGGGGATGGTCTGGTGAGGGTCATGGAAGGTGGTATGGGTAATCGCGACTATGTTATCTATTACAGCATGTTAACAACTGCTTGAAGCAGCGCATATAGGCCGCATCAATGTAGACAAGAGAAATGACAAACGAGGAGATGATATGAAGCAGCCCCTGAGTACCGAGGCATTGGCGCAACTTTTTACCGAGGCGCGCAGCTATAACCGTTGGCAGGATATCGAGGTAAGCGATGAGCAGTTACACGCCCTCTACGAGCTGATGAAGTGGGGACCGACCGCCGCCAACAGCTGTCCCGCGCGTATCGTCTTTGTGAAGGGGGAGGAGGCGAAGCGGCGCCTTGAGCCCTGCCTCGACGCGGGCAATGTGGAGAAATCAATGAGTGCGCCGGTGGTGGCGATCATCGGTATGGATATGGAGTTCTACGAGCAGCTGCCCAAGCTCTTCCCCCACACCGATGCCCGTTCCTGGTTTGCCGGCAAGCCGGAGAAGATTCAGGAGAATGCGCTGCGCAACAGCTCGCTACAGGCCGCCTACCTGATGCTGGCGGCGCGTAGTCTGGGGCTGGACTGCGGACCGATGTCGGGCTTCGATTACCCGGCACTGGAGGCGGAGTTCTTCCCCGACGGCAAGGTGAAGGCCAATTTCATCTGCGCCCTCGGTTACGGCAGCGAGGAGAAGCTCTATGCGCGCGGACCGCGCCTGAGCTTTGATGAGGCCTGCCGCATCGAGTGATGGCTGTGCTAACCTGCACGCAGACTGAATGACCGGACAGAGGGAGAAGATGATGAAGAAGGTGGTCGCACTACTGTTGCTGTTCTGGCTGCCCGCGGCACTGCAGGCCGAGTACTACTATCCGCCGCGCGAGATCGCCGGGCTGGAGGAGCCTGCCCGTGTACTGCGCTCCGGGGTGGAGTTGCTGACCGGCTTTCTGGGGGAGAACCCCGGTGGTTCGCCGGCACAGCTGCGCGCCTTTCTGGAGCAGGAGATCGCCCCCTACTTCGACTTCAAGCGGATGAGCTTCTGGGCCGCAGGTTCGCTCAATCGTTACCTTAACGACGAGCAGCGCAGCCGTCTTAGCACGATGCTCAGAGAGCGCTTCCTCGGCGCCATGGCGGAGCAGCTAAGCGGCTATCGGCACAGCCGCATCCAGTACCTGCAGCCGCAGGGCAACCCGCGCCGTGGCAAGGTGACCCTGGGGCTGCGGGTATTCGGAGCCGACAGCTATCCGGTACAGCTCGACTTCAAACTCTATCGCAGCAAGGATGGCTGGAAGGTCTACGATGTGGTGGCCAACGGCGTGAGTGCGGTAAATCACTACCGCAGTGAGTTTTCACAACTCGCGAGGCGCTACGGGGTGAGGGCGTTTCTTGAACAGCTGGCGAGACAGTAACTGATAGTGAGTACTAACTTAGCCGCAGTGGCAGCGGCTGCAGCCCTGCTTCAGGCAGGTGCGGATCAGGAAAATCGCCGTGGCGGCTATTGCAGCAAGACCGCCTAGTGTCAACATGTCGAAATAGAACATGGCCGTTACCTCTTCGTTGGGGGACGCGATGATACGGCTTATTAGATAATAATCAAATGCTGATACTCAATTAGGGAGATCCCTATATCCGACCCTATTGCCCTGTTTTGTGAGCTGGGGCACGGTTTTGAGGTGGGGTAAGGAGGTGCCTACTCCCCCCGCAGCCAGTGGCCCGACTTTCCCCCCGCCTTCTCCAGCAGTCGCACGCCACCCATGGTCATCCCCTTGTCCACCGCCTTGCACATGTCGTAGACGGTGAGCAGGGTGACCTGCACCGCGGTGAGGGCCTCCATCTCCACCCCGGTCTGGCCGCTGGTCTGCACGGTGGCGAGGCAGTGGACGGCGTTTTCCTCTTCCAGCGGGGTGAGGTCGATATTCACCTTGCTCAGGGCGAGGGGGTGGCAGAGGGGGATGAGGTCGGCGGTGCGCTTGGCGGCCATGATACCGGCGATGCGGGCGACCCCCAGCACATCGCCCTTCTTCGCCTCGCCCTTGAGGATCAGGGCCAGGGTCTCGGGCAGCATCTCGATGCGCCCCTCGGCGATGGCGGTGCGTTTGGTGACGGCCTTGTCGCCGACGTCGACCATGTGGGCCTCACCGGCCTGGTTGAAGTGGGTCAATTCGCTCATGGGGAGGCCCTGTGATTGGTGGAAAAGGGCAATCATGATAGGCTGAGGCGATTAGGTACGCAAACCGCTTTGCGAGGATAACGGCATGACGGTAAAGGTAAAATTTTTCGCCAGTCTGAAAGAACAGATGGGCTGTGACGGCGCCACGGTGGAGATCGGTGAGGTCGCCACGGCGGCCGATGTCTGGCTGCAGGCATCCGGCGGCAAGGCGCTGCCCGCCAATGTATTGGTGGCGGTGAATATGGAGTACACGGACCAGAACCAGGCGGTGAAGAGCGGAGATGAGGTTGCCTTCTTCCCGCCGGTCACCGGAGGCTGAGGGTGAAGATCGCCGTCGATACGGCCCCCTTTTCACCGTGGCAGGAGCTGGCACGCTACGAGAGCGAGGTGGTGGATCCCGCCTACCCCGGCAAGTACGGTGCCGCCGCCACCTTCGTCGGCACCATGCGCGATTTCAACGAGGGGGATGAGGTGCGGGGGATGACCCTTGAGCACTACCCGGGGATGACCGAGAAGCAGCTCGGGGTGATCGTCGATGAGGCCTTTGAGAAGTGGTCGCTACTCGATGCCCTGCTGCTGCACCGGGTCGGTGAGCTGAAGCCGCAGGAGCCCATCGTACTGGTCGCCGTCTGGTCCGCCCACCGCAAGGACGCCTTCGAGGCGTGCCGCTACATCATGGAGGCGCTCAAGTCCCGCGCCCCCTTCTGGAAAAGAGAACAGCTCGACTCCGGCCAGCGCTGGGTAGAGAAGAACACCGAGGGTTATTAGAGGCGCCGCCCCTTAGCCCCGAGAAATTTATTCAATGAGGTAAAGCATGAGCCACCTTAGCAGTGAACAGATCGCAGAACTGAGCCAAATTATCGACGCCGAGCGCAGCCGCCTGCGCCAGGATATCCGCGATGAGCTGACCAAATCCGACAACGAGCAGTACGCCGCCCTGGCGGGACAGGTACACGACTCGGGCGATGAGTCGGTGGCCGACCTGCTGAGTGACGTCAATACCGCCATGATTAGCCACTCCATCAAGGAACTGCGTGAGGTCGAGGCGGCGCAGGAGCGCCTGCGTGAGGGTACCTATGGTAGTTGCGAGGAGTGTGGGGAGGCGATCCCCTATGAGCGCCTTAAGGCCTACCCGGCGGCCAGGCTCTGTATCGCCGATCAGGAGCGTTACGAGAAGGCCCACCCCGAATCACACCCCGAGATGTAGCGATTTGCCGGGCTGGGCGCATTGCCCAGCCAACGACTACGACTGGCGAATGCGGTTGGGGTCGGTTGGCAGTTCCTTGATTTCGAACTCCATGGTTTCCAGGTCGCCGACGATATAGCTCGCCATCGGCCCGAGGCCGGCCACAGTACCGGGATTGAGCAGCAGGCACTCCCCCCCCTTGTTATCGGCAGCGGTCTTGATCACCGCGTGGTGGTCGTGGCCGTAGCAGATGATGTCCCAGTCGCCGGTCAGTGCCAGTGCCTCGGCGTAGTGGGGGTAGTGGACCATGAAGATGCGTTTGCCACCCAGCTCGATACCGGCGTCCATGCCGTGGTAGTGGAACACCGAGTCGGGCTCCTGTACCAGCATGAACATGGCATAGGTGTCCCCCATGTTGTTGCCGTGGATGACGTGCACCGGCAGGCCGAGGCGTTGCAGCGGACGCAGCGCGGTAGGTGCCACCACATCACCGCAGTGCAGCACCGCCTCGGCGCCCCACTCCTTCGCCTCACCCACTGCCCTGGCCAGCATGTCGCGATTATCATGGCTGTCGGAAACGATGCAGATCTTCATTGCTCTCCCCTAAAACAAAGGGGGAAAGTGTCGCCACTTTCCCCCCCTGTTGTGTTGCTCGGTTTAGAAGTTGGGTTTCTCGGGTGCGTCCCTGAACATCTGTACGCTCTCCAGGATCTCCTGTTTCGCCTCATCGATGTCGCCCCAGCCCTCGACGCGCACCCACTTGCCCTCGTCCAGGTCCTTATAGTGCTCGAAGAAGTGGGCGATGCGGTTGAGTTCACCTTCGTTGATGTCGCGGAAGCTGGCCACCTTGCGGTAGGACTTGCACAGCTTGTCTACCGGTACGGCGAGGATCTTGGCATCGTCGCCTGACTCGTCGGCCATCTTCAGCACACCCACCGGGCGGCACTGGATCACCGAGCCGGGGATCAGCGGGTAGGGGGTGACCACCAGCACGTCGACCGGGTCGCCGTCCTTGGATAGGGTGTGCGGCACGTAACCGTAGTTGCAGGGGTAGTGCATGGCGGTCGACATGAAGCGGTCGACGAACATGGCGCCGGTCTCCTTGTCCAGCTCGTATTTGACCGGATCGGAGTGGGCTGGGATCTCAATGATGACATTGATTTCGTTGGGGACGTCTTTACCGGAGCTGACGCGGTCGAGGTTCATTGGGGGGCACCTGTAAAATTAACTGACAAGAAAAAAGGCCGGTCATTATAACCGGCCTTTTTACTATATAACATCCCGCCCGCAGGCGGGGTGCCTGATCAGAGCAGCGGCACAATCATCAGTGCCACGATGTTGATGATCTTAATCAGCGGGTTGATGGCAGGGCCAGCGGTGTCCTTGTAGGGGTCGCCCACGGTGTCGCCGGTGACCGCCGCCTTGTGGGCGTCGGAACCCTTGCCGCCGAAGTTACCGTCTTCGATGTACTTCTTGGCGTTGTCCCAGGCACCGCCGCCGGTGGTCATGGAGATGGCGACGAAGATACCGGTGATGATGGTACCGATGAGCAGGCCGCCCAGGGCCTCCACACCCAGCAGTACGCCGACCAGGATCGGTACCAGGATAGGCAGCAGCGAGGGGACGATCATCTCCTTAATCGCCGCCTTGGTCAGCATGTCCACGGCGCGACCGTAGTCGGGCTTCTCGCTGTGGTCCATGATACCGGGCTTCTCCCTGAACTGGCGGCGCACCTCGTTAACGATGCCACCGGCGGCACGGCCTACCGCCTCCATTGACATGGCACCGAACAGGTAGGGTACCAGGCCGCCGATAAAGAGGCCGATGATCACCATGTGGTTGGAGAGGTCGAAGGAGACGCCGTGACCGGCCCCCGTCTTATCCAGGGTGTGGGTGTAGTCGGCGAACAGCACCAGGGCGGCGAGACCGGCGGAGCCGATGGCGTAGCCTTTGGTAACCGCCTTGGTGGTGTTGCCTACCGCGTCCAGCGGGTCGGTGATGTTGCGGATCTTCTCGTCCAGCTCGGCCATCTCGGCGATACCACCGGCGTTGTCGGTGATGGGGCCGTAGGCGTCCAGTGCCACGATGATACCCGTCATGGAGAGCATCGAGGTGGCGGCGATGGCGATACCGTAGAGGCCCGCCAGGTCGTAAGCGGCCCAGATGGAGGCGCATACCGCGAGTACCGGCGCGGCGGTCGACTTCATTGAGACACCCAGGCCAGCGATGACGTTGGTGCCGTCACCTGTGGTGGAGGCCTCGGCGATGTGACGCACCGGCTGGAATTCGGTAGCGGTGTAGTACTCGGTAATCACCACCATCGCGGCGGTCAGTACCAGGCCGATCATTGCCGAGCCGAGCAGCGCCATGGTGGTGTTGGCGACACCGTCGATGACCACGTCGCTCATGAAGGCGTCGGTGACGAAGTAGAAGGCGATGGCGGCCAATACGCCGGAGACGATGAGGCCGCGGTAGAGGGCATTCATGATCTTGCCGCCCTCGCGCGCCTTGACGAAGAAGGTGCCGATGATAGAGGCGATGATGGATACGCCACCCAGCACCAGTGGGTAGAGCGCCGCGGATTCGCTGTTGCCGCTGAACAGCAGGCCGCCCAGCAGCATGGTGGCGACCACGGTGACCGCGTAGGTCTCGAACAGGTCAGCGGCCATACCGGCGCAGTCACCCACGTTGTCGCCCACGTTATCGGCAATAACTGCCGGGTTGCGCGGGTCATCCTCGGGGATGCCTGCCTCGACCTTACCGACGATATCGGCGCCCACGTCGGCACCCTTGGTGAAGATGCCGCCGCCAAGGCGGGCGAAGATGGAGATCAGCGAACCACCGAAGGCGAGACCGATGAGTGGGTGCAGCGGGTCATCCACGCCCATCATCAGTAGCAGCGCGTAGTAGCCGGCTACACCGATGAGGCCCAGGCCGACCACCAGCAGGCCGGTGATAGCGCCGCCGCGGAAAGCGATCTGCAGGGCGGCGTTGATGCCCTTGTTGGCGGCCTCGGCAGTGCGCAGGTTGGCGCGTACCGAGATGTTCATGCCGATATAGCCGGCGGCGCCGGAGAGGATGGCGCCGATGGCGAAGCCGATGGCGGTGGCGATGTGGAGGTAGAACCAGAGCACCACGAAAAGGATCACGCCGACAATGGCGATGGTGGTGTACTGGCGGTTGAGATAGGCCTTGGCGCCCTCCTGCACGGCGCCGGCGATCTCGCGCATGCGTTCGTTGCCCTCGGGCTGGGCGAGTATCCATTTCACGGACAGAAAGCCGTAGGCGAGTGCGGCAAAGGCACAAGCCAGGGCGAAAATCAGTTCAGTGCTCACTAGGTGCTCCTCCTGGGATGATAGAAAACCGGTTATGACAGTCTGTTCCGCGTGCCGGCTGCCTCCACGGTCTCCAGATGTCGCCTCGGCGATAGCCGGAGTACAGCCCGCTCACGGGGGGTGAACGAAAAGGGGGCTGTAAACAGCCCCCCCGATTGTCGTTTTTTATAGTTCGAAAGCATCCAGCTTTTTCGCTACCGGGACACCCTTGAGGGTGACGTATTCCGGCATGCCGTTGTCATTGTATGGCGGGTAGGCCTCCCCCTTGATCAGCGGGTAGAGGTACTCCTTGCACTTGTCGGTGATACCGTAACCGTCTTCGGTGATGAAATCGAGCGGCATCATCTTCTCCACGTTGGCCACTTCACTCAGCGGGGCCTCGCCGATGCTCCACTTATAGGGATTGGAGGATTCACGCACCACCGTGGGCATGATGGAGTTCTTGCCCTCCAGCGCCTTCTCCACCGCCGCCTTGCCCAGCGCGTAGGCCTGCTCCACGTCTGATTCGGAGGATAAATGGCGCGCGGCGCGCTGCAGGTAGTCGGCCACCGCCCAGTGGAACTTGTAGCCTAGGGCGTCCTTGATCATGTTGGCGACCACCGGGGCGGCGCCGCCCAGCTGGGCGTGGCCGAACGAGTCGCGGGTGCCCTGCTCGGCCAGGAACTTGCCGTCGGGCCAGTGGCAACCTTCCGAGACCACGATGGTGCAGAAGCCGTGCTCCTTGACCTTGGCGTCGACCGCGGCGAGGAATTTCTCCTGATCGAACTCCACTTCCGGGAACAGGGTCACCACCGGGATGCCATTGTCCTCGACCAGGGCGCCGGCGGCGGCGATCCAACCGGCGTGGCGGCCCATCACCTCGATAACGAAGATCTTGGTGGAGGTGGCGGCCATGGAGCGCACGTCGAAGGAGGCCTCCAGGGTGGAGACGGCGATGTACTTGGCCACCGAGCCGAAGCCGGGGCAGTTGTCTGTGATCGGCAGGTCATTGTCCACGGTCTTGGGTACGTGGATCGCCTGCACCGGGAAGCCCATCTTCTCGGAGAGCTGGGAGACCTTGTAGCAGGTGTCGGCGGAGTCGCCGCCGCCGTTATAGAAGAAGTAGCCGATGTTATGGGCCTTGAAGATCTCGATCAGGCGCTCGTACTCGCGCTTGTTCTCCTCCAGGCTCTTGAGCTTGAAGCGGCAGGAGCCGAAGCCGCCGGAGGGGGTGTGCTTGAGGGCGGCGATGTCCTCGGCGGACTCGGCGCTGGTGTCGATGAGATCCTCGGTCAGGGCGCCGATGATGCCGTTGCGGCCGGCATAGACATTGGCGATTTTGTCAGGATGCTGGCGGGCCGTTTCGATGACGCCCGCAGCAGAGGCGTTGATCACGGCCGTGACGCCGCCGGACTGGGCGTAAAACGCATTCTTTGCTGTCATTTTTTGATCCCCTTCGTGTAATCAATGGTTTTTTTAAGTGGGTTTTCCGAAATTGGTCGCTCAGAGGTCACCGCGCTCCTTGGCCTCGTGGTCGGCCTGGGCCTGCAGCAGCGAGACGATGCATTCGGTGAGGTCGTCGTACTCGTGTACGCCGGTGCCGTATTGTTGATAACCCCGGTAGAAGAACTGGCAGCGGTATTTGCGGCTGCCGGTCTTGAAGACGATGAAGTTGCAGCCCCCCTCGTTCCAGTAGACCACCGGGCAGCTGCTCAGGTCGCGGTCCGAGGGCATGAGGCGGATCTCCGCATCGGCGATCTGGGTCTCCACCTTGTGGCCATAGCGCTCGACCAGGGTGGTGTCGATGATCCAGTGTTCAGAATCTGTGATATCCGGGATTTCTGGCATGAAGGATGTTCTGCGATTACTCAACTCGCGAGGCGAAAAAGCATAGTCTAATTGGCCCATAGAGTACATACGGACCCACTTCCTGTGATCAATTGTCGTCGCGAAGCTCTGTGTGCCTGCGGTCGCACAGGCTCGGATCGGCATATCCGTGAGCCTGACGCGGATCAGGATGAGAGTCAGTAAAGTCCGTTGACTTTACGGGAAATGTTGGATTAGCTTACCCAAGCTCGCGGGTGGCGACTAATCCAAAACTTGGATGCAGCCATGGAATTTCCTAATTCATAACGATAAACAGAGAGCGCTTGAGTCCTTCTGAACCCAGCTTAGAGGCACAGGGCATGATGGGAGTGTAGCTTGTCTGTAAGGCTGTAATCGACTGATATAAAAAGGAATTTGCAGCTAAGGTTTAACAGCTCTGTGGCTTTTGAGGTAAGGGGATGAGAATAGTCATACTGGGAGGGCCGGGTTCCGGTAAGAAGACCCAGACCAGCCTGTTGGCTGAGAAATACCAACTGACCCTGGTGAATTCCAGCGAGCTGGTGAAGCAGGCCCTGTCGGAAGAGAGTGAGCGCGGAATGCAGCTTCGACTGCAGCAGCAGGCCGGCCAGCCGATGACGGATGATGTGGTGCTGGGTCTGCTGCAGGAGCGATTGGTCGGGCAGGATCTCGCCAACGGTTTCATCCTCGATGGCTTTCCCCGTAACCTGTTGCAGGCACTGACTCTCGACGAACTGCTCGGCGAGTTGGTCCTTCCCCTCGATTTCATCCTCCTGTTCGAGATCGAGACCGATGCCCTGATGGAGCGTCTGGTCGGCCGCCGCACCTGCCGTTCCTGCGGGGCGGAATACAATATCTACACCCAGCCCACCGCGGTCGAGGATGTCTGTGACCTCTGTGGCGGTCGCTTGCATCAGCGGGCTGACGACACGGAGGATACCGTCAGCAGCCGGTTGCATGTGTTCGATCACCTCACCGGGCCCATGCTCAGCCACTACGGCAAGCAGGGCAAAGTCTTGCGGGTCGATGGCGAAGGCGAGGTGGAGGATGTGTTTGTCCGCACCTGTAAGGCGATCGACCGGTGGTTGAGCCAACAATCCGTTGCGGAGGCCCCGGCCGAGCCGGCTCCCGCCGTGACGACAACGACACCCATCGCCACGACCGTCGACGATCGTCCCCGGCCGGACAGACCGGTTTCACAGAGAAAGCCGAAACAAGCGGCGGTGAAGAAGCGTGCCAAGGCCGGTGCCAAAAAGGCCACTGAGGGCGCTGCCAAGGCCGGGAAAACGGCTGCCGCCAAACCGCCAAGTGGGAAAGCGGCGAAGAAGGTTTCCACAAAACCGCCCAAGCAGGAGATCCGTGCCAAGACCGGTGTGAGCAAGCCGAAAGCCACCAAAACAGTCGAGGCCAGCGCTACCAAACCGGTAGCTTCGAAAGCGGCGGCGAAAAAGGCGCCGCCCGCCAGGCGCGCCGACAAGGCAGCTGCACCGGGCAAGCCAGGCGCCAAGAAAACGAGCAAAAAGGCGGTTCCGAAGAAGACCGCCGCCAAACCGTCTGCGGCAGCCGGATCGCGCGGGAAACAGGCTGCCTCCGCGCCCAAAGCCACGACCAAGACCCCGATCAAGAAGCCTGCGAAAAAAGGCTCGGCGGCGGGCAAAAGCAAACCGGTCTCGACCAAAAAGCGTGTCAGCAGCAAGGCGGTCGCCAAGAAGGCCGTTGCCAAGAAAGTGACTGCAAAGAAGGCTGTGACCAAGAAAGCCGCCACCAAAAAAGTCACCGCCAAGAAGGTCACCGCCAAGAAAACGGCGGCAAAGGCAGCCGCACGCAGCCCGCTCAGCAAGAAAAAAACGGCCGCCAAGGCGACGGTAAAGAAGCCGGCCGTGAAGAAGAAAGTGGCCAAAAAGCCGACCACCAGCAAACAGGCGGTCAGCAAGAAGGCCAGCAAGAAGACGGCGGCAAAGAAGAACTCAAAGCGCGCCGCTCGCCGCTGACGGCGCGGCGGTCTGTCTCCAGGTCCGTCTGGATACGCCGCTAACGGGCGGTACGCTGGAATTCAGTCCCCTTGCAACCTGAGCAGGGAGGGATGTGCCCCGTCTTCTTGAAATGCATCGGCTTGCCGCAGCCGGTGCAGACCAGGGTTCCCGGACCGGTAATCTCACCCGTGTGGTAGAGGGAGATGCCCGTGGCGCGCTGTGAGAATTTGGCCAGCTCCAGCTTGGTCTGGTCCGCCACGCTGGTGAACATCTCCAGCATGCGGTTTTCGATCTGCTGCATGTCGAACCGCCACCAGGCGGAGAGCTGTTCGCCGGTGTCCAGCAGGTAGCTGGCGGCATCCTTCATGTCGCGTTCCACATAACCGGCCACCTTCTCCGCCTCTTCGCGGCTCAGTTCACCCAGTTCCACCATCTTTTCACGTGCGTCGTTCAGGTAATCTTTCAAACCGGGCAGGGCGTTGTCACGTGCCGATTCGATGGCTTCATGAACCTCCTGGAGGATCTTGTCGTAGGCTGCAGAGAGTCTGTCGAAAGGGTCCTGCTCGTTTCGCTCGGCCATTGTCTACTCCTTACGGCGAGAGCTGCCGTTCTTCTTGGTCCTGCGTGCATGGGCATCGGCGAAAACCCTGGACGGATCGGGTGGACAGGGTTTCTGCTCGACAATATGCTCTTCCCCTCGCCTGAACCGCCCTCTAGAAGTGTCGGGTGAGTGCAGGGGTTCATGGCTGTTTCACTTTAATCATGGCCGATTCGTGGAGAATCTCAACCTGCCGTTTTTACATGATTTTTAAAGTAAACCCCCGACGCTGCCGATAACCGTTTCCATGCGACAAAGTGATCTCAATCTGTTTCGTGACAGCCTGGCGCGTGTTACTGCCCGCGATGGCTTTTTCGATGCCTTTTACGACCATTTCATGGCCCAATCGGAGGAGATCGCTGCTATTTTCCACCATCGGGATATGGTCCAGCTGAAGCAGAAGCTGCGTTCGACGCTCGAGATGGTGGCGCAGACCGCGGAAGGGCAGCCGGGTATCGTCATCTACCTGGAGATGCTGGGCAGGACCCACCAGCGGCTACAGATCGAACGCCGGCACTTCGATATGTGGCAGGCGGCCCTGCTCGATACGGTGGCGGGATTCGATGAGGCCTACAGCGATCGGATCGGCGCCGCCTGGTCGCAGGTGATCGGTTCGGTGATCGAATCGATCTTCAGTGCCCTGGACCCGTCCCACAAACTCGCTTCCTGATCACCTCGACATCGATCTCCCGCGACAGACCGGGGTGAGGTCTGTCGCGCTTTTTGAATCCCATCGCCTGCGGTATCCTTCCCCGTTTCCCGTTTCATTCGAGATTCAGGCCAGATCATGCAGAAGTACGAGCCCCGCGACATCGAGCGCAAGGTCCAGCAACATTGGGAGGAGAGCGGCACCTTCGAGGTCGGCGAGGATCCCGGCAAGGAGAAGTTCTACTGCCTCTCCATGTTCCCCTACCCCAGCGGCAAGCTGCACATGGGGCATGTGCGCAACTACACCATCGGCGATGTCATCGCCCGCTACCAGCGCATGCTGGGCAAGAACGTGCTGCAGCCCATGGGCTGGGACGCCTTCGGCCTGCCGGCGGAGAATGCCGCGCGCAAAAACAGGGCGGCCCCCGCCGCCTGGACCTACGAGAACATCGACTACATGAAGTCGCAGCTGAAAAGCCTCGGTTTCGGCTACGACTGGCGCCGCGAACTGGCCACCTGCAGCCCCGACTACTACAAGTGGGAGCAGTGGCTCTTCACCGAGCTTTTCCGCAAGGGGTTGGTCTACCGCAAGAACGCGGTGGTCAACTGGGACCCGGTGGACCAGACCGTGCTGGCCAACGAGCAGGTGATCGACGGCCGCGGCTGGCGCTCCGGCGCCCTGGTGGAGCGTCGCGAGATCCCCCAGTGGTTCATCAAGATCACCGACTACGCCGACGAGCTGCTGGACCAGATC
>JBNKUL010000007.1:0-45818 GCA_050298555.1 Thiohalomonadaceae bacterium
TCATGTCGTACTTGAGGTTCTGCCCCACCTTGAGGTGGGCCTCGCTCTCCAACAGCGGCTTCAGTTTGGCCAGTACCTGGTCGCGCGGCAGCTGCGCCGGGGCACCGGGATAGCTGTGCGCCACCGGCAGGTAGGCCGCCCTGCCCGCCTCGACGGCGAAGCTGAGGCCGACGATGGCGGCATCCATATAACTGAGGCTGGTGGTCTCGGTGTCGAAGGCGAAGAGCTCGGCCTGCTGCAGCTGCTCCAACCAGCTGTCGAACTGTGACCACTCGAGGATGGTCTCGTACTCAACCTCGCTCGGCGCCGTGGCGCTCTCTGCCTCATTCTCTTCGGTGGCGCCAAGCAGCTCTGTGAGCCAGGACTTGAACTCCATCTCGCCGTAGTACCGCTTCAGTGCCTCGCTGTCGGCGGGTTTGCGCTGAAGCTCTGCCGGCCCCTGCTGCAGTGGCACGTCGCACTTGATGGTGACCAGCTCGTAGGAGAGCTGCAGCTGGCCCGAGGCGATGCTCTCGCGCAGGTACTCCCCCACCTTGCCCTTAATCTCGTCGGCGTGGGCGATAATCTCCGCCACCGAACCGTAGGCGGCCAGCCACTTGGCCGCGGTCTTCGGCCCGCACTTGGGCACGCCGGGGACGTTGTCGGAGGTATCGCCGATGAGGGCCAGGTAGTCGATGATCTGTCCCGGCTTGACGCCGAACTTCTCCTCCACCCCGGTCTCGTCCATCACCGTCTCGGTCATGGTATTCACCAGGGTGATGTGAGGGCTCACCAACTGCGCGATGTCCTTGTCGCCGGTGGAGATGAGTACGTTCATCCCCTGCTGCTCCGCCTGGCGCGCCAGGGTACCGATGACGTCGTCCGCCTCGACCCCCTCCACCATCAGCAGCGGGAAGCCCATCGCCTCCACCATGGCGTGAATCGGCGCGATCTGGCTGCGCAGCTCGCCCGGCATCGGTGGGCGGTGCGCCTTGTAGTCGCTGTAGAGTTCGTCGCGGAAGGTCTTGCCCTTGGCATCGAATACCACCGCCACGTGCTCCGGGTCGTAGTCGTTGAGCAGGCGGCGCAGCATATTCACCACGCCGTAGGCGGCGCCGGTGGGCTCGCCTTTAGAGTTGGTGAGCGCCGGCATGGCGTGGAAGGCGCGGTAGAGATAGGAGGAGCCGTCCACCAGGACGAGCGGTTTGGTATCTTCCATAGCGGGTCGTTCAGTCATCGAAATTGAGAGCGGGCAGGATAAACCATATAGCCGGTGAAAACATTGCCGCCATTCCGTCGTATAATCGACACAACGCCCCACTAACGATAAGAGACCGCGATGCGTACCCCAGCCCTGCTACTGACCGCCCTGCTCACTGCACCACTGGCCCCCCACGCCCTGGCCGAGGAGGTGCCGCCGCCCCCGCCGCTGCCCGAGGAGGACGCCTATAGCCAGGCCGAAGAGGGGCTGGAGCCGCAGGTCACCATCAAGCACCGCGGCAAGGAGGTGATCGAGGAGTACCGCCAGGGCGGCCGTGTCTACATGATCAAGATCACCCCCAGCAAGGGCCTCCCCTACTACCTGGTCGACACCGACGGCGACGGCTCGCTGGAGACCCGCCGCAACTCCCTCGACAATCCCGAGGTAGTACGGTGGCGCATCTTTACCTGGTGATAGACTCTACACCCCCTCCCTGGCCCTCCCCCTGCCAGGGGGAGGGAACCCTCAACATTTTTACCCCCAGCCTATGTCATTCCGCCGCCCAGGCGGATAAGATCACGCCACACCAATAACCCGTCACACACTATGTCTGTCTACACCGTGGTCGAAGAGGCCGAGCTGAAGGCCTTCCTGCAACACTACCCGCTGGGCGAGCTGGTGGCGTTCGAGGGCATTCTCGCCGGTATCGAGAACACCAACTACTTCGTCACTACCAGCGACAAGCAGATGGTGCTCACCCTGTTCGAGAACCACACTGCCGAGGAGCTGGAGTATTTCCTCGACCTGATGGCCTTCCTCGCCGAGCACGAGGTCCCGAGCGCCCACCCCCTGGCCGACCACGACGGCCACTACCTGCGTGAACTCAAGGGCAAGCCTGCGGCGCTGGTGATGCGCCTGCGCGGCGGCGGCATAGACGATGCCACCACCCGGGCACAGTGCGCCGCCATCGGCACGGCGCTGGCACAACTGCACGTGGCGGGACAGCAGTTCGAGGGCCACCGCGACAACGACCGCGGTCCCCACTGGTGGCGCGCCACCCGCGATGCGGTATTCCCCAAACTGAAGGACGAGGAACAGGCGCTGCTGGAGGAGGAGCTGGGTTTCCAGGGCGACCACCACTTCGAGGAGCTGCCGCGCGGGGTGATCCACGCCGACCTGTTCCGCGACAACGCCCTGTTCGAGGGCGACACCCTCACCGGCCTGATCGACTTCTACTACGCCTGCAACAGCGTGCTGCTCTACGACGTGGCGGTGACCCTCAACGACTGGTGCAGCCTGGAGGGCGGCGACATCGACGAGGAGAAGGCACGCGCCCTGCTCGCCGCCTACCAGCAGGTGCGGCCCATCAGCGCAGCGGAGCTTGATGCCTGGCCGGTAATGCTGCGCGCCGCCGCACTGCGCTTCTGGCTCTCGCGGCTGCAGGACATGCACTTCCCGCGCGAGGGGGAACTGACCCAGATTAAGGACCCTGACGTCTTCAAGCGCATCCTGCTGCAGCGCCGTGAGGCGGGCGAGACCCTAAAGGGGCTGTGGCAATAACAGGATTGCACCACTTTTCCACAACCTCCCCTGGCTGTGGATAAGGCTGTGCAAAGGGTGTTGGCATTACGCCGCGGCGACCTCCCCTACCATTAGCGAAGTAAATTTATCCAATAAATTCACTGTGTTGCAGCCTCCGGCACAAAGCCTGGCCATACTCCCACGCCCCACCCCGCCCTGTGGATAACTTCCCCCTCCTGGCCGACAGCTATCGCCATTGCACAAAAAATAGGCAACAGGTTGTGAAATAATGGCGATCCCCATCGACTCCACCCCCGTTGCACCGCTCTTGGGCAGAGAGCCGTAACGACCGCGAAAGCGGGTGAATAATTCGACAAAATCCCCTTCCAGCCCCGCCGTTACGCGGGCTGTTAAGTTATGCACAATAGCTGTGGATAAGTTTGTGGACTAATTGGGTGCAGACGCCTGAAATCCGCGCCGTTACTGGCCTGCGGACAAATTGGCGAGTTTCTATACAACGAACTTTATATCTATATATATCAATGTGTTACGCTATTTTTATAGCGCGAAAGGCACTCTCATAAGAGCGACCCCGCTGTTCAAGGAAGAGGGTCGGTCTTTTGTGCATAAGCCACTGGCCACGTCAAGGGAGAGCGGTGAAAAAATTGTAAAAAATAGCTCACGGCCGTGGCCGCAACTTCGCGTGATCGCCGCAGCGAAAGTTAGCCCCATCTACTCGTATTTTTCTCAGCAAATTGCGCTAAGTCCTTGTCGCGTCGTCGCTTTCCCAGTTATCCACAAAAACTGTGGATAACTTTGTGGACAAATTGGGCAAATGGGCCGCGATCCCGCATGGTGGCGCCGCTCGTCACAAATCGTTCATATAATGTCCGTAAAATTTACTCTAATATAATCAACAGGTTACCTTAGGTATGGCACTGCGACGTATGTTAGTACCCACTATCTTTATCAGGCCCAAAAGTTCGTTTCCTTATCTGTGTATAAAACGATTCTAATTCCTGCGCCTGCTGCAGGGCCTGGCTTGCCGCCCCTCCTCCCCCTTCCTTACAATGACCGCCTTTCTCCGCATAGAAGTAGAACAACACCCTAACCGTGGACAGGATTAGCCAACTCATCGACCAGCTCAGCGACTGGACCGGACGCCTCATCGCCTGGCTGGCACTGGCCATGGTCGCCGTTACCTTCACCGTGGTGGTGCTGCGTTACCTCTTCGATAGCGGCTCCATCGCCCTGCAGGAGTCGATCACCTATATGCACGCCCTGCTCTTCATGCTCGGGGCCGCCTACACCCTGCGCCACGATGGCCACGTGCGGGTCGATATCTTCTATCGCAAATTCGGCCCGCGCGGCCGTGCCTGGGTCGACCTGCTGGGGGTGCTGTTTCTCCTTATCCCGGTCACCGGCTTCATTGCCTGGATAAGCTGGGACTATGTGGCCGCCTCCTGGGCGCTGCACGAGGGTTCGCGCGAGGCGGGTGGCCTGCCCGGTGTCTATCTATTGAAGAGCGTGATCCCGCTGATGGCCCTGCTACTGCTGCTGCAGGGGGTGGCGATGGGGCTGCGTGCGCTGAGCGTAATAAGCGGCGTGAAGGGGGCGGACGATGACACCTGAGTTGATGGCGATCCTGCTGTTCGCGGTGGTCTGCCTGGTGCTGCTGGCCGGCTTCCCTGTCGCCTTCTCACTGGCGGGCACGGCGCTGCTGTTCGCCCTCATCGGCGAACAGGCGGAGCTGTTCGACGCCAGCTTCCTCGAGGCTCTGCCCAACCGCCTCTACGGCATTATGACCAATGAGACCCTGATCGCGGTGCCGCTGTTCGTCTTCATGGGGGTAATGCTGGAGCGCTCGAAGGTGGCCGAGCAGCTGCTCGACACCATGGCCTCGCTGTTCGGCCCACTACGCGGCGGACTGGCGATTTCGGTCACCCTGGTGGGGATGCTGCTGGCGGCCAGCACCGGTATCGTCGGCGCCACCGTGGTCACCATGGGGCTGCTGTCACTCCCGACCATGCTCAAGCGCGGCTACAGCCCGACCCTCGCCACCGGCACCATCTGCGCCTCCGGCACCCTGGGGCAGATCATCCCCCCCTCCATCATCCTCATCCTGCTCGGTGACGTGCTCTCCTCCGCCTACCAGCAGGCGCAGCTCGATATGGGGATCTGGTCGCCGGAGACCGTCTCGGTGGGCGACCTCTTTGCCGGGGCCCTGCTACCGGGCCTGCTGCTGGTCCTCCTCTACATGCTCTACCTGTTTGCCGTCGCCTGGCTGAAGCCCGAGAGCAGCCCGGCGATTCCCGCCGAGGAGCGCAACGTCGGCGGGCCGCTGCTGCTGCGCGCCCTCAAGGTATTGTTGCCGCCGCTACTGCTGATCGCCGCGGTGCTCGGTTCCATCCTCAGTGGCGCCGCCACCCCCACCGAGGCCGCCTCGGTCGGTGCCGTCGGCGCCATCCTGCTCGCCCTGGCCCAGCGCACCCTCAACATGGCGACCCTGCAGGAGGTGATGCGCTCCACCACCCGCATCACCGCCATGGTGTTCCTCATCTTCGTCGGCGCCTCGCTCTTCTCCCTGGTGTTCCGCGGTTTCGGCGGCGATGAGATGGTGAAGGAGCTGCTCACCGACCTGCCCGGCGGCGTCTTCGGCGCCATGCTGGTGGTGATGCTGGTGATGTTCCTGCTCGGCTTCATCCTCGACTTTATCGAGATCACCTTCGTGGTGGTGCCCATCGTCGCGCCGATCCTGCTGGCGATGGGGCTGGACCCGGTGTGGCTGGGGGTAATGATCGCCATCAATCTGCAGACCTCCTTCCTCACACCACCCTTCGGCTTCGCCCTCTTCTACCTGCGCGGCGTCGCCCCCGCCGAAGTGAGCACCGGGCAGATCTACCAAGGGGTCGCCCCCTTTATCCTGATCCAGCTGCTTGCCCTGGGGGCACTGTCGTTATGGCCGCAGCTGGCCACCTGGCTGCCTGGCGTCATCTACGGGGAGTAACAACATGAACCGCCCTGCCCTTGCCCTGCTGCTGACACTCCTGGCCACCCACGCCACGGCGCAGACTGTCACCCTTGACGACCTGTTAGGCGACGAGGACCCACGGCTGCTGCTCACCCTGGACGAGGCGGTGGCGCAGGTACGCGAGGAGAGCGGCGGCAGAGTGGTGTCGGCAGAGACCATTCGCCGTAACGGTGTACTGATACACCGCATCAAGGTATCGACACCCGATAACCGTGAAGTCACCTACGATATCGAGGCGGGGAATGTTCAGTAGCCGGTGACGACGGCTGGCCTGTTGTGGTGTAATGACGCGCGGATCCAGCGCCCATCACTGTATGCAGCGATGAGGACAGATAACAAAACGATACGGGTCTCGAAATGCTCAACAAAGCAAAGGGATATCAACAGGAGCCACAACACCATGGGAGAGGGGTTCCAGAATCGTGAGCACGCAATTTGATCGGGAGATCACCCAGCTTCTTTACAAGCAGGCACCGTCTGTCAGCGTCAGCCAGTTCTTCATGGTGCCAATCTGCTACTACTATTTCAGTAACCTGCTTCCCCACGGCCCCCTCGGCATCTGGGCTGCCGCCAATCTGTTATTCGCCACGGCACTCCTGTTCACCTGGTTTTTCTACCGTAAACATGACAGCCAATACAGCACAAAGACCTGGCTTGCCTTCTACACAACCCTGGTCGTGCTACAGGAGACCGGCCTTGGCATGCTGGGCCCGCTAAGCATACTGCTTGCGGATGACACCAGTCGCTTCCTGGTTCTCTTCATACTGGCCGGCTCCTCCGCTGGCGCCATTGTTACCCGCGGCATTCTGTTCAAAATTTACTTCATCAGTATTACGCTGCAGTTGACCCCGGTCGCCATTACCTACGCGTTGATCGAGTCCCCGGTTTCCAGTGTCATTCTGGCACTCACCGTGGTGTTCTACTTCTTTATGCTGTTTGTAGCGCGTAACTATAGCGAAAGCATCCGCGACAACATCCAGTTACGGCTCGACCTCGAGCACGAGATGGAGGTCCGGGAGAGCACTGAAATCGAACTGCGTCAGGCAAAACAGGTGGCCGAGGCCGCCAACAAGACCAAGAACCACTTTCTCGCCAGCATCAGCCACGAGCTGCGTACCCCGCTAAACGGTATTATCGGTTTCACCACGGCACTGCGGGAAACCAAGCTGGACCTGCCGCAGAAAGAGTACGCCAGCCACATCGGCAACTGCTCCAACACGCTGCTGCATATGGTAAGTGATGTGCTCGATATCACCACTATCGAAGCAGGCAAGATGAAGCTGCGTCACTACCCGTTTAACCTGTCGCAAGAGATGGAAGAGGTCACGGGCCTGGCGAAGCAACTTGCCGAGGGTAAAGGTCTGCGCTTTGACTGCACCATCGCTACTGAACTGCCACGACACCTCATTGGTGATGGCCAACGGCTGAAACAGATCGTCAACAATCTCGTCAGTAATGCCATCAAATATACCGATGAGGGCTATGTCAGACTCGGGATCGAGCCCGTGTCCCTCGAGGGGGACAGGGCAAGCCTGCTATTCACCATTGAGGATAGCGGGATAGGGATTCCGCAGGAGGCGCAGTCAACCCTGTTCGACAGCTTCACTCAGGCCAACAACAACCCCAATAAGCACTACGACGGGGTAGGACTGGGGCTCTCCATCGTCTCCAACCTGTTACAGGCGATGGAGGGCAGGATCGGGGTTGAGAGTGAGGTCGGCAAGGGAACCCGCTTCAAGGTCTGCCTTCCCTTCGAGAGGAACCTCAATCCGCCGCAACAGGAAGAAACCAGCAACAGGGCCGTCACTCCTAAAGAGGGTGACCTGAGCCAGATGCGCGTCCTCATCGTCGATGACAACCACATCAACCGTCTGGTACTAAAGACCTTCCTCGAGCCCTATAGCGTGAGCTATAGCGAGGCCTCCAGCGGCAATGAGGCACTGCAACTGCTCCATGACGATAACTTCAACCTGGTACTTATCGACATCAACATGCCCGACCTCTCCGGTGTTGAGGTGCGAGAGCAATACTTCCGTGATAACGATGATGGCCCCGCCTTTGTTGCGGTCACCGCCCATGCCATGGAGAGCGAAATTAGTGGAATTATCCATAGCGGCTTCGATGACTGCCTGATCAAGCCGGTTGCCGTGGACGACCTGATCGGCGTTGTAAAACGCTTCAGCACCTAACCAGCAAACTAAATGGAGCCGTATATGGAGCGTACCATTCCCCTCTACACCCTCGATGGTGTCACGGACGCAGAGAAAAGCCATCACCCTGTCACCACCAAAGATGGGTTGGGCCTGAGCCTGGAGCGCTTCGAGCGGGCACCGTGTGACGATGTCGTGGTGCTGCTCCACGGACTGACCAATTCAACGGACATGTTCATCATGCCCGAGCACTACAACCTGGTCAGCTACCTGCTCGACAACGGCCTCACCGATGTGTGGTGCTTCGACTCACGTATCAGCAATCGCTACCCCTACAACCTCTATCCCAATGATTACAGCCTTGATGACTGCGCCCTCTACGATAACCCATTGGCCTTCGACTACATTCGCAGTGTCGTCGGCGAAAACAAACGCATCCATGTCATCGGCCACTGCGTTGGCTCGATGAGCTTTGCCATGTCCCTGGCAGCTGGAGTCGTCGAAGGGATCAGCAGCTTCGTCTCTAACAGCATCAGCCTGACTCCCTACATTCCCCTCTGGTCACGCTTCAAGATCACGGTATTTCCCTTCTTTCTCGAGCGCATATTCCAGATGCCCTATCTCACACCGTCATGGTCACGTGAGCCGCGATTCACCCTGGGCAGATTGATTTCCAAAGCTATCGGTCTGGTTCACCGCGAATGTAAGGAACCGGCCTGCCACACCCTGAGTCTGATGTGGGGCAGCGGCTTCCCCGCGGTCTACCGCCATGAAAATCTCGACCCGCTCACCCATGCTCGACTGCACGATCTGTTCGGTGGCACAGGGTTGAATTACCACCACCATATACGTCGCATGGTCAGCGCCAGCCACCAGGTGGTAAAACAGAAGAGCAACGATGAGCGTTACAGTGAACTACCCGACAACTATTTTCAGGCCGGTCTCTCTATCCGGACACCCATTCTCTTCGTCACCGGAAACAGGAATCGCGTCTTCAGCGATTCCAACATCCGCTGCTTCGAGAAGATGGAGCAGCACGGTCAAACCCAGCACCGCCTGCAGGTCTACGACAACTATGGTCATCAGGATGTCTTCATCGGCAAAAACGCCGCCAGCGACACCTTCCCTGCCATGCTCGACTTCATCCGTGATCACGCCCACTGACAACCATCCCGCCCCTGCGGTACACTCCTCTCCTGCCGTGTAGCCGAGCGCAATCGCGGGCATCCCTGCCCGCCGCGAATCAGGCTGGAGAAATGCGATGGAACTCTACTGGTGGCTCATCATCCTCGCCGTGCTCTTCGTCTGGGGCTCGGCCACCGCCCTCAAGGCGCTGGACCGCTATGCGGTGAAGCGTGACAAGCGGCCGCCGTTTGAAAAACCGGGCGGCGGTGCCAATAAAACCTAAATGTAACTAACGCGGAATCTGCAACCTTGAACAGCCCAAACCTTAAAGAGAGCGTACGCCTGCAGCGCAAGATGTTGAGCGAAATGCTGCAGCAGGCGATGGAGCGCCTGGCCGGGCTCTGCGCCGGCGTGATGCAGCAGCGCGATGAGCTGGAGTCGGTGATGACCGAGGCCCTGCCCCACCTCTCCTACTGTAAGCACCTCTATGTGCTGGACGCCGAAGGCCACCAGATCACCGCCAACATCACCCAGCACGGCATCGACGCCAACCACTTCGGCCGCGACCGTATGGACCGCCCCTATATGGAGGGGGTGACCGGTGATAACGACTTCATCCTCTCCGACGCCTACATCAGTCGCAACAAAAAGCGCCCCTCGCTCACCGCGGTGCAGGTGATCCGCGACCCGGCGGGGGTACGGCTCGGCTTCCTCGGCGCCGACTTCGACCTGCGCGAACTGCCCCACACCGAGATGCTCTACCAGGAGCCGGAGGACTGGCGCCAGATCAAGGGCGACCCGGCGATCCGCGGCGGGGTCTTCCTGCAGCAGCGCATCGACTCGCTGATGGACCAACAGATCGATAACGTACTCTCGGTGATGCACGAGCTGATGCTGGAGCGCGGCGTCTACCACGGCAAGTTCCACTTCTCCAGCAACCGCGCCACCATCTGGCACGTCGACGACCCCTTCGTCTACCGCATCCTCAGCATCGATGACCTCACCGACGCCGACATCTGCCTCGCCTACCCGCGCCGCCCCTACAACGAGCGTGCCGTGGTGCCGCAGGAGAAGGTGACCGAGGTGTTCGATATGTTCCGCCAGCTGCGCTTTGCCGACGAAAACGTCTACCTGCGCGCTGGCTCGCTCAACATCGTCAACGGTATGGTCGGCCTCAACTTCAGCTGCGACGGCTCGCACTACATGCGCTACGACGAATTCCTCGGCAAGGGCACCGCCTTCTGGTTTGGGGTGTTGGGCTCCTGATGGCCCGCAGCGCGCAAAAGCGCCACTTTTCTATTCCGTTCACACCCCCGCACTCTCCAGCTATGGCACACTAGGCGCAGCCACCAGGGGAGGGTCGCAATGGCGCCAGCACCGCACAACAGAGACAACGGGTTCTTCCTGCCAGACTTCTGCGGTCTGCGCTCGGTGTTTGCCGTGGTGGTGTTGATGGAGCTGTTCGCCTTTGTCCTCACCCTCGCCGACAGCGCCCAGGGCGGTGATCTGTGGGGGGTGCTCTCGCTCTACTCCCTCTTCATGCAGTGGCTCGGGCTGCTGAGCGCGGCGCTGCTCTGCCTGGCGCGCCGCCCCCTGTCGCGTCTTAGCGACACAATAGCCGGGCTGGTGAGCTACCTGATGCTGCTGCTGCTTACCGCACTGGTAAGCCTGGCCGCCCACACTGCACTGGAGTCCACCACCATCTCCCTTGCACCCAGTCGAATCGATTTCCTGCAACGCAACCTCGGTATCGCCGCCATCGTCGCCGCGCTGACGCTGCGCTACTTCTATGTCACCCACCAGTGGCGCCGCCGCATCCGTGCCGAGGCCCAGGCCAGGCTCGATGCGCTGCAGGCGCGCATCCGCCCCCACTTCCTTTTCAACAGCATCAACACCATCACCAGCCTGGTGCACGACAAGCCCGATGCGGCGGAGGAGGCGCTGCTCGACCTGGCCGACCTGTTCCGCGCCAGCCTGCGAGAGGAGCAGCAGCTGATCCCGCTGGCCGACGAGCTGGAGCTGGTACGCCGCTACCTCCACATGGAGTCGCTACGCCTGGGCGAGCGGCTGCAACTGGACTGGCAACTGCAGCCGGGCATCGAGGCCCTGCGGCTGCCGCCGCTCATCCTGCAGCCGCTAGTGGAGAACGCGGTCTACCACGGTATCGAGCCGCGCCCGCAGGGGGGCGTTATCACCATCGCTCTGCTGAGGCAGGAGAGCCGCTTGCAACTGGCGGTCAGCAATCCCCTGCCCGAGGCAAACCAGCCCAGCCACGGCAACCGCATCGCCCTGGAGAACATCCGCGCGCGCCTCCAGGCCCACTACGGTGAAGAGGCCTCACTCGTCATTCATGAGGAGGAGGGAGAGTTCAGGGTAGCGCTGCAGCTACCGGCGGAGGAGGGGGGGCAATGAGGATAGTCGTCGTCGATGACGAGGCGCCCGCACGTCAGCGCCTGAAACGGCTGCTGGGAGAGCTGGAGGGCATGGAGGTAGTCGGTGAGGCGGGCGATGGCGAGGCGACCCTGCGCGCCGCCGAGGAGCTCAAACCCGACCTCATCCTGCTCGATATCCGCATGCCGGGGATGGACGGCATGGAGGCGGCCCGTCTGCTCGCCGCACAGCCCAACCCGCCCCGCGTCATCTTCACCACCGCCTACGGCGAGCACGCGCTGGAGGCCTTCGAGGCCCAGGCCATCGACTACCTGGTCAAGCCGGTACGCAAGGAGCGGCTGGCACAGGCACTGCAACGGGTCGAGGGGCTCAGCGCCCCAGCGGCGCAACCTGAGCAGGGGCCTGGCAGCCTCACGCTAAAGAAGCACGGCAGGGTGGAGCTACTGCCGATAGAGCAGATCCTCTACTTCCAGGCCGATCAAAAGTATGTCACCGCTCACCTGCTCGGGCGGGAGGAGCTGCTGGAGGAGTCGCTAAAGCAGCTGGAGGAGCAGCTGCAGGGGAGGGTGGTACGCATCCACCGCAACGCCCTGGTACTGCGCCATGCGCTGGTGGGAATGGAACGGGATGCGCAGGGCCGCCACTTCGTGACCCTGCAGGGGGCAGGGCGGGGGCCGGAGATCAGTCGCCGCCATGTGGCGGAGCTGCGGCGGCTGTTAACGGAGACGGTCTAATTCGCCGTCTTCGCCGGGCCATCTCCCAGCCCTACCCGCAACGGCCGGGTGCGGCGCAACATATCCCGTGCGGTGGCGATGGAGTCGTCGAGATAGCCGCCGAAGTAATCGGGGGTGGTCAGCCCCACCTGCTTGCGTGCCAGCTGGCTCCCCTTGCCATCGAGGAAGACCAGGGTAGGGGTGACGGAGATACCGTAGCGCTCGGCGAGCTCGTCGGCGGCGACCCGGCTGCCGTCAAAATCACGCACCGTGCTGCCGTAGCCGATCTCAATCTTGCGAATGAGGGCGCGATCGACATAGTCGCCGCTAATCTGCATCGGGATGAGGAAGTCGCTCTCCATCTGCTGGCAATAGGGGCAGTGCTCGGATGAGAACATCAATACCAGCGGCAGGCGCCGCTGCTCCAGCTCTTCTCCCAGCCGTGAAAAGTCCTCGACCTGCTGGATGACATAGGGGTCATCTTCGGCGAAAACGCTGGGAACAACCGTAAAAGCCAGGACAAAAAGCAGGGAAATTCGCAGAATAGGGCTTTGCATCACTTTACACTCACAATAGTGGGCCGCACAGAATAGGGCGCCCATTCTCATCCTGCAATAGGCCCGAGCCCTCAGGATGTGTATGATCGGCAGCATTGAGAGATACGACACCGAATTATAGGGGCCGGTTCCACCGGCCGTAAGGAACGGAAAAGCACCATGAGCAAGAAACTGATCCGCATCGCCACCCGCGAAAGCCTGCTCGCCCTGTGGCAGGCCGAGTATGTCGCTACCGCCCTGATGAACGCCCACCCCGGTCTCGAGGTGGAGCTGGTTAAGATGAAGTCGAAGGGCGACAAGATCCTCGATGTGCCGCTGGCCAAGGTGGGCGGCAAGGGACTCTTCACCAAGGAGCTGGAGGAGGGTCTGCTGGCGGGTGATGCCGATATCGCGGTGCACTCGATGAAGGACGTGCCGATGGAACTGCCGGAGGGGCTGCACCTGCCGGTGATCTGCCCCCGTGAGGACCCGCGCGACGCCTTCGTCTCCAACACCTACAACAGCTTTGCCGAGCTGCCCGAGGGGGCGGTGGTGGGCACCTCCAGCATGCGCCGCCAGTGCCAGCTGCTGGCCCGACGCCCCGACCTGGAGATCAAGTTCCTGCGCGGTAACGTGCAGACCCGCCTGCGCAAGCTGGACGACGGCGAGTACGACGCCATCATCCTCGCCGGTGCCGGCCTCAAGCGGCTGGAGCTGGAGGAGCGCATCACCGAACTGCTCGACATCACCACCCTGCTGCCCGCCTGCGGCCAGGGTGCGGTCGGTATCGAGTGCCGTGTCGATGACGACGAGGTCAATCTGATGCTGATGGCCCTCAACGACAACAAGACCCAGGCCCGCGTACTGGCCGAGCGCGCGATGAACCGCCGCCTGGAGGGGGGCTGTCAGGTGCCCATCGGTGGCTATGCCGAGCTCGACCACGGTGTCATCGTACTGCACGGCCTGGTGGGCCGCCCCGACGGCAGCGAGATGATCACCGGTAGCGTCAGCGGCCACCCCGAGGCCGCCGAGGAGCTGGGTACGGTGCTGGCCGAGGATCTGCTGGCGCGCGGCGCCGGCGATATCCTTGCCGAAGTCTATGCCAACGACTGATCTGCACGGCCTCAACATCCTCGTCACCCGGCCTGAACACCAGGCCGCGCCCCTCTGCCGCCTCATCGAAGCGGCGCGGGGGCAGGCGCTCACCCTGCCGCTGCTCACCATCCACGATACCTCCCGCGACCCCGCCGTCGCCGCAACACTCTCCCGTCTAAACGGCTACCACCTCGCCATCTTTATCAGCCCCAATGCGGTGCGCTACGGCATCGACGCCGTCGAACGCCGCGGTGGCCTGCCGCCGCAGCTGCAGCTGGCCGCCGTCGGCCAGGGCAGTGCCCGCGCCCTGGCGGAGCGTACCGGCCGCCAGCCCGACCTGGTGCCCACAGAGCGCTTCGACTCGGAGGGACTGCTGGCCCTGCCGCCACTGCAACAGCTCGATGGCCGACGGGTGGTGATCTTCCGCGGCAACGGCGGTCGCGAGCTATTGGCCGAGACCCTGTGCCAACGCGGCGCCGAGGTCGACTACGCCGAGGTCTACCGGCGCGACTGTCCTGCCGCCCTGGCGGCGGATGACGAGCGCCTGGCCAAAGCTGATATTATCCTCATCACCAGCGGTGCCGGACTCGATAACCTGGTGGCCATGACGCCGCCGGCGCAGCGACCACGGCTGTTCACCACGCCGCTGCTGCTGGTCAGCGAGCGCACGGTGACACAGGCGCGGCAACTGGGCTTTCAGGCGGAGTGCCTGCTCAGCCCCCGTGCCGCCGATGAGGCGATCCTCGACACCCTACTGGGCTGGGCGCAGCAGCGCCCCTCAACCAAAACGGAACAACAACAATGAGTGAACAGAAGGAGGCGGCGCCCAGCCAGCCCGCCCACAAGCCCCAAAGAACAAATAAGGGCAGCAAGCAGTCCTCCGGCAGCAGCGGTGCCTTTCTCGCCATGGTCATCGCCCTGGGTGCCGCTGGCGGCAGCTACTACCTGTGGCAACAGCACCTGGTCGCCCAGAAGGACCGTCAGGCCCTGAAGCAGAGCATCGAGCGGCTGCTGACGGTGGTAGAGGAGAAGGAGCGGGTACAGCTGGCGCGTATCGAACAGCTCGCCGAACACCGCCACGACGAGACCGAGCAGCGCCTGCAGGCGCTGGAGAACTCGCTGCCCGAGCTGAGCAGCAAGCTCTCGCTGCAACAGCACGACTGGAGCCTGGCCGAGGTCGACTACCTGCTGCGCCTCGCCGAACACCGCCTGCAGCTCAGCCATGATATCCCCACCGCCATCACCGCACTGTCCCAGGCGCGCGAACAACTGATCAGCCACACTAATGGTGAGTTCGCTGCCGTTATCGGCAAGATCGAGCAGAATATCCAGATATTATCGGCGATTGAACAGGAGACGCTTCCCCGCATCACCGCCAGACTGGGCGAGCTGATCGCCACCGTCGACACGCTCCCCTTTGCCGTGCAGGCAGCGCGCACCCCCTCTAACGAGCCCGCCCCGGCAGCCCCCGCCGAGGGTGCCGAGTGGCAGGAACGCGCCCGCTACTGGGGACAGCTGGTGTGGCACGACATCCGCTCGCTGGTCACCATCCGCCGCAGCGACGAGGTACAGCCCCCGCTGATGGACTCGGAGCAGCGCTACCTGGTACAGGGGCAACTGCGCCTCAAGCTGGAGACCGCGCGCCTCGCCGCGATGGGCAGAGAGCAGGGGCTCTACCGCAACAGCCTGCAGGAGGCAGAGGGCTGGCTGCAGCGCTACTTCGATCTCTCTGACGGCGGGGTAATCGCCGCCACCAATGCGCTACGGGAGCTGACCGCCATCGACATCGACCCGTCGCTCCCCTCACTGCAGCCGCTACGCCAGCTGCTGCACGCGGTAGAGCTACTCCCCCAGGCGGAGCCTGAGATGGAGTCCGTAGCGGCCCCCGAACCGATGAGTGAAACACTGCCCGAGTCGGCCGCCGAGGTGGCTGTCGAACCCGAACCTGTAACGGCAGCCGAACCGGCCCCGGCAGCACCGGCCGAAGCCGCAGCGGAGGAGGGCAGGCCATGAAGCTGCTCTTCGCCGTTCTGCTGGCGGTCATCGCCGCCGCCGGCCTGACCATGCTGGCGCAGCACGACCCGGGTTACGTGCTGATGAGCTACCGCGGCTGGTCGGTGGAGAGCAGCCTCAGCCTCTTCCTCATCGCCGCCGCCATCGCCTTCACCCTCTTCTACCTGGTGATGCGCCTGCTATTCGGTACTTTTAACGTCCCCTTCCGCCTCGGCGTCTGGCGTAAACGGCGCCGTGCCCTGCGCGCCCAACTGGC
This sequence comes from Thiohalomonadaceae bacterium, assembly GCA_050298555.1. Lineage (GTDB taxonomy): Bacteria > Pseudomonadota > Gammaproteobacteria > Thiohalomonadales > Thiohalomonadaceae > JAPHSX01. Next base: position 16,012 of record JBNKUL010000007.1, read on the forward strand.
CACCAACCGCGGCCTGCTCGCCCTGGCCGAGGGCGACTGGCCCCGCGCCGAGCGCTTTCTCATCCGTACCGCCGGCAACAGCAACACCCCGCTGCTCAACTACCTCGGGGCGGCACGCGCCGCACAGAAGCAGGGTGCCGATGACCGCCGCGACCAGTACCTCTCACAGGCCTTCCAGAGCATGCCCGACGCAGAGCTCGCCGTCGGCCTGACCCAGGCGGAGGTACAGCTCAGCTCCAACCAGGCGGAGCAGGCGCTCGCAACCCTGCGCCACCTTCGCAGCATCGCCCCCAAACACGCCTATGTGCTGCATCTGCTGCGAAAAATATATGAACGTCTTGAAAGTTGGGATGATCTATACGAACTCATCCCAGAACTGACACGCCACCACGTTATCGACAAGGAGCAGGGCGCCGCCCTCACTCATCGGGTGCAACAGCAGCGACTACGACAGGCCGGGCAGGGAGTCGACACCCTGCAGCAGTGCTGGGACGCCATGCCCAGGTCACAGCAGCAGACGCCCGAGCTGCTTCACGACTACGCCTACCAGCTCAATAGGCTCGGTGCAGGGGGAGAGGCGGAGAAGCAGCTGCGCGGCTACCTCAGCAAGAAGTGGGACGCGACGCTGATACGCCTCTACGGTCGGGTAAAGGGGGAGGAGCCCTCACAACAGCTCAACACGGCGGAGAAGTGGCTCAAGGAGTACAGCCAGCACCCGGGGCTACTGCTGACCCTGGCGCGCATCGCCTTCCACAACAAACTGTGGGGTAAGGGGCGTAGCTACCTGGAGGCGAGCATCGGCTTCGACCCGCGCCCCGAGAGCTACTGCGAACTGGGGCAGCTGCTGAACCAGCTGGGCGAGAGGGAGGAGGCCGCCGAGTGCTATCGCAAGGGGCTGGAGCTGGCGGCCAGCAGCGATTGCGTGCCGGTCGTCATCCCGCACGATGGCGACAGCTTCCACCAGCACAACAACTCTTAATTACTCCTTCCCCCTGATAGGGGGAAGGTTGGGAAGGGGGTGTAGTGCTTGCTTTTACCCCCACCCTAGCCCTCCCCCTTTTAGGGGGAGGGAATAGAGATAAAAAAAGGCCGGTCATTGACCGGCCTTTTTATTTTCCATCCCGCTTGCTGTTAGTCCTTGGCCCACTCGAAGGCGTCGGAGTAGCAGTGGTCGGCGTCCAGCCCCCTGGCGACCAGGGCCTCCTTGGCGCCGTATACCATCTGCGGGTGGCCGCAGGCGTAGACCTCGTACTCGCTGAGGTCGTCAAAGTCGGCGAGTACCGCATCCTGCACGTAGCCGGTACGGCCGTTCCAGCCCTCGCCGGGCTGGGAAAGAACCGGACGATAGTCGATGTTCGCGTTCTCTTTCGCCCATTTCTCTGCAAGTTCGTTCATGTAGAGGCCATCTTCGGTACGAGCGCCCCAGTAGAGGGTGATCGGGCGGTGGCTGTGCTCGGCGATGGCGTGCTCGATGATCCCCTTCAGCGGCCCGAAGCCGGTACCGGTGGCGAGCATGATAACGGGACGCTCGGAGTCCTCGCGCAGGAAGAAGGTGCCCAGCGGCCCCTCGATACGCAGGATATCCCCCTCGCCCATTTCGTCGAAGACGTGGGTGGTGAACTCTCCGCCCTCGATGTGACGGATGTGGAACTCCAGGGTCTCGTCATCGTGGGGGGCATTGGCGATGGAGAAGGCGCGGCGGCGGCCGTCTGCGAGGATAAACTCCACATACTGGCCGGCCAGGTACTGCAGGCGCTCCGAGGCGGGCAGTGCCAGATGCAGGCTGATCACGTCGTCCTTCAGGCGCTCCATGCTGGCGACCTTGGTCGGCAGGGTCTTCACCGGGATCTCCTCCACGGCACCCACCTCCTTGATCTCCACACTCAGGTCGCTGGCCGCCTTGGCCACGCAGAGCAGGGAGAGGTTGACGCTACGCTCCTCATCGCTGAGGGCCATGGGCTCGTCGTCGTAGCGGACCTCACCGTCGAGCAGCTTCGCCTTGCAGGCACCGCAGGCGCCACCACGGCAGGCGTAGGGGAAGGCCAGGCCGTTGCGCAGCGCACCGTCCAGAATGGTCTCGTCGCTTTCGACTGTAAACTCGCGCCCGCTGGGCATTACACGCACTGTAAAACTCATCAACCTTCCTCTGATCTAAAGATATCTATATGATTACCAAGCAAAAGAGTCTGAATTATCCACCAACTACCGGGCGGAGACAAACCAGTGGCCGAGATATTCATCATCGGGTGTGGCTATGTAGGCAGCCTCGTTGCACAAATGTGGCGCAAGCATAACCGATCCGTTGCCGCGCTGGCACGATCTGCGGCCAGCGGCAGCAAACTTCAAGCAGCCGGGATAGAAATCACCTATGGCGACCTGGATGACGGCGACAGCCTGCACGGACTGCCCGTTACCGGCGCCACCCTCTACTACTTTGCCCCGCCGCCCGCCTCCGGGCAGAACGACCCGCGCATGCACAACCTTGTCGCCGCACTCGACAGCCATGCCCCGCCGCGGCAGGTCGTCTACCTCAGCACCAGCGGCGTCTACGGCGACACTGCGGGGGAGTGGGTGAGCGAAGAGAGCCCGCTCAGACCCCAGGCGGATCGCGCCAAACGCCGGGTGGATGCGGAACAGGCAGTGCTGCAGTGGTGCGCGGCCAACGCCGTTCCCCTCACCATCCTGCGCGTCGGCGGCATCTACGGCCCCGGCAAGCTGCCCATCAAACGGCTGCAACAGGGGACACCGACCCTGCGCGAGGAGGAGTGCGGCTACACCAACCGTATCCATATCGACGACCTGGTGCAGGTCGCGCTGGCGGTAGCGGGGCAGGGGAGCGGCAGCGAGGTCTATAACGTCAGCGACGGCCATCCCGGCACCATGACCGGCTACTTCAATGCCGTTGCCGATGCACTGGGGCTGCCGCGCCCACCTGCCGTCACCATGGAGGAGGCGAAGGCGCAGCTCTCTCCGGCGATGCTCTCCTACCTCACCGAGTCGCGCAGACTGGATAACCGCAAGCTGATTCAGGAGCTGGGGATTGAGCTGAAATATCCGACCCTGGAGAAGGGGCTGATGGGTCTTCGCGGCGAGGGCGCCGCTCCTACAGCGTAGGAGGCCCGCCCTCGGGCCGAACTCCGGAGGTAGGCTGGGCATGGCTGCCCAGCCTACGGTAACCGCCAGCGATCAGCGGTAGAGCAGGCCCGCCGCCACCTCATCACGCTTCGCCCTGCCCACCAGGTTTTCGATCAGGGTAAGGGCAAAGTCCATGGCGGTGCCGGGGCCGCGCGAGGTGATCACCTTGCCGTCCTGCACCACCGCCTCTTCCCGGTACTCCACGGCTGAGAGGTCCAGACCATTGAGCGAACCGGGGTAGCTCGTTCCCTGTTTGCCGCTCAGGACACCGGCCGTTACCAGCACCTTGGGCGCGGCACAGATGGCGGCGGTATAGCGCCCCTCGCTGGCCATCTTCTTGATCAGTGCCTGGATGCGCGGGTCGTTGTTCAGATGGTCGGCGCCGGGCAGACCGCCGGGCAGCACCACCATATCGTAGTCGCGCTGCAGTGCCTCGTCGAGGGTGGTGTCGGGGGTGATCACCACGCCGCGCGACGCCTTGACCGGCCCCGGCTCCAGGCCGGCGCTGGTCACCTCGACTCCGGCGCGCACCAGCACGTCGATAATGGTTACTGCTTCGAGCTCTTCACACCCGTGGGCGAGGGGGACAAGGACGCTTGCCATAGTCTTTCTCTCCGCTTATTGCGTTCTGTAATCAGGGCCGATACCGGCAGCAGCTGGATGCCCTGCTCCTCCAGCATAGGCAACATCTCTTCCAGTACCAGCAGGGTCTCGGGATAGGGGTGGCCTATCGCCACCGAACTGCCCACCGCCCGGGCCTGGGCGACGAAGTGGAGAAACTGGCGGCGCACCGAGGCCTCGGTGCGGTCGTGATCGAGGAAGATGTTGCGCCGCAGGTTGGGCAGCTCCTGCTCCATCGCGACCTTTTGCGCCACGCTCTGGTTGGTGGTCTTGCTGTCGATAAAATAGAGTTCACGCCGCTGCAGCTCGGCCATCAGCCAGGCCATCTGGCCCGGGTGGCGGGTGAGCAGGCTGCCCATATGGTTGTTGACGCCGCGGGCATAGGGCACCGAGAGGAGGTTGGCGCGCAGGGTGCGGGTGAAGGCCTTGCGGGTCATGTGCAGGGTGAGACCACCCGGGCCGATGGCCTTGCCGCCGATGGCCTGCATCGGCTGGTGCAGCATCACCTCCTTACCGCGGCTGTGGGCCAGCCTGGCAAAGCGGGTGCTGTAGGGGGTCTGTGGCAGGATGGCGTAGGTGATGTTGCCGGGCAGGTCGATGGCACGCAGCCCCTGCGCCAGGCGATCGCCCAGGTCGTCGATGATGATTGCCGTCAGCGGGGGGAAGGCGGGCGGCTGCGCGGCCTCATCAGCCCCATCCACTCCCTCGTAGGCCTGGGCCGATAGCAGGGGTAGTGCCAGCAGCAACAGCGCCGGCAACAGGTGTCGCAACCGCGGCACCCCTTAGTCCGCTGAGCCGGACTGCAGGATGGTGAGGCCCTTGAGCAGGTTCAGCGCCTCGTTGAGGGCGTAGTCCTTGCTGGCCAGCGACTCCTGCTCCTGATCCTTCTTTTCCGCCTTATCGGGCTTGCTGCCGTTGCCGTTTTCCAGGTGGCCGGTCAGGTCGGCCTCCTTTACGTGGTTCCCGTTGCGCGCCACGGCCTCAACCTTAACCGGGTCGACCTTGATGTCGGGCACGATACCCTCGGCCTGGATGGAGCGCCCGGAGGGGGTGTAGTAACGGGCGGTGGTGATCTTCACCGCACTCTGGTTACTCATGGGGAAGATGGTCTGCACCGAGCCCTTGCCGAAGGTGGTGCTGCCCATGATCACCGCGCGTTTGTGGTCCTGCAGCGCGCCGGCGACGATCTCCGAGGCGGAGGCCGAGCCCTCGTTGACCAGCACAATCATCGGTGCCCCCTTGAGCAGATCGCCCGGGCTGGCCTTGAACTTCAGTTCCGCATCCTCGGCACGCCCCTCGGTGTAGACGATCAGCCCCTTCTCCAGGAAGGTGTCAGAGACGGAGACCGCCGCGCCCAGTACGCCACCGGGGTTGTTGCGCAGGTCCAGCACCAGCCCCTTCAGCGACTGCTCCTTTCTCAACTCGGCAACCGCCTTGCGTACCTGGTCGCCGGTCTTGGTCTGGAAGCTGGTGATGCGCAGGTAGCCGAAACCGGGCTCCAGGGTGCGCGACTTGACGCTCTTCACCTTAATGATGTCGCGGGTAATGGTGATGGTGAGCGGTGCGCTCTCACCCTCGCGCACCACGGTGAGCACGATGTCGGTGCCCGGCTTGCCACGCATCAGCTTGACCGCGTCGTTAAGGCTCAACCCCTTCACCGGGGTGTCGTCGAGGCGGATGATGAGGTCGCCGGCCTGCATCCCGGCTCGCTGTGCCGGGGTGTCGTCGATGGGTGTCACCACCTTGACGAAGCCGTCCTCCATGGTCACCTCGATGCCAAGGCCGCCAAACTGCCCGGTGGTGCCCACCTGCAGTTCCTTGAACTCCTCACGGTTGAGGTAGGCGGAGTGGGGGTCGAGGCCTGCGAGCATGCCGCGAATCGCCCCCTCCAGCAGCTTGGAGTCCTCCACGTCCTCCACGTAGTCCTGCTTGACCTTGCCAAACACCTCGCTGAAGGTGCGCAGGTCGTCCAGCGGCAGGGTCACCCGGGTGTGGTCGATCGCCTCCCGCTCGGCAAGCACGGTGGTGCCGATACTGAGGGTGGTGCCGATCACGATGCCGGTGCCGAGAACCAGTGAGTAGCCTAGTGATGATTTCATAATTGCTCCCGGGGCGGTGGCGCCGTCCGTTAGTGGCCCATGCCCCATTTATATTTGTCTGCCTGTCGCTTACCGCGATAGTACGCTAAACGCCAGAATTCCCAAAACCCCGTGCCGTTAGCGGCGACACCAGCGGATCGGATCGGTGGGCTTACCGTCCTTGCGGATCTCGAAGTAGAGTGCGCTACGGTCAAGGCCGCCGCTATTACCCAGTGCGGCGATGGTGTCGCCCTTCTCCACCCAGTCGCCCACCTCACGGTAGAGGCTCTGGTTGTGACCGTAGAGACTCATGTAGCCGTCGCCGTGGTCGATGATCAGCAGCAGGCCGTAACCGCGCAGCCAGTCGGCGAAGGCGACGCGGCCGTGGGAGACGGCACGCACGTCCTGGCCCTCCTTGCCCGCGATCACCACCCCGTTCCAGCGCAGCTTGCCCACCTTGCGCGGTGCACCGTAGGCGACGAGGCGCTGGCCGCGGGTCGGCCACTTCAGCTTGCCCTTAAGGGTGGCGAAGGGTTTGTGGTCGCCGGGCGCGGCGGGGATATCGTCCAGCACCTCGGTTAGAGCACGCAACAGCGAGCGAAGTTCACGCTCGTCGGCCAGCAGGCCGTTGAGCTGCTGGTCCTTGCCCTGGATCTCTTGCTTCAGTTTGGTTACCACGCCCTCGCGCTCCTTGCGTGAGCCCTCCAGGCTGCGCCTCTCCTGTTCGCGCTCCTCGCGCAGCTGGCGCAGGCGGCTGGTCTCGCGATCCAGCTCGATGCGTACCTGCTCGAGCTCCTCGACCGTGGTGTTGAGGGTGGCGATACGCTCGCTGCGGGCGCGGTTCAGGTAGTCGTAGTAGGTGAGGGTACGGCCGACGGCGGAGGGGTCCTCCTGATTGAAGAGGATCTTGAAGTACTCCTGGCGACCCATGGCGTAGGAGGCGCGGATCTGGCCCGCCAGGTGGCGACGCTGTTCGACAATGGAGGCCTGCAGTTCCTTACGGCGCTGCTGCAGTTCGTCCAGTTTGCTCTCCTGCTCGCGCAGCTGCTTTTTCAGCTTCTTGATGGCGGCGGAGGTACGGCCGATGCGCTGCTCCACCTTGCGCAGGTCACCGAGCAGGGTGTCGTAACGGCCACGCTCCACATTGAGTTCGTCCTGCAACGCCGCGATACGCTGGCGCAACTGCTCCAGCTCGGCCTGGCGCTGCTGCACACTCTTCTGCGCCAGCAGCGGGGCGCTGAGGCATAGCAACAGGGGGATCAGGGCGTACCGCAATCGGCGCAACGCCCGGCTCACCGCTTACTCCTCATCCCCTGCGGGATAGTCCACCAGGGTATGGCCGTTCATCTCCACCGGCTTCTCCAGCCCCAGCAGGAACAGCATGGTGGGGGCGACATCGGCGAGGGTGCCCGACTCGGCCATCTCCAGCTGTTGCTTGCCGACGTAGATGAAGGGTACCGGGTTGGAGGTGTGGGCGGTGTGGGCCTGGCCGGTGTCCTCGCCGCGCATCTGCTCGGCGTTGCCGTGGTCGGCGGTGATCAACAGCTCGCCGTCCATCTTCTCCACCGCCTCGACGACCCGCCCCAGGCACTTATCGAGCGCCTCGATGGCCTGTACCGTCGCATCGAAGTTGCCGGTGTGTCCCACCATATCGGGGTTGGCGAAGTTACAGATGATGACGTCGTAGGTACCGCTCTCTATCGCCTCGACCAGCTGCTCGGTCAGCGCCGGGGCGTTCATCTCCGGCTGGCAGTCGTAGGTGGCGACCTGGGGGGAGGGGACGAGGATGCGCTCCTCCCACTCGAAGGGCTCCTCGCGCCCGCCGTTGAAGAAGAAGGTGACGTGGGCATACTTCTCTGTCTCGGCGATACGCAGCTGGCGCATGCCGAAGTTGGAGATGTACTCGCCGAAGACGTTGACCAGCCGCTCGGGCGGGAAGGCGACGGGAATGGTGTAGTCGGCGCTGTACTCGGTAAGGCTGACGAACATCCCCAGCTTAGGCTTGTTGACGCGCTCGAAGGCGTCGAAATCGGGCTCGATAAAGGGGCGGGTGATCTGGCGTGCCCGGTCCGAACGGTAGTTCATGAAGACCACCACATCGCCGTCCTGCAGGCAGGCCTTTTCCGTCCCCTCGGGCTGGATCGAGGTGGCCTGCACGAACTCGTCGGTCTCGCCACGCTCGTAGGCCATCTGCAGTGCGCTCATCGCATCGGGGGCGACGAACTCGGTCCTGCAGCCGGTGATCAGGTCGTAGGAGGCCTGGATACGCGGCCAGCGGTGGTCACGGTCCATGGCGTAATAGCGGCCGATGATGGAGACGATGCGCCCGCAACCCAGCTCGTCGAACACCGCCTGCATCGCTTCTATTGATTCCGTAGCACTCTTCGGCGGGGTATCGCGGCCATCGAGGAAGGCGTGAAGATAGACCCGCTCTACCCCGCGCTCCACTGCCAGCCTGGCCATGGCGTGGATGTGCTCCTCGTGACTGTGCACCCCGCCGGGGGAGAGCAGGCCGAGGATGTGCACCGCCTTGTCCGTCTCCTTCGCCTTCTCTACCGCCTCGACCAGGGTGGCATTGGTGAAGAAGGAGCCGGTCTTGATGGCGCGGCTGACGCGGGTGAATTCCTGGTAGACCACGCGCCCCGCACCGAGGTTGAGGTGCCCCACCTCGGAGTTGCCCATCTGCCCACCGGGAAGGCCAACCTCCGCACCGGAACACTTCACCAGGGTATGCGGGCGCTCACTCCAGAGCTTGTCCCATACCGGGGTATTGGCGCTGTAGATGGCGTTGGAGTCAGTCTTCTCGGAGTAACCCCAGCCGTCCATGATGGTCAGGACGAGGGGGAGGTGTCGCTCAGCAGAGGGCATAAAGTATGAACCAGTCCAGTATTTGCGATGTGACAGTCTAATTTTTCCGCCATGGCATTACCATGATGGCGGCTAGTTAACCTTATTCAAAATTTACCTTATTCGAATAAGCTCTTTTCAAACGGGTGATTATTGTATAATGTTTTGCTGATATTGGCAGCACCGCCCGCAGCACTACCCGCGGTACCGCCCTGTTATGCACCCAATTCACTGGAACAAGAAATGGTAGAACAAGAGACTCTCAATCTGATCAGCAGAGACGAGGACATTGAGCGCGCTTCCCGCTCACTCAAGGCGATGTCCCATCCGCTTCGCCTGAAGATCCTCTGCACCCTCGGCGATCAAGAGGTGAGTGTACAGGGTATTGTCGAGCGCGTCGGTACCTCGCAGAGCAACATCTCGCAGCACCTCGCCATCCTGCGCGACAAGGGGATCCTCTCCTCACGCAAGGATGCCAACCGCGTCTTCTATAAAGTGGTGGACAGCCGCACCCTGCAGCTCATCGGTATGATGCGCAACGTCTTCTGCTCCATGGACTAAAATTTTCCGGTCGCGGCGTTGCCGCGGCCCATCCTCCCCCTAGCACGCGACCAATACATGTCACAACTTCTCGAATTCGCCACCAACCACTGGGATCTTTTCGCCGCCCTGGCCATCATCCTCGCCATGCTGGCGGGCAACACCCTGGGCAGCCGCCTGCGCGGCTACAAGCAGCTGGAACCCAGCGATGCGGTGCGCGTCTACAACCACGAGGACGCGGTAATGCTGGACGTGCGCGAGGAGAAGGAGTTCGCCGACGGCCACATCCTCGATTCCGTCCATATCCCGCTGGGCAAGCTAAAAGAACGCCTGGGTGAACTTGAAAATTTGCGTGAAAAGTCGATCATAGTAAGCTGCCGTAGCGGACACCGCTCGGCTGTAGCCTGTGGCCAACTGCGCAAAGAGGGGTTTGAGACGGTCTATAACCTCAAAGGCGGAGTCATGGCCTGGCAAAACGCCGGTCTGCCACTACAGAAGAATAAGAAGCAGGCCAAAGGAAAAAAACGTAAAGGCGCCTAAGGCAGGACATACGCTTCGGTACGTTTGCTTGCGGCACCCATAACCAGGACATAAAAACATGCCAAACGTCACACTCTACACCACAGAGCATTGCCCCTACTGCATCCGCGCCCGCGCCCTGCTCGACAAGAAGCAGGTCGAATACACCGATATCCGCATCGACAGCAACCCCGAGAAGCGTGAAGAGATGCTGGCCATCTCCAACGGCAGCACCTCGGTACCGCAGATCTTCATCGACGACTTCCACGTCGGCGGCTTCGACGACATGGCCGAACTCGACGTACTGGGCGAACTGGACGAAAAACTCGGCCTCGCCTGATCGCCACACCACCCCATCAGCCACATGAGCAGCCCGCTACACCTTGTCTGCCCCCACTGCCACGGCGTCAACCGCCTGCCGGTGGAGAAGCTGGGTGACGGCGGGCGTTGCGGCCGCTGCAAGCAGCCACTGTTCGATGGCCATCCGGTAGAACTGGGGCAGGGCAACTTCGCCACCCATATTCAGCGTAACGACATCCCGGTACTGGTCGACTTCTGGGCACCCTGGTGCGGCCCCTGTAAGATGATGGCACCGGTCTTCGTGCAGGCCGCCGCACAACTGCAGCCGCAGGTACGACTGGCCAAGGTCAACACCGAGGTAGAGCAGGCCCTGGCGGCGCAGTACAACATTCGCAGTATCCCCACCCTGGCCCTGTTCAAGGAGGGGCGCGAGGTGGATAGAATTGCCGGGGCATTGGACCTGCAGCAACTGCTGGCCTGGACCCGGCAACGTTTACAATAAAATCATCCTTAGCCCAGCGCTAAACACACAGGAATCATCATGTCTGAGAACAACCAAGAACAGAGCGGGCAGCAGTTTGCCCTGCAGCGTATCTACACCAAGGACATCTCCTTCGAGACCCCCAACTCCCCCGCCATCTTCATCGAGGAGTGGAAGCCCGACGTCAACGTCGACCTCAATACCGCCAGCACCCTGCTGCAAGAGGGTCTGTATGAGGTGGTAGTGACCGTGACGGTCACTACCAAGGTCGGCGACAAGACCGCCTACCTGGCCGAGGCTCAGCAGGCCGGCATCTTCGCCATCAGCGGCTTCGGTGAGCAGGAGCTGGGCGGCATGATCCACAGCTACTGCCCCAACGTGCTGTTCCCCTACGCCCGCGAGGTCATCTCAGACCTGGTCAACAAGGGCAGCTTCCCGCAACTGCTGCTCGCCCCGATCAACTTCGACGCCCTCTACGCCCAGCACCTGCAACAGCAGCAAACGGCAACAGAGGACGAGGAGCAGCCGGTCCACTAGGCCGGAGTCATGGGCCACTCCTGCGATCAGCGCATCGCCGTCCTCGGTGCCGGCTCCTGGGGCACCGCGCTGGCCATCCAGCTGGCGCGCAACGGCACCACCACCCTGTTGTGGGGCCGTGACAGCGAAGCGATGGCACAGATGGAGGTAGAGCGCTGCAACAGCCGCTACCTGCCTGAGAGCCCCTTCCCCGAGCTGCTGACACCGGCAGCCGACCTCACCGCGACGCTACGGCTGGCTGATCACGTGCTGCTGGCAGTGCCCAGCCACGCCTTTCGTGACACCCTCAGGACCATTGCCCCACAGCTCAAGCCGGGCTGCCACCTGGGCTGGGCCACCAAGGGGCTGGAGCCGGGCAGCCGCAAGCTGCTACACCAGGTGGTGGCCGAGGAACTGGGCGAGGGGCAATCGTGTGCCGTGATCTCCGGCCCCACCTTCGCCGCCGAAGTGGCCAACGGCCTGCCCACCGCGGTCACCGTGGCCGGTAGCAGCGGTGCCACCGAACTCTACGCCTGCTGCCTGCACGGCGGCAGCTTCCGCGCTTACAGCAGCCGTGACGTTATCGGCGTCGAGATAGGTGGTGCCTGCAAGAACGTGCTCGCCATCGCCGCCGGTATCGCCGACGGTCTTGGCTTCGGCGCCAACAGCCGCGCCGCCCTTATCACCCGCGGCCTGAGCGAGATGATGCGCCTGGGCGTAGAGTTGGGCGGCGCGGCGGAGACCTTCATGGGGCTGGCGGGACTGGGCGACCTGGTGCTCACCTGCACCGACGACCAGTCGCGTAACCGCCGCGTCGGCCTCGCCCTGGGCCGCGGCAGCAGCCTCGATGAGGCGATCGCCGCCATCGGCCAGGCGGTGGAGGGGGTGAAAAGCGCCCCCGAGGTATTCAAGCTCTCACGGGAGATGGGGGTGGAGATGCCGATCAGCGAGCAGGTCTACCGCGTCCTCTACGAGGGGGAGACCGCACAGCGGGCGGTGGAGGCGTTGTTGCAGCGCGAGCAGAAGGCAGAGAACGGTTGATGCTTTACTATCGGGCCCCCTCAAACCCCAGCTGCCGCCACGCCTCGTAGACGAACACCGCGGCGGCATTGGAGAGATTCAAACTACGGCTTTCGGGCTGCATCGGCAGCCGCAGCAGCTGCCCCGCCTCCATTCCATCGAGCATCGCCTGCGGCAGGCCGCGCGTCTCGGGGCCGAACAGCAGGGCATCACCCGGCCGGTACTCTACCTCGCTGTGGAAACGCTTGCCCCGGGTGGTACAGGCGTAGATGGTTCCCGGCTGTTGCTTCGCCACGAACTCATCCAACGACGGGTAGACCTTGAGCTCGGCAAACTCGTGGTAGTCGAGCCCGGCGCGGCGCAACCGTTTGTCGTCCAGCTCGAACCCCAACGGTTCGATGAGGTGGAGGGCAAAACCGGTATTGGCGCAAAGGCGGATAATGTTGCCGGTATTGGGCGGGATCTCCGGCTGGTAGAGCACGACATGCAGCACCGCTATACCTCCCCGCTGTAGCTGAGGTATAACCCGGATGAATCATGTAGAATTCCCATTTTCTCCACTGCATCAGGTGAGGCGATGAACAAGGCAGACAAGGCCATGCTGGCCGTCGATTTCTGTGGCATGCGGTTTGATACCCCGTTGGTACTGCTTTCCGGCTGTGTCGGTTTCGGCGAAGAGTATACCCGGGTAAAGGGCTTTTCCAACCGCGACGTGGGCGCCGTCTGCCTCAAGGGCACCACCCTCGAGCCGCGCCTGGGCAACCAGCCGCACCGGGTCTACGAGACCCCGATGGGGATGCTCAACGCCATCGGCCTGCAGAACCCGGGGGCCGAGTACGTAATTAACGAGATCCTGCCCAAGCTCGATTTCGAGGAGACCCGCTTCATCGCCAATATCGCCGGCTCCACCATCGAGGACTACATCGGCGTGGCCAGGATGTTCGAGGACTCCCCGGTCGATGCCATCGAGCTCAACATCTCCTGCCCCAATGTGAAGGAGGGGGGCGTCGCCTTCGGTAACGACCCGGAGATGTCGGCCCGCGTAGTGGAGGCGGTACGCGCCGTCACCAGCAAACCGCTGATCACCAAGCTCTCCCCCAATCAGACCGATATCGCCGACAACGCGCGCCGCTGTATCGAGGCCGGCACCGACGCCTTCGCCGTGATCAACACCCTGATGGGGATGGCCATCGACATCGAGAGCCGCTCCCCCATCCTCGGCAACAACCAGGGCGGCCTCTCCGGCCCGGCGATCAAGCCGGTGGCACTGCTGAAGACCCATCAGGTCTACCAGGTGGCCCGTGACCACGGCGTGCCGATCATCGGCCAGGGCGGTATTACCACCGCCGAGGACGCCATCGAGTTCATCATCGCCGGTGCCAGCGCCGTCGGCATCGGCACCTCGCTGTTCTACGACCCGCTGGTCTGCAACAAGGTCAACCAGGGGATCGCCGACTACCTCAAGCGCCACGAGATGACCGAGGTGGCGCAGCTGGTAGGGACCCTCAGCCTCAACAGCAACAAACCGGGGTGTGGCTGCGGCAACTAAGAGGCGCAATGGACTAATCTTCAAGCTTTTACGGCCGACTGCCGACCTTACTATGCAGTAGATATAAAGAATAAACGGCACCTATGAGGGGAACATGAACCCAAGGAAAAAGATTCGCATCGGCGACCTGCTGGTCGAACACAAGATCATCTCGGAAAACCAGCTGATGGAGGCGCTGGCCGCGCAGAAGAAGAGCGGCCACAAGCTGGGCCGCAGCCTCATCGAACTGGGTTTCATCGCCGAAGACCAGCTGCTGGAGTTCCTCTCGCGCCAGCTGCAGATCCCCTACATCGACCTCAAACACTACAAGTACAAACCCGAGACCGTGCGCCTGGTGCCCGAGGCGACGGCACGGCGCTATCGCGCCATCGCCCTCAACGAGAGCCAGGACGGCATCCTCATCGGCATGGCCGATCCTACCGACATCTTCGGCTACGACGAACTGGCGAAGATCCTCAAACGCCCGATCCGCCAGGCGGTGGTGCGCGAGGCGGACCTGCTGCAGGCCATCGACGGCGTCTACCGCAAGACCGACCAGATATCCAACCTGGCCGAGGAGCTGAACGAGGAGCTGGGCGAGACCGATTTCGACATTGACGAGCTGCTGCAGGCCAGTGACGTCAGCGAGGCGCCGGTGGTGAAGCTGCTGCAGTCGATCTTCGAGGACGCGCTGCAGGTGGGTACCTCCGATATCCATATCGAGCCGGACGAACACGTGCTGCGCATCCGCCAGCGCATCAACGGCGTGCTCAACGAACAGGAGATGAAGGAAAAGCGCATCGCCGGGGCGCTGGTATCGCGCCTCAAGCTGATGTCGGGCCTCGACATCTCCGAGCGCCGCCTGCCGCAGGACGGCCGCTTCAACATCCGTATCAAGGACAAGCCGATCGACGTGCGTGTCTCTACCATGCCGATCCAGTACGGCGAGTCGGTGGTAATGCGCCTGCTCGACCAGAGCGGCGGCAACCTCGACCTTAACGCCACCGGCATGCCGGAACGGCTGCTGGAGCGCTTTCGTCGCAATATCCACAAGCCCCACGGCATGGTGCTGGTCACCGGTCCCACCGGTAGCGGTAAGACCACCACCCTCTACGGCGCGCTCAACGAGCTGAACGAGCCGGAGAAGAAGATCATCACCGTCGAGGACCCGGTGGAATACCGTCTGCCGCGCGTCAATCAGGTGCAGGTCAACACCAAGATCGGCCTCACCTTCGCCAACGTGCTACGCACCGCCCTGCGCCAGGACCCGGACGTGGTACTGGTGGGCGAGATCCGCGACCAGGAGACGGCGGAGATCGCCCTGCGCGCCTCCATCACCGGCCACCTGGTGCTCTCCACCCTGCACACCAACGATGCGGTCTCCACCGCCATCCGCCTGATGGACATGGGGATCCCCGGCTATATGGTGGCCACCTCGCTGGAGTGCATCGTGGCGCAGCGCCTGGTGCGGCGCATCTGCGACAGCTGCATCACCGACTATGAGCCCACGGTGCAGGAGCGGGCGTGGCTGAAAAACATCCTGCCGACGCAACACGACAAGGTGAAGTTCAAGCACGGCACCGGCTGCCACCACTGCAACAACACCGGCTACCGCGGCCGTATCGGTGCCTTCGAGCTGCTGGAGCTGGACGAGGCAATGGCCGACGCGCTGCGCGCCAACGACTCGCAGGCCTTCGCCAGGGCGGCCTCGGCCAGTCCCAACTTCCGCACCCTGACGCAGAACGCCCTGATCTACGCGGTAAACGGCATCATCAGCCTGGAGGAGGTGCTGCGCATCTCCACCGACGATGAGGACTTTGCCTACCAGGCCGAACAACAGGGT
This sequence comes from Thiohalomonadaceae bacterium, assembly GCA_050298555.1. Lineage (GTDB taxonomy): Bacteria > Pseudomonadota > Gammaproteobacteria > Thiohalomonadales > Thiohalomonadaceae > JAPHSX01. Next base: position 31,440 of record JBNKUL010000007.1, read on the forward strand.
GCGGGGGATAGCTGATGCCGAACTACGCCTACAAGGCGCGTAACAGCCGTGGCGACGCGGTCAAGGGGGAGATTGAGGCCCCCTCCGCCGACGCAGTCGCCTCGCAGCTGCTCAACAGCGGTATCACCCCGCTGGAGATCGTCGAGGCGAAGCCAAAGCGGGACATCCTCGGTGAGCTCAGGGCCAAGCTCGGCAGCAGCAAGCCCACCCTCGACGACCTGATCCTCTTCTGCCGCCAGATGTACACCCTGAATAAGGCGGGGGTGCCGATCCTGCGTGGCATCAACGGCCTGCAGGAGACCACCCGCAACGTTATCCTGGCGGAGGCCCTCAAGCGCATCGCCCTGGAGCTGGAGGCGGGGCGCGAGCTCTCCTCGGCGATGGCGCAGCAGGGGGAGATCTTCTCCACCATCATGATCAGCATGGTCAGGGTGGGGGAGAACACCGGTAAGCTGGAGGACGCCTTCCTGCAGCTGTCGCAATACCTTGAACTGGAGCGCGACACCCGCAACCGCATCAAGGCGGCGCTGCGCTACCCGAGCTTTGTCATCATCGCCATCACCCTGGCCATCGGCGTGGTCAATGTCTTCGTTATCCCCGCCTTTGCCAGCGTCTTCGAGGGGATGGACATGGAGCTGCCGTGGCAGACCCAGGCGCTGATCGGCCTCTCCAACTTTACGGTCGCCAACTGGCCCTTTATCGTTGGCCTGCTCCTCTTTGTCGTGTTCGGCTTCAATAACTACATCAAGACCGAGCAGGGCAAGTACAAGTGGGATAAGGCGAAACTGCGCTTCCCCGTCGTCGGCAGCATTATCACCCGCGCCCTGCTCTCCCGCTTCGCCCGTACCTTCGCCATGTCCACCAAGAGCGGTGTGCCGCTGATCCAGGCACTGGGCGTGGTCGCCCAGGCGGTGGACAACGACTATGTGGCCGAGAAGATCCTCAGCATGCGCAACGGCATCGAGCGGGGCGACTCGCTGACCCGCACCGCGGTGGCCACCAACATGTTCACCCCACTGGTACTGCAGATGCTCAGCGTGGGCGAGGAGACCGGCTCGGTGGACGATATGCTCAATGAGGTGGCCGACTTCTATGAGCGCGAGGTCGACTACGAACTGAAGAACATCAGCTCCGCCATCGAGCCCATCCTTATCGTCGCGGTCGGCATCCTGGTGCTGATCCTCGCCCTCGGCATCTTCCTGCCGATGTGGGAGATGACTAGTATGGCCAAACACTAACCATGATCACGGCGCATGAGCAGAACGCCCAACTGTTCAAGCTAGCGGTGCTGGCGGTGCTGATCATCATCTTTATCGCCGTCGCCACCATCAAGATATGGGAACTGCGCATCGCGGCGGAGCGCGTCGGGGTGGCCCACACCATCGGTTCGCTGCAGAGTTCCCTGGGGATGCAGCTGGGAAAACTGGTGGTAAACCGGGGAATGGATGCGGTAATGGAGATGGAGTACAGCAACCCGATGCAGCTATTGCAACCGCCGCCCGGCAACTACCTGGGCGAGTTCTCCACCACCGAGGCACCTCAGGAGCAGGGCGGGTGGTACTTCGACAGCGATGAGCGAGTGCTGGTCTATCGCGTGCGCTTCGCGGAAAGTTTCCTCAGCAGCAACGACGAGCTGCCCGACCTGGCCCGCTACCAGCTCAGGCTGGACTACCAGGACTTTAACGGTAACAACCGCTTCGACCCGGAACTTGAATTTGCCCGGGGCCTGTACATCCAGCCGGTGGATAGCTACACCTGGATCCGCGAGCCTTAGCCCGCCGCTTAGGCTATCTTGGAAAGCATGATTCAGACTATCGTCAGTGACATCCTCGAGCAGGCCTCGCTACTACTGCTGATCATCGGCAGCGCCTTCACCCTGCTCTACGCCCTGCTACTCATCGTATCGCCGCAGCGGGCACTGCTCCTCAACCGGCACGCGGACCGCTGGATCTCCATGCGCAAGCCGACCCGGCCGCTGGAGATCCCGCGCAATATCGATCACCACATCTACCGCCACCACCGCTGGATAGGCCTCTCCGTGCTGCTGTCGGCAAGCTATATCCTCTATCAGTTCGCCTTCGTCCTGAAACCCGCTGCGGCGGTGCAGGCCCTGTCGGATAACTGGCTCAGCGCCGCCATTGCCGCCTGGCTGCTCGATGCACTGCAGTGGTTTTTCGTTCCCGCCTCGCTGCTGCTGATCCCCTTCGGTGCGCTGCTGGCACTGCGCCCCTCCACTCTGAAGGGGCTGGAACAGCACTCCAACCGCTGGATCTCTTCACGTAAATTGCTGCACGGCATTGATAAACCATACCCCGTCGGGGAGGGCTGGTTACTGGGTCGACCACGCCAGCTCGGTCTCATCCTGCTCATCACCTCGGCCTATATCCTGACACTTCTGCTTATATTCTTCTTCAACAACTCGCAGTAACCTTGTGATTTATATTACTATTCACTTTTTCCTAAAACTCTGTTCTAATGGTTTTGTTCGCCCCGGCCGATATTAAGGGGGATGAACTTTTTTCGGGCCGCGGCCCGCACTTAAGGAGGAAGTATGATGAAGAGTCAACAAACCGGTTTTACCCTGATCGAACTGGTCATGGTAATCGTTATCCTCGGCATCCTGGCGGCCACCGCCCTGCCGAAATTCGTAGACATGAAGGGTGAGGCCGCCGCCGCCGCCGCCGAGGGCGTGCTCGGTGCCGCAAACAGTGCTGCCGCCATCAACTTTGCCGCCGTTGCCGTAGGCAAAACCGGCTACAGTGCCCTTGCCGATGCGGGCGATCTGTCGGTTGCCATGTCCCAGGTTCCTGCAGAGTGCGTCTCCGGCACCGCTGCCAATGATCTGGCATCAGGCAACACATCCCTTACCTGGGAGTGCGTATTTGGCGGAACAACCTATACCTATACGCTTGTCGCCGAAACAAGCTCCACGGCGGGCACGGTTTCTAAGTCACCGTAGTAAGTACAAGCAATTTGCGACAGAACAAGGCCACCCTCGGGTGGCCTTTTCTTTTTCCCCCATTTTACGTTAACAATCTCAAGGCAAATCTGTAGTACACTCACGTCTTAGTTTAAAGACCGCTTTCTCAATGGGGATAAGGATGAACAGACGCGGAAAAACTGACATGGATTTTCTAACCAGGATAGGGGTGACCCTACTTCTCTCCCTCATCTCCTTCACTAGCGCTTACGCCGGCTGCTCCGACCTCATCGGTAAGGTGGTCTTCAACGAGATCAACCACCACAACCAGGCGTGTGACTACAGCTATACCCATAACGCATTCATTGAGCTGCGGGCCATCGACAAGGCGAACATCGTCGACAACGGCACCTATGAGGACTTCACCCTGACGGTCTGTGCCGTCTATCCCCAGGTAGAGGACAATCGACACAAGCCGCGCTGCTACTCGAGTAACGCCCATGTGGCGGCCCACAATGATGAGATCGCCTACGAGCCCGAGATGAACTACGGCAACGCGGAAAACTCCGGCAACTCCTGGATCGTGCTCTATGGCGACAACGGCAAGATCCCCAAGTGTTATCTCGACGTCAATGCCGACCAGGGCGGTACCTCTCATGGCATGGAGTTGATCCTGTACGATGCCAACGGCGACATCATCGACTACCAGCTGACCGACGACATGGACGACTTCAGAGGCGTCAGCAGCAATAGTTACCTCGGCGACGGCGGCTGCACCTTTACCTACGACAACTACTTTGACGGCGCCAACAGCTTCAACGTGCAGCGCATGCCAGACGGCACCGGCTGCTGGCCCGACGGCAACTGGGACAGCGATACCTGCGCCAGCACACCGACCAGCCCGCCCTCCGGTAACTCTGCCACCGAGACCACCAACACCACCAACGATGTTCTGCCCAGTGGCACCACCGATGTGCCGCTGGTGGTGATCGACGACATCACCGTGGTACCGGGTGAGGGTGCGGTATTCACCCTGAGCATCTACGGCTACTACAACCTCTCCACCGAGGCGATCGACACCAGCCGCACCACCAACGAGGCGAGCAGTGACATCCAGATCACCTACATGACCATCGATGGCACCGCCTCGCCTCCCGACTACACCGCCGTCGAGAACAGCATCAACACCTATGCCTCCTTCGCTCCGGGCGCCTCCTCGACGACCATCACCATCCCCACCGGCTCATCGGCCAACATCGGCGATGATTTTAACGTCCTGCTCACCGGGGTCATCAGCTCCGAGGTCGCCCCCGCCATCATTCACGACTTCTTCGGCATCGCGACCTTTGCCGAGACCAGCAGCGGTGGCGGCGGCGGCTCCTGTGTCACCTTCCGCGATCAGTTCAGCACGGAAAGCTATAGCCGCAACGACGGTAGCGCCAACTGGAGCAGCAGCTGGGTAGAGACGGGCGATAACGGCTCCGCCACCAACGGCGACATCGAGATCAACCGCGGCAGCCTTAACCTTGAGGGGGATGGCACCGGTGGCAGTGCTACCTTTGGTGGCCCATCCATCGAGCGCGAGGCCGACCTTAGCAGCTACGGCACTGCCACCCTCAGCTTCGACTACAGCGAGAGTGGCTCCTGGGAGGACACCGATTTCATCGATGTCTGGGTCTCCGCCAACGGCGGTGGCAACTGGGACAAAATCATCAGCTTCAACAATGACCAGGGCTCCAGCGTCAAATCCTATCCGCCCTATGACATCAGCGCCTATATGGCGAGTAACTTCCGTCTCGCCTTTGTCGAACGTGCCAACGACAGGCGTGAAATTTTCTACGTCGACAATGTCAAAATCGAGGCCTGTGGCACCGCAGCCGCCGGACCGGATCACTACGAGCTTTCGCTACCGTCCGAGGGGATCTCCTGCACCCCCTCCACGGTGACGGTCACCGCCTGTGCCGACAACTCCAGCCCCTGCACCAACCCCGCCACCAACCTCAGTGGCGAGAGCGCCACCCTGGCGACCAGTGTCGGCAGTCTGGGCAGCACCACCGTCACCTTCGATGCCACCGGAACTGCCACCACCTCGCTCAGCTTCCCCACCGCGCTGGACGGCAGCACCATCAATGTCACCCTCTCCGGCGAAACGCTCAGCGCCAGCAACCCACGCCAGTGCTGCCCCAACGGCACCAGCTGCAGCGCGGCAAACAGCTGCAGCCTCACCGCCAAGACCGCCGGCTTTATCTTCTCGCAAACCTCCAGCGGCAGCGCCATTCCCAGTTCGCCGCTGTTGGCGGAAACGGCCGGGGTCAACTCCGCCACCTACTACCTGCGTGCGGTGAAGAGCAATACCACCACCCAGGCGTGCGAGGCACTGCTGACCGGCACCCAGAGCGTCGATATGAGTTACAGCTGCGCCGACCCCGCCACCTGCTCTAGCGGCAACTACATGTCCGTCGCCGGCACCAACTTTACCGGCACCAGCGGCACCCCCAGCCTCACCTTCGATGCCACTGGCGCGGCACCCTTCAACTTCAACTTCCTCGATGTCGGCCGCATCGGCTTTAGCGCCAGCAAGGCCAATGTCGGCGGTACCACCCTCAGCGGCAGCTCCGCCTCGGCCTTCGTGGTCAAACCCTATAGCCTGGAACTCTCCAACATCCAGCAGACCAGCGCACCGGAAAAGGCCAACCCGGCAGCGACCACTGCCACTGGCGACACCTTCGTCAAGGCCGGTGAGAACTTCTCCGCCACGCTAACGGCGGTCAATGCCAGCGGCAGTGCCACCCCCAACTTTGGTCAGGAGAACACTCCCGAAACGGTCACGCTGACCAACGCCCTGGTGGCTGGCCTTGGCCTCACCAACAACCCGGCACTCAATAACCCGGAAGTCAGCGGCTTTACCAACGGCGTTGCCTCCAGGAGTGACTTCAGCTGGGACGAGGTGGGTATCATTACCCTGACACCGGGGCTCACTGATGATGACTATCTGGGGGCGGGGAGTGTCACCGGCACCACCTCGTCGAATGTGGGACGCTTCTACGCCGACCACTTCACCGCCAGCCTCAGCGCCGCCAACTTCGCACCGGCAGACAGTAACTTCAGCTATCTTGGGCAGGCGTTTAAATACGCCACAGCGCCCAACCTTGCCATTACCGCGTACTCACTCAATAACATCCAGCTGCTGAACTACGAGAACAACTTCTGGAAGCTGGGTAGCGGTATCACCACCCCTGCCGGCACTGGCCCCAGCACCTTCCTTTACGGTGATAACGCAATCGCCGGTGCCACTCTGCAGGCACCGGCCTCAGACATCAGTTTTGGCGACACTACTGATGCAAACGGCACCCGTAACCTGGTGGTACATGATCTGCAAGAGTTCCAATACCTGCGCCCCGCCGCCCCCATCGCCCCCTTCGATGCCGACGTCAGCCTGCAGGTCACCCTGCTCGACAGCGACGGTGCCAGCGGCAGTGCCACCCTCAACAATATCGGCTTCAACAACGACAGCGACGCCGGGCCGTTCAACACCACCAACGACCAGACCCTGCGCTTCGGCCGCGCCACCCTGACCGACTCCTATGGTCGTGAAACCGAGGGGCAGCAACTTACCCTCTGGACCCAGTACTACGACGGTAACGACTTCATCCTCAACGGCGACGACACCGGCACCACCTATAGCGTCGCCCCGGCGGACCCCTCTACGCCGCCCACTCTCACCAACCCGGCCTGTAGCGATCCCGATGTTGATGACGTGCAGTGCAGCCAGGTAAGCGTCGGCGGCACCGCCGTCGGCCACGGCAATGTCTTCACCCTTTCGGCACCGGGCGCTGGCAACACCGGTACGCTGCAATACACCCTCTCGGTGGATAGCTGGCTGCTGGGTGACTGGGATGGCAACGGCAGCTATGCAGAAAACCCCACCGCCACCGCCACCTTCGGTGTCTACCGTAGCGACGATCGCTTCCACTACTGGCGTGAAGAGCGGTGAGAAGAGCGATGAGAAAGGCGCACGGCTTCACCATGATTGAGCTGATTATGGTGATCATCCTAGTCGGCATTATCGCCGTCTATGCGGCGCCGCGATTTAATCGCGACACCTTCGATCTTCGCAGCGCGAGTGGCGAGGTCGTTAGCGCACTACGTTACGCCCAGACGATGGCAATGCAGCACAGCGGCCTGGCCAATGTCGATGGGGGAGGGCGCGACTACTACACCTTCCAGGTCGCCAACAACGGCTACACCGTCGCCATCGGCGATAGCGACTCCACCCACGTCGATGTGCCCAACCCGGTTGGCGGCGCCGGCAGCTACAGCCAAAGCTGGTCCGCCGGCAGCGTTGGTCTTACTGCCAGCACCGCCAATATCTACTTCACCAGCAAGGGTGAGCCGATAGACGCTAGCGGCAACCCACTGGCGGCTGACACCACACTTAGCATCAGTGTGGGTAGCGAGAGCGACACCATCATCGTCGAACGTCTCACTGGGTACGTGCATCGATGAACCGGCAACGAGGATTTACCCTGATCGAACTGGTGGTGTTTATCGTCATCACCGGGGTCGCCCTTGCTGCAATCGGCCTGCAGGTACAGACCAATGTGCAGCACAGTGCCGAACCGCTGTTGCGTGAAAAGGCGATCACCCTGGCCAATTTCTATATGGATGAGATCCTGCGCAAGAAGTGGAACGAGAACAGCCCGATCGGCGGTGGCTGCGTAGAGACCGGAACGAATGCCTGCACCAACTACTGTGCCGCACTCACTTTTCCCGCCTGTGGCTCATGCTCAGGAACCGGGGGGGTCTGCCTGCCGGCAGCCAATGCTGCCGGCATCGGCGTCGATGGGGTGGAGACACGGGCCAGCTACGATGATATCGACGACTACAACGCTATTAGCGGCGAGGCGCCGACCGATCAGACCGGCACGGCACTGACTAACTTCACCGGTTTTACCGTCGACGTGGAGGTTAACTCGGGGGTACAGCTGCACGCCGATGTGGCGGCCGCCGACACCCGCCAGATTATCGTCCGCGTGCACACCCCCACCAGTGAAACCATTACGCTGAGGGCCTACCGTGTTAATTTCTAGGCGCTCACCGCAACGAAATCAGGCCGGCTTCACCCTGGTCTAGGCGATTATCACCATCGTCATCCTCGGTATTACCGCCGGGGTGCTGGCCCCGTTTATCGCCGGCTCCATGACGGCCTACCGCGACACGGAGCTGCGTAGCGAGATGACCGCCCGCGCCCGCCTCGCCCTGGAGCGGCTGGCTCGTGAGGTACGCGTCGCGATTCCCAACACGGTACGCGAGCTCAACGGCGGACAGGGGGTGGAGTTTGTTAGCAGCAAAACGGGTGGGCGTTATATGTCGCGCAATGACAATTTCTCGCCGGCCATCTATAGCAATACCAGCCGCTTCCAGCGCAACGCCTTCATCAGTTCGCTCTACGCCCTTGGTACCGCCTATAACGATTTTGTTAATACGGACTACCTGGTGATCTACAACACCTCGCCTGATACCCTGACCGCCTCTTCGGTACAACTGACCGGTGTACAGGATCTCGACCTCGACCTCGATGGCACAGCAGAGGTACAGCAACTCAGTTTTGGCGCCTATTCATGGGGGGTGGAGCCGGCGACCCAACACTTCCAGATCGCCGACTACAGCCATGAAGTTGGCCTGCTTAACAACAACGCCCTCTACTGGCGTCGCGTTGCGGGAATCGATGGCAGCTATGACGGTAATCCCGACTACAGCGTCAATGACCCGATACTGATCTCCAGTGGCACCCTGGCCGCCGATTTTGACTACATCCCGGTCTCGCTCACCTCCAACGCCATGCTGAAAGTGACACTGACCATGACGGAAAACGGTGAGAGCGTCACCGTAAGTCAGGAGATCCATGTGAGGAATTCGCCGTGATGAAACTTCGTCCTATTCGCACACAGCGCGGGGCCTCGCTGATCACGGCGATCTTCCTCATCACCGCACTGGCGGCCATCGCCGCACTGATGACGCGCCAGAGCATCCACTCCACCATCGAGACCACCAACGAGTACTTCTCCGCGCAGGCCCTCTATGCCGCGGAGGCGGGGGTGGACAGGGCAGCCTACGATATTCTCTTCAACGGTGGGGATGGTCAGGCCGCCGATCAGTCAGTTCCCGGGGCAGGCGCCCCCGCCTGGTACACCACGACGGTACGGAGCTGGACCGTCGATACCGGCAGCACCAATCAGAAGACCTATTACGAGGTCACCAGCACCGGCGAGGCGGGGGGGAGTGCCATCACCCCCGTGGTGAGTCGCCGGCTGGTGGTCTACATCATGCCCTAGGCGGCAACTCAGTCGCCGTTCTCCATCTCGAGCTCCTTGATCTTGCGGGTGATGGTATTGCGCCCCCAGCCGAGCAGTTTCGCCGCATCCTGGCGGTGACCACCGCTCTTCTGCAGCGCCACCTCGATCATGGTGCGCTCAAACTGCGGCACCGCCTCGTCGAGGATGGCGCACTCGCCACCATGCAGGCGCTGCTCGGCCCAGCGACGTAACGGCGTGAGCCAGTCGCTGGTATCACCGCCGCTGCCGCTCTCCTCCTTCAGCTCCGGGGGCAGGTCCTCCAGGTGGATCTCCTGGCCGGGCGACATTACGGTGAGCCAGCGGCAGGTGTTCTCCAGCTGACGCACGTTGCCGGGCCAGTCGAGGGAGCAAAGGTACTCCTCGGTCGGCTTGTCGAGCCACTTGGCCTCGCCGCCGATCTCCCTGGCCGCGGCGTGCAGGAAGTGACGCATCAATAGGGGGATATCCTCGCGGCGCTGACGCAGTGAGGGGATATGAATGCGAATCACGTTGAGACGGTGAAACAGGTCCTCACGGAACAGGCCATCGCGTACCCGCTGCTCCAGGTCCTGGTGGGTGGCGGCGATTACCCGCACGTCGACCTTGATCGGGGCACGGCCGCCGACACGATAGAATTCGCCGTCGGCCAGTACCCTTAGCAGGCGGGTCTGCAGCTCGGCGGGCATGTCGCCGATCTCATCCAGAAACAGGGTACCGCCGTCGGCCTGCTCAAAACGTCCTTCGCGCGCCGACTGTGCCCCGGTGAAGGCGCCACGCTCATGGCCAAACAGCTCAGATTCAAGGAGATCGCGCGGGATGGCCGCAGTATTGATCGCAATAAACGGTTTTTCGGCGCGCGGACTGTGGCGATGCAGGGCGTGAGCCACCAGCTCCTTACCGGTACCAGACTCACCATTAATCAGCACCGTGATGTTGGAGGAGGAGAGGCGGCCGATGGCGCGGAACACCTCCTGCATCGACGGCGCCTCGCCGATGATCTCGGTCGCACCCTCTATTGCCTGTACATCCGCCACGGCCCCCAGCTCCTCGCGGTGGGTGAGGGCACGGCGTACCAGTTCCACCGCCTCGTCCACATCGAAGGGCTTGGGCAGGTACTCGAAGGCCCCTCCCTGATAGGCGGAGACGGCACTATCCAGGTCGGAGTGGGCGGTCATGATGATCACCGGAAGATCCGGGTGATCGGCATTCACCTTCTGCTGCAACTCCAGACCGCTGATCCCGGGCATACGAATATCGGTCACCAGCACCGCAGGCTCTTCACGTTGCAGCTGCTTGAGTGCCGCTTCGCCGCTATCAAAGCTCTCCACCGTAAGACCGTCCTGCTTTAGCGCCTTCTCCAGCACCCAGCGGATCGAGCGGTCATCATCGATGACCCAGATAGTGTCGTGACCTGACATAAGTTAGTCCTCACTCTCGCCGTCAATCGGCAGCAGTATGGTAAATATGGTTTTTCCCGGCTGGCTCTCCCATTCGATGAGACCACCGTTCAGATTGATCATCGACTGCGCAATGGGCAGCCCCAGACCTGTCCCGTCGCTGCGTCCGGTGATCATCGGCAGGAACAGGCTTTCACGCATCTCAGGGGCGATACCGGGGCCGTTGTCGATAATGTCGATGCGTGCCACCAGCTTGTGGAGGGTGTGGCCGATGGTGTAGCGGCGCATGGCACGGCTACGCAGAATGATCTCACCTTCGTCACCCACCGCCTGGGCGGCGTTCCGCACCAAATTCATCAGCGCCTGGATCAGCTGATCCATATCGGCGTGAACATCGGGAATGCTGGGGTCGTAGTCGCGCACCAGCTGGATCCCTTCGCTCAGCTCCGCCGCCACCACCTGACGTACCCGCTCCAACGGCTCATGGATATTGAGGTCACGCTTGCGCGGCAGGGTATTGGGACCGAGCATCTGGTTCATCAGCGCCTGCAGGCGGTCCGCCTCGCTGATGATGATGTTGGTGTACTCCTTAAGCTCCTCGTTGTGCAGCTCACGCTCCAGCAACTGGGCCGCACCGCGCAGGCCGCCCAATGGGTTCTTGATCTCATGGGCCAGGCCGCGTACCAGGGCACGGGTAGCATTACCCTGGGCAAGCAAACCCTCTTCGCGGCTGATGCGCAGCAGTCGATCCTGCTGCTTCATCTCCAGCAGTACGCCATTACTCAGCCCCTCCTCCTGCATCGGCAGGGCGGTAAGGTCGACGGTGATCTTATGTTCGAAGCCGATATTCAGTACCAGCTCGCGCTCAGTGAAGGGGTTATGGGTATGCAGCACATGGGCGAGAGCCTCCACCAGCTCATCGTCGAGGATCAGGTCCTGCACCGGCAGGCCAAGGAAGCGCTGCGCACTGGCAGCGAACAGCAACTCTCCCGCCGGATTGATATAACGCAGGCGCAGCTCCTCATCGAGAACCAATACCGTGGTATGGAGATTCTCGAGGACCTTGTCCGCTGCCACTCGATTTTCGCTACGCCTACTCATCATGCACTCTTATTTGCAAATTCCAAACCAACCATCGAAGGTGCCTGGCAGCTACCGTTAAGAACCTCTATCTAACTGAAAGTATTGATAATTATTACTGTCGATAGATTGTTACAGGATTTCACAGCAGGAACCATGTCCCACCATTGTGCAATAGTGTAGACCACGCGCACCACAATGGTGCGTATGCGGCTGGTGATTACTCGCCTTCCGTGTCGAAGGGCTGCTCAGGAGTGGGGGTTGGGGTTGGGGGCAACGCCTGCTCTTTGTTGTAGAGTGAGCGCTGCTTGATGTGAAAGGTAATCGGGGCACTACTGGACAAAACGGCACCATCACGCCCAAGCAGGGATGCGCTAAGGGTGTGACTGCCGCGATAGACCTCTTGCACTACAAAACGGGAGGCAACACCACGCGCTACCTCTGCACCATCCAGCTTGATCAAGATCTGTTGACCGCCTTGTATCGCTGGCGTCAGCCCCACTGTCACTACCAGGCCTGCCGCATCGAAGCGCAGGGTCTGATCCGCCTGGGGTGAGGTGATGGTGATGGAGACCTCTGCTGCAGCCCCCTTATTTTTTGCACCAAAACTGTGCGTTGAGCGACTGCCACTAGTAGTAGGGGAGTCGGCTGCAGGCGTAAAGCGTATGACCGGTGCCTTGCGCAGCTTGATCTCTTCACCGCCCGGGATGGGCTGATCGCTGAACTCTACCGTGCCGTCCGGATGGAGCTTGCGGTATCCACTCTCGGCAAGGAGCAGGGAGGGGAGCAGTAAAAGCAGGAGTAAGGTCTTTCTCATAGGGCCAAGCATAGCAGTAGCCCGGAAACAAATACCCATAAACAAAAAAGCCCCCGACTAAGCGGGGGCTCTTTCTGTTCGGATGAACTAGTGCTGCTTAGCAGCTGTAGTACATATCGAACTCGACCGGGTGAGTGGTCATGCGGATGCGGGTGACCTCCTCCATCTTCAGGTTGATGAACGCATCGATTACGTCGTCGGTGAAGACGCCGCCCTGGGTCAGAAACTCACGGTCTGCGTCCAGTGCCTCGAGGGCCTGGTCAAAGCTGTGGCAAACGGTAGGAATGGCCTTGGCTTCTTCTGCAGGCAGGTCGTACAGATCCTTGTCCATCGCCTCACCGGGGTGGATCTTGTTCTGGATACCGTCCAGGCCTGCCATCAGGAAGGCGGAGAACATCAGGTAGGGGTTGGCGGTCGGGTCACCGAAACGTACCTCGATGCGACGAGCCTTGGGGTTAGTCACATAGGGGATACGGATAGAAGCGGAACGGTTACGGGCGGAGTAGGCCAGCATAACAGGAGCTTCGAAACCAGGAACCAGACGCTTGTAGCTGTTGGTAGAGGCGTTGGCGAAGGCATTCAGGGCACGGGCGTGCTTGATGATACCGCCGATGTAGTAGAGCGCCATCTCGGACATGCCGCCATACTCGTTACCGGAGAACAGGTTCTGGCCATCCTTGGAGATAGACATGTGTACGTGCATACCGGTACCGTTGTCGCCGACCATCGGCTTGGGCATGAAGGTAGCGGTCTTGCCGTAGGCGTGGGCCACGTTGTGCACACAGTACTTCAGGATCTGGACCTCGTCGGCTTTCTTGATCAGGGTGTTGAACTTGATACCGATCTCACACTGGCCTGCGGTTCCCACCTCGTGGTGGTGTACCTCTACCGGCAGTCCCATCTGCTCCATTGCGGTACACATGGCGGCGCGGATGTCATGCAGGGAGTCGACCGGGGGTACCGGGAAATAACCACCCTTGACCCGGGGCCGGTGGCCAATGTTGCCCTCGTCGAAGTTGTGGCTGGATGACCAGGCCGCCTCGTCGGAGCTGATGCTGTAACCGGCGCCGCTCATGTCGGCGTGCCACTTGATGTCGTCGAATACGAAGAATTCCGGCTCGGGGCCGAAATAGGCGGTGTCGCCAATGCCGGTTGACTTCAGGTACTCCTCAGCGCGGGCGGCGATGGAGCGCGGATCGCGCTCGTAGCCCAGCATGGTGGTCGGTTCCACGATGTCACAGCGCAGGATCACGGTTGCGTCATCGGTGAACGGGTCGATTACCGAGGTGCTGTCGTCGGGCATCAGGATCATGTCGGACTCGTTGATGCCCTTCCAGCCGGAGATGGAGGAGCCGTCGAACATTTTGCCGCCCTCGAAGAAATCTTCGTCCACTTCCGTGGCAGGGATGGTGACGTGCTGCTCCTTGCCGCGGGTATCGGTGAAGCGCAGGTCGACCCAGCGGGCTTCGTTGTCCTTGATCAGGTTCAGAGTCTGCTCTGACATTTGTGTTCCTCCATGGGATGTTGTAGGGCCTGTGGGCCCGCTTAAGAAACTGGTGCCTTGCGGTGCACTAACAAGCGCGGAGGCAGTGACCAGAATTCGAGTATGTGCATTAAAGCAAGAGCTGTGCCAATAATATCGGGGGTCTAACCTGTTGAATTTATTGATGTTCATACCAGCGCGATACCGCATTCGCGCTGTCGTATCGACCCGCCGCACCAATATGGCGCAACAATGAGTTATTTTGGTGCAAACGTCCCAAAGTGGGGCGACCGCCGGTCTTTCGCCAGTCCCGGGGCTACGCCGTATAATACGCCCCCGCCCAAGCC
>JBNKUL010000008.1:0-8165 GCA_050298555.1 Thiohalomonadaceae bacterium
CATCACGCGCCTCGCTCACCACATAGCGCACCTGTTCCGCCTCGACCGGCTTCTTCGCGAAGGGGCAGAGGTTAAGGGCAACGACGGCGCGCTCTACCCAGCAGCGGGTCTGGGCGATGACGGTTTGTTGGTTTGGGATATCAGACATGCGGTGATCATACCGTTATGCGTACTGCCCCGCACACCACCCCGACGACCAGGCCCACTGGAAGTTGTAGCCGCCGAGCCAGCCGGTGACGTCGAGCACCTCGCCGATGAAGTAGAGACCGGGAACCTCCTTGGCCTCCATCGTCTTGGAGGAGACGGCGTTGCAGTCGACGCCGCCGGTGGTGACCTCAGCGGTGCGGTAGCCCTCGGTGCCGCCGGGTTTGATCTGCCACTGCTGCAGCTGTGTTGCCGCCACCTCGATCTCCGCCCTGCCCAGCTGCCCCATCGCCTTTTCGTAGAGGGTCTGCGGCAGCAGGGTGGTAACCAGGCGTTGCGGCAATAACTTGCTCAATACGGTCTTTAACTGCTGCTTGGGGTGGGCCTGTTTTTCGGATTGCAACTCATCCATCAGGTCGTGGTCCGGCAGCCAGTCGATGGTGACCGCCTCGCCCGGCTGCCAGTAGGAGGAGATCTGCAGTATCGCCGGGCCGCTGAGACCGCGGTGGGTGAAGAGGACGTTCTCGCGGAAGCTGCGATTCTGGAAACTGACCACCGCATCGACGGCGATGCCGGAGAGGGGGGCGTACTTTTCCTTCTCTTGCGGCTGCAGGGTGAAGGGGACCAGCCCGGCGGCGGGGGGCCACACCTTGATGCCGAACTGTTCGGCGATTTGATAGCCGAAGGGGGTGGCGCCCATGGTGGGGATGGAGAGGCCGCCGCTGGCGACTACCAGCGATTCGCACTCGATGGCGCCGTCATCGAGTGCGAGGGTAAAGCCCCCCTGCTCTCTCCTTTCGATCCCCTCCACTGCGCGCTTGAGTTTGATCACCGCCCCGGCGTCGCGACACTCGGCCAGCAGCATGTCGAGGATCTCTTTTGCCGACTCATCGCAGAAGAGCTGGCCGTGGTCGCGCTCGTGATAAGCGATGCCGTATTTGCTTACCAACTCTATAAAGTGCCACTGGGTGTAGCGGCTGAGCGCCGATTTAACAAAGTGGGGGTTGTGGCTGAGGTAGTTCTCGGCGCTGACATCGTAGTTGGTGAAGTTGCAGCGCCCGCCGCCCGACATGCGGATCTTGTTACCCGCCTTTCTTGCGTGGTCGATCACCAGCACGCGGCGGCCCCGCCTGCCCGCCTCCGCGGCGCACATCAGCCCCGAGGCACCGGCGCCGATGATCACTACGTCGTACTGTTGTTGCGCTTTGGGCATGGGGTTTTTGCATAACTGGAGGTGGCGCAAGTATACCGGAGCGCCGTTATAATGGCCCCAGCTTATTAAGGAGTCACCGACCATGTCCTGTAGCTGCTGCAGCACCGATACACCGACGCAGAGCGTCGCCTGTCCAGCTTGCGGGCAGCAGGGTGATGCGGTCACTACCACTACCCTGCTCCACCAGCTGCGCAGACCGTGGCAACAGGAGGTAGGGGATGCGGATTACTATTTTTGCAGCCGGCGCGATTGCGATGTGGTCTACTTCTCGGCGCAGGGGGCAGCATTTAACACGGGGCAGCTGCGCCAGGCGGTCGGCCAGAAATCGACCGCTGCCGAGCGTACCCTCTGTTACTGCTTCGACATTCGCTTTAACGATATTGAAGAGCGCGGGGCGGAGCAGCGGCTGCGCGATTTTGTGATAGCAAAGACACGCGATAAGCTGTGCCGCTGCGAGGAGCGCAACCCCTCTGGCCGCTGCTGCCTTCGCGATTTTCCCAAACCACTGGAGTGAGTTATGAGTTCCACCAAACGGCGTGCCGGTGACGCCATCGACACCAAGAAGCTGGATGAGGTTGTCGCCAGGGCGCGTGCCGCGGCAGAAAAGCGCGAGGCGGGCTACCGCGAGCAGTCGCTGAAACTCCACCCCTGGGTGTGCGGCCGCTGTAGCCGGGAGTTCACCCGCGCCAACCTGCATGAGCTGACGGTGCACCACAAGGACCACAACCACAACAACAACCCCTCCGACGGCAGCAACTGGGAGAACCTCTGTCTCTACTGCCACGACCACGAGCACCAGAAGTACAGTGAGTTCATCCAGGGCTACGACAGCTCCGCCCCCACCGAGGATAAACCCGCCACCTTCAATCCCTTCGCAGACCTGGCGAAGATGATGGGCAAGGATTAAGCCCATGTCCCCGGCCGTGCACGGTAGCGCAGGGAGTTAGTCCATGCACCACCGCTGCACCGCCCTTGCCCTGCTGTTGTTGCTCTCCGTGCTCAGCTGGCCGGCATCCGCCGACGCGGTGGACGTCTCGGCCAGCTCGATTCAGCTGGGGGAGTGGTCGAGGGTGATTAAGGATGAGGAGGGCAGCCTCACCGTCGATACGCTGCTCAACGACACGGCGACCTATTCCGGGGTAGCGGGCAGCACCATCAACAGCTTTGGCTTCACCGACGCGGTCTACTGGTTCGTCGTTCCGCTGCATAACCCGCAGGCCACACCACTGCAGCGCCTGTTGGTGTTCGAGCCTATCTGGCTCGATGATATTCAGGTGACCCTTGTCGATGCCGACGGTAGCCGCAAGCGCTTCCATGGCGGCGACTTTCTGCCCTACTCCGAGCGCTCACGGGATCACCGCAAGATAAACTTCGCCCTCACCCTGAAACCGGGGACCAGCCAGCTACTGGTGAGGATCAAGACGGTCGACCCCTTCGTCGTCAATATGGCGCTGATGAAGGAGAGCACCTTCTACCACGCCGACAGTATCGAATCCTCCTATCTCGGGGTGGTATACGGCACGCTGGTGGCGATGCTGCTCTACAACCTGGTGATCTTTTTCTCGATACGCGAGTCCGTCTACGCCGCCTACGCCCTCTATGTGCTCTCCTTCATGGGCTGGCACCTCATCAGTAACGGCCTGACCTTCCACTACCTGTGGCCCGACTCCCCACAGTGGGCCAACTGGTCGGAGTCGATCGCCATCTACATCCTCATGCTCTCCGGGCTCTTTTTTACCATTCACTTTCTGCAACTGCGCCAACGTATGCCGCAGGTCTTTCGCTGGGCAGCGGCGGCCCTGAGCGCCATCTTCATCTCCTTCGTCGCGACCTCGCTGGGCGGTTATCAACTGCACGTTAGCAGCAGTGTGTGGTGGGTCTTTGCCTATACACCGCTGGTCCTGATACTCGGCATACTGTCACTGATAGACGGCAACCGTGCCGCACGCTTTTTTCTGCCGGCCACCGCAGCCGGATTCATCGGCTCCTTGATCACCGCCATGGCCGTCTCCGGTTTTATACCCTTCTCCACACTTAGCTATCGGGCCGTGGATATCGGCATGATGATCGACGCCATCCTTCTCTCCATTGCCCTGGCAGACCGTCTCAAGATCGCTCGACTGGAGGCCGAACAGGCCCGCACGGAACTCTTCCGTGCGACGCAGCAGCATGCCGAGAAGCTGGAGCTGCAGGTCGCACAGCGCACCCATGAACTGAGTGAGGCGAATGCCACCAAGGATCGCTTTTTCTCCATTATCGCCCACGACCTGCGCGGCCCTATCAGTAGCCTTGCCCTGCTCTATAACGATATCGTGAAGTCGCCCGCCGACCTTACTCATGAAATCCTCAACCTTAGCCGTAACGGCATCAATCAAACGCACCACCTTCTGGAGGAGCTGCTGACGTGGGCACGAAGCCAGCGTGGTGAAATGGAGTTTTCGCCGCAAGATGTCGACATTGCGCAGTGCCTGGTAGAGGTACAACAGCTGCATGAGACACAGGCCAATGCCAAGGGGATAGAACTACGGCTCGAGCTCGACGGTCCCTATTGGGTTTATGCCGACAGGGCGATGATACAGACCATCCTGCGCAACCTGGTCGCTAATGCCCTCAAGTACAGCAACAACGGGGGAGAGATCTGCGCCGCCATATGCCCACAGCAGGATTACTATCAAATCCGTATTAGCGACAACGGCACCGGTATCGACGCAGAGACGCAGAAAAAGCTGTTTCAGCTGGATGAGAGGCCGCGCCCCGCACCCGGTACAGAACAGGAACAGGGGGCCGGACTAGGGCTAATACTGTGCAGGGATTTTGTCGAGCGTTGCGGCGGCACCATCGGCGTGGAAAGTGTGCCGGGGAGTGGCGCCTCTTTCTGGTTTACGCTGCCCAGCGCCTCCACCGAGTAACGCTACCACCCTTTACTGCAACAGGGTCGCCACCTCATTGTGTCCCTTTTCACGCGCCCACTCGATGGCCCGCTTGCCCGCCGCATCACGCAAATTTTTCTCTGCCCCACCGGCCAGCAGCAGCTTTACGCTCTCCACGTATCCCTCCTTGGCGGCCCAGATAAGGGCGGTCCACTTCATACTGTAGTCCTGCACCGCGGTATCGGCGCCGTGCTGGAGCAGCACCCGAATCACTTCACTACGGTTGTCACCCGCCGCCACCATTAATGCCGTATATCCCCCCTTATCGCGGGCATTAAGCTCGGCGCCGCGTGCAAGCAGCAGCGCAACGATTTCAACGTGGCCATTTTGTGCCGCCCTCATCATCGGCGTCCAGCGGCAGTCATCGCGGGCGTCGAGTTCGGCCCCCTCGGCCAACAATCGTTCTACCTCGCCAAGCTCACCCTGTTCCGCCGCGAGGTAGAGGGGGGTACGTCCGCGCCTGTCGCGCGGCTCGCCCTTATCGACAAACAGCTGTTGCGTCGCTGCAACCATGACAAACAGCAACAGGAAAAAGCGGTAGGGATAGCGGTAGATGGTATGACGAAGCATGGGGGGCAACGCGCTACAGGGCGGGACTCAAATTACCATCCAGCGCTCCTTCTCGCTGGCCCGCACCATGTCCTCACGCAGCTCCTGCAACGGCAGGCGCACCGGCCACAGGGTCCAGTTGCGGCGGTCACGGCCGATCAGGTCGTGCATAACGAATTTACCCGCCAGCCGCTCGTCGCTCTCACGCATCACGCCGCGCATGTCGATCGGCATCTCCACCTGCTCCAGCCGCAGGTACTGGGTAGCCACATCCATAAACGCCTCGAAGATGAGGTGGTAATGCTTTAGCCCATAATCATCGTTGGCTTCATCCAGCTGCCGGCGCACACTCTCCAGCTCGGCCTCCATCGCTTCACTATGCGGGGGGTGGCCGCGCAGACGCGAGGCCAATACATCCCGCTCTGCCTCCAGGGCGCGCAGCTTCGTGATCCCCACGGCTATCACCTCCGAGAACGAGTTGATCAGGCTGTCGAAAAAGTGCTGCTCCAGCTTCCGCCGGAACTCCGCCTCATCGGCGCAGGGCAGAATCAGGGTATGGGAGTAGAAGGAGACCAGTGTCTGCCGCACATCGTTCTGCAAGACATCGCCCTTAAGCTGCGCGCCGAATACCGTCTTCTCCTGGCGCCGCATACCCATCAGGGCGAATACCTCCCCCTCCAACGGCAGGGCCTGCTGTTGTGCGTACTCACTAATGGCGCTGCTCTCATGCACACTGCTATGGATAGAACCCACGTCAGTAAACAGGGCATGCAACAGGGGATCCTGCGCATACCCACCTGGGCTGAGCACGATGCAGCCCGGCAGCTGAGCGACCAGCTGCTTGGCATAGTTGCTCGCCGCGCTAACGGCAGGGATATAGACCTTGGGATAGTTGCTAAAAGATTTAAGGCGCGGATCGATCCGCTCCACGGCACGCTCCACCAGGCTTTTAATAGCCGGGTCGACGGGCTCAGGCTTTAACCGTGAGATGATGTCGTGCAGCAGGGTGAGCATTTGCTGAATCTACCGCAACTAACCGCTTGTTGTCAGGTTATTGTTCGCCGGCTGGCGACAACCGTTGATATGTATCAAGGTATTGTTCATTAATTACTTACAAACTCGCCCACTATGTTGCAGATACAGACGCCCCAAAACTACCGTTACGCCCTCGATCACCTGGGCTTTCGCCCCTTCTTTCTGCTCGGTCCACTGTTCGGCGTCATTGCGGTGGCTGTGTGGGCCTGGCTGTTCCGCACTGGCGCCCCGCTGCCGCTACGTGAGCTACCGGTGCTGAGCTGGCATGCGCACGAGATGATCTACGGCTACGGCCTGGCGGTGATCGCCGGCTTCCTGCTCACCGCGGTGCGCAACTGGACCAGCATTCAGACCCTGCACGGCAAACCGCTGCTGCTGCTGGCAGCGATCTGGTTCGCCGCACGGCTGATGCCCTTGTTCGACAACCCCGCCGCGCTGCTTGCGATGGCAGCACTGGACCTGCTGTTCCTCTGCTGGCTCAGCTGGGAGCTGTTCAAACCCATCTACCGGGCCAGGCAGTGGAACCAGATGGGGGTCTGGGTAAAGCTGCTGTTCCTGTTGCTGGGCCAGGTACTGTTCTACCTCGGCCTGTTCGGTGTGCTGGAACAGGGGGTGCAGTGGGGGATCTATACCGGCCTCTATATTATCGTCTCGCTGATCCTGCTGATGGGCCGCCGGGTGATCCCCTTCTTCATCGAGAAGGGGGTGGACTACCCGGTGGCGCTAAGCAACTACCGCTGGCTCGACCTCAGCTCCCTGGTGCTGATGCTGCTGTTCTGGCTTTGTGCCGTCTTCATCGATAGCCGTTCGTTGCTCGCCGCTACGGCCCTCGCCCTGTTCGCCCTCCATCTGCTGCGGCTGTGGGGCTGGCACACCCCCGGCATCTGGAAGAAGCCGCTGCTCTGGGTGCTCTACCTCGGCTACGGCTGGCTGGTGGCAGGCTTCCTCCTCACCGCACTGGGGGCACTGCAGCTGGTCTCGCCCCTGCTGGGGGTGCACGCCCTGGCCTACGGCGGCATCGGCATGGTCACCCTGGGGATGATGGCGCGGGTGGCCTACGGCCACACCGGGCGCGATGTCTTCAACCCGCCGCGGGCACTGGGGCCTGTCTTCGCCCTGCTGTTTCTCGGCGCCGTGGTGCGGGTCGTGCTGCCGCTGCTGCTACCGGCCCACTATCCCAACCTGGTGCTGACCTCGCAGCTACTCTGGGTCGCCGCCTTCCTCCCCTTCTTCATTCTCTATGCGCCGATTCTGATTAAGCCGCGGGTGGACGGCAGCTACGGATAAATGTTTGAACAGCGGGGCGCTTGCGGCAATACTGGCGCCCTATGGCAAAACCAACCCCTCCCCACAGCGACGCCCCCATCGGCGTCATGGACTCCGGCGTCGGCGGCCTCTCGGTACTGCGCGAGATTCGGGCCCTGCTGCCCGCCGAGTCACTGCGCTACGTCGCCGACAGCGCCCACCTCCCCTACGGCGACAAGACCCCCGCCTTCGTGCGCGGGCGGGTGCAGGCCATTGCCGAGTCGCTGGTGGAGATGGGATGCAAGGCACTGGTGGTGGCCTGCAATACCGCCACCGCCGCAGCAGTCGACTCCCTGCGCGAGCGTTTCGCGCTGCCGGTGATCGGCATGGAGCCGGGGGTGAAACCGGCGGTACTCAGCAGCAAACGCGGCGTGGTCGGCATCCTCGCCACCGAGGGGATGGTGCGAAGCCAGCGCATGCACGACCTGGTGCAGCGCTTCGCCGGGGATACAGAGGTGATGATCCAGCCCTGCCCCGGCCTGGTGGAGCAGGTGGAACGCCATGCCCTGCACAGCCCCGAGACGTCGCGCCTGCTGCAGGGCTATCTGTCACCGCTCCTCGAGCGCGGCGCCGACACCCTGGTGCTGGGCTGCACCCACTACCCCTTCCTGCAGCCGTTGATCGAGCAGCTCGCCGGCCCGGCGGTGAAGGTGATCAATACCGGCGAGGCAGTGGCGCGGCAGCTACGCAAGCGCCTCGAAGAGGACGGCCTGCTCACTACGGCTAGCGCTAACGGCGATATCCGCTTCTTTAGCAGCGGCAACGGCGAGGCGCAGCGCGCCCTGATCTCCCACCTGTGGGGAGAGGAGGTGGAGGTCGGGCTGCTCACCGAGGGGTCTGCGGCAGGGACGGAAACGGCCTGATGCAGGCCGACGAGGTAGTGGCATTCTGGTTCTCCGAGCGGGTGCGCCGACTCTGGTTCCATTCCACCCCCGAATTCGATAGCGAGATCCGTAACCGCTTTGAGGCCACCTGGCAGGCGGCACGCG
>JBNKUL010000009.1:0-10009 GCA_050298555.1 Thiohalomonadaceae bacterium
TATCCCGCAGGTGTCGCAGCACCTCGTAGCCACTCATCTCCGGCAGGTTGATATCGAGCAGGATCAGGTCGGGCCTGTGTTCAAGCGCCAGTTCGATACCGCCAACAGGCTCCTCGGCGCTCAGCAGTTCGATCGCGGTGCGCTTGTCGATAAGCTTACTCACCAGCTTGAGGTTGACCGGGTTGTCCTCGATGTAGAGCACCCGGCGCCCCGCACCAAGGCCGGCATCACTTTGCGTGGCGGTGGCGGGAGCCGCTTCACCCTGATGGCTCTGCTCACCCAGCATCAGCTCGAACCAGAAGGTGGAACCCTCGCCCACCACACTGTCGACACCAATCTCCCCCCCCATCAACTCCACCAGTTGGCGGGTGATCACCAGGCCGATACCGGTGCCCTCGATATTGCTGCCCTCGGCATCAAGGCGATTGAAGGCCTCGAACAGCCCCTTGCGCTTCACCTCCGGGATCCCCTCACCGCTGTCGCGCACACTGATACGCATTCGACCGCTTTCACCCGGCTCACACGCCACATGAATGCTGCCGTTCTCGCGGTTGTACTTCACCGCATTGGAGAGCAGGTTGAGCAGCACCTGCTTGATACGGGTGAAGTCGGCGCGCACGTGGGCAGAGCCAAAGCAGTCACCATCAAACGTCAGCTGCAGACCGTGCTTCTCAGCCATCGGTGCGATCAGGTTTTTCGCTGCGACCATGACACCGGAGAGCGCCACATTGTCGATGGAGAGCTCCATCTTGCCCGCCTCGATCTTGGCCAGATCCAGCACATCGTTGATCAGTTCCAGCAGGTGGCTACCGGCATTGGAGATATCCATCAGGTTGTCGTGCTGGTCGGCGGTGAGGTTTTCATCCCCCTCCATCAACTGGGTAAAGCCGATGATGGCGTTAAGTGGGGTGCGCAACTCGTGGCTCATGCTGGAGAGGAACTCCGACTTCGCCTTGCTGGCCTGCTCGGCCGCCTCCTTGGCCTCCAGCAGCTTCTCCTGCATCGCCTTACGCTCGGTGATATTGCGTACGATGGCGACAAAGCGTGCCGACTCGCCTTCGGGCTCGACATATTGCAGGGAGATCTCCACCGGGATGGTATGGCCGTCTTTGTGCTGATGCAGCGTCTCGAAGGTCAGCGAGTCCCGCTCCCCCTTGAGCATCGTGGTAAGCAGCTCACGGAAGAGCGGTTCATCATACTCCGGCTTGATGTCCACCGGCGTCATCTCCATCAACTCCGCCTCGCTATAACCGATCTGCTCCATCGCCCCCTGGTTGACGTAGAAGAACTTGAGGCTGCTCGGCTCGAACATGAAGACGCAGTCCTTGGTCACATCCAGGGTGCTCTTAAAGCGGTTGAGCGCCTCCTCGGCCTGTTTACGCTCGGTGATGTCCTGCACAATGGACCATATACGCTGGTTACCATCGCGATCGCGGATAATGGTGCCGTTCAGCAGTACGCCGACCCGGTGACCATCCTTGTGGATGTACTCCTTCTCATAGGGGCCGTAGCGTCCGGTGGTGCTCAGGCTCTCCAGCTGCGCCGCCTCCTGTGCGGAATACTCCTCCGGGGTCAGCTGCCAATAGGTCAGTTGCCGGCACTCGTCTGCCGTATAACCGATCATATCGAGGAAGCCCTGGTTGGCCTCGACAAAGCTACCGTCCATTTCGTTTAGGGCGATACCAACCGGTGACATTTCGTAAAGATTGCGAAACTTCTCTTCGCTCTCGGCCAGCGCCGCTTCCGCCATCTTGCGCACATGGATATCCTGCACCACACCGAGCATATGCAGCGGCTTGCCCTCCGCATCGCGTACCACGTCGCCCTTCTCGGAGAGCCAGCGCACGCTGCCGTCGGGCCACACCACCCGGTGTTCGATGTTGTACTCGATCCCCTGTTCGACACAGGCCCCCACTGCCGAGCTGACCAGCTCGCGGTCGTCCGGATGCACCGCATTGAGGAAGTTGTCGTAGGTGGTCTCCAGCTCACCCACCTCGTAACCGAACAGCGGGGCGATGCGCTCGGACCAGAACAGGTCACCGTTCTGGATATTCCAGTCCCAGGTACCGATGTTGGCGAAGGTCTGGCTGCGGCGCAGGCGCTCCTCGTTGACCAACAGGGCCTGCTCCGTCTCCTCCTGCGTGGTCACGTCGTAGGCGATGACGATAAGGCCGCTCACCTCACTGTTCTCATCCAGGAAGGGCACCCGGTCGACGCGGAAATAGTGCGGCTTATCTTCTATCTGCAGCTCCTCACGCACACCACACAGCGGTTTAGCGCTCTCCAGCACCTTAAGGTCGTCGGCCCGGAGACGTTTCACCATATCCGGCGGGAAGAAGTCGGAGTGGTGGCGCCCGGCCATCTCTTCCGGGCTCACCCCCACCAGCTCGGCAGCGGCGCGGTTGGCGCGCACGATGCGGCTATCGCGGTCCTTGTACCAAATCAACGCCGGTACCGTATCGAGGATGGAGGCCACCTCCTGTTCGCGCTGCGCCAGCGCGGCCTCGACCTCGACGATAGGGGTGATATCGGTACGAATGGAAACATACTGGTAGGGCAGCCCCCGCTCATCGAAGAAGGGGACAATGGTGGAGTTGACCCAGTACTCATCACCGTTGCTGGCACGATTGCAGATCACGCCATGCCACACCTTTCCCTGGCTGATGGTGTGCCACATCTGCTCATAAAATTCGGGGGGGTGGCGCTGCGATTTGACGATGCGATGGTTTCGCCCCAGCAACTCCTCGCTGCTGTAGCCACTGATCTCGCAGAACTTCTCGTTCACATAGGTGATGTTGCCAGCGGTGTCGGCAATGCTAACGATGGCGTGCTCATCCAGCGCCGCCCGCTCCTGCTCCAGCTGGGTATTGGCCTGGCGTAGCGCTCGGGTCTGCTCATCCACCTGGCGGCGGATAATGCTATTGCGCTCCAGCAACATGGCGGTGCGGGAGAGGTTGCCCAGGTGGCTGCGGTAGGCAAAGAGTGTCAACAACAGACCGAAGAGGAAGGCTAGCACCGCCCCCTTAAGCGGCAACTGCTGCCACGACACCGGACTACGGCAGGTCAGCTCGAACGACTTCCCCATCAGCTCATAGGCATAAGTCTGCTCCAGCACGGGTAATAGCCAGCCACTCTGCTTGTCGCAGCAGCGCTGTGAACTAAGCAGCTTGCCATCCAGCGACAGGGCCGCCCCGATACGGTACTCATCCACCAACCGCTGCAGCAGCGGCGAGGGCGAGGCAACCGCCGCCAACAGCCCCACCAGGCGGGGGGTCTCATCACGCTGGCTATAGACCGGGCGATAGATCACATAGGTGTCCCCCCCCCCATGCAGCGATGCCACCCCACCCACCACGACATCGTTGAGCTCCAACGCCCTGGCTGTTGCGCCCTGAAAATCGCTACCGACCACGTGCTTCAGGTGCATCGTCGCCGCCGCCTGTTCCATCTTCATCTGACGGTGTGCCATGAAGGCATGCCTGAAGCGATACTCCCCCTTCGCCGTCGTGACGCTCAGCTCCTCGCCGCTTAACCCCTCGGCATAGGGGTTCTCCTCGTCCATCAGCGCGAGAAAGGAGACCCCCTCAAAATCGACCAGTGCCAGCTGGGGATGGGCAAATTGCATAAAGGTCGGGGCATCCACCCGCGGCAGGCTCTCAAACAGCAGCTCGAAACTGTCCATCAGGTGGCGGCTGCCCTCGCCATGACTGACAAAATGCTCGCCCGCATTCTCCGTAGATAGTAGAAAGTCATGCTCTAGCCGATCCAGACCGCTCCGGATCACCCCGTAGAAAAGCGAGAGGGATAGAACCAGCCCAACCCCCCAGAAAAGAAGGGGTCGAGGGGATTGGGCGATACGTTTACCTTGCACCTGTCATGCTCCTGAAACTCGTTGCTTACACCATGGTAGCAACAAGCTCCGGTTACAAGGAGCCCCTTGCGGCAAATTTGGGCAATCGCGGCACGACCGGATTGAAAGTTCTCAAAATGTTCTCTATCCTGAATGAGAACTTTTGGAGAACAAAGATGCTATCCGAACGCCAACAAGACAGCTATCGTTTTATTCGCGACTACATCGCCTGCCATGGTCGCGCCCCGCTGCTGCAGGAGATCGCCGCCGGGCTGGGAATCACCTCCCGCGGGGTGGTACACCGCTATGTGCAGGCGCTGGTGGAGGAGGGGTTGATCGAGCTGCTACCGGGGCGCCACCGTGGCATCCGCCTGCTGGAACAGAAGGCGGATAACTGCCTGCCGCTGCTCGGGCGCATCGCCGCCGGACGTCCCATCGAGGCGATCGCCGGACAGGACGAGCTCAACCTGGCCGAATTCTTCCTCGGCGAGGAGCGTTTCGTGCTGCAGGTACGCGGCGACTCGATGGTGGAGGCGGGGATCCTCGATGGCGACATGGTGGTGGTGGAGCGCTGCCAACAGGCCGCCG
This sequence comes from Thiohalomonadaceae bacterium, assembly GCA_050298555.1. Classification (GTDB taxonomy): domain Bacteria; phylum Pseudomonadota; class Gammaproteobacteria; order Thiohalomonadales; family Thiohalomonadaceae; genus JAPHSX01. The sequence continues at coordinate 4,439 of JBNKUL010000009.1, forward strand.
ACGGTGACATTGTGGTCGCCCTCATCGACGGTGAGGAGGCGACCCTGAAGCGCTTGCGGCGCAACGACGACGGCAGCATCACCCTGCAGCCGGCCAACAGCACGATGCCGCCGATGCGCTACAGCGCCGAACGGGTCGCGATCCAGGGAAGGCTGGTGGGGCAGATGCGCCGCTATGGCTAGCCCTGAACAGGGGGAACGCCCTGCGCTCAGCTGCCCGGTGAAATGGCCGCGCGCCATCATCCTGGTCGACATGAACGCCTTTTTCGCCAGTGTCGAGCAGCGTGACTTTCCCGAGCTACGCGGCCGCCCCATCGCGGTGACCAACGGCTCACAGGGCAGCACCATCATCACCTGCTCCTACGAGGCGCGCGCCTTCGGCATCAAGACCGGTATGCGGCTAAAAGAGGCGCGCGAGCGCTGCCCGCAGCTGCTGCAACGCCCCACGCGCCCCCGGATCTACGCCCAGGTATCGACCGAGATCATGGCGGCACTGGAGACGATCTGCCCCGATATGGAGGTCTTCTCCGTCGATGAGGCCTTTCTCGACGTCACCCACTGCCAACGCCTGCACGGCAGCCCGGCGCGCATCGCCCGGCTGGCAAAACAGAAGGTATTCGAGGTCTCCGGCCTGCACTGCTCGGTGGGGGTAAGCGGCGATAAGACCACCGCCAAATTTGCCGCCAAGCTGCACAAGCCCAACGGCCTTACGGTGATCCCGCCGTGGGAGGCGCGCCGCCGCCTCGCCGAGGTGCCCACCACCGAGCTGAGCGGTATCGCCAGGGGGATCGGCAACTTCCTCGCCGAGCATGGGGTGCATACCTGCGGCCAGATGGAACAACTGCCGGTCAGCGTGCTGGCCTCACGCTTCGGCAACCTGGGCCGGCGTATCTGGCTGATGTGCCAGGGGCTGGACCCGGACGGCCTCCACCCGGAGGTAGCGCCACCCAAGTCGATCGGTCACGGCAAGGTGCTCCCCCCCGCGACCACCGAGCGAGAGATACTGCTCACCTTCTTCCAGCACATGAGTGAAAAGGTGGGGACCAGGCTGCGCCGCCACGACATGGAGGCACAGCGCCTGCTCATCGCCTTTAAAACCGAGCAGGGGTGGGTTGGCAACAAGCTGCAGCTGCCGCTTCCCGGCAACAATGGGCGCGCCATCTTCGCCCTCTGCCGCCAACTGCTGGCCGAGCAGTGGCAGGGCGAACCGGTGTTCCAGATCCAGGTCACCGCCCTGGATCCGCGACCACTGCAGCTACAGGGGGAGCTCTTTGCCGAGACCGACGAGGCACATGAGGCGGGCAACCGCACCATGGATGCGATCAACCAGCGCTTCGGCGACCTCACCCTGGCCCCGGCCCGCCTGATCAAGCGCGGCGGCATGCCCGATGTAATCGCTCCGGCGTGGAAGCCGAGCGGCCACCGGCGAACCGTCTGATCATGTGTGGTGGTGTCGCCTATCGTGAAGGTGAGCGGGAGATCCGCAGCTACTTCCCCAATCCCTACGCCAAACTGCCGGTAGTGAAGCGCCGCGGCGGCACCGCACTGGTCGCATGGGGACGACGACGCGATGAACCGGGACAACTGCCGCTGGGCGGCTGGGCACGACTGGAGTCAATTCGCGCCGGGGTATGGGATCGCTGGCAACCCAGGCCGGTGCGACTGCAACTGGAGGGGTTTATGGAGAAGGACATCGAGGGGGCAAGCCACTGGTTCGAACTCACCTCAGGACAGTGGGTACAGGGGCTGCTGGCGCGCCGCGGCAACGAGCAGCGGGTCTACGTGGTGACCATCCAGCCACAGATGGCCGAGGCGGTGCACCCGCGCTGGCCGCGTATCGTCAGCGGCTAATCGCGACTACTTCTTCTTAGCAGCCTTTTTCTTTACCGCGGTCTTCTTGGCGGGCGCCTTCTTGGCCGGGGCCTTCTTCGCCGGCGCCTTCTTCGCCGGCGCCTTCTTGGCCGGCGCCTTCTTCGCCGAGGCCTTCTTCGCCGGGGCCTTCTTCGCCGGGGCCTTCTTGGCCGGGGCCTTCTTGACCGGCGCCTTCTTGACCGGCGCCTTCTTCGCCGGGGCCTTCTTGACCGGCGCCTTCTTCGCCGGCGCCTTCTTCGCTGGCGCCTTCTTGGCTGGCGCCTTCTTGGCTGGGGCCTTCTTGGCTGGGGCCTTCTTCGCCGGCGCCTTCTTCGCCGGGGCCTTCTTCGCCGGGGCCTTCTTGGCCGGGGCCTTCTTGGCCGGGGCCTTCTTCGCCGGGGCCTTCTTCGCTGGGGCCTTCTTCGCTGGGGCCTTCTTCGCCGGGGCCTTCTTCGCCGGGGCCTTCTTCGCTGGGGCCTTCTTGGCCGGGGCCTACTTCGCCGGGGCCTTCTTCGCCGGGGCCTTCTTGGCTGGGGCTTCCTTAGTCGGTTTCTCCTGCGCCGGGGCCGCCTCGACTGCGCTCTCCTCCTCCGTTTCGACCCGGGGCTCGGCCGCCGGTGCCAACGGCTTGCTCTTGCCCGGCTCTACGCCATCGAGCACGGCGCAGAGGGTGGCAAAGGTCGCATCGATACTGCCTTCGGCGGAGACGGTGTAGAGCTTGTTCTGGCGGCTGAAGTAGTCACGCAGCGGCAGGGTCAGGGTGTCGAAGATGCGCAGCTTGTTCTCGACGGTCTCCTCACGGTCATCGGCACGCTGGCGCAGCAGGCCGCCACACTCGTCGCAGCGGTCATCGAGTTTGGGAGGGTTGGTAAAGATATTAAAGGTCTCGCCACAGGAGCGGCAGATACGGCGACCGGTGAGCCGCTCCATCAGGTTGTCGAGGTCGATGTCGAGCAGTAATACCGCATCGAGCGGCTGCCCCATGCTGAATAACATAATATCGAGCGCCTCGGCCTGGGGTAGGCTGCGCGGGAAGCCTTGCAGAATAAAGCCGTCACGGGTGTCCTCCTGCTGCAGACGTTGCTTGATGATGGTGAGCATCAACTCATCGCCGACCCCCATGCCCACCTCTAACGCTGCCTTGGCCTCCAGCCCTTCAGGGGTTCCCGCCTGCACCGCCTGGCGCAACAGCTTACCGCTGGAGATGGCGGGGATACGGTGCTTTTCGGCAAGCTTTTTTGCCTGCGTATTCTTGCCCGCCCCCGGCGCGCCCAACAGCACGATTCTCATTACAGCCTCACGTTCCCTTAGGTTGTGTGGACACCTCTAACCCTTCTGAGCGGTGAAGATGTGAGCTCACGAAGCGACTAAAACGGCCCTTATTCTTTTAGATATTTCTTATAAAGTTTTTTGCATGGCGGTATAGGCAAATTGCATTACCGTTACTCCCACCAAGGGTTTAAGCTAATCCCACTTTTATGGTCAAGTCAAATACGAGGGCTTTGCAGACGCGAAAATGAAGCGCTACGTCGCATTTATTCCGCGACGACAAGGCGAGTCAGCGTGGCAACCAGAGCTGAATTCAAAAAAAAAGCGAGCCGGACTCGCCCCACCGTCCACTGACCAACAAAAAACAGTAATCGTAATAACCACCAAGGGAGACAGATTTAATGGCTGTTAAGAAGAAGGCTGCCGCCAAACGTGCAGTGAAAAAGGCAACCCCGAAAAAGGCCACCACTAAGAGGGCCGCTACCAAGAGGGCCGCGGCAAAGAAGGCCGCTCCTAAGAAGATGAATGCGTTCTACGCACAGTCAGGTGGTGTAACTGCCGTTATCAACGCCTCCGCTGCCGGTGTCATCGAGACAGCTCGCCAGCACAAAGACAAAATCGGCAAGGTCTATGCCGGCCGTAACGGCATCATCGGTGCCCTGCTCGAAGACCTGGTCGATACCGGCAAGGAGAGCAAGAAAGACATCGCCAACCTCAAGTACACCCCCTCCGGCGCCTTCGGTTCCTGCCGCTTCAAGCTGAAGAGCCTGGAAGACAACAAGCGCGAATATGAGCGCCTGATCGAGGTATTCAAGGCACATAATATCGGCTACTTCTTCTACAACGGCGGTGGCGACTCCGCCGATACCTGCTACAAGGTCTCCCAGCTCTCCAAGAAGATGGGCTTCCCGATTCAGGCGATCCACGTACCGAAGACCGTCGACAACGACCTGCCGATTACCGACAACTGCCCCGGCTTCGGTTCCGTTGCCAAGTACATCGCCGTTGCCACCCGCGAGGCGAGCTTCGACGTCCGCTCCATGTGCGCCACCTCCACCAAGGTGTTCGTGCTTGAGGTAATGGGCCGCCACGCCGGCTGGATCGCTGCCGCCGGCGCCCTGGCCGCCGACGAGGATCACGACCTGCCGGTGGTTATCCTCTTCCCCGAGGTGCCCTTCGATCGCAAGAAATTCATGAAGACGGTAGACGAGAAGGTGAAGCAGTACGGCTACTGCTCTGTTGTCGTCTCAGAGGGTGTCGCCACCAAGGACGGCAAGTTCCTCGCCGACCAGGGCCTGAAGGACAACTTCGGCCACACCCAACTCGGCGGTGTCGCGCCGGTTGTTGCCGGCATGATTCGCGACGACCTCGGCTACAAGTACCACTGGGCAGTTGCCGACTACCTGCAGCGCGCCGGTCGTCACGTCGCCTCCAAGTCCGACGTCGATCAGGCCTACGCCATGGGTAAGGCCGCGGTTGAGCTGGCCGTGAAAGGCAAGAACTCCGTGATGCCCACCGTGGTTCGCACCTCCGACAAGCCCTATAAGTGGAAGGTCGGCGAGGCGCCGCTCTCCAAGGTAGCCAACGTCGAGAAGATGATGCCCAAGAGCTTCATCAGCAAGGACGGCTTCGGCATCACCCCGAAGTGTCGCAAATACCTCGAACCGCTCATCAAGGGTGAGGATCATCCGAAGTATAAAAACGGCATGCCGCAATACACCACGCTCAAGTTGGTGAGCGTGCCGAAAAAGCTTGGGGATGACTTCAAGCTGTAACGAAAAGAGAGGGGAGCATTTAGCTCCCCTTTTTTTTGTACCAAAGGAAACACCACAGGAACACCGTTAAACATCAAAAACAACTGATAATTCTAGGAGGATGTAACTTATGAGTACCGGACTGATGTTCGCACTACTCTGCGCCTTCGCCGCCATAGTCTATGGCTGGGTGTCGCGCAGCTGGATTCTGAAATTGCCAACCGGCAACGCTCGCATGGTTGAGATCGCCTCGGCCATACAGGAGGGGGCCAAGGCCTACCTCACCCGTCAGTACACCACCATCGGCATCGTCGGTGTGGTACTGCTGGTGCTCATCGCCATCTTCCTCGATACCTACACCGCCATCGGCTTTGCTATCGGTGCGGTCTTCTCCGGCCTGGCCGGTTTTATCGGCATGAACATCTCCGTCGCCGCCAACGTACGTACCGCCGAGGCGGCCAACAACGGCCTCAACGCAGCCATGCAGGTCGCTTTCCGCGGCGGCGCCATCACCGGCCTGCTGGTCGTTGGTCTTGGACTGCTGGGCACGGCTGGCTATTACGCGATCCTGTTGCACCAGGGTTTTGAAACAGAACACGCGCTGCATGCGCTGGTCGGCCTGGCTTTCGGCGGTTCGCTGATCTCCATCTTCGCCCGACTCGGCGGCGGTATCTTCACCAAGGGTGCCGACGTGGGCG
>JBNKUL010000010.1:0-31642 GCA_050298555.1 Thiohalomonadaceae bacterium
TAGTGGAGATAAGCACGGCGACGGCACCACAACTCTCCGCTTCATCGAGCAACCTGTCGATGGAGACCGAAGTCCCCAGGTCGTGACAGTGAAAACCGTACTTCTCGATACCGCCGTGTTTGATATCGAGGATCTCATGCAACCCGACCGAGTGCTCGTCCTCACCGACGGTGGCCGCGACGATGTGGAGCTCCCGCGCCCGCACCCATGCATCGATTTCATCCTCTGAAATCAGCGTGGCCCGCTCCTCACGGGGCAACAGATCGAGCTGCATCGGCATATCGAACACCCCCTTCACCTCGAACAGGCTCCCCTCAGCCGGGTGCATCACGCGGCGATTGATCACCTCGGGATTTTTCAGGTTCATATGGAGTGCCATCTCCAGCGCCGCGGCCTCCGCCTCGGCCTCGGCCTCGGCCGCCGGTACGAAGAGGGTAACGCAGACGATATTGTCGCCGTGCTTCTCCACCTCCGGGTGGACAATGTGTGCCGCCTCGTCGGCTTCGGTACTTTCCAGCCGCTGCTCCACCGTGTCACCGAGGTCCAGCTCATCGATGTAGCGAATCTTTTCAGGGTTGCAGAGGGTGCAGCCGCCGTACTCATTGCACGCCTTGGCCGCATATATATTGTTACCGAAGTGGCTGCAGACCGGGGCGCCGTAGTCGGCCTCACGCTTAATCACCGTGGCGGCGCCGTCGCCGCCTTTAGGATCGCGACTAATGCCGTCACCACTACGCTCAGGGTAGTAACCCTGGTCGACGAACATCCCCGCCTCCACCGCGGCGTAGTAGCCGCCGAGTTCGAGGATCTCTTCGAGGAATAGCACCGCCCGTTCCTTCAGCTCGCGTGCGGTTTTATCCAGTTCACCGCCCTGTTTCAGTTCGACGAGTTCATCCAAACCGTCCAATCCCATCAGGGTCTGGCGTGCCGTATTCACCCCGGCGATGTTGTTGTAGTGCCAGGGGATGTTGCGCCCCTCATCCGGTGTGATGGTGCTCTGGATGTCGGCGGAGGTAAGGCGCGAGATCAGGGTGTCGAGCACATGGCTCACCGTCGCCTCGCCGGTATCGCTCTCCATGTAACGGGTGTTCTGCTGGGCGCGGAAACGGAACCCGGAAAAGAGCTGTCGCAACGCTACCGCGTAGGGCAGGTCGAGTCGCAGCTTGGGTGCCGGTGGTGCGGTGGGCGGCACGGTGGAGAGGGCAATGAGTTCTCTCTCCATCCCCGCCGCCTGCGAATAGGCCGAGTTGATAGCGTGCTGCACGAAAAGCTCCGGCGTCACCTTCCACGCCTCCTTGGCGGTGGCGTTGGCGTTGTGCGCACCATCGAGCTGCAGGATGCCGCCGTCGGCCAGCACCCGCTTCGCCTCCGCTGCATCGACGAAGGAGCGGTGCATGTTGATGTTGCGGTAGAGGACGTTGTACTGCGGGTCCTGGTGCGCGCCGTTCACCCCCTCCTCGGAGAAGAGTACCGCCATCTCCGGCCCGGCCAGGCCGCTGACATAGGAGTGGAAGTTGATGGGACGTCCCACCTCCTCCTCGATGGCGTCCATCGCCTTGCGGCTGGCGCGTATCTGCTTGCGCGTCACCGGGATGCCGCCGACCCCCTCCGGCGTCCCCTCCAGCAGGCCGTCGATGTGCGACTGCCCGGTGGTGCGGATCACCATAATGTGATCGGCGCCGTGCCAGGCCGCCATGCGCATGCGCCGCAGGTCGTCCTCGAAACGGCCCGAGGCGATCTCGGTGGTGATCACCATATCGCACTGCGGATCGATGCCCTTGAAGTAACGGCTCGCCGCCGGCAATGGCACCGAGTGGCTCAGATTCGCCGTGCTGTCTTTATAGATAAACGGCCCGATGGGCTGATTTGCTATCTTGCTGCGCCAGCTCCACCCCTTACGTTTGGGGCGGTACTGTTCGAGGTCCTGCAGCACCTCACGAAGATCGAGTTTTTGATCCGGTTTGAGTTTCACAGCGGCAACGCCTCCCACCCCTCGCCATTCAGCAGCAGCTCCGCTGCCGCTCTAACATCGATGCCTTTAATCTTCGCCAACTCTAAAATCAATCGCCCGGCACCGTGACCGAGTAACTCCCTTTCGTGCATCTGCCCCACCAGCGCCTTCGCCTCGACACTGGAGAAGCCCATGCGCAACAGCACCGAGCGTTCAATGGCGGGGGTGGTGTGACTGCGCGCCTCGTCGATCAGTGGCTCGACCACCTGGTTCACCAGCTGCCAGAAACGTTGATGCAGTTCATCATCGCTGAGCGTGGCCAGGTGTTGGCGCCGCTGGGCGAAGTCGTCTTCGCGTTCAAGCGAGCTCATGAATGATCTCCTCGATAGTCTGTTGGCTGAGCCTGGTCTCCTCGGCGAGGAAGGCGATGTCGACAGGCGACGGTTTAGTGCCCTGCGGCAGGGAGTGCAGCGCACTCGAAATATAGGATCGGCGCACATGATTCAGGTCGATATCGCTGAGCGCAATCTGCGAGGGGTGTTCGGGGATGACGATGCGCTCCCCCGGTTTATTGTCACGCGGGTTGCCGCGTCGTACCTCTATACCCATCTCCTTCGCCAGCTTGAGCTGCGCCAGGGGGTGTTTACCCGCGCCGGTGTATTCGGTCTCCTGCACCACCACGATCTGCTCCTCATCGAGCTGCTGCGCAATGGCGAAGGCGGCGGCGAGCGAGGTATTGCCCGCCGGGCCGCGCTCCATTCCCTCCAGCACCGCCAGCAGCTGGGTGAGGTAGAAGACCTCCCCCTGGGTGACGGTGACGAAGCGATCGAGGTAGCGTAGCGGGCGCGCCGCATTGCGCGGCACATCAGCGCGGTCTGGCCAACTAGTAAAGGGGACGGAGAAACCGGTGTGGCCGGTGGTGAATGACTTGCGGTTAAAGTCGCGATCCGAGGCCATGTGCAGACCACTGAGGTCGACACTGGCGCCGATAACCTGGGTCGACGCGGCCCCCGCCTTACGCAGGCCACGGGCGGTACCGGTGACGTTACCGCCCCCGGCGTGGGTAGCGATCACCACATCGGCGTCGCGCCCGGTCTGCGCCCTCACCTGTTGCGCCAGCTCAAAGCCGAGGGTCTCGATGCCGAGAATCGAATAGGGGGTGTAGAGCGAAGCGTTGAAGTAGCCCGTCTCCTGCAACACCTGCAGAAAGACATAAAAGAGCTCAGGACCGACCGACAGGCGTAGCACCTCGGCGCCGTAGGCCTCGCAGGCGCGGGTCTTCTCGGCGATCTCCGGCTGGGCAGTGCCTCGGCTATCGAAGGCCTCCTGCACCACGATGCACTTCACCCCCGCCTTGGCCGCCTGCGAGGCGACGGCGGCGCCGTAGTTGCCGCTGGTGGCGGCGACCACTCCCGCATAGCCGCGCCTCACCGCCTCATGAACAGAGAGCGAGGCGCGGCGGTCCTTGAAGGAGCCGGAGGGGTTGGCCGCCTCGTCCTTGACGAAGATGCGCGCCCCCTTGCCGGGCACTGCCACTTTTCTTACCAGCGCGGTAATGTTGTGCAGCTCCACCAGCGGGGTGTTGCCCACCGCGGTCTGCTGCTGGATCGCTGCCACCTCTTCAATGCCGTAACCGCTGTCGCTGAGCAGCCGCTCGTAGTCGAAGGCGATCTCGCCCGTCACGTAGGCGCTGTAGTCGATACCGACCGAGCTGCGCATGATGGCATCGCGTTGTGCCATCAGCGCCTCGTAACCGGCCCTCATGAATCCACCTCAAGCAGGGCGCGCGCCTCGGCGGCGATGGCGTTCAGCTCGGGCAACGGTGCACCGAAGCTGTGGTCGTAGGCGGGATTGGCGGCGAGCAGCCTCCCCTCGAGGGCACGGCCGGTGGCCGTTTCGATACTGACCTCATCGCCGATGGCCGCCGCGCGCTGCAGCAGTCCCCTGGCTCGCATCATCAAGGGCACCTGTTGCGTGTCGTCCGGCACCTGTGGCGCGCGCTCGCCGGCGGGCAGTATGGTGAGTTCGATCTCCACCCAGCTTCCCTTTTCAATCTGCTCAGACATCAGCCTACCCTCTCCCTGGCATCACCCAGGATGGCCGCAGGCACCGGCAGCTCCGCCATGGAGTAGAGCCCCGGCGCGGCGTTCAACACCCGGGGGATCATGTTCACCGCCAGCGCCGCGGTGGCCTCGCCGCCGGGGATCTCGGGGCTGCCAGAGAGCTGGATATCAGGTCGACCTTTAATTTCGATGCTATCGCCGGTTTCAACCCCCTCGCGCTGCGGCTGCAGTTGCTGCGGGTGGTCGAGGGTGATCACCGCCTCGCCATGGCGGTAGGCGATGGCGCGGTGGTGACAACCGGCCACCTGGCCCGGCTCAACCACCACGTGGGGGCTCTCGCGGCGCACGCTGGCGATGATCGGCTCACGGCTCTGCTCGATGCGTTCCAGCTCCCAGCCCAGGGTGTCGGCGATCATGCGTATCGATTCGTTAAAGCCGAAGTGGCCGACCACCGAGCCCTCCTCCAGCCCCTTATAGAACGCCTCTTCACTCAGGCCTACCCCCTGGGTGTCGAGCACCGATGGGCCGTAAGGGGAGAGGTCGTTGATGCGGCTGGCGTGGATGGCGCGGATATCGTGACAGACACCGCTAAGGGCGATGATGAGCAGGTCGAGGACAAAGCCGGGATTGATGCCGGTGCCGAGCAGGGCGACACCGTTGTCGAGGGCAAGCTGGTGGAGTTGCGAGGCGGTCTCCGGTGCTGAAGCACGGGGATAGGCCATCTCCTCGGCGATGGAGATCACGTTCACCCCTCGTTGCAGCAGGGTCTCGATCTCTCCTCTTGCCTCCTGCAGTCGCGAACAATTGGCCTGGATAGCGATGTCTGGTGCTGTTCGTTCTATGGCAGCGGCAAGGTCGTGGTCGACGGGCAACTCGATGCCGGATAAGGAACGGTGTGAGCTCCTGGAAACAACACCGACCAACTCCATGCCCTGCTTCTGCAGCAGCAGGCGGGCAATGCCCTGCCCCATCTGCCCGGTACCGAGTAGCAGTACCCGTATCGGCTCACTCACGCCTCACATCCCTCCCCATCTCTTTTCTTATCGAGCAAGTATAGGGCAGAAGGCGGGGCTAGTGTTGCTGGTGACGAAACAGCGGTTGTAGCTGTTCCTCGTTTTGCGACGACGACTCATCCGGCTGCTGTTGCTTAAAGGCCTTCCACAGCGCATCGCCGCGCCACTCGCCATCTCCCTTACCATAAAGATGCTGATTCAAACGAGAAATCTCATCGGCTAACGCCCCACCGCTACGTGCCGCAATGGCATCGAGCCCCAGCGGCGGATCCTGCGGCCAGCGCCCCTGCGCCCACTGCAGCAATGCCTCACGGGCGGCCTGGGGCTGGTGCTGCTTACAGGCCTGCTTCACCGCCTTACTGAGTTCACTAAGCTTTGGTGCTGCAACAGTCTTCTCAGGTGCGGACTGACGACTGCTACGCCACCACAACAACAGAGTGGACCCCCAGCCTAAGCCCAGCAGCAGCGAGACCAGCGGCCACACACCCGGGGAGGTCTCAGCCCCTACCGGGGAGTGGACCTGTGGTTGCTGCGGCGCAGGCGCAACAGCAGCGACCGGCTCACCGGCCGCCGCCTCGACCACCATACGCCGCTGCGGCAGGCGCGCGACCTCCTGACGACCGGTGACGGTGTTCCACCACTTCAACTCCAGCGCCGGCAGGAGAAGTGCTCCCGGCTCGCTTGCCACCAGGGCGACCTTCTCGCGACGCAGGGCGGTGATCCCCTTTTTAGACGGTTGCTCCTCCAGTTGCGGCTGGTCCGGGTAGCTCTTCACCCCATCGGGCAGGGCAAATTCGAGTGCGGGGAGCTGGGCGCTGGTCAGCCCCTCCACCTGCAGGGTGACGGTGCGGGTGATCGGCTCGCCGACCACCATCCGCTCCGGCGTTGCCTCCTCACTCAACACAACCCGGCTTGCTGGCAGCCAGTGGTGGGCGTTGAATGCGGCTGGGACGGGCTTCACCTCCCGCGTTACCCCCTGCGAGGCGATGCGCCTGATGCGGGTGGGCTGGTTGAGGGAACCGAAGATTGACTGCCGCCTGCCACCGCTCTCCACCAGCCGCCCGTTAAAGCGCACCGGGGCGATGGTGAGCGGGCCACTCTGTTGCGGGTATAGGGCGTAGCGCCGCTCGATGACGGAGTAGCGGCGGCCATCAATCTCCGTGCGGTAGTTTACGTCGTCACCGAGGCGCTTGATTACCGCCTCGCCCTCGCTCAACTCCGGCTCGGTGAGGGAGCTGCCGTTGGCGATCTGCACGCCGGCATCGAGGGCCAGATAGATGCGGATGGTGTAGAGCAGTTGCTGCTGTACATAGAGCGGCCCCTCGGAGGTCTCTACCCGCAACAACAGCGCCTCGCCCTTCTGTTCGCCCGCCTGTTCATCGAACGCCGCCCCCTGCTCCTTCACCTCCAGGGTGAGACCGTTGCTACGCTCTGCTCCCGCGCGAACCGGCGGGATGGTGATGGTGCCGCTGCTACGCGGCAGCAGCACCATGGTCCAGTTGAGGGAGCGGCTGACATCGCCGTTAATCATCTGGTAGTTGCTGCTCTGGCGGCGGCTCACCACCTCGAACAGGCGGTCGATGTGGCTAAAGTCGGGCTCGGCGCTCAGCGACTCGTCGCTACTCAGGGTGAGGGTGAAGGACTCGTTCAGCGCCACCGGGTTACGGTCCACGCTCATGGTCAGTGCCGCCGACGCCGCACCGCTAAGCAACAGGCCGATTACCGCCACTAACAAGCCAAAGACTGTACTCACTCTCATCACCACGGTTTGTCCTCTTCACCCTTCTGTTGCTGGTTCTGATATTGATAGAGAAACTTGCGCCGCCACAAGCCGGCCGGGTCGTCCGGGATACGTCGCAACCACTGCTCGGTGGACTGTTCCCGCTCCAGCTCCTCGGCGCTCGGCATCGGGGCTTGGTCGTCGCCGCTTGGTGACTCGGCAGGTGCCTCGTCCTGTAGCTGCTCCCTCAGTCTCTCGGCGGCCTGTTGTTCACCCTCCGACTGACCTTCCGATTCGCCCTTCTGTTCACCCTGATCGCCCTCTTCACTTGAGGCCTGCCCCTGCTCGGACGACTCACCGCCTTCGCCCTGCTGCGGCGTATCGCCAGACTGGTCCTGCTGTTGCTTCTCGCCCTGTTTGTCCTGCTGCCCCTCCCCTTGTTGCTGCTGCAGCAGGCTCTTAATCAGGTCACGGTTGAAGAGGGCGTCCTCCATCTCGGGCTGCTGCTTTATCGCCTCTTCATAGGCCTCCAGGGCCTGCGGCAGTTTGCCGGTTTTTGCCAGGGCATTGCCGCGGTTGTAGGCGGCCTCGCCACCGGGAAGGCCCTGCAGCAGTTGCAGCGACTTTTCATAATCCCCGTTGCGATAGTGGGCCGCCGCCTGCCACTCACGCTGCTCAAACAGTTGCGCCGCGGCGCCATGGTCACCACGCTCGAAGGCCTGCTGCCCCTGCTGGTCCTGATTGAGCCAGAGACTATCCAGTTCCAGGGCATAACCATCCTGCGGCAACGGCAGCACCGCCAACAGTGCCAGCCACAGCACACCACGGCGAAAGGCGGGCAGCACCAACAGCAGCAACAGCGGCAGCAGCCAGACACCCTCGTCGTGCCACTGCGCGCTATGGAGCCCGCCATCGGCCTCTTCCTTTGTAGCCGCCCCCTCATCGAGGTTTGAGAGCAGCGCCTCGATATCGCTGTCGTCGCTGCTCAGGGGGCGGTAGAGGCCGCCACCGCGGTGTGCGGCCCGTGCCATCGCAGCGGCATCGAGGGCGGCGAGGACGATATTGCCCTCACCGTCCTTGACGAAGCCTCCACCGGGCAGCGGGATCGGCGCCCCCTCGTCACCGCCCACACCCAGCAGCAGCAGCTTGTAACCGGCGCTACGCAGTTTCCCTATCTGTTCGTCCAATAGCGTTTCATCCGCCCCATCCAGACCGTCACTGACCAGCAGCACGGCGCCATCGGCACTGCCCGCCTGCTGCAGCAGTTGCCGTCCCCTGGCGATGGCGAGGTCGGGACGCGAGCCCTGCGCCGGCATCAACTCGGTCGACATTCCCTTTAGCTGGGCGGCGATGGTGTCGCTGTCGTCGCTCAGCGGGGTGACCACAAAGGCGTTGGCGGCATAGGCGATAAGGGCGGTCTCCCCCTCCCTGCGCCGGTCGAGGATATCAATGAGCTTGAGGCGAGCACGGGCCAGGCGCGAGGGTCGGAGATCCGCGGCGTCCATGGAGCGTGAAAGGTCGAGCAGGATCACCAGCGAGGAGTTTTGCCGGAACAGCGGCTGTTCCACCCGCTGCCAGGCGGGCCCGGCCATGGCAGTGATCGCCAGCAGCCCCGCCAGGCCAAGCAACAACAGGGGGCGGCGACGCTGGCGCACCGTTTCACCCACCAGCAGGTGGGGCAGCAACGCAGGGTCGACCACCGCCTGCCAGCTGCCGCGCCGTGCATTGGTACGGCCCAGCCACCACAGTAGCAACGCCAACAACGGCAGGGCGAGGAGCCAGCCGGGGCGCAGGAAGTGGAATGAATCGAACAGAGAGATCAACGGCGCCTCCAGATGACGATCACCAGCAGCGACAACAGCAGCGCACCGCCCAGCGGCCAGTGGTAGAGGGATCGCCTGGGGCGGAAGGTACGGGACTCACGCACCACCGGCTCCAGCTCGTCGAGCAACTGGTAGATCTGGTTCAGCTCGGCGGTGTCGCGGGCACGGAAGTAGCGCCCGCCGGTCTGCTCGGCGATGCCGCGCAGCGTCTTCTCGTCCAGGTCGCGCGAGGGGTTGATGCGTTGTGAGCCGAACAGCGATTGCACCACCATTTCGTCGGCACCGACACCGATGGTGTAGATGGTAAGGCCCGCCTCGGCGGCCAGCTCGGCGGCCTTGAGCGGTCCCAGCTCACCGGCGGTGTTGGCGCCGTCGGTGAGCAGGATCAGCACCTTCTTTTCCGAGGCCTGCGCCCCCTCCCGTTTACGCAGCCGCTTCACCGCCAGGCCGATGGCATCACCAATGGCGGTCTCCTTGCCAGCCAGGCCGATCACCGCCTCCTCCAGCAGGGCGCGCACGGTCTTGCGATCGAAGCTGAGCGGGGTCTGCACGTAAGCATTGCGGCCAAAGAGGATGAGGCCGATGCGGTCGCCGACACGTCGCTCGATGAACTCCCCGGCAACGATCTGCGTCGCCAGCAGGCGGCTGATCGCCTCGTCCTGCACCACGAAGTCCTCCTCCGCCATACTGCCGGAGAGGTCCACCGCCAGCATCAGGTCGCGGCTGCTCACCGGCAGCTCCAGTGGCTCACCTACCCACTGCGGTCGGGCCGCGGCGGCCAGCAGCAGTATCCAGGCCAGCAGGGCGAGGAGATAGAGTCCGATAGAACCGATGCCCGCCGGCATACCTGCACGGCGCGGCACGGCGAAGCGCTCCAGCAGTGGCACGCGCAGCGCCGCCTCGTCGCGGGCATCGCTGGCGGGCGAGAGCCAGGTAAGCAGCAGCGGCAGGGGCAGCAGCAGGAACATCCACCACCAGGCGAACTCGATCATGCGCCACCTCCCGGCAGGCTGGCGATCCAGTCGTCGCAGGCCTTGAGCAGGGCTGCCGCCTCGTCGCGTGCCACCGCCTGATTACGGTAGGGGGCATCCGACAGCAGATGCGCCTGCTGTGGAGTGAGCCCCCCGCCCTTGCTGTTAATGAACTCGGCCCACGCCTTGCCACTCAGTGCAGCAACCTCATCATTGGGAAAACGGGTTGTGGCCACCCTGCGCAGCAGGATGGAGAGCTGCTGCACTACCTCCAAACCGTTATCTTCCTCAACGTGAATATGTTGTAGCGCTTTCCTTGCCTCGGTGCGCCACTGGTTTCCGCCACGCCTTTTGCGCAACCAGTACACGGCCGCCACCAACAACATTACCAACGCCAATAACAGCCACCAGCCGACGGCGGGCGGCCACCACCCCACCGCCTCGGGCAGATGGATGTCGCGCAGCTGGCTGAGGTCCGGGGCCTGGCTGTTCATCAGCGGACCATCCCGAAACGTTGTTGCAGTGCGGCCAGCGGCTCCTCGCCGCTAGCGATGGGCAGTAGCTGTATCCCGGGGCGCCGCGCCAGCAGCTCAAGCTGTTGTAGCTGTCGAGTGAAGGCGTCGTGATAGCGCTGTCGAATGTCGCGGTCGGCGGTATCGATCACCACGCTACGCTCGCCGTCGCTGACGCGGTAGCGCCCCGCAGGGGGCAGCTCGGACTCGATGGGGTCGTGGCAGAAGCCGAGCACCACCTCACAGTGGCGCCCCAGTTCAGTGAGTTGGGAGATCGCCTCGCGACCCATCCCGGCGAAGTCGCTGAAGATGAAGACCAGGCTGCCGGGTGGGGCGACGCGACGCAGCCGCTGCAGGGCGGAGAGCAGGCTCTCGTCGGGCTGCGCCTCGCCGCGCTCACGACGCCGCCAGCGCTCATCGCTGCCCAGGGTGTTCAACAGGTGCAGCAGGCTCTGCCTGCCGCCGCGCGGACGGCTCTCCTGGTGCTGGTGGTCATCGAATATCAGCGCCCCGATGCGATCGCCGCCGTCCACCGCACTCCAGCCCAGCAGTGCCGCCGCCTGGGCCGCGCGCACCGCCTTGAAGGCGCCCTGGGTGGCGAAGAACATGCTTTCCCGCAGGTCGAGGCAGAGCAGCACGCTGCGCTCGCGCTCCTCGCGATAGAGTTTGGTGTGGGGGCGGCCGGTACGGGCGGTAACACGCCAGTCCAGCATCCGCACATCATCCCCCTGCTGGTAGGGGCGCACCTCGTCGAACTCCATTCCCCGCCCCTTGAACGGCGACAGATAGCCACCGCTCTGGGTCGAGCGGATGCGTCCCCGGCCGAGGGAGAGCGAGCGTGCCTGATGATGGAGGGCGATGAGGCTGCGGGTGGAGAGGCGTACACGCCCCTCTCCGCTGTCGTGCGGCACCTCTGGCCCACCAGACTGCCTGCGCTTGAACAGCATGGAAGCTACCGCCCCGCCTTTAAGGTACGGCGATCTGCTGGATCAGGCTGGTAATGAAGCGGTCGGGGGTAACCCCTTCGGCCTCCGCCTCGTAGGAGAGCAGCACCCGGTGGCGCAGCACGTCGAGGGCCATGGTCTGGATATCGTCGGGGGTGACATAATCACGACCGGCCAGCCAGGCGTGGGCGCGGGCGCAGCGGTCCAGGGCGATGGTCGCCCGTGGACTGCCCCCCCACTGGACCCAGTGGGCCAGCTCTTCACCGTAGGGGGCCGGGTCACGGGTGGCCATGATGATTTCAATCAGGTAACGCTCCAGGTTCTCCGCCATATGCACCTGCAACACCTCGTGGCGCGCCTGGAACAGCTGCTCCTGACTCAGGGGGGACAACGCTTCCGCCTCCCCCTCCCCGTCAGCCATCGCCTCGTTGCGGGCCAGGCGCAGGATCGCCTGCTCAGTCTCGGCAGTGGGGTAGTCGATCTTCACGTGCAGCAGGAAGCGATCGAGCTGCGCCTCGGGCAGCGGGTAGGTGCCCTCCTGCTCCAGCGGGTTTTGCGTCGCCATCACCAGGAACAGGCTGGGCAGGTAGTAGGTGGAGCTACCGACGGTGATCTGCCGCTCGGCCATCGCCTCCAGCAGGGCCGACTGCACCTTGGCCGGGGCTCGGTTAATCTCGTCGGCAAGGATGAGGTTGTGGAACAGCGGGCCGGGCTGGAATTCGAAGCTGCCCTCCTGCTGGCGGTAGATCTCGGTGCCGGTGAGGTCGGCAGGCAGTAGATCCGGAGTGAACTGCACGCGGTGGAAGTTACCCTCCACCCCTTCGCTCAGGGCCTTAATGGCGCGGGTCTTGGCCAGCCCGGGGGCGCCTTCGACCAGCAGGTGGCCATCGGCCAGCAGGGCGATCAGCAGGCTGTCGACCAGCCGCACCTGACCAAGGATTTCAGCACTGACCCGCTCTCTGAGGGCCTGTACCGCCTGTTGGGTTGGGGAAGTCTCTGCTACAGCCACCATGCCTGTTACTACGCTCCTCTTTGTTGTTATTACCTAAACCACCGACGACCGCGGCGGCAAAAATATACCAACTGCCCGCACTACGTGTCATCGGCACAAGAGGAAAGACCGCAGAAAAAAATGAAAGTTCCGGCTTGAGAGAAGGGATAAAGTGGCTACAAATAAAAACAGCGAGCCGGTAAAACCGGGCTCGCTGTTCTGTGTTTGGTACTCGCGAGTAGACTCGAACTACCGACCCCCACCATGTCAAGGTGGTGCTCTAACCAACTGAGCTACGCGAGTATTGGAGGCCGCATAAGATACCCGCGGACTCTCGCTTATGCAAGCCCCTTTTTGAGAAAAATATCAGTCGGCGGCAGGCTCGCCCAGGCCGAGGTTCTTCTCCTGTATACGCTTGATCTCATCGCGCACCCGAGCCGCCTCTTCGAACTCCAGGTTCCTGGCGTGTTGGTACATCTTCTCCTCCAGCCCCTTGAGGGTCTTCTGCAACTCCTTCGGGCTCATGGCACTGTACTCGATAAGCTCCTCGGCAACCTTCGCATACTCCTTCGGTTTGCCCGGCACGCCGGGATAGCCCGACTCGAGGATGTCGTGCACCGCCTTCTCCACCCCCCTGGGGGTGATGCCGTGCTCCTCGTTGTAGGCGACCTGCTTGGCGCGGCGGCGGCTGGTCTCGTCGATGGCACGCTGCATCGAGCCGGTGATGCGATCGGCATAGAGGATGGCGTGGCCGTTGAGGTTACGCGCAGCGCGGCCGATGGTCTGGATCAGCGAGGTCTCGGAACGCAGAAAGCCCTCCTTGTCCGCATCGAGGATCGCCACCAGCGAGACCTCGGGCATATCCAGCCCCTCACGCAGCAGGTTGATCCCCACCAGCACTTCGAACTCGCCGAGGCGCAGGTCGCGGATGATCTCCATCCGCTCCACGGTGTCGATATCCGAGTGCATGTAGCGCACCCGTACCCCGTGCTCCCCCAGGTAGTCGGTCAGGTCCTCGGCCATCTTCTTGGTCAGGGTGGTGACCAGTACCCGCTCGCCGACATCCGAGCGCTTGTGGATCTCGGAGAGCAGGTCATCAACCTGGGTGGTGGCGGGTCGTATTTCCACCTCCGGGTCGACCAGGCCGGTGGGACGCACCACCTTCTCCACCACCTCGCCGGAGTGCTCCAGCTCGTACTTGGCTGGAGTGGCGGTCACATAGATGGTCTGCGGCGAGATGCGCTCGAACTCATCGAAACGCATCGGGCGATTGTCCAGCGCCGAGGGGAGTCGGAAGCCGTAAGTCACCAGGTTCTCCTTGCGTGAACGGTCGCCCTTGTACATGGCGCCGATCTGCGACACGGTGACGTGGGACTCGTCGATCACCAGCAGGGCATCGTCGGGCAGGTAGTCGAACAGGGTCGGCGGCGGCTCGCCGGGGGCGCGGCCGGAGAGGTAGCGCGAGTAGTTCTCGATGCCGGAGCAGTAGCCGAGCTCCAGCATCATCTCGATGTCGTAGCGGGTGCGCTGCTCCAGCCGCTGCGCCTCTACCAGCTTGTCCTGGGATCTCAACTGCTCCAGCCGCACCTTCAGCTCCTCCTTGATGTTATCGATAGCATCGAGGATGGTCTGGCGCGGGGTGACGTAGTGGGTCTTGGGGTAGATGGTGAGGCGCGACACGCGGCGCAGGATCTCGCCGGTGAGCGGGTCGAAGTAGCTGAGCTGCTCCACCTCGTCGTCAAACAGCTCGATACGCACCGCCTCGTTCTCCGATTCGGCGGGGAAGATGTCGATCACCTCCCCCCTCACCCGGTAGGTGGCGCGGCGAAAATCGAGGTCGTTGCGGCTGTACTGCAGCTCAGCGAGGCGACGCAGGATGAATCGCTGGTCCACCGTATCGCCGCGCACCACGTGCAGCATCATGTTGAGGTAGGAGTTGGGGTCGCCCAGGCCGTAGATCGCCGAGACGGTGGCGACGATGATGGTGTCCTTGCGCTCCAGTATCGCCTTGGTGGCGGAGAGGCGCATCTGCTCGATGTGCTCGTTAATCGAGGCGTCCTTCTCGATGAAGGTGTCGGAGGCCGGCACGTAGGCCTCCGGCTGGTAGTAGTCGTAGTAGGAGACGAAATACTCCACCGCATTGTGGGGGAAGAACTCCTTCATCTCACCGTAGAGCTGGGCGGCCAGGGTCTTGTTATGGGCCATGATCAGGGTGGGGCGCTGCAGCTGCTCGATGACGTTGGCGATAGTGAAGGTCTTGCCCGATCCGGTCACCCCAAGCAGGGTCATCCCCGCCTCGCCCGCCTGCAATCCCTCGACCAGCCCCTGAATGGCGCCCGGCTGGTCGCCGGCGGGGGGGAATTTGCTCTCAATCTTAAAACTCTTGCTCATGGGGGATTTAGTCTGGCCGGTTAATACAGTAGAATCCGAGAGTTTACTTTATATACGTCTGCTATTTGAGGGTTACCTGCTTGGAAACGCAACTTTCGCATCGTGTTCAGAGTGTTAAGCCGTCTGCCACCCTGGCCATCACCGCCCGAGCCAAAGAGCTTAAGGCCCAGGGCAAGGACATTATCGGCCTGGGTGCCGGCGAACCCGATTTCGACACCCCGGAGCACATCAAGCAGGCCGCCATCGAGGCGATTAACATCGGTTTCACCAAGTACACCGCGGTTGACGGCACCCCCAGCCTGAAACAGGCGATTATCGACAAGTTCCAGCGCGACAACGGCCTGAGCTACGAGCCGAACCAGGTGCTGGTCTCCTGCGGCGGCAAGCAGAGCTTCTTCAACCTGGCGCAGGCCTACCTCAACGCCGGCGACGAGGTGATCATCCCCGCCCCCTACTGGGTCTCCTACCCCGACATGGTGCTACTGGCCGAGGGCGTGCCGGTGATCGTACAGGCGGGACTGGAGCAGGATTTCAAGATCACCCCGGCGCAACTGAAGGCGGCAATTACCGACAAGACCCGCCTGGTCGTACTGAACAGCCCCTCCAACCCCACCGGCGTCGCCTACAGCAAGGCGGAGCTGGCGGCGCTGGGCGAGGTGCTGCTGCAGTACCCCAATATTCTCATCGCCAGCGATGATATGTACGAGCACATCCTGTGGGCCGATGAGCCCTTCGCTAACATCGTTACCGCCTGCCCCGAGCTCTACGACCGCACCCTGGTGATGAACGGCGTATCCAAGGCCTACTCCATGACCGGCTGGCGTATCGGCTATGCCGCTGGCCCCGAGTGGCTGGTGAAGGCGATGAAGAAGGTGCAGTCACAATCCACCTCCAACCCCACCTCCATCTCCCAGGTGGCGGCCGAGGCGGCACTCAACGGTGACCAGCAGTGCATTGCCGACATGCTGACCCACTTCAAGGCACGTCACGACTTTGTGGTGGAGGGGCTGAACAGGATCAAGGGTGTAAACTGCCTGCCATCGCAGGGGGCCTTCTACTCCTTCCCCGACGTAAGCGAGGCGATTGCCGCGCTCGACGGCATCAACGACGATGTGGAGCTGGCGGAATACCTTCTGAACGAGGCCGAGGTGGCCCTGGTGCCCGGCTCCGCCTTCGGCCAGCCCGGTTATATGCGTCTCTCCTTCGCCACCAGCATGGAGAACCTGAGCGAGGCGCTGAAGCGTATCGGCGACAAGCTCGGCATGAAGGCGTAACGGGACGGGAGGCACTTGCGCCTCCCTAGTACTCGACCTTCCCCTCCAGTGCCCCCCACTTCAGGAACGGGCGCTCACCAGCGGCCTCCACACGTACCATCTTCAGTGAGCGCTGCTCCACAGGCAACTGCATCTCTTTGGCGATCACGCCATCATCAAAGCCGGCCTCGGCGGCCTGCTCTCGAGTCGCGGCATAAACCACCCGATCAAGCCGCGCCCAGTAGATCGCCGCCAGACACATGGGACAGGGCTCACAGCTGGTATAGAGGGTGGCCCCGGCGAGGGTGAAGTCACCAATAGTGTTGCAGGCGTCGCGGATGGCCCAGACCTCCGCATGGGCGGTGGGGTCGTTGTGCAGTGTCACACCGTTGCTGCCGCGGCCGATCACCTGGCCATCCTTCACCACCACGGCGCCAAAGGGCCCCCCCCCTTGCTCCACCGAGGCCTCGGCTAGGGCAATGGCCTCGTCAAGGTAACTCTCATCGCTCATTCATCTGCCCCCTTTAGCTCTCTGCAGCCCCGCCGCAACGGACACCCGGTGCAGAGCGGTTTGACCCGACAGTGCTCCTTGGCGTGCATCACGATCAGGGCGTGGTATTCATTGAACAATTGCACACGATCCACCTCCTTCGCCAGCCCCTGTTCGAAGTGGTGACGCAGGGTCTCGTAACCGCTGTCGTGCTCCAACAGCCCCAGGCGGGAGAAGATGCGGCGGGTATAGGCGTCGATAACGAAGACCGGTCGCGCAAAGGCGTAGAGCAGAATATCGTCGGCGGTCTCGGGGCCGACACCGTTGACCGACAGCACCCCGTGGCGCAGCTCGTGATCATCAAGCTCGTTAAGTGCATCGAAACCGCCCTGCTGCAGATACCAGTTGCAGTAGTTCTGCAGCCTAGTCGCCTTGATGTTGAAGTAACCGGAGGGGCGCAGCCACTCGGCCAGTGTGGCATGCTCGGCCTGGGATATCGCCTCGGGGGTTAAAGCATCGGCCCCCTTGAGGTTGGCGATCGCCTTCTCCACATTGGACCAGGCGGTGTTCTGGGTCAGTACCGCCCCCACCATCACCTCGAAGGGGCTCTCGGCGGGCCACCACTGCTGCGGGCCGTAGTGCTTGTAGAGGCGGTTAAAGACGGTGATCAGCCGCATATTGAGGTGTTAGCGCGGCGGGTTCTTTCTTCTGCGGCTCTGCGCGGTACCGTGACGCGTCTTGCGTGTGGCCGGTTTACTGTTCTTGAACTGGCTCTTGTCGCGCTTCTCGATGGTTTGAAGGCCGACGCTGGCGCGCAGTTCCCTTACCAGTTGGTCATCGAGCTCCTCCCAGCGACCGGGGCGCAGGTAGCGAGGCAGCATCACGGTACCGTAGCGCACCCGCATCAGGCGGCTCACCGTCACCCCCTGTGATTCCCACAGGCGGCGTACCTCGCGGTTGCGCCCCTCGTGCAGCTTAACGTGGTACCAATGGTTGGCCCCCTCCCCTTCTTTGCGGCTCTCACGGATCTCGTCAAATTTCGCCGGGCCGTCCTCCAGCTCCACGCCCGTCTTCAGCGCGGTTATGGTCTCCTTGGGCACCTCGCCCAACACCCGCACCGCATACTCGCGCTCCACCTCATAGGAGGGGTGCATCAGGCGGTTGGCCAGCTAACCGTCGGTGGTGAAGAGCAGCAGGCCGGAGGTATTGATGTCGAGGCGGCCGATTACGATCCAGCGCCCGCCCTTCATCGTCGGCAGGCGGTCGAACACGGTTCTGCGCCCCTCAGGGTCACCCTGGCTGGTCACCTCCCCCTCCGGCTTGTTGTAGACCAGCACACGGCAGCGGCGGTTGGGCTGCATCTTCTGCTTGGCGACGGGCGTGCCGTCGACGCGCACCACATCGTCCTCGCTGACCCGCTCGCCAAGGCCGACGATCTTGCCGTTAATGGAGACACGGCCCGCCTCGATCCAGCGCTCCATCTCGCGGCGCGAGCCGAAACCGGCACGGGCCAGGACCTTTTGCAGCTTTTCGCTCATTAAGGTGCTCGCTTCTTAATCGTAAATAACCGGCTCGAAGTCGGCACTAATGGTTAACGGGATCGCTTCACCCTCGCCCACTTCAATGTCAGCCCCCTCGCCCGGCAGGCGCAGATCGAGCTCGGCATTGATCTTGTCGATGTCCTTCAGCTCGTTGAGGGTCGGCAGCTCATCGAGGCTCTTGAGGTTGAAGTAGTCGAGGAACTCCTTGGTGGTGGCGTAGAGTGCCGGCCGGCCCGGCACATCGCGGTGGCCGATAATGCGCACCCAGCCGCGTTCCAGCAGCGTCTTCATAATGCTGGAGCTGACCGCAACGCCACGGATGTCCTCGATCTCGGCGCGGGTGATGGGCTGGCGATAGGCAACCAGCGCCAGGGTCTCCAGCAGGGCACGGGAGTAACGCGGTGCCCGCTCCTCCCACAGTCGCGAGACCCAGCGAGAGACCTCGCTCTTGGCCTGGTAGCGGTAGCCGCTGGCCAGTTCGCGCAGCTCGACACCGCGCCCCTCGCAGTCGGCCTGCAGCGACTCGATGGCCGCACGAATAGCACTCTTCTCCGGCTGCTGCTCCTCTTCGAACAGGGTAAGGAGGCGCTCCACGTTGAGCGGTTCGCCGGCGGCGAGCAGTGCCGCCTCGACGATGTTCTTCAGTTGTTGTTCCGTCATCTCGGACATGTTGTTCTATCTCTTACTCTTCGCTGCCATCGATACTGGCCGCTACGGCCTTGACGTGGATCGGGCCGAATGGCTCCGCCTGAATCATTTCGATCATCGACTGCTTCATCAGCTCCAGGATCGCCATAAAGGTGACCACCACACCGCGACGCCCCTCCTCCACCGTAAACAAGCGGGTAAATTCGATGAAATTGTCGGGATTGATCTTCGCCAGCACCTGGGTCATGCGCTCGCGCACCGAGAGCGGCTCACGGGAGATCTGGTGGTGGGCGAACATCTCGGAGCGGCGTATCACGTCGGTCAGCGCGATCAGCATATCGCGCAGCTCCACATGGGGCTGCGGACGCTCGCTCTTCTTGTCAGGGGTGTCGATGACGATATTAAAGGTGTCGCGCCCCATGCGCGGCAGCTCGTCGATATCCTCGGCGGCCTGCTTGTAGCGCTCGTACTCCTGCAGCCGGCGCACCAGCTCGGCGCGGGGATCGTCCTCGTCGCTGTCGGCCTCCACCGGTCGCGGCAGCAGCATGCGCGATTTGATCTCGGCCAGCATCGCCGCCATCACCAGGTACTCGCCCGCCAGCTCCAGCTGCATCTCATTCATCAGCTCCACGTACTCCATGTACTGGCGCGTGATCTCGGCGATGGGAATGTTGAGCACGTCGAGGTTCTGCCGCTTGATGAGGTAGAGCAGCAGGTCGAGCGGCCCCTCGAAGGCCTCGAGGAAGACCTCCAGCGCCTGCGGCGGGATATAGAGGTCCTTGGGCAGCTCGGTGAGCGGCGCCCCCTCTACCACGGCAAAGGGCATCTCCTCCTGCTGCGGGGAGGGTGGTGGCGCCTGCTGCTCCGCCTCGGGCTGCACGGCTGTCGGCTGGTCGTTCATCTCGCTCATTAACTGTAGGCCAGGCCCATCGCCTGGCGTACCTCGCCCAGGGTCTCGCGTGCCACGTCACGCGCCTCTTCGCTGCCCTCGGCAACGATGTTGCGCACCAGCTGCGGCTGCTCGATAAACTCCTGCGCCCGCTCGCGGATCGGCGCCAGCTCCGCCTGTACCGCGTCGATCACCGGTCCCTTGCAGTCAAGGCAGCCGATACCGGCACTGGCACAACCCTGCTGCACCCAGTCCTTCACCTCATCGGACGAGTAGACCTCGTGCAGTTGCCATACCGGGCAGTCGGCCGGGTTGCCGGGATCAGTGAGGCGTACCCGCTTGGTGTCGGTGGGCATGGTGCGCAGCTTCTTCTCCACCTCTGCCGGCTCTTCGCGCAGGGCGATGGTGTTGCCGTAGGACTTGGACATCTTCTGCCCGTCCAGCCCCGGCATCTTGGAGGCAGGGGTGAGCAGCGCCTGCGGCTCGGGGAGGATGATCTTGCCACTCCCCTCGAGGTAGCCAAAGAGGCGCTCGCGATCACCCAGGGTGATGTTCTGCTGTTCGGTGAGCAGGGCCTGCGCCTTGGCCAGCGCCTCGTGGTCGCCCTGCTCCTGGAACGCCTTGCGCAGGTTGTTGTAGAGCTTGGCCGCCTTCTTGCCCATCTTCTTCACCGCCGCCTCGGCCTTCTCCTCGAAGCCCGGCTCACGGCCGTAGAGGTGGTTGAAGCGGCGCGCCACCTCACGGGTCAGCTCCACGTGGACCACCTGGTCCTCGCCCACCGGCACCTGGGTGGCACGGTAGATGAGGATATCGGCGCTCTGCAGCAGCGGATAGCCGAGGAAGCCGTAGGTGGCCAGGTCCTTCTCCTTGAGCTTCTCCTGCTGGTCCTTATAGGTCGGCACCCTTTCGAGCCAGCCCAGCGGGGTGCTCATGGAGAGCAGCAGGTGCAGCTCGGCGTGCTCCGGCACCATCGACTGCACGAACAGCTTGGCCGAGCCCGGATTGACCCCGGCGGCGAGCCAGTCGATCACCATGTCCCACACGCTCTCCTGAATGACGCCGGTGTTGTCGTATTCGGTGGTCAGCGCGTGCCAGTCGGCGACGAAGAAGAAGCAGTCGTACTCGTGTTGCAGCTTGAGCCAGTTCTTCAGCACCCCGTGGTAGTGACCCAGGTGAAGTTTTCCGGTTGGGCGCATCCCGGAGAGGACGCGCTGGTTCTGTGCAGCCAGATTCAAAGTGGTTTCCTATCTTTTTCTATTTCAACAAAGTAATCAGTAGATAATTGAGCGTCTCTTCCCGCAGCCCGGCGATAACGCCCCATACGGACATCATCCCCATCACCAGCGGCCACATCACCTTGCCGAGGATGCCGGTGAAGATCAGCGCCAGCAGGATGAAAAAGCCGTAGGGCTCGAGGCGGCTGAACTTCCACGCCAGCGGTCCGGGCAGCATAGACTCCAAAATACGTCCACCGTCCAGTGGCAGCAACGGCAGCAGGTTGAGCACGCCGAGTATGGTGTTGATGAAGATCCCCGCCATACCGCTGTAGACCATGAACAGGGCAAGCCCGTCGCTGGCGTTGCCCACCATCAGGCCGATGCGGATCACCATCGCCCAGCCCAGCGCCATCAACAGGTTGGAGAGCGGTCCCGCCGCCGCCACCCAGGCGGTATCTCGCCTGGGGTGGCGCAGGTTCTCCCAGGTGATCGGCACCGGCTTGGCCCAGCCGAAGAGAAAGCCCCCCAATATCAATAACACGCCCGGTACCAGGATCGTCCCCACCGGGTCGATATGGCGGATCGGGTTAAGGCTGAGGCGCCCCAGCATCTTGGCGGTGGGGTCGCCCAGGCGCAGCGCCATCCAGCCGTGGGCGGCTTCGTGAATGGTGATCGCAAACAGTACCGGGATGACCCAGACCGCCAGGCGTTGCATCAGGCTCAATTCTTCCATCGGCGGATTATACCCGTAGTCGGCGGCTACTCGAAGGGGGCTGGATCGCCCAGACCGGTGCGCAGCACCTGCGGCACCTCGTCGGAGAGGTCGACCACGGTGGAGGGTTCGAGGCTACCGTAGCCGCCGTCGATAATAAGGTCGACCGCGTGCTCCAGAGTCTGACGGATCTCGTAGGGGTCGGTCTCGGGCATGCTCTCGCCCGGCAGGATCAGGGTGGTGCTCATCAGTGGCTCCCCCAGCTCCTCCAGCAGGGCACTGACGATGGCATTGTCGGGCACCCGCATGCCGATGGTCTTGCGGCGGGACTGGATACGGCGCGGCACCTCGCGAGTGGCCTGCATGATAAAGGTGTAGGCGCCGGGAGTGACCGCCTTGAGCAGGCGGTACTGGGTGTTGTCCACCTTGGCGTAATTGCTGATCTCTGAGAGGTCGCGGCATACCAGGGTGAAGTTGTGCCTGTCATCGAGGCGGCGGATGGCGATGATGCGGTCCAGCGCCTGCTTGTCGCCGATGTGGCAACCGAGGGCGTAGCCCGAGTCGGTGGGATAGACGATCACCGCCCCCTTGCGGACCAGCTCTACCGCCTGGGTAATAAGACGCTGCTGCGGGTTGTCTGGATGGATTTGGAAAAACTGGCTCATGGGCTTAACTCGATAGATTTCAGGATGCGGCCAGGCGGGGACAGCGCTCCAGTTGCCACCCCTCCCAGATCGCCGTACAGCCCTCGGGCAGGGTCTGCAAACGCCCCAGCTCCACCCAGGGGTTCTCCGGGCCATGGAAATCGGAACCGGCCGAGGCGAGCAGCTTATTGTTCTTCGCCAGCTGCGCCATGCTGAAGTTGTCGCCGCGCGAGTGGCTGCCGGAGACCACCTCCAGGGCGGCCCCACCCAGTTCGACGAATTCACCGATGAGGCGGCGGCGCTTGCTGGCGCTCATGGCGTAGCGCGCCGGGTGGGCGATCACCGCCTGACCACCGGAACCGTTGATCCAGCCCAGCGCCTCCTCCAGGCTGGCCCAGTCACCGGGTACGAAACCTGGCTTGTTGGGCTTAAGGAAGGACCGGAACACCGCACGCACCGACTCCGCGTGGCCGTTATCGGCGAGGAAGTGGGCAAAGTGGGTGCGGCTGATGATGCGCCCCTTGGCGCGCTCCAGCGCCCCTTCATAGGCGCCCTCGATACCGTGTTTGGCAAGGCGCCGTCCCATCTCCTCGGCGCGCCAGTTGCGAAACTCGCGCGAACGGGCCAGTCCTGCCTGCAGCGGTGCATATTCGACATCGATATTGAGGCCGACGATATGTACCGTCTGTTTGCCCCAGGTAACCGATACCTCCACCCCCGGGACCAGGCAGATGCCCTGCTCGGCGGCGGCCTGTTCTGCCTCGGCAATACCGCCGGTGTCGTCGTGATCGGTGAGCGCCAGCACATCCACCCCGGCAGCGGCGGCGCGTTGCACCAGCGCGGTCGGGCTGAGGGTCCCGTCCGAGGCGGTAGAGTGGCTGTGTAGGTCGTAGCGTAATGACATAAGCCCTCCATTGTAGCCGATTTGCCGACCACTGCGCTGCCCATCTATTAGAGAGTGTGCTAGATTGTGCGACTTTAGTTAGTGGCTGGGACGACTGCGCAGTAAAACGATGAAATTCCTTTTCGACTTCTTCCCCATTCTCCTCTTCTTTATCGCCTACAAGCTCTACGGCATCTATCCCGCCACGGCCGTGGCAATTGGCGCCTCTTTCCTGCAAGTTGCTGCATTTTGGCTGAAAAACCGCCGTTTCGAGAACATGCACCTGATCACCCTGGGGCTTATCGTAGTACTGGGCGGCGCCACCCTGCTACTGCAGGACAAGACCTTCTTTATGTGGAAACCGACCGCGGTCAACTGGCTGTTCGCCGTGGTCTTCCTCGGCAGCCAGTTCATCGGCAAGAGGCCCATCGTCGAGCGCATGATGGCCCATGCCATCGAGGCCCCCAGGCAGATATGGAGGCGCCTCAATCTCGCCTGGGTCACCTTCTTCGCCGCGATGGGGGCGGCCAACCTCTATGTGGCCAACTTCTTCTTCCTGGCCGAACACAAACTGAACCAGGCGGCGGGTAAGGCGGTCGATCTGGATCAGTGCGACAGGCTGGGAGGTCAGCTGCTGGAACTATGCCAGCACGCCAAGCTGATGGAAGAGAACTGGGTCGACTTCAAACTGTTCGGCATGATGGGACTGACCTTCGTCTTCGTCATCGGCCAGGCCTTCTACCTGGCGCGCTATATGCCAGAACAGACCCCGGAACAGAATGGGGAGAAATTACAGGAAGAGAACGAGGGCTAACATGTTTTACGCCATCATTAGTGAAGATATCGAAAATTCCCTGGAGCTGCGGCTGAAGGCGCGTCCCGCCCACCTGGAACGACTGCAGCAGCTGAAACAGGAGGGGCGCCTGCTGCTGGCCGGTCCCCACCCCGCCGTAGACAGTGAGGAGCCGGGTGAGGCCGGTTTCAGCGGCAGCCTGGTGGTGGCCGAGTTCCCCTCACTGGAGGAGGCGGAAAGCTGGGCCGCCGCCGACCCCTATATGGCCGCCGGGGTCTATGACCACGTCACCGTTAAACCGTTCAAGAAGGTACTTCCATGAGTGAGGCACGCGTAGCGATGATCCGCGAGCGGCTGGAAGCGGCCCTTGCCCCAGAGAGCCTGGAGATCATCGATGATAGCCACCTGCATGCCGGTCATGCCAGTGCCGGCGGTGCAGGGCACTTTACGGTGAAGATCGTGTCCAAGGCCTTCGAAGGCAAGACACCGATACAACGTCACCGCATGGTCTTCGATGCGGTGAACGATTTGATGCAGAGTGAAGTTCACGCTCTCAGTATCCAGGCCGACACACCGAAATAAAACCGAATAAAGGAAACACTATGTCTTTGAAGAAGCTGCTCCTACCCCTCCTCGCCAGCGGAGCCCTGGCTGTTAGCACCCCGCTATTCGCCGAAGAGGTACTGGCCACCGTCAACGGCAATAAGATCACCGCCGAGGACTACCGCCACTTCGTCTTCGAGGCGACCCAGGGCAAGGGCGGGCGACTCGATCCCAATGACGTGATGACCGAGCTGCTCTCTCGCGAGCTGATTCATCAGGATGCGCTCAAACAGGGGCTGGACAAAAACCAGGATGTCCTAGCCGAGCTGGAACGGGTCAAGTACCGACTGGTGGTGGGCGCCGCACTGGACGAGCTGATCAGTAAGAAGCCGATTACCGAGGCCGAGCTGCAGTCGCTCTACGACAAGCAGGTGAAGGGCGCAGGTCTCAAGGAGTACAAGGCACGCCACATTCTGGTCAAGGACAAGACCCTGGCCGAGCAGATCATCACCGAACTCGACCTTGGCGGCGACTTCGCCAAGCTGGCGGAAAAGCACTCCACCGATGCCGGTAGCAGTAAGCGCGGCGGCGACCTGGGCTGGTTCAAGCCGCAGACCATGGTGCAGGAGTTCGCCAGTGCCACCATGCAGCTGGAGAAGGGCAAGTACTCCGCTACCCCGGTGAAGAGCCAGTTCGGCTGGCACATCATCAAACTGGAAGACAGCCGCGACGTCACCCCGCCCAGCTTCGAGCAGGTAAAGAAGAAGCTGCAGCAGCTGGCACAGCAGCTGCGGGTGAATGAATATGTCCGCTCGTTGCAGGAGAAGGCGGATATTCAGATCACGCAGCAGTAACAGCGTATAGCGATATGCCTACAGAACTAAGTCGCTCCCCCGCCTGGAGGGCGCTGGCAAAACACTATGCTAAGGTCGTCAACATGCACCTGCGTGACATGTTCGATGACGACCCGCAGCGCTTTGACAAGTTCTCGATCCACTTTAACGATATTCTGCTCGACTACTCCAAGAACCGAATCACCGAGGAGACAATGCGCCTGCTCTTCGACCTGGCGCGAGATGCCAATATCGGCAATTGGACCAAGCGCATGTTTAACGGTGATGCCATCAATTTCACCGAGAAACGTCCGGTGCTGCACATAGCGCTGCGCAACCGCAGCAACACCCCTATTTTGGTCGACGGCAAGGACGTAATGCCTGAGATCAACCGCGTGCTGAATAAGATCCGCCACTTCTGCTATGACGTGCACAGCGGTACGTGGCGCGGTCATACTGGCAAGCGTATTACTGACATAGTCAACATCGGCATCGGTGGATCAGACCTGGGGCCGCAAATGGTCACCGAGGCGCTCAAGCCTTATGCCCGCGGTGACATCAATGTGCACTACGTCTCCAACGTTGACGGTACCCACGTTGCCGAACAGATTAAGTACCTGAACCCGGAAACCACGCTGTTCATTGTTTCATCGAAAAGTTTCACTACTCAGGAAACCCTAACCAACGCCCATACCGCAAGGCGCTGGCTGGTGGAGAAGCTTCGCGATGATAAGGCCGTGGGAAAACACTTCGTAGCAGTATCCACCAACGCGGTTGCCGTGGCGGAATTCGGCATCGACACGGAACATATGTTCGAGTTCTGGGACTGGGTGGGCGGACGCTTCTCACTCTGGTCCGCTATAGGAATCTCCATCGCCCTATATCTTGGCTTTGAGCAGTTCGAGGAACTGCTGGCCGGTGCCCATGCCATGGACCAGCACTTCCTGCGCGCCCCTTTAGAACAGAATTTACCCATCGTCATGGCGCTTCTGGGAGTTTGGTATTGCTCCTTTTTTGGCACGGAAACCCACGCCATTCTACCCTACGATCAGTACCTGCACCGCTTCACCAAGTACCTTGAACAGGCGGATATGGAGAGTAATGGCAAGCATATCGATCGCGATGGTAATAGCGTTGATTATGCTACAGGACCGATAATATGGGGCGAGTCGGGCACCAACGGCCAGCACGCCTTCTACCAGCTCATCCACCAGGGCACCAAGCTCATCCCCATAGATTTCATGGCCCCAGTGGAGACCCACAATCCCCTAGGTGATCACCACACCATTCTGCTGGCGAATTTCTTCTCGCAAAGTGAGGCACTGATGCTGGGACGCACCGAGGAGCAGGCCCGGGTCGAATTGCACTCAAAAGGCATCGAAGGCGATGAGCTTGAGGCATTGCTGCCGCACCTGGTATTTACCGGCAACCGTCCAAGCAACTCGATCATGTTCCGTAAACTCACCCCCTACACGCTGGGCTCATTGATTGCGTTGTATGAACACAAAATCTTCACTCAGGGAATAATTTGGCGCATCAACTCTTTTGATCAATGGGGGGTCGAACTGGGGAAACAGTTGGCCATGAGTATTCTTGGCCGCATGGATGATGATGAGTTGGTGCAGGATCACGACGCCTCGACCAACGGGCTTATTAACTACTACAAAAAGAACCGCAGGGAGTAGGCCGTTCAGCTTGCTACCCCTGGCTATTACGCTCTAACTCACCGAGCATCTCGCGTAAGGCGACACGCCAATGCAGCGGCGCAATCCCCAACTGCTCCCAACTGTCCGTATTGTCCAACACACTATAGGCTGGCCGCCTAGCCGCAGTAGGATAGTCCTCTGTGCGGATCGGTTTCAGCGCGATTTCATGCGGCAACAGCCCCGCTGCCACGCCCTCCTCCATAATCGCGTAGGCAAAGTCATACCAGCTGGCGATGCCTGCATCGCTCCAGTGGTAGACACCGGAGAGCTGCGGCCGGGAGCAAAACTCCCACACGGCCAGGGCAAGCGTATACGCATAGGTCGGTGAGCCGATCTGATCGGCAACAATACCAAGTTCGTTACGCTCCGCCATCAGGTGAAGCATGGTCTTGACGAAGTTATTGCCGTGGGATGAGTAGAGCCAGGAGGTGCGCAGTATCACGCTATCATCAGGAAGCAGCTCCTGAACCTTCTCCTCGCCCCGATATTTGCTCTCACCATAGACGCCAAGGGGGGAGACGGTATCAGAAGCCCGGTACGGCATGGAGTTGCTGCCGTCAAAGACGTAGTCGGTGGAAACCTGAATAAGTCTGGCCCCCTGCTCGAGGGCGGCCATGGCAAGATTGGCGGCGCCTTCGGCATTAACGGCGAATGCCGTTTGGGCATCGCTCTCTGCCTTGTCAACGGCGGTATAAGCGGCCGCATTGATGATGGTAGTGGGCGAGATCCGTTCGACTGCGGCTAACACTGCGCTCTGGTCTCGAACATCGAGTTCGCTGCTGCTTAAGGCATGGAGTTCGATATTGTCGGGACAACTCCGCTGTAGCTCCCAGCCAAGTTGTCCCGCAGCACCGCACAACAGTACGGTCATCATTCGAAATAAACCGCCTCGGAAAAGCGGCTACCACTGGCATCTTTGTCA
This sequence comes from Thiohalomonadaceae bacterium, assembly GCA_050298555.1. Taxonomy (GTDB): domain Bacteria; phylum Pseudomonadota; class Gammaproteobacteria; order Thiohalomonadales; family Thiohalomonadaceae; genus JAPHSX01. The sequence goes on from JBNKUL010000010.1 coordinate 27,454, forward strand.
GAAAGTATCGGGCTGCCAACCTCTTCAAGCGGCCACTTAACTGCCAGTTGCGGGTCATCCCAGGCGACACAATGCTCATGTTGTGGGGCATAGTAGTCGGTGGTTTTGTAGAGGAGCTCAGCATTTTCCGAGGTGACCAAAAAACCATGAGCAAAACCTTCAGGCACCCATAGCTGTCGCTTGTTGGCTGCACTCAGTTCCACCCCAACCCATTGACCAAAGGTGACAGAAGACTTGCGCATATCCACTGCGACATCGTAGACCTCACCGGCAATCACCCTCACCAGCTTCCCCTGCACCTGTTCACTCTGATAGTGCAACCCCCGCAAAACACCTTTAGACGAACGTGAGTGGTTATCCTGAACAAACGACTGGCCGCGCCCGAGCATGTCGTCGAAACGCTGTTGATTAAAGCTTTCCATGAAGAAACCGCGTTCATCGGCGAAGACCCTTGGCTCTAGAATCTTTACCTCGGGGATGGAGGTATCAATGACCTTCATTAAAACAGTCGCTCGTCCAGCAGGCCCAGCAGGTACTGCCCGTAATTACTCTTCAGCAGCGGTTCAGCCAAAAGCCTTAACTCCTCTGCACCGATATACCCCTGGTGAAAGGCGATCTCTTCCGGGCAAGCAACGAGCAGCCCTTGCCGCTTCTGTATCACTTCGATGAATGAGGCCGCCTCCATCAGTGAGTCGTGCGTCCCGGTATCCAGCCATGCCGTTCCACGGCCCATATTCTCCACCTTCAACTTATTGCGCTCAAGGTAGACGGCGTTAACGTCGGTGATCTCCAGTTCACCACGCCATGACGGCTTTATTGATTGGGCGATCTCAACCACGTCATTGTCGTAGAAATAGAGGCCGGTCACCGCGTAACGCGATTTTGGCTGTTGCGGCTTCTCCTCCAGGCTAATCGCACGGCCCTGCTCATCGAACTCTACCACGCCGTATCGCTCAGGGTCATGCACCGGGTAGGCAAACACCGTTGCGCCCTCGCCGCGGCTAGCTGCATTGCACAGTAACTGCTGCAGGTTGTGGCCGTAGAAGATGTTGTCCCCCAAGACCAGGGCGACACTATCATCACCGATAAACTCCTTACCGATGATAAATGCCTGGGCCAGGCCATCCGGAGATGGCTGCACCGCATATTCCAATTTAATCCCCCACTGGCTGCCATCACCGAGCATTTGTTCAAATCGCGGTGTGTCCTGTGGCGTAGAGATCAGCAAAATCTCTCTAATCCCCGCCAACATAAGCGTTGACAGTGGGTAATAGATCATCGGTTTATCGTAGATCGGCAATAGCTGTTTTGAGAGACCCTGAGTAATGGGATAGAGGCGCGTACCGGAGCCTCCGGCAAGGATAATTCCCTTCACTTACTTCCCCTCCACTACACCAAGGCGCTCACCCTGGTAACTGCCGTCTTTAACATGCTCGCACCAGTCAAGGTTGCCCAGGTACCACTCGACTGTCTTACGCATACCACTATCAAAGGTTTCTGTCGGTGCCCAGGAAAGTTCGCGCTCGATTTTTCCTGCATCGATGGCATAACGCTGATCGTGGCCGGGGCGATCGGCTACGTAGGTGACCAGGTCAAAATATTTCTCTACCCCATCCGGGTGCTCAGGCACCAGTTCGTCCAGATGACTGCAGAGCGTGCGAACGACCTCAATATTGGTCTTCTCATTGTGACCGCCAATATTGTAGACCTCACCGGGTACCCCCTTTTCAAGCACCAGCCTTAAGGCTCGCGCATGATCTTCCACATGTAGCCAATCACGTACCTGGTTGCCTTTGCCATAGATTGGCAGCGGCTTACCCTCCAGTGCGTTGAGGATCATCAAAGGGACCAGTTTTTCTGGGAATTGGTATGGCCCGTAGTTGTTCGAGCAGTTTGTCGTCACCACCGGCAGACCATAGGTGTGAAACCAGGCACGAGCCAGATGGTCGGAGGATGCCTTACTTGCCGAGTAGGGAGAATTAGGGGCATAGGGTGTCTCTTCCGTAAACATCCCCTCCTGTCCCAGGGAACCATAGACCTCGTCCGTAGAGACGTGATGAAAACGGAAGTGAGACTGATCATCAGCGGGAAGTTGTAGCCAGTACTGCCGTGCTGCCTCCAGCAGGGTATAGGTGCCAATAATGTTGGTCTGCATGAAGTCGGCCGCGCCATCAATGGAGCGGTCAACATGAGACTCCGCCGCCAGGTGCATAACGGCATGTGGGCGATACTTGGTAAACAGGGCAGCAATGGCAGCTGCATCACAGATATCAACTTGCTCAAAGATATAGCGTTCGGAGCCGACAACCTCTGTGAGTGATTGCAGGTTGCCCGCGTAGGTCAGTTTATCGATGTTAACGATTGTATAATCGGTATCTGCGATGTATTGACGCACCACCTCTGAGCCAATAAATCCGGCTCCGCCAGTAACAAATATTGTCTGCATTTTGTAAAGCAATCCTACGAATCTAATCTAAATGGGGGAAACAGCGTAAATCGGCAGCACCTGTGGCAGAGAGGGGCAGAGCTTGTGTCCTAGTTGCCGGATGCGCTATGGCTGCCCTGCGGGCTGTCGTGAGGCTCGCCGCTCGCATCCGGCCACCTTAGCCCGGTAGCCGTTCCGATCGAGCCGGTGCGTTTGTAGAAACTGCCGTTCAACTGGGTGTTGTTTACCAGATACGACACAAACCGCTCCAGGATGTTGCGGTTAGGCCTGGAGTGGTTGGCTCGCCGCCAGAACTGATTAAGGCTTCCCTGAAAGGTCAATCCCTTCATGTCATAAAGGGCATTGCCGCAAACCTTTACCGCGGCATTGTGCAACAGGGCAGAGAGCCCAACTGTGCTGTTGACGACGATTACGCCGCGAGTATGTTGCAGCAGAGTGGGCAAGTGCTGATCATGAATATAGAGACACCGCCCTTCTAGCCCCAACTGCTTGGTACGCTTGGAGATAAAGCGATTATAGTCCACGTAGCCACGGTCTATCGGATGGTGTTTGAGCACCAGCACTGTGTTGCGTGCCGCATGCTTGGCAAAAGAGACCATTACCTCATTGATAAACTCTTCAACCGAATCGAACTCCGAATGCGTATGAATCTGCGCATCAAAGTAGACCTGCAATGGCACCAGGAAATATTTGTTGTCGTACTCATTTAGAAGCTTATTCATGACCCCATACTCTTTCAGAGCATAGAACCACTTGCGCCACAGGGAGCGTGCCCAGTAAAACTCCTGAAACCAGTTTAATGGGCGGTGATGCTTGTATTTCCAGAAAAAAGGCTTAAGCAAGCCACCCCAAAAATAATAGACGTTAGCCCATACTGCCGCGGGCCAGAAGGTATTTCCCATTTGAATCGGATCTGGAGCCTTGGGGATGGGGGAGTTGAGATAAAAGACGGGGGTACGCGGAATCAATGAGTGGCCATTGACACCAAAGCGCTCGAAAGTCACATAGTTGGGTCGCACATACCCCTCTTCAAACACGCCGATCTCCAGGCCATGTTTATGGGCTAATTCGTGTGCGACGGTGTGGATTGGGCGACAATCCCCAAACAGCATAATGACTTCAATATTCAGTTGCTGTAACAGCGATGCCAGGTAGTCCGGCCACTCATCCAGGCTGCCGCGGTAGTTGAAGGTGCCGCTCCTGCGGTAGAACAACCAATCACCGCCATTGAAGTTAACCTTAAAGACCTGCGCGCCGGCCTGTTCAAGGTCAAGGGATAAGCGATGGAAGAACGGCCCGACAGGGCCCTGCAACAGGAGTACCCGCTTTCCTCTGAACCCGTTTATCCCGTTGATGAACATAAGTTAGACTGTAATTATTCCTTAGATATCAATGCATTACGCATCCGCATCGAACCCTGAACAAGTGGGGGACGAGGCTCTTTTTATGACTCATTACTATATCCAACTTTGCCACGCTCGACTACGTTTTTCTCAGGCTCAGAACCCAGCGTATCCCCCTGCGCCACAAGCCAAGACGACCACGGTTGCGTTTGCGCCAGAGGGCGAGCTCGTACAGCGCCTGCTCCGGGGTGGTAAAGCGCCCGCTGAGCCGGCTTACATAGGTTGGATAGAGAATAAGGACACCGGCAACCAGCTCATCCAGCGTCAGCTTTCTGGTACGTCGTAGGATGGGGAACTGATCTGTAGTGAGCCCCCAGCCAGCATAAAATGGCCGGCCATA
>JBNKUL010000011.1:0-38382 GCA_050298555.1 Thiohalomonadaceae bacterium
CACCTCGGCGATCACCGCCTGCACCATCACCTGGGCACGGCGGATGTCGAGCTTGCGGATCACCGCCTCCAGGTCACGCAGTACCTCGGGCTCGGCGCTAATCACCAGGGCATTGGTCGCCTCGTCGGCCTGGATATCGAGCGTGCCGCCCCTTGGCGCGGCACCCTTACCCTTGGCGGCGGCGGCACCCGCCTGGCTCCTGGCGAGGCTCTTGCCGACACCGTTGAGCACGTCGGCCAGGTCGCCCGCCTTGGCGTAACGCAGATAGAAGACCCGGGTGTTGCCCTGGTTCTCCAGCGGGGTGTCGAGCTGTTTGATGACCTTCTTCAGGTGGTGGCGCCGGGTCTTGTCGCCGCTGAGGATGATGCTGTTGCTGCGGCTGTCGGCGATCACCTTCACATCATCGGGCGTGGCACCCTTGGCGCCGGCGGACTGCTGCAGCGAGTTGAGGATGCGCTCCACCTCGGAGGCCGAGGCGTGCTGCATCGGGATCAGCTCCACCTCGGTCTCGCTGGAGAGGTCGATGCGTTTGACCAGCCCGACGATGCGTTCGATGTTGGCCGCGGTGGCCGAGGCGATCAGCACATTGGTGGGGGCGTAGGCGGCCAGGTGGCCCTCCTGCGGTAGTAGCGGACGCAGGATCGGCACCAGCTGTGCCGCGGTAACGTTGTTGACCGGGATCACGCGGGTGACGAACTGCCCGGCCTCGGTGGTGCCGTCACGGCCGACGGTGGGGATGGCGTCCTGCTTGGCGTTCACCTCGGGGACGATCTTGATCACATTCTTGCCCGGCACCGCGGCAAACCCGTGCACGTTGAGCACGGTGAGGAAGACCTGGTAGATGTCCTCCGCCTCCATCGGCTGGGAGGAGACCACCGTCACCTTGCCCTTAACCCGCGGGTCGACGATGAAGTTACGGCCGGTCATCTCGGAGACGGTGGCGATCACCGAGTTGATATCGGCGTCCTTCAGGTTCAGCGTCATCGACTCGGCCCAGGAGGCGCTGCAAGTCAGTGCCAGCAGAGTTCCCACGATGATACGTCGGCTGCCGCGCCAGGCGGAGAGGACTCTCTTCATGCCAATAATTCCTTGCATCAATCTGTTTCTCATTCGTTTCCTAAATCAAGGGTGAGGCTGGTCTGACGCCCTCCCCTCTCAACCGTCAACTCGAACTGGCTCCGTGTCTTGAACTGATCGAACAGGGTTGCCATCTGCGTCACATCCCCCACCGGTATGCCATTGACCTGGGTCACCACATCACCGACGCGCATGCCGCTCTTGCGGAACAGGCTTCGGTACTTGATCGGGGAGACACGGTACCCCTTAATCGCGCCCCCCTCCATCACCGGTTGTACATTAACCAGACCGGCCGCCTGCGCCGGGTCAGCGACCACCTGGTCACGCAGTTCGCGCAGCTGAGAGCTGACATTTGAGCCACTGGATGTCCTTACACCGCTACGCGGCTTCGAGGCGCTTCCCTTGCCCGCTGCCGCCTTGCCCGAGGTGTCGATACGGTCGCGTGGCAGAGTCAGGGTCTCGAAGCGACCGGCACGTTTGAGTATCACCTTATCGGCCTGCACCTCGTAGAGCACCGCCCCGGCGGAGACCTCGTCCCCGGTCTTGAACAGTTTCTCCTGCCCCCGTCCCTCGGCGATAAGGGCCCGACCGACGCCGCCCGCGGACACCGCGATGATCCCCCTCAGGGTCAGTTGCAGCCGCGTCTCCGGCGCCTCGATGGTGCTCGGTTTGGGGGCCTCTATCACTGGGGTTTTGTCGGCCTCACCGAACAGGTGCAGCGCCGCCACCTTTTCCAGCCCGGGCCTTGCCGCCGTGGTGGCACTGCCGCTCGCCTGCGGTGTATGCATTAACAACGGCAACGGCGCAGCGCCGCCTGCGGTCTCTTGCCACAGACGCCAGCTGACACCGGCCAGGGAGTAGGCAAGCAACAGAACGATCAGGGAGTTGAGCCAGGGCGGCAGACGCAGCAGGCCCCCGCTCAGATACCCACTAAGGATTTGATGCATACCACTTTCCGTAGTTCGAGCAACAATTTGTATTTATATTCAATGTGTTATCTGTTTTGCACGATACAACAAGAGACCGATTCTAGCACGGCTGCGGGAAATGCATACAGGGAGGGAGATAATAAAAAGGAAGTAGTGGCCGCCAGTGGCGGCCACAGATATTACTTGATGCGGAACTCGGCGGAACGGGCGTGGGCAGTGAGCCCCTCGCCGCGGGCGAGACGGGAGGCGGTCTTACCCAGCTCGGAGGCGCCGTCGGCGGAACACATGATGAGGCTGGAGCGCTTCTGGAAGTCGTAGACCCCCAGCGGCGAGGAGAAGCGCGCGGTACGCGAGGTGGGCAGCACGTGGTTAGGCCCGGCGCAGTAGTCGCCCAGCGCCTCGGCGGTGTAGCGGCCCATGAAGATGGCGCCGGCGTGCTTGATCTGCGGTGCCATCGCCAGCGGCTCCTCCACTGAGAGTTCCAGGTGCTCGGGGGCGATGAAGTTGGCCACCTCGACCGCCTGCTCCATGGAGTCGACCTTAATCAGGGCACCGCGATCCTTGATCGAGGTGGTGATGATCTCGGCACGCTCCATGGTAGGCAGCAGCTTTTCGATACTCGCCGCCACCTGGTCGAGGAAGGCGCCATCGGGGCTGACCAGGATCGACTGCGCGTCCTCGTCGTGCTCGGCCTGGGAGAAGAGGTCCATGGCGATCCAGTCCGGGTCGGTCTTGCCGTCGCAGACCACCAGGATCTCCGAGGGACCGGCGATCATGTCGATACCGACGGTACCGAAGACCATCCCCTTGGCGGTGGCGACGTAGATATTGCCGGGGCCGACAATCTTGTCGACCTGCGGCACCGACTCGGTGCCGTAGGCCAGGGCGGCCACGGCCTGCGCGCCGCCGATGGCGAAGACCTTGTCGACGCCGGAGACGGCAGCGGCGGCCAGCACCAGTTCGTTGACATCACCGTCGGGGGTAGGCACCACCATGATCAGCTCTGCCACTCCCGCCACCTTGGCGGGAATGGCATTCATCAGGACCGACGAGGGGTAGGCCGCCTTGCCGCCCGGCACGTAGAGACCGGCGCGGTCCAGCGGGGTCACCTGCTGACCCAGCAGGGTGCCGTCGGCCTCGGTGTAGGACCAGGACTCCTGCTTCTGGTGCTCGTGGTAGCTGCGTACCCGCCCGGCGGAGAGTTCCAGCGCCTCGCGCTGCTCGGCCGGAATCGCCTCCAGGGCCGCGGCCAGACGCTCTTTCGGGATGATCAGCTCGGCCATCGACTGGGCGCTCATGCGGTCGAAGCGGTTGGTGTACTCCAGTACCGCGGCATCGCCGTTGGCCTTCACGTTGGCGAGGATCTCGCGCACCGTGGTGTTGACCTGGTCGTCGGAGACCCCTTCCCAGGCGAGAAGCTTCTCCAGCGCGGGCCAGAAGTCGTCGTTGGAACTGTCGAGTCGGGTGATGTCTACCATTGCTCTAGTCTCTGAAAAGAATTTGAGAATAAGGGGGGGGATTCAGCCCTTGCGCTGTGCCACCGCCTCGGCGATCTGGGCAATAAAGGCCTTCACGCGGGCGTGCTTCATCTTCATCGAGGCCTTGTTGACCACCAGCCGCGAGCTGACATCGGCGATGTGCTCGAACGGCTCCAGGCCGTTGGCCTTCAGGGTGTTGCCGGTGTCGACCAGGTCGACGATAAGGTCGGCCAGGCCGACCAGCGGCGCCAGCTCCATCGAGCCGTAGAGCTTGATGATCTCTACCTGCTTGCCCTGCTCGGCATAGTAGCGGCGGGTGGAGTTGACGAACTTGGTCGCCACCTTGAGGCGACCCTGCGGCTCCACCATCCCCTTGGGGCCGGCGGTCATCAGCTTGCACTTGGCGATGTCCAGGTCCACGGGCTCGTATAGCCCCTCGCCGCCGTGCTCCATCAGCACGTCCTTGCCCGCCACGCCGATATCGGCGGCGCCGTACTCCACGTAGGTGGGGACGTCGGAGGCACGGATGATCACCAGCTTCACATCATCCAGGTTGGTGTCGAGGATCAGTTTGCGGCTGGTCTCCGGGTCGTCCTTGGGCACGATGCCGGCGTGGGCCAGCAACGGCAGTGTCTCTTTGAAGATACGCCCCTTTGAAAGGGCGATTGTTAGACTTGGGGTCAGGGTATCACTCATGGCATTACGTCTCGCATTACATCGCCCTGGAAGTGGTTTTCCGGCACGCGTTGAATCTTCGCCCCCAGCTGCTGCAGCTTCTCCTCGATACACTCGTAACCGCGGTCGATGTGGTAGATACGGTCCACCACGGTCTCGCCGTCGGCCACCAGGCCGGCCAGTACCAGGCTGGCCGAGGCGCGCAGGTCGGTGGCCATCACCGGGGCGGCGGTGAGGCGCTCTACACCGCGGGTGTGGGCGGTATTACCGTCGAGCTGGATATCGGCCCCCATGCGCTGCATCTCCTGCACGTGCATGAAGCGATTCTCGAACACCGTCTCAATGATGGTCCCCTCCCCCTCGGCGACGGCATTCAGGGCGGTGAACTGCGCCTGCATGTCGGTGGGAAAATCCGGGTAGGGGGCGGTCTCCAGGCTCACCGCCCTGGGGCGCCCGCCGTGCATATCGAGGCTGATCCAGTCCTCGCCACACTCGATGTCGGCACCCGCATCACGCAGCTTCTCCAGCACACTGTCGAGGATCGTCGGGTCGGTATCCTTCACCTTGATACGCCCGCCGGTGATGGCCGCGGCGATGAGGTAGGTGCCGGTCTCGATACGGTCAGGCAGCACGCTGTAGCGCCCGCCGCCGAGGCGCTCCACCCCTTCGATGGTCAGGGTGTTGCTACCGGCACCACTGATCTTCGCACCCAGGCTGTTGAGGAAGTTGGCCAGGTCCACCACCTCGGGCTCACGCGCCGCATTGTTAATGGTGGTGACACCCTCGGCCAGGGTGGCGGCAATCATCAGGTTCTCGGTGCCGGTCACGGTGACCACATCGGGGGTGATCACCGCCCCCTGCAGGCGCTTGCCGTGAGTGGTCGCCTTGATATAGCCGTTCTCCACCCTGATGTCGGCGCCCATGGCGCGCATGCCGTCGATGTGGATGTTCACCGGACGGGAGCCGATGGCACAGCCACCGGGCAGGGAGACCTCGGCCTTGCCGTGACGCGACAACAGCGGACCCAGCACCAGGATGGAGGCACGCATGGTGCGTACCAGTTCGTAGGGGGCCGAGAGCTGCTGAATGGTGGAGGCGTGTACCTCGATGTTGAGCTTCTCGTCGATCACCAGCTCCACCCCCATGTTGCCGAGCAGCTCCATGGTGGTGGTGATGTCGTGCAGGTGGGGCACGTTGCAGATCGTCACCGGCTCGTCGGCCAGCAGGGAGGCGGCCAGGATCGGCAGTGCCGCATTCTTCGCCCCGGAGATGCGGATCTCGCCGTTCAGGGGGCCGCCACCGGTAATGATCAATTTATCCATTAACTAGTTCGCATCAAACGGTGGGGTTGCCCATCATGGGAGAAACCTCACCTAATATTTCAGGAGACCTGCATCTTGCTGGCCGTCTTCCACTCGTCCGGGGTATACGGTTTGATGTGTATCGCGTGGATAGCGCCCGAGGTCACCGCATCACCCAGCGCGGCATGTACCATGCGCTCTTTGTTCAGGGGCGTCTTACCCGCGAACTCCTCGCTCACCACCGTTAGCCAGTAGTGACCACCGTCGTCGACCTTAATGATCGCCTCGCTGCCGCTGATGGCGGCCTCAATCTTCTGTTTAATCTCTTCAGGCTGCATGCTCGATACCGCTCTGACTCGTTTAATGGACGTAATCGCGCATGATACCGCCTGCCGGGGGCGGCTGCCACCCTCCAGGCCCGCTAGTCACCAACGGGGAGCAGCGGTTCCAGTTCGGCGGGGCGTGCGATGGCGAGCAGCTGCTGGGGCAGCCGCTGGAAGCGGATCTCACAGTTGAGCTCCCGCGCCATGCGCATCCACTGCAGCAGCAGGGCAAGACCGGCGCTGTCGGCACGGCTGACGCCGCCCAGGTCCAGTTCGATACGCGCGGCGGGTTCAGCGAAGAGGGTGCTCCGGCTCTGCTCCAGCAGGGCGCTCACGGTCTCGAAGCCCAGCTCGCCGCTGACCTCAAAGCGGCCCGCCGCGCCGCTGATGCGGCCCTCACTCGCCACTCGCGCTCCCCCGGTTCATCTCCACCAGCTTCTGCAGCAGGCGCGGGATGCCGCCGCTACGCACCTCGGTGGCGAAGGAGCTGCGGTAGTTGCTGACCAGGCTGATGCCGTCGACCTTGATATCGTAGACCTTCCACTCCCCCGCCTGGTTGCGGTACATGCTGTAGTCGAGGGGGATGGGGGTGCCCCCCTGCTGATGGATCTCGGTCTTCACCGTGACCTTGCGCGCCCCCTCCTCGGCCTGGAAGGGGAGGTAGACCAGGGTCTGGTCGGTAAACTCCAGCAACGCCTTGGCATAGGTGCGTACCAGCAGGGTACGGAACTCGGTGGTGAACTGCTCCTGTTGCCCTGCATCTGCCAGGCGCCAGTTCCTGCCCAGCACCCAGATCGACATACGGCGAAAATCGAAGTGGGGCAGAATCAGGTCCTCGACCAACGGGTAGATCAGCTCATTGTCGGCCTTGAGCCTTTCGCTGTCCGCCCGCAGCCGCGCCAGCACGCTCTCGGTGGTATCGTGCACCAGCGTCTCCGCCTCGTGGGCGGCAGCGGCCGGCTGGGCAACGGCAAACAACAGCGCGGCGATCAGTGCCGGCAGTAATAACAGGCGTTTCATCTCTACTCCTCTCCTTCCGCTGTCTTGCTGAACAGCAGCTGGCCAATCAGTTGTTCCAGTACCACTGAGCTCTGGGTGAGCATGATCTCACTGCCCTGCTTGAGCACCTCCTCGTCGCCGCCGGGCTCCAGCCCCACATATTGTTCGCCCAGCAGGCCGGCGGTGTAGATGTTGGCACTGGTGTCGGCGGGCAGCCGATCGTAGCTGCCGTAGATGTTCAGGGTGACCACCGCCTCGAAGCTCCTCGGGTCGAAGCCGATATGGCTGACCCGGCCCACCCGCACCCCGGCCATGGTCACCGGCGCGCGCTCCTTCAGCCCGCCGATGTTCTCGAAGCGGGCGACCACCTCGTAGCCCTCCTCGTCGCCCCCCTTGCTGAGGTTGCTGACCTGCATCGCCAGTACGAACAGCGCGGCCATTCCTGCGGCGACGAACAGGCCGACCCAAATCTCGACACTGCGTGAATGCATCATATTAATTATCCCCAAACATCAAAGCGGTCAGGATGAAGTCCAGCCCCAGCACGGCCAGCGAAGTATGGACCACGGTGCGGGTGGTAGCGCGGCTCACCCCCTCGGAGGTAGGCACCGCATCGTTGCCCTCGAAGATGGCGATCCAGGTCGCCACCACGCCGAACACCAGGCTCTTAAGCACCCCGTTGTAGATATCGTCCTGCAGGTCGACCTTGGACTGCATGTTGGCCCAGAAGGCCCCCTCATCCACCCCGAGCAGGCCGATACCGACGAAGTAGCCGCCCATCACACCGACCGCGCTGAAGATGGCGGCGAGCAGCGGCATGGAGATGAAACCGGCGAGAAAGCGCGGCGTCAGCACCCGCTTGATCGGGTCCACCGCCATCATCTCCATGCCGGAGAGCTGCTCGGTCGCCTTCATCAGGCCGATCTCGGCGGTCAGCGCCGAACCGGCGCGCCCGGCGAACAGCAGCGCAGTAGTCACCGGTCCCAGTTCGCGCACCAGGGTGAGCGCCACCATGGTGCCCAGCGCCGACTCGGTACCGTAGTCCTTAAGCAGGTTGTAGCCCTGCAGCCCCAGCACCATGCCGACGAAGAAACCGGAGACGACGATAATCAGCAGCGACAGCACACCGACGGAGTAGACCTGCTGAATGATGAGGCGCGGACGCAGCAGGATGCCGGGAATGCCCATCACGATGTAATAGAGGAGGAGGTGGGCGCGCCCCAGGCGCTGGAAAAAGCGCAGGCCGCGGGCGCCGAGCTGGGCAAGGGTGTCGAGCATTATCTTCCCCCCTCCTCACTGCCGCGCAGCAGGTCGTCGGCATAGTCGGGCGCGCTGTAGTGGAAGGGGACCGGACCGTCCGGCTGTCCCTGCAGGAACTGCTGTGCCCAGGCCGAGTCGGAGCGCCCCAGCTCCTCGGGCGAACCCTGCCCCACCACCTTGCCGCCAGAGAGCAGGTAGATGGTGTCGGAGATCGCCACGGTCTCCTGCACATCGTGAGAGACGATGATGCTGCTCAGGCCCAGGGCATCGTTAAGGGTGCGAATCAACTTCACCAGCACCCCCATGGAGATGGGGTCCTGGCCGGTGAAGGGCTCGTCGTACATCACCATCATCGGATCCAGGGCGATGGCGCGGGCCAGTGCCACGCGCCGCGCCATGCCGCCGGAGAGCTCGCTGGGCATCAGTCGGCGGGCGCCGCGCAACCCCACCGCCTGTAGTTTCATCAGCACCAGGTCGCGCAACATCGGTTCGGGCAGTTTGGTGTGTTCGCGCAGCGGAAAGGCGACGTTTTCGTAGACATCAAGGTCGGTCAGCAGGGCGCCGCTCTGGAACAGGAAGCCCATGCGCTGGCGCAGCCGGTAGAGCCTGTCGCGGGAGAGGGTGGTGACCTCCTCGCCGTCGACGCGGATGCTCCCCTCCAGCGGCCGCAACTGACCGCCGATGAGCTTGAGCAGGGTGGTCTTGCCGGTGCCGCTGGGGCCCATGATGGCGGTGACGCCGCCGCGGGGGATATCGATGTCGATGCCGTCGAAGATCATGCGCTCGCCGCGCGCAAAACGCAGGCCGCGTATCTCCACCAACGGTGACTCATCATGCAGGGGCATCGCTCATCTCTAGAATATTGTTATTGCCCCAAAGTGTTATAGATAGCCCGGGTCGGGTCAACCGCCCAGCAGTTGCCCCAGGTCACGCGCCGCCGCCAGACTGGCGGCGGCACTGGCCGTCACCACCACCAGCAGCCGCTCGGCAGCGGGCGCCATCGCCTGCTGCATCGCCTCACGCAGGGGGCGCAGCTCCAGCGGTGCCTCGATGCGTAACGTCGACACATCCGCCACTATTCCACCCCAATGTGCAGCGAACTCATCGTCCTGCCTGAGTCGTTGCAACCGATCCAAAGCTGCCTCATCACCCTCAGGTAGCTCCCAGTAAAAGCGAAAATCGTCCGACACCTGCTCCTGCCACTCCAGCAGGGTCTCGTCATCCTCGCCAGACCAGTCTGCAAAAGGCACCACCACGGCGAACTGCTCGTTGGCGTAGTAGTCGAGGCGCCAGTCAGCGGGCAGGTCGTCCGGGTAATAGCCGTCCCACTCCTTCCCCTGCCAGCCGTAGGCGGCGATCTCTATCTGCATCGTCATTGGTTCTCGTCTCGTGATGGGCGCGCTATTATAGGCCACCTTTAACGCTTCACGAGTAGACCGCAGGAGTCCCCAGTGGGAGATGTCGTCACCTTCAAACGCCCCAGCCCCAAGCAGAAGCACAAGGGCAAGACCCTCTGCAAGAGCGGCTTCCACAAGTGGGAAGTGGTACAGGGCAATCCCTTCGATGTGAAGAGCGGCAAACTGGTGAGCCGCTACCGCTGCAACCGCTGCGGCGCCACCCGTACCGAGGCACGCTAGGTTTGAACACGCTACGTAAACTGCTGACGCTCCTTCTGCCCGCACTTCTGCTTGGAGGCTGCGCCACCGTTGAGGGGCCGCGCGAAAAGAAGGATCCCTTCGAATCGATGAACCGGGCGGTGTTCGAGTTTAACGACGGCTTCGACCGCCACATCTTCAAGCCGGTGGCCGAGACCTATGACGAGGTACTGCCCACGCAGGTCAACACCAGCATCTCCAACCTGTTCCGCCACCTCGACGACGTGGTGGTGATCACCAACGACCTGCTGCAGCTAAAGGGCGGACAGACGGCCTCCGATATCGGACGCTTCACCTTTAACACCCTGTTCGGCGTGGTCGGCCTGTTCGACGTCGCCAGCCACATGGAGTTGCCCAAGCACAACGAGGACTTCGGCCAGACCCTGGGACGCTGGGGGGTAGGCCCCGGCCCCTACATCGTGCTGCCGGTACTGGGGCCCAGCACCATGCGCGACACCCCCTCCCTGCTGGCCGACTGGGAGGTCGACCCGGTCTATGAAATCGACGACACCGCCGCCCGCTGGGGCACCATCGGTCTGAGGGGAGTCGACACCCGCGCCGGACTGCTGCGCGCCAGCCGCATCCTCGACACCGCGGCACTGGACCGCTACGTCTTCATGCGCGACGCCTACCTGCAGCGGCGCAACAACCTGGTCTACGACGGCAACCCGCCGCAAAGCGAACTGGACGACTTCGATCCCTTCGCCGAGTAGCTTCACGCTACAAACTTGTATGAGGGGCAGGCATAATGCCCCCCTTCCTCCACAACACGAATAAACGGATAGACCCTCAGCCATGCTCTGGACCTCCATTTTCGCCATCCTCGGCGGTTTCGCCCTGCTGGTGTGGGGTGCCGATCGCTTCGTCGTCGGCGCCTCGGCCACCGCCCGCAACCTCGGCGTCTCCCCGCTGATCATCGGCCTCACCATCGTCGGCTTCGGCACCTCGGCCCCGGAGATGCTGGTCTCCGCCATCGCCGCCGGCGCGGGCAACCCCAACATGGGGGTGGGCAACGCCCTGGGCTCCAACATCACCAATATCGGCCTGGTGCTGGGCATCACCGCCCTGGTGACACCGCTGTCGGTCCACTCCGAAACCCTGAGGCGGGAGTTCCCCATCCTCTTCGTCATCATGCTGGTGGCCCTGCTGCTACTGATGGACAGCAATATGGGGCGCTTCGACGGCCTGGTACTGCTCACCGGCATGGGGGTGATGATCTACTGGATGGTCTCGCTGGGGCTGCGTGAGCGCAAAAACAGCGACCCGATGGAGAGCGAATACAGCGACGAAATCCCGGCCCACATGCCGATGATGATGGCCCTGATCTGGCTGGTAGTGGGGATGGCGATACTGCTCGGCAGCTCACGCCTGCTGGTGTGGGGCGCCGTCAACGTGGCGCAGTGGTTCGGCATCAGCGACCTTGTCATCGGCCTCACCATTGTCGCCATCGGCACCAGCCTGCCGGAGCTGGCCGCCTCGGTGATGAGCGCCCTGAAGGGGGAGCACGACATCGCCGTGGGCAATGTACTCGGCTCCAATATGTTCAACCTGCTGGCGGTGCTGGGCATGCCGGGACTCATCATGCCGACGGACACGCCCGCAGAACTGCTGCAGCGTGATTTCCCGGCGATGATTGGCCTGACCATCCTGCTGTTCGCGCTGGGTTACGGCTTCCGCGGCGAGGGGCGCATCACCCGTTTCGAGGGGCTGCTGCTGCTGGTCGGATATATCGTCTACATGGGCATGCTGTATCATGCCAGTATCAAATAAGGGGCTTTAGCCGATATGGAACGAACCATCCACCACGAACGCATCGTCGAGCTGGGCCGCGCGGTACTGGAGACCGAGGCACAGGCGATCCAGGCACTGGAACAGCGCCTGGACCAGAACTTCATCACCGCCTGCGAGCACATGCTCCACTGCAAGGGGCGCATCGTCGTCACCGGCATGGGCAAATCGGGCCACATCGGCGACAAGATCGCCGCCACCCTGGCCAGTACCGGCACCCCCGCCTTCTTCGTCCACCCCGGCGAGGCGAGCCATGGCGACCTGGGGATGATCACCCCCAGGGACGTGGTGATGGCCCTCTCCAACTCCGGCGAGACCGATGAGATCCTCACCATCCTGCCCATCATAAAGCGCCTCGGCGTACCGCTGATCACCCTCACCGGCAACCCCACATCGCGCCTGGCACGTGCCGCCGAGGCCAATATCGACGTCAGCGTCGCCAAGGAGGCCTGCCCGCTGGGACTGGCCCCCACCGCCAGCACCACCGCCGCCCTGGCCATGGGCGACGCCCTGGCGGTGGCGTTGCTGGAGGCACGCGGCTTTACCGAGGAGGACTTCGCCCGCTCCCACCCCGCCGGTAGCCTGGGTCGCCGCCTGCTGCTGCGTATCGAGGACCTGATGCATGAAGGCGAACGACTGCCCAGGGTGCTGGAGACCGCCAGCCTCAGCGACGCGCTGCTGGAGATGAGCTCGAAGGGGCTGGGCATGACCACCGTGGTGGACCCGGAGGGGCGGCTCAGCGGCCTGTTCACCGACGGCGACCTGCGCCGCCTGCTGGACCATGGCGAGGTATCGATACAGCAGCTCAGTGTGGGGGATGTGATGCACCGCGAGTTCACCACCATCGAGGTGGGGCTGCTGGCCGCCGAGGCGCTGCGCATTATGGACGAAAAGCGCATCAACGCCCTGCCGGTGGTCGACGCCAACGGCGAGCTCATCGGGGCCCTCAACATGCACGACCTGCTGCGGGCGGGCGTGGTATAACAGCACGAAAAAAAGGATACTAGCCTGATGCAAGACCTGATCGAAAAAGCGCGCGCCGTCCGCCTGGTGATCTTCGATGTGGACGGCGTCCTGACCGACGGCAGCCTGTTCATCGGCGACGGCGGCGAGGAGTACAAGGCCTTCAACTCCCGCGACGGCCACGGCATGAAGATGCTGCAGAAGAGCGGCGTGCCCATCGCCATCATCACCGGCCGCACCTCCGAGGTGGTACGCCACCGCATGGACAGCCTCGGCATCGCACACGTCTACCAGGGCCAGCTGGACAAGCTCCCCGCCTTCGAGGAGCTGATCGCCAAGCTGGGACTCACCCCCGAGCAGGTCGCCTACGTCGGCGACGATGTGGTGGACCTGCCCATCCTCATCCGTGTCGGTCTCGCTATCGCGGTACAGGATGCCCACGAGCTGGTCAAACAACACTGCCACTGGACCACCCCCAATCCGGGTGGCCGCCGCGCCGCGCGCGACGTTTGCGAGTTCATCATGCAGGCCCAGGGTAACCTGGAGAGCCAGCTCAACTACTACCTGCAATGAACCGCAAGAACCTGCTCCTGATCTCCCTCGCCCTGCTGCTGGTCTTCATCGGCAACCGGCTCAGCGAGGAGGGGGTGAAGCAGGTCGACAGGCGGCTGGCGCCGCGGCAGGCGGTAGAGCTGGACTACTTCATGAACGACTTCACCATCAGCCAACTGGACGAGACCGGCCAACTGAAACACCGGCTGCAGGCTACGCAACTCAACCACTTCAGTGCCGAGGAGCCGACCCGACTGGAGCAGCCCCAGCTGGAGGTCTTCGACGGCGACAGGGTGGTTTGGCGCATCAACGCCGAGCAGGGTGAGATCAACCAGCAACAGGACGAGGTGGTGCTGCAGGGCGCGGTGCGGCTCAGGCAGCAACGCCGCGACGGCACCCTGCAGCTGGCCACCTCGCAATTGCGCATCCAGCCCGGCGAGGGGCGTGCCGATACCGACCAGGCCGTCACCCTCACCCGTGGCGCCAGCCGCATCGATGCGGTCGGCATGCAACTGGAACAGGAGGGCCGCCGCCTGGTGCTGCTCTCCCAGGTAAGGGGGTACTATGAAGCAGCCACTCCTTAGTCTGCTGTTACTGCTGTCACTCACCTCCCCCCTTGCCGCGGCGCAGGAGGGAGGGAAAAAAGCGCCACCGGTCTCCATCGAGGCAGACCGCCTCGAGCTGGATCAGGGGCGCGGCGTCAGCCACTACCTGGGCAACGTGGTGATGTCCCGCGGCAGTCTCTCGATCCGGGCCGACAAGGTCACCCTGCATACGGAAAACAACAAGCTCAAGCGCGCCGTCGCCAGCGGCAAACCCGTCACCCTGGTGCGCCAGCCCGGCGATGAGGGCGAGGCGGTGCGCGCCGAGGCCAATGAGATGGAGTACCTGCCCAGTGCCGAGCAGATCAAACTGCGCGGCAATGCCCGCCTGTGGCGCGACGGCAACGAGTTCAGCGGCGAGCAGATCGACTACAACCTGAAGCAACAGGTGGTACGCGCCAGCGGCGACCGGGAGAAAGAGGGACGGGTACGCGTCATCCTGCAACCGGAGGAGGCGCAATGAGCCTGGTCGCCAGCCACCTCGCCAAGAGCTACAAGTCACGCTCCGTGGTGAACGATGTCTCGCTCAGCGTCGAGCCCGGCGAGGTGGTCGGTCTGCTCGGTCCCAACGGTGCCGGCAAGACCACCTGCTTCTACATGATCGTCGGCCTGATCCCCTGCGACCGGGGCAGCATCGAACTGGGCGACAAGGAGCTCACCCGCAAGCCGATGCACCTGCGCGCCCGCGAGGGGATCGGCTACCTGCCGCAGGAGGCCTCGGTATTCCGTAAGCTCACGGTGGAAGAGAACATCATGGGGATCCTGGAGCTGCGCTCCGAGCTCAGCGGCCAGCAACGCGAACAGCTGCTCGAGTCGCTGCTCGAAGAGTTCCATATCACCCACATCCGTGAGAGCCTGGGGATGAGCCTCTCCGGCGGCGAGCGGCGCCGCGTCGAGATCGCCCGCGCCCTGGCCACCGAACCGCGCTTCATCCTGCTCGACGAACCCTTCGCCGGGGTCGACCCGATCTCGGTGGTCGACATTCAGGGCATCATCCGCCACCTCAAGGAGCGGGGTATCGGCGTCCTCATTACCGACCACAACGTGCGCGAAACCCTGGGGATCTGCGAGCGCGGCTACATCATCGGCGAGGGGCGCGTGATCGCCGAGGGAGAACCCTCGTCACTGCTTGAAAATCAAAAGGTTAGAGACATCTACCTGGGCCATGATTTCCGCCTCTAAGCGCTATTTCCTTAGCTGTTTTGTGCGCAATTCTTGCGTTATCAAAATCCGTGCCATTGGGCGAATAAATAGGCTAGAATGGCCCGAAGAGGCACATTCAACCCCGTCGCCGGAACATAGATGAAACAGTCCCTACAGCTCCAACTCGGGCAACAGCTCACCATGACGCCGCAGCTGCAGCAGGCGATACGCATGCTGCAATTGTCGACCCTGGAGTTGCAGATGGAGATCCAGCAGGCGCTGGACTCCAACATGATGCTGGAAGAGGGCGAGGAGTACGAACAGGAGTTCGAGGAGGAGGCCCAGGCCGAAGAGGGGCTCGACGGCGAGGAGCTGCTGGAGGCAGCGGAGGGTGAAGAGGTCGCCGAGCTCAGCGAGGAGCTGCAGCAGGAGACCCTCCCCGACGAACTGGTGGTCGACACCGCCTGGGACGACGTCTACGACGCCGTGCCCAGCGCCACCCCCGCCGCCAGCAGCAGCGGCGAGGAGGAGCGCGAATTCGAATACGGCGACAGCAGCGACGAAGACCTGCGCGAGCACCTGCTGTGGCAAATCCAGATGAGTCCCATCGGCGAAGAGGACATGCTGATCGCCGAGGCGATCATCGACGCCATCGACGACGACGGCTTCCTCACCCTGCCGCTGGAAGAGATCCTCGAAAGCCTGCAGCCGCAACTCCCCGATATCGAGCTGGAGGAGGTGGTGGCGGTGCTGCGCATCGTGCAGAACTGCGACCCGCTGGGGGTCGCCGCCCGCGACCTGCGCGAGTGCCTGCTGCTGCAGCTGCGCGCCTACCCGGAGGACCCCTACTGGCTGGAGGAGGCGCGCACCCTGCTGGACCAGCACTTTGAACTGCTGGCGGCCCGTGACTACACTCAACTCAAGCGGGTGATGAAACTCAGCGAGCAGGATCTCACCGAGGTGATCCAGCTGATTCAGGGGCTCAACCCCCGCCCGGGCGGCCAGGTGGCCGGCGGCAAGACCGAGTACATCGTCCCCGATGTGGTGGTCACCAAGACCACCAAGGGGTGGCAGGTGGCACTCAACTCCGACGCCGCACCCAAGCTGCGGGTCAACAACTTCTACGCCGGCCTGATCAAACAGACCAGCGGCAGCGACGCCACCACCATGAAGAACCACCTGCAGGAGGCGCGCTGGTTCATCAAGAGCCTGCAGAGCCGCAACGACACCCTGCTCAAGGTGGCCACCAGCATCATCGAGCACCAAACGGACTTCCTGGAGCAGGGTGAGGTGGGAATGAAGCCGATGATACTGCACGACATTGCCGAGGAGCTGGGGATGCACGAATCAACCATATCGCGTACCACCACCCGTAAGTACATGCACACCCCGCGCGGCATCTTCGAACTGAAATATTTCTTCTCCAGCCATGTGGGCACCAGCAGCGGCGGCGAGGCCTCCTCCACCGCCATCCGCGCCATGATCAAGTCCCTCATCGCCGAAGAGCCGCCGAAAAAACCGCTCAGCGACAACAAGCTGGCACAAATCCTTTCTGAAAAGGGCATCAATGTGGCCCGACGCACGGTAGCCAAATACCGTGAGGCGATGGCAATCCCGCCATCAAACGAACGAAAGCGCCTGGCCTAAGCCTCGCACCACAACCAAGGAGCTAATAATGCAACTGAACCTGACCGGTCATCACGTCGACATCACCACCTCCATGCGTGACTACGTTACCGAGAAGCTCGAGCGCCTGGAGCGCCACTTCGACCACGTCACCAATGTCCACATCGTCCTCAGCGTAGAGAAGCAGCGCCAGAAGGCCGAGGGCACCATTCAGATCACCGGCAACACCCTGCACGCCGCCGCCGAAAACGAGGATATGTACGCCTCCATCGACGCCCTGGTCGACAAGCTGGATCGCCAGATTAAGAAGCACAAGGAGAAGGTCACCGACCACCACCGCGCCGAGGGCGGTCTCAAAGACCAGCCCGTCGAGTAAGGGCTACAGCAACGGGTTAGAGCAAGATGCAGGTAGCAGAACTACTCGATATCGAGCACATCAACTGCAACACCCAGTCGGCCAGCAAGAAGCGCGTGCTGGAGCAGCTGAGCGTGCTACTGGCCGCCAACCAGGAGACGCTGACGCAAAACCAGGTGTTCGACAGCCTGCTGTCGCGTGAGCGGCTCGGCAGTACCGGCCTGGGCCATGGGGTGGCGATACCCCACGGCCGCATGAAGGAGGGCAGCAACACCCTGGCAGCCTTCATCAAGCTGCAGCAGGGGGTCGACTTCGACGCCAGCGACAACCAGCCGGTCGACCTGCTGTTTGCCCTGCTGGTGCCCGAGGAGGCCACCGATGAACACCTGCAGCTGTTGGCCCAGCTGGCGCGCATGTTCAGCGACGAGCAACTGGTGGCAAAGCTACGCGCCTCGCAGGACTCGCACAGCCTGCTCAACACCATTCGTGAATGGCAGGGCTGAGTCCTTCCGGCCATGCATGGCAGCATCACCCTGCAGGCGTTCTTCAAGGCCTACCGACAGCGCCTTGGCCTGCAGTGGCTGACCCCACACCACGGCGAGCAGCTTAGCCTCTCGCGCTATGGCGATGATGAGGAGCACGTCTCCCTCGTCGGCCACCTCAACCTGATCCACCCCCACCGTATCCAGCTGCTGGGACAGCACGAACTGGACTACCTGGAGGGACTGGGCAAAAACTCCCGCCACGACGCCCTCACACGGCTGTTCGACGAGCCCTCGCGGCTGGTAATCCTCGCCGACGGACTGCAGGCGCCCGAGCCACTGCTGCAGGCGGCGGCACACAGCCACATCCCGCTCTGCGCCTCCCCCCAGTCCAGCCACAAGCTGGCAAGCGACATCGACTACTACCTGCGCGCGACCCTGGCCGACACCCTGGTGGTGCACGGCGTCTTCATGGAGGTGATGGGGGTGGGCGTCCTGCTCACCGGCGAGAGCGCCATCGGCAAGAGCGAACTGGCGCTGGAGCTGATCAGCCGCGGTCACCGCCTGGTGGCCGATGACGCCCCCGCCTTCAAGCGCTACGGCCCCGACACCCTGTTCGGCCACTGTCCGGAGACGCTGCAGGACTTTCTCGAGGTGCGCGGCCTCGGCGTGATGAATGTGCGGGAGCTGTTCGGCGACAACGCGCTGAAGCCCGAGATGCCGCTGCAGCTTATCGTCCAGCTGGTCCCCTTTGGAGAGAACGGGGGGGAACCGCTGGACCGCCTGCGCGGCAGCCGCCACAGCCGTACCCTGCTCGATGTGGCGGTGCCCGAGGTGGCGCTGCCGGTGGCCCCCGGACGCAACCTGGCAGTGCTGGTAGAGGCCGCCGCGCGTAACCAAATTCTGTATAATCGCGGCTACGATGCGGCCGAGGATTTCATCGCGCGACAACAGCGCATGATCAACAACAACCAACAATGAAACGGTTCTCCCCCATTTCCCCCTTATGAGCGTAGCCCTGTTAATCATCGCCCACGCCCCCACCGGCAGCGCCCTGCTGGAGGCGGCCACCACCACCCTGGGCAGCCTGCCACTGCCGCTGGCGGTGCTCGACATCGAACCCGACGCCGACCCGCAACAGATTCAACAGCAGGCCGAGCAGCTGCTGGCCGAGCTGGACCAGGGCGACGGGGTGTTACTGCTTACCGACCTCTACGGCTCCACCCCCAGCAATATCGCCTCCCGCCTGCTGCAGCCGGGGCGGCTACTGCTCAGCGGCCTCAGCCTGCCGATGCTGATCCGCACCATGAACTACGCCACCCTGCCGCTGGATGAGCTGGCACAGAAGGCGGCCGATGGCGGCCGCGACGGCATCCTCCTCAACCCCTGATGTGGCAGCAACGGAGTAACTGAACCATGCTTAGCCGTGAGATCACCATCGTCAACAAACTGGGGCTGCACGCCCGCGCCGCGGCGAAGTTCGTCAACCTCGCCTCCGCTTTTGAGAGCGAGATCACCCTCAGCCGCGACGGCCACCAGGTCAACGGCAAGAGCATTATGGGGGTGATGATGCTGGCCGCCTCCAAGGGGACCAGCCTGGAGCTCAGCGCCGACGGTGGTGACGAAGAGCTCGCCCTGCAACAGCTTGAACAGCTGGTGGCGCAGCGCTTCGACGAAGAGGAATAGCCGCCCCACCCGTCAACTCACAGGAGGGAATATGCCCCTCACCCTATCGGGCATTGCCGTCTCATCCGGAATCGCCATCGGCAGGGCCCGCGTCATCCAGCACGGCCAGCTCGATATCGCCGAGTACGTGCTGCCGCCCGAACACATCGACGACGAGGTGGCCCGCTTCGAGCAGGCCCTGCAACTCGCCGCCCAGCAGCTGCGCACCCTGCGCCAACGTATCCCCGCCCATACCCCCCATGAGATCGCCGCCTTTATCGACACCCACCTGCTGATGCTGCAGGACGAGGCGCTGAGCCACGCCCCGGTGGCGTTGATCCGCGAACACCAGTGCAACGCCGAGTGGGCGCTAAAGATGCAGCAGGACGCCCTGGTGCAGGTGTTCGATGCGATGGAGGACCCCTACCTGCGCACCCGCCGCGACGATGTGGAGCACGTGGTGCGGCGGGTGCAGCAGATCCTGCTGCGCGGCGAACAGCAGAGCGGCGCGCACCAGAGCCATGGCGATGAGCCGCGCATCCTGCTGGCGGTAGACCTGGCCCCCAGTGAGGTGGTGCAGCTCAACAGCCGCCGCATCGCCGCCATCGTCACCGAGCGCGGCGGTCCCCTCTCCCACACCGCGATCCTCGCCCGTTCCCTCGGCATTCCCGCGATGGTCGGTGTGCCCCACCTGCACCAGTATGTGCGCGACGACGAGCCGCTGGTGGTCGACGCCAACCACGGCAGCCTGCTGCTCAATCCCGATGAGGCGAGCCTGAAACACTACCGTCAGCGCCAGCGCGCCGAGCAGCGCGCCCGGCGCGAACTGCTCAAGCTCAAGGGGCAGCCCTCCTGCACCCTGGACGGCAGCGCCGTCTCGCTGCAGGCCAATATCGAGCTGGCCGAAGACATCACCGCGATGAAGCGGGTCGGCGGCGCCGGGGTCGGCCTCTATCGCACCGAGTTCCTCTTCATGAACCGCGAGCAGCCGCCCGACGAGGAGGAGCAGTACCAGGCCTATCTCCATACCGTGCGCCGCCTCAAGGGGCTGCCGCTGACCATCCGCAGCCTCGACCTGGGGGCGGACAAGGAGGTCGTCCCAGGCAGCAGTGCCTGCACCAACCCGGCCCTGGGGCTGCGCGCCATCCGCCTCTGTCTCAAGGAGCCACGGCTGTTCCTGACGCAACTGCGCGCCATCCTGCGCGCCTCCGCCAAGGGCAGGGTGCGCCTGCTGATCCCGATGCTGACCAACCTGCAGGAGCTGCAGCAGGCGCTGGGGCTGCTACAGCAGGCGCGCGACGAGCTGCGGCGCGAAAGGCGCCCCTTCGATGAGGCGATGGCGGTCGGCGCGATGATCGAGGTACCCGCCGCCGCCCTCTGCGCCGACCTCTTTGCCGAGCGGCTCGACTTCCTCTCCATCGGCACCAACGACCTGATGCAGTACACCCTGGCCACCGACCGCCTCGACGAGAGCGTCAACCACCTGTTCGACCCCCTCAATCCCGGCGTGCTGCGACTGATCCAGGGGGTGATCGCGGCGGGCGAGCACCACCAGGTGCCGGTCTCCATGTGCGGCGAGATGGCCGGCGATGCGCGCTACACCCGCCTGCTGCTGGCCATGGGACTGCGCGAATTCAGTATGCCGCCGGCGGGCCTGCTGGAGGTCAAACGTGTGGTGCGCCAGAGTGACATCACAAAGCTGAAACCTGCCGCTGCTACGCTGATGGCCAGCGCCGATCCGGCAGCCACCGCGAGGGAGCTCGGTTTGTTGTGAAAAGGCTAAAAATCCAGAATAATCCGGCCCTTATCATTCCCTAGCCACCTCTCACTTGTTAAACTGCGAGCCACACATCTAGGGGCGGAATATGGTCGAAGCGACAGAACAAGAGTCGGTGCAGGAGCGTCTACAGACGCTGCAAGACGCGCTGTCGCAAAACGACCTGGCGGCGATCCGCCAGCTCATCGGCGACGCCCACCCCGCCGAGGTCGCGCTGCTGCTCGAATCCCTGCCCGCCGACCAGCGCGCCATCGTCTGGGAACAGGTCGACCCCAGCGTCGACGGCGACATCCTGCTGCACGTTAACGACAACCTGCGTGCCAACCTCATCGGCGACATGGACTCCCACGAGCTGGTCGCCGCCGCCGAGAGCCTCGAGGTCGATGACCTTGTCGACCTGCTGCCGGAGATGCCCGACGACGTCATCGCCCAGCTGCTGCAGGGCATGGACGACCAGCACCGCGAGCGACTCGAGGCGGTGCGCCAGTATGACGAGGACAGCGCCGGCGGTCTGATGAACGTCGACACCATCACCATCCGCGCCGACATCAGCCTCGACGTGGTACTGCGCTACCTGCGCCGTCTCGGCCAGCTGCCGGGGAGCACCGACAACCTGATGGTGGTCGACCGCGAGGGGATCTACCTGGGACTGATGCCGCTGACCCTGCTGCTCACCTGCTCCCCCGACCAGCGCGTCGAGGAGCTGATGCTGAGCCAGCACGACGGCATCCTCGCCACCACCCCGGCCCAGGAGGTCGCCAACCTGTTCGAACACCGCGACCTCATCAGTGCCCCGGTCGTCGACGAGGCGGGCAAGCTGCTCGGCCGTATCACCATCGACGACGTGGTCGACGTAATCCGCGAGCGCGCCGACCACGACTTCATGGGTATGGCCGGTCTGAACGAGGAGGAGGACATCTTCGCCCCGGTCATCGCCAGCAGCCGCCGCCGCGCCGTGTGGCTGGGGATCAACCTGGTCACCGCCCTGCTCGCCTCCTGGGTCATCGGCCTGTTCGACGCCACCATCGAGCAACTGGTGGCCCTCGCCGTACTGATGCCCATCGTCGCCAGCATGGGCGGCATCGCCGGCAGCCAGACCCTCACCCTGGTGATCCGCGCCCAGGCGCTGGGGCAGATCAGCAGCGGCAACGCCCGCCAGCTGCTGCGCAAGGAGATCGCCGTCGGCCTGCTCAACGGCCTCATCTGGGCCACCGTGCTCGCCGTGGTGGCCGGCCTCTGGTTCAGCAGCGCCAAGCTGGGGCTGGTGATCGGCACCGCCATCCTCTTCAACCTGCTGATGGCCGCCCTCAGCGGCGCCACCATCCCGCTGATGCTGAAGAAGATGGGCGCCGACCCGGCCCTGGCCGGCAGCGTGGTACTCACCACCGTCACCGACGTCTTCGGCTTCTTCGCCTTCCTCGGCCTGGCGGCAATTTTCCTGGTTTAAAGGCAACACCATGAGTCACGACCCCGATTACCCCGAAATGCAGCAAGGCGAGGATGAGGAAGAGATCATCCTCATCAGCAAGAGCCAGCTGAAACGCGAAAGCCACGCCCTCACCGACCTCGGCAAGGAGCTGGTAGAGCTGCAGCAGAACAAGCTCGACAAGATCCCCCTCGACGACAACCTGCGCGACGCCATCGACCTCGCCCGCCGCATCAAGGAACGCGGCGGCAGGAAACGCCAAATCCAGTACGTCGGCAAACTGCTGCGCAAGGTCGACGCCGAGCCCATCATCGCCGCCATGGACGCCCTGAAACTCGACCACGCCAAGGAGAACGCCCGCCTGCACAAGCTGGAACAGTGGCGCGACCGGCTGCTGGAAGAGGGCGACGACGCTTTGGGGGAGTTGCTGGGGCAGCAACCCGATTTGGATAGGCAGCACCTGCGGCAGTTGTTGCGGAATGCGGCTAATGAGAAGAAGTTGAATAAGCCGCCTAAGTCGGCGCGGGAGTTGTTTAAGTATTTGCGGGAGAATTTGGGGCTGGGGTAACCGAAATCCAGGTGGTGGGTTACGCTTCGCTAACCCACCCTACGACTGCATTGCCCTATTGTAGGATGTGGTGAGCGGTGCGAAGCGCATCTTTCGCGGCTTTTCATAAGTGTGGTTTGTATTACTCACCGTACCCTACAGGCCTGCAAACTCTTCCTTCAGTTCCTTTGCGAGATCAAGGGAGCCACAAGCAATTGCGGCATGGCTCGCGGCCAACAAAGCCATTCCTTTTGTAGCCTTCAGGATATCTCTCCTATCCTTTTCAGAATAATTGCCAACTAGATCAGCACCAGAAAACCTCCTTTGAACTTGTGCTGATCCACCATGCGTATAAGAGTTCAACTCGCCCCACTCGCGCTTATGTACTCTAGAAAATACACCTGCAGTAAAGCCAGGCTTCTCCTCTAACTTCGATATCATTTCATATATTTGTGGAGGTTTATTGCCATCTAAAAAATCCATCGCATCACTCTCAGATGCACATTGCTGAAAGTACAGGCCTCTGATTAATGCCTCATATTGCAATCTCAAAAGTGCAGCGGCGGAGCCATTAAGGTTGTTTGAAAGAAGAACCACGATAGCGCCAAAGTGCTCTAGCGAAAGATGAAGCAGTGCTCCAGATACTTTTGACCCTACTCTATCGCCGATAATCAGCCCATTCATCTTTTCATCAAGGACTCTCATAAACTGAGAAGCCATATTCAACATTTCAGAAAATTCACGCTGAATCATATCTTTTCCGTTAAGGCCGCAGGTTGGGCTGAAGAAGGAAACCCAACACAAAAACTCGTTGAGGTTCGTACCTAACCCCAACCATTCCCTCGCCTCAGAGCGACTAAACATGCATTCCATCGCAGAGCGTGGGAACAAGAAAAAACCCTTACAGTGATTCGGAAGGGTTTCACCTTCAATTAAGGGCTAAATCGCAATATCGTGCTCAAGACTAAATATTGGACACTTTGAGTGCACTACCGCCGGTATATGTCAGTGGCATGAGCTCACTACTCGCCTACCTGTCCATTATTTGTATAAAGGTAAAAAAAACGGCATGGAGTAACAATGAAGTTAAAAAAGGTAGCACTAATTGTACTGGTAGTCATATCTTTGTCGCTACGTGGAGACACCCACAACCTAGAAGGTGAATATTCATCTGTGTCCTCACCCAATTCATCCCTCTATCCAGTCCCCATAAAGATTCAAGGGGTCAGAGTGAACCTCCCGCTGTTTAGCGAACCACCCACCCGTCCAGCGCAGCCGAAGCAGGGGAGTCATTTCAGGTCTGAGTGAGCAGTTGTTTGAGCGTAGCGAGTTCTGCGAACGCCTGAAATGGCTTTCCTGCGCAGGGAACCGCGAAGCGGCAAGCTGTCGGGAGCGTTTCTTTGGGTACTTTCTTGTCGCCACAAGAAAGTACCTCACCCGCGGTGCGACGAACCGCATTAGATCAGCCCGTCGCGCCAGCGACACCCAAACAAAAAAGGCAGCCTCCCGGCTGCCTTTCTCTCTCACCCCATCACGGCATCGAACACTGTATCTTCCGATGCTCCAACACCGGAAAACTCCGCCGTATCTCATACAGGCGTTCGATGTCGATCTCGCTGAGCACGACGCCGGGGCCGCGGCTGAGGCGGTTGAGCACCTGCCCCCAGGGGTCGACGACCATGGAGTCGCCGTAGGTCTCGCGGCCGTTGACGTGGTAGCCGCCCTGGGCGGCGGCGACGACGTAGCACTGGTTTTCGATGGCGCGGGCGCGTACCAGCACCTCCCAGTGGGCCTTGCCGGTGATGGCGGTGAAGGCGGAGGGAAGGGTGATGATCTCGGCGCCCTGCTCGACCATGTTGCGGAACAGGCCGGGGAAGCGCAGGTCGTAGCAGACGGCCATGCCGAGCCTGCCGAAGGGGGTGTCGACCACGGTGGTCTTGTCGCCCGCGACGGTGGTCTCGGACTCGTTGTAGCGTTCGTCGTTTTCGGTGATGAGGACGTCGAACAGGTGCACCTTGTCGTAGCGGGCGACGCGGTTGCCCTTATCGTCGTAGAGCAGGGAGGCGGCGCTGACCTTGTTCTCGTCGGCGCTGCTCAGCGGGATGGTGCCGCCGACCAGCCAGACGCCGTTGCGCTGTGCCTGTTCGGCGAGGAACTCCTGCAGCTGGCCGCTGCCGTCCTGTTCGCGGATCTTGACCTTGTCCTGCTCCTTCATCCCCATCAGGGCGAAGTTTTCCGGCAACACCACCAGCCCGGCACCCCCCTCGGCGGCCTGTTTGATCAGGCGCCCGGCCTCCAGCAGATTGGCGTTAACATTGGACCCTGATGCCATCTGCACCGCTGCGATACGACTCACTCACTCTCTCCTGTTGCTGCGCTGCCCCCGCTGGGCGCCGCCAGTACTTGTAATTGGATTGCCCTCTCGCCGCCGCTGCCGGGCAGCGTCTCGATGCGCTCGGACTCGAGCCCCAGCGCCACCAGCCAGGCCTGCAGCTCCTCCACCCACAGCACCCCTTCGTCACCGCCGGGGTAGCGCAACTGCAGCACGCTCTGATCGGAGAGCTGCAGCTTCGCCATGGCGGCGGCCAGCGCCGGATGGGTGGCCAACCAGTCGCCGTGGCGCGGCCTCGCCCACTCTTCCGCGCTAAGGCTCCCCACCGTCTCGGCAGAGACCGGCAGGGCCGTGATGAACAGCAAAAGGAGGTAGGCAAACTTGGACATACGGGGGAGGATGGTAGCACTAATAATAGGTGAATACAGCAGCACGATTACTCGACAAAGAAGGGCTCCTCCTGCGGGCCGATCTCCTGCACCACGCGGCGGATCTCCGGGTCCTGCCAGTGTCCGCTGATCTTGTACTGGAACATGGTGGCGGCCTCGATATCGGAGCGGAACACCTCCTGCAGCAGCGCCACCACGGCGGCCACCTGCGGCCCCCAGGCGAGGGCGCTGGCGACCGAGACGGTGTCCTTGACGTTGGGCACCACGTAGATGTCCTGGTCGAAGTCCTGCGCCACCAGGCCGGTGCGGCCGGTGATAAGGATATTGGCGGTGGTCGACTCCAGGCGCAGGTTGGAGGTGTAGGCCTCGCCCAGCTCGATGCGCAGGTCCCCCTTAATCGATTCGAACTCCAGCCCCTCCTTCAGCACGTCGCTGAAATCGAGGAACAGGCGGCGCGGCAGGGCGGGCAGACTGAAGATACCCAGCATGCGCCCCGCCCCCTGCTTCACATCGACCAGGGTGCCGTCACTCACCTTGAGATTGAGCTGTGCGTTAAGCCCGGCCAGCGAGATATCGGCCGGCGAGCCGGCCCACCACAACTTGCCCGAGGCCCTGGTCTTGCCGCCCTTCACCACGGTGGCGAAGTCGAAGTGGCGCATCAGCCCACCCAGCGAGGGGGAGTCGAGCTTGAAGTCGAAGAAGGTGTTGCCCTCCTCGGTCCAGCTGCCGCTGCCGCTAAGGTTAAAGGCCCTCGATTGCAGGGTGACATCCTTAATGGCAACACGCCTGCCCCGCGGCACCAGACGCAACGAGACCTTACCCAGGCGCAGGTCGTCGTAACTGAACTCCTCCACCTCGAAGGTCAACTGCGGCAGCTCACCGCTATGCAGCCGCTTCTCCGCCCCCTGGCCGCCCGTCTCAACGCCGTCGCTCACGAGCTGCAGCTGCTTCATCTTCACCACCACCGGCAGCGGCCCCCCGGAGTTAGAGCTGGAGGGGGTGGTAGCGGCGCCATCCACCCGGCGCAGCACCTGGCGCCAGGCGGCGAGCGGCAGCACGCCGTGGCTGCCGCTGACCTCGATGATATTGCGTGACGGTAACTCCAGCGGTTCTATCCGCCCCAGGCTGAGGTGGGCACGGCGCAGCCCGCCCCTGTCGTGTTGCTGCCACGCCAGGCCGAAACCCTGGTCCACGGTGATGCGCCGCTCGCCGCGGCGAACCCCGCTGAGGTAGAGGGTGAGACTAAGGTCGCGTGTCTCCGTCGCCTCCTTGGCCAGCGGCGGCGGCAGGGTCGAGGCGATCCCCTGCATATCGGAGTCGATACGCAGTACGGCCCCCTCGGCACTGACGCCGCGCGGCAGGGTCAACATGGCCTGCCACGCCCCCTCCCCCTCGAGGTAATCGAGCAGGGAGAGCTTGAAGGCGTCGCGCAGGGCGGGGAGTGCGGCCCGGCCGCGCGCCCCCACCACCACCTGCGGTTTGTCGCCCCCCTCGCTCATCACCACCAGGCTGACCGGCTCGTTAAACAGCCGCGCCGTGATCTGCTCGGCGCTGAACTCCTTCTCGGTAAAGTGGAGGCTGCCGTCGACCCTGTCGAACACCACCCCATCGGTGACGGCGAGGCGGTTATCGCTAAAGTCGACCCGCCCCTGCACACTCAACGGCGACAGCTTGCGCACCTGGGGTGTGAGGGGAATCGCCAATTTTAGATTCAGTTTGGCACCACCCTGCGCGCGCAGGGTGTCGAGGAACTTGCCGCCATTGCGCGACAGCGGCGACTCGCGCAGGAAGCGCAGCCCGTCCTCTACCGGCATCTGGGCGCCGCCGTCGACCAGCAGACGGCCCATGCGCAGGTTTTCGATGGAGACACGGGTCTCGCCCACCTGGGCGCCGAATACCCGTGCCGAGTGGGCAGCGATGCGCATGCCGGGACCGTCGAAGTGCACCTCGCCGCGCACCTGCTGCAGGTCGGGCCACTCATCCCGGTAGTGCAGCTGCACCGCCTCGGCATCGAACAACACCTCGAACCGTCCCCCCTTGCCACGGAAGGGGGAGCGGTCGAGGGGGCCGTGGTACTGCAGGCGACCGGAGGGGACCTGTCCCGCCATAAAGGCGTGGTCTAGCCAGTAGAGCGACTTCTCCTTCATAATCTTGGCGGGCAGGTAGTGCGGCACCGCACGGGCGTCGTCGGCCTGGAAGCGCCCCTGCAGCGAGAGCCAGGGGGTCTCGCCCCTGGTCAGCTGCAGCTCCATTGCCAGCCTGGCCTCAAGGTGGTGGTTGCGCACCGAGAGGGCATCGCTATAGAGGTACCAGCCGTCCGCCTCACGGTGCAGCGCCAGCTCGCCGGTGAGGCGCTGCAGCGCCAGCGGCGCGCGGAACAGCCGCGGTAGATCCAGTTCACCCGCGGTGATCTCCAGGGCGATGCGACCGTCGTCGCCGTTAAAGCCGAAGCGTGCATCCAGCCCCGAGACACCGGGAAACTTTTGCCACGCCTGCAGCGCCAGCCCCTTGAGCGCCCCCTGCAGCGCGACCTCCCCCGCTGCCGAGCGCTCAAGGCGTAAGCCTTCGAGGCGCCCGCCCGGGGCCATCTGGCGCAGCATCTGCCGCTGCTCCTCCTCCAGCTGCGGCAGGGCGGGCAGCAGCGGGGCCAGCGCCGCCAGCTCCAGCTGGTCGGCGCGCAGGCTGAAGTTTTCATCGAGCAGCGACAGGCTCAGGCGTGAGGGCGACACCGCCTCGCTACCGTGGCGTACCTGCAAATCGGCGATATCGACACGCCACCCCTGCTCCTGCAGCTGCAGGCGGGCATCGGCGGAGAGTTGGGCGAGTGTGAGCCGCTCGTCGCCACTCTTCAGCACCAGGTCGGCGGCGCTAAAGCGGCTGCGGGCCGAGGCGAGCCGCCCCTGCCGCCAGTTGCCCCACAGCTCCATGTCGAGCATTCCCTGTTGCAGCGAGCCCCCCTCCCAGCTCAACAGCTCCCGCCACTGGCGCGACTGCAGCTGCACGCTCTTGATATAGATATCGCCGCCCCAGTCACTGCCACGCAGCAGATCGCCCCGGATGTCCACCGCCACGCGCAGTTCCTGGCCGATATCGCGCGGCAGGCGCACAAAGCCGTTGAGGCGGTGCCGATTGCCGCTGTTGTTCAGCTCCAGGTCGACGCCGCTAAAGCGCCAGCGCTCGCCGCTCTTTTCATTGTGCAGGGTGATGCGACTGTCACGTAGCGCCAGGCGGGTCTGGCTGAGGAACCAGGCCCCCAGGGCACCATCACGCTCTACCACCTCCTCGGCGCTAGTGCCATCATCGCCATCGCCCTCGTCATCACCGCCGGCGGCCAACTCCAGCCCCTGGATGGTGAAGCTGCCGTCCAGGCTATGGGTCAGCTCCAGGTTGGCACCGCCCACGGCCAGCTCGATGATCGGCATGGCCTGGCGCAGCGAGGCGATGGGGTCGAGGGAGATGGAGACACTGTGAAAACGGGTGAGCTGCGCCCGACTGCCCTGCTGCAGCAGGGCCACATCCTGGAGGATCAGCGTGGGGGAGATACCGGAGAGGCGGGCATCGAGGCCGGCGATGGTGACCGGCTGGCCCAACTGGCGGCCAGCCGCCTCCTCCAGCCTGGCACGGTAGTCATCCACCGTGCTGAAGAGGATGCGCGCCACCGAGAAGATCACCGCCAGCAGCACCAGCAGGCTGACGCTGCTGTACCAGAGTACGGTCTTAAGTCTGTTTTTCCTGCGCAGCATCTGGGGCCAGTCGAACCATCTTCAATGGATTGTGGGCGGTGCGCCGTGGCGGGGCTACATCAGCACCACGTCGAACTGCTCCTGAGTATAGAGGGACTCTACCTGGAAGGTGATGGGCAGGCCGATAAACTCCTCCAGTTCGGCGACGCTGGTCGACTCCTCGTCGAGCAGCATGTCCACCACCTCCTGGGCCGCCAGTACCAGCATGGAACGGGCGTCGTACTGGCGCGCCTCACGCATGATCTCGCGGAAGATCTCGAAACAGACCGTCTCCGGCGTCTTCAGCGTGCCGCGACCATTACAGGTAGGACAACACTCGCACAGCACATGTTCCAGCGATTCGCGGGTGCGCTTGCGCGTCATCTGCACCAGCCCCAGCGAGGAGACCTCGCTGATATGGGTCTTGGCGTGGTCGCGCTCCAGCGACTTCTCCAGCGCGCGCAGCACCAGACGGCGGTGCTCCGGGTCGTCCATATCGATAAAGTCGATAATGATGATGCCGCCCAGGTTACGCAGCCGCAGCTGGCGGGCGATCGCCTGGGCCGCCTCCAGGTTGGTCTTGAAGATGGTCTCTTCGAGGTTACGGTGGCCGACGAAGGCCCCGGTGTTGACGTCGATGGTGGTCATCGCCTCGGTCTGGTCGATGATGAGGTAGCCCCCCGACTTGAGGGCCACCTTGCGCTCCAGCGCCTTCTGGATCTCGTCCTCCACGCCGTAGATATCGAAGATGGGGCGCTCGCCGGCGTAGTGGCTGACGCGCCCGGCCAGCGGCGGGATGAACTTGCTGGCGAACTTGTGCACCTTGAGGAAGGTCTCGCGCGAGTCGATGCGGATCTTCTCGATATCCTCGTCGGCGATGTCGCGCATGGTGCGCATCACCAGCGGCATGTCCTCGTGAATCAGGTGCTCCTTGCCGCCCTGTTTGACCCGCTCCTGCACCTCGCTCCAGAGTTTGCTGAGGAACAGGATGTCGCGCTCCAGCGCCTCGTGGTCCGCCCCCTCCGCCGCGGTACGGATGATGAAACCGCCGGGGGCGACCTCGGCGGCGCACTCGCGCACCAGCTCCTTGAGTCGCTCGCGCTCCGCCTCGCTCTCGATGCGCTGCGAGACGCCGATGTGATCGCTGCCCGGCATATAGACCAGGAAGCGTGAAGGGATGGAGATATGGGTGGTGAGGCGAGCCCCCTTGGTGCCGAGCGGGTCCTTGGCCACCTGCACCGTCACCTGCTGCCCCTCGCGCAGCAGGCTGCTGATCTGTTCGTTGCACTCCTCGCCGCCGTTATTGTTGCGCTCCGGACAGAGGATGTCGGAGGCGTGCAGAAAGGCGGTGCGCTCCAGGCCGATCTCGACGAAGGCGGCCTGCATCCCCGGCAGCACCCGGCACACCTTGCCGCGGTAGATATTGCCCACCAGGCCGCGCTTGCGCGCCCGCTCGATGTGCACCTCCTGCAGCATGCCGTTCTCCACGTAGGCGATGCGGGTCTCCTGCGGGGTGATGTTGATCAGCAGCTCTTCACTCATGCTCTTCCTCGAATCTCGTTCTTATTCTATTGATGCAGGGGGGCGATACCGGCCTGTTGCAGCAGCTGTGCCGTCTCGAACAGCGGTAGCCCCATCACCCCGGAGTAGCTCCCCTCCAGGCGCTCGATAAACATCGCGCCGATCCCCTGAATACCGTAACCGCCCGCCTTGTCGGCGGGCTCCCCAGTATGCCAGTAGGCCAGCGCCTCATCATCCCCAAGCGGGCGAAAGTGCACGTGGCTGACGCTAAGGCGGCTCTGCTCGCCGTCGTGCCCCACCAGCGCCACGCCGCAGAGCACCAGGTGTTCGCGCCCGGCCAGGCGCCTGAGCATGGCCAGGGCATCATCGCGGTCGCGCGGTTTGCCCAGCACCTCGCCATCGACTACCACCGCGGTATCGGCACCCAGCACCGGGTGGTGGTCACCCTCGTCCAGTAGTGCCAGGCCCGCCCGCGCCTTCTGCAGAGAGACCCGCAATACATACTCCTCCGGGCTCTCGGCGGGGTCGCGCAGCTCCGGCACATCGACCTTTATTAATTCATAACGCACCCCGATCTGCTCCAGCAGTTCGCGCCGGCGCGGCGAGGCGGAGGCGAGGTAGATATCGTGGCTGTCGCTCATCTCGGTCACTAGCGGTGGTAGGGGTGGCCCCTGGTAATCGACCACGCCCGGTAGAGCTGCTCGGCCAGCAGCACCCGCACCAGGGGGTGGGGCAGGGTGAGCGGCGAGAGCGACCACTTCTCGTCGGCGCTGGCGCTGAGGGCGGGCTCTATCCCCTCGGGGCCGCCCACCAGCAGGGCGATATCGCGCCCCTCCCCCATCCAGAAGTCTAGCCGCTCGGAGAGCTGTTCGGTGGACCAGGGCTTGCCCTTCACCTCCAGCGCCACTACCCGCGCCCCCTTGGGGATCGCCGCCTGCATCTTCTCCCCCTCGATGCGGGTGAGGCGGGCGATGTCCGCCCCCTTGCCGCGCTTGCCTGCCGGGATCTCGTGCAGCTTAAGGGAACACTCGGACGGCAGGCGCTTGGCGTATTCGCCGTAGCCCTGCTCGACCCAGCGCGGCATCTTCTGGCCGACGGCGATGAGGTGGATTTGCATAGAAAAGGGGCGTGGGGAGAGGGGGATCAGTGGCTGTCGTCGCCCTCGGCCGAGGCCTCGTCAGGGCTGTCGCCCCACAGCTTCTCCAGGTTGTAGAAGTCGCGGGTCTCGGGCAGCATCACGTGCACCACCACGTCGCCCAGGTCGACCAGCACCCAGTTGCTCTCGCGCTCGCCCTCCACGCCCAGCGGCTGCAGCCCGGCCTCCTTCACCTTGACCACCACGCTGTCGGCCAGCGCCTTGACCTGGCGGGTCGATTTACCGGAGGCGATCACCAGCACATCGGTGACGCTGCTCTTGCCGCGCACGTCGACACTCTTGATATCGACCCCCTTGAGGTCGTCCAGGGCTTCGATTACGACTTGTTTCAATTCATCTACGTTCATTCACACACTTCTATCGATAAAGATTATGCCGCCGTATGAAGTCCCACACGGACTGCGGCAGCAGGTAGTTGGCATTGCCGCCGGCGGCGACGCGTCGGCGGATGTCGGTGGCGGAGATGGCCAGCTGGGTGACCGTCTGCAACAGCACCCCGCCGGCGGCGCTGTCGCCCAGCTGTTGCGGCCCGTCGAGACGATGCTGCAACAGCTGTTGCAGCGCCGGTTCCAGTTCGCTCTCCTCCAGCACCCAACCGGGGCGGTGGGCGACCACGATGTGGGCCAGCCGCGCCAGGTCCTGCCAATGATACCAGTTCGGCAGCCCAAGGAAGGCATCGGCACCGATAATCAGGCAGAGCGGACGCGCCTCGCCGTACTCCTCCCTGAGGGATTTCAGGGTGTCGACCATGTAGGAGGGACCGTCCCGCTCCAGCTCGCGCCGATCGAGCACGAAGCCGGGCTCGTTGCCAATGGCCAGCTCGAGCATGGCACATCGCTGCTCCGGGGTGGCGTGGGGCTCACCGCGATGGGGCGGAATATTGCAGGGGATGAGGTGGAGCGACTCCAGCCCCAGCTGCTCCTTCAGCTCCAGCGCCGGGCGCAGGTGGCCGAAGTGCACCGGGTCGAAGGTGCCGCCAAAGATTCCAACAGGGCTCAAGAGCGCCACCGATGGGGGTGACCGGCGGAGAACCAGATGTAGAAGGCGAACAGCAGCACCAGCAGGGCCGCGCCCAACATGCCGGAGAGGGTGAGCCCCTCCTCCTGTGGCGGCGCGTCCTGCTCCGGCTGTTTCTCCAGCCGCTGCGGCTCCTGCTCCTTCTCGGGCTGAGGCTGGGCGGGCGGCGTCAGATCGCCCTCGGCATACTCCAGCACCTGTCCGGCGACGTTCTGCATGCGCTCCTCCAGGGCCCGCAGCCGCTGCTGCAACGCCTCGTTCTCCTTGCGGATCGCCTCGCTCTCGGCGGCCACCTGCAGCAGCTTCTGCTGCAGGGCGTCGGGGTTATCGGAGAGCCCCAGCCCCGCCACCTGCTCATCGCTCATCCCGGCGAGCGCCGCCGCGGCGCGGCTGGCGGACGGCTTTTCACCGCGCAGCTGCTGCCACTGCTCGTACTGCTGGCGGATGCCGCCGAAGACCTCGCGATCCGAGAGGGCGAACAGCTCCGCCTCGCTGGGCACGCGCAGGGTGGCCTTGCTCTTGAGATTGTTCATATTGCCGCGGTAGAAGGCCTCGGGGTTGGCGAGGAACAGGGCGTACATCATGTGCAGGTAGCTGCGGTTGCTCCCCTTGCTGAGGCGCATCGCGATCTCGTCCAGGGTCTCATCCTTCGCCACCTCCACGTAGATGGGGGTGGCCCCCTCGGCGGGGGTGACGGCGGCGAGCTTGAACTGGCGCTCGATCTCGCCGTCGGGCCAGCGCAGCGTCAGCAGCAGCAGCGCCTCCTCACCCTGCCACGGCTGCTCACCGAACAGCTGGATGCGCGCTCGCCCCTCGCCCCTGTCGAGCAGGGCCAGGCGCAGCCCCTGCGCCATTGGCGGACGCGGCATGTCGTGCTCGGCGTACTGCTCCGCGCTGGCAAGGGCGAGGCGCAGTTCGGCCAGCGACTCGCCGCTATTGAGGGTGAGCGGGATATGGGCGCGTAGCGGCTGTCCCGGCACCGAGCGCACCACCAGGTCGCCCAGGGCGAGGGCCACCGCCTGCAGCGGCAACAGTAGTACCAGCAACGCTATGCCTACACTCCTGACCATCTCACTCTCCCCTGTGGCCCCTGCGGTGAGGTGGCGGCCTATTCGCGGATATGGCCGTCACCGATGACGATGTACTTCTGCGAGGTCAGCCCCTCCAGCCCCACCGGACCGCGGGCGTGGATCTTGTCGGTGGAGATGCCGATCTCGGCACCCAGGCCGTACTCAAAGCCGTCGGCGAAGCGGGTGGAAGCGTTGACCATCACCGAACTGGAGTCGACCTCGGCGAGGAACTGGCGCGCACGGCTGATGTTCTCGGTGATGATCGACTCGGTGTGGCCGGAGCTGTGGGCGTGGAGGTGGTCGATCGCCTCGCCCATGTCCTTCACCACACGGATGGAGAGCACCGGTGCCAGGTACTCCTCGTCCCAGTCAGCCTCGGTGGCCGCATTGATACCGGAGAGGATACGCTGGGTGGTCTCACAACCGCGCAGCTCCACCCCCTTCTCGGCATACATGCCGCCGAGCTCCGGCAGTACCTGTTCGGCGATCCCCTCGGCCACCAGCAGGGTCTCCATCGCGTTGCAGACACCGTAGCGGTGGGTCTTGGCGTTAAAGGCGACGGCGATCGCCTTGTCGAGGTCCGCCTCGTCGTCGATGTAGACGTGGCAGACACCGTGCAGGTGCTTAATCACCGGCACGCGGGCCTCGGCGCTGATGCGCTCGATCAGCCCCTTGCCGCCGCGCGGTACGATGACGTCCACATACTCGGGCATGGTGATAAGTTCGCCCACCGCGGCGCGGTCGGTGGTCGCTATCACCTGCACCGCGGTGGCGGGCAGGCTGGCGGCCTCCAGCCCCTGATGGATGCAGGCGGCGATCGCCTGGTTGGAGTGGGCCGCCTCGGAGCCGCCGCGCAGGATCGCCGCATTGCCGCTCTTCAGGCAGAGCGCCGCCGCATCGGCGGTCACGTTGGGACGCGACTCGTAGATGATGCCGATGACGCCCAGCGGCACCCGCATCTTGCCCACCTGGATACCGGAGGGGCGGTAGGACATGTCACCGATCTCACCAACCGGGTCGGGCAGCGCGGCGATCTGGCGCAGCCCTTCGGCCATGCCGTTAACCCGCTCCTCGTTAAGGGCGAGGCGATCGAGCAGCGCATCGTCGAGACCGTTGTCGCGGCCCGCCGCCAGGTCCTTTTCGTTCTCCGCCAGCAGCGTGGCCATTGAGGCCTCCAGCGCATCAGCGATGGCGTGCAGCGCGGCATTCTTGGCATTGGTGCCGGCGCGGTTCATCTCGCGGGAGGCGGCGCGCGCCGCCACCCCCAGCCCCTGCATGTACTCTTTGATATCCATGCTTCTCGTTCCCAATTCGTTAATCACAGTGTCAGCTTATGCCGGTCACACAATCGCTATTAGCGACAACGGCATGAAAATTTTGCGGTACAGCTAGACCAGCCTCACCCCGGCCATCAACAGGGCCAATTGTAACAACTCGTCCCGCGGGTTGCCCTGCTCGGCCCCCTTCACCATGCGGTCGATGCGCACGGCGCGGCGCAGCAGCTGCGACCAGCGGCGCTGGTTGTGGCGCTGGAGACCGGCGCGTACCGCAGGCTGGCGCTTCTGCCACACCCAGCGCGACTTCATTGCCTGCTCGACGTTACCGCCGTGCTCGATCTCCCAGGCCATCTCCTCCAGTGCACGGATCTCGCGCACCAGCGCCCAGAGGATGAGGATCGGCTCCACCCCCTCGCCCTGCAGCCCCTCCATCACGCGCGCCACCCTTGCGGCATCGCCCAGCAGGGCGGTGTCGACCAGCTCGAAGATGTCGTAGCGGGCGCTGTCGGCCACCCCCTGCTCCACCATCTCGGCGTCGATGTTGGTCTCGCCATAAAGGAGGTGGAGCTTCTCCACCTCCTGGGCGGCGGCAAGCAGGTTGCCCTCCACCCGTTCGGCCAGCAGCTGTGCCGCCTCGGGGGTGGCGTTGAGGCCGCGCGAACGCATCCGCTGGGCAACCCAGCGCGGCAGCTGCTGCGCCTCCACCGGCCACACCTGCAGCGTGACCCCGGCACTATCGAGCGCCTTGTACCACTTCGCCTTGGCGGCGTTCTTGTCGAGCTTGCCGCTGCTAATCAACAGCACCGTATCGGGCGGCGGGTTGGCGGCGTAGTCGGCCAGCGCGGCGCCCCCCTCACGGCCCGGCTTGCCGCTGGGCAGGCGCAGGTCGATAAGGCGCTGTTCGGCGAACAGGGAGAGGGTATTGGAGGAGGCGGCGAGACTGCTCCAGTCGAAGCCCGCCTCGACGTGCATCACCTCGCGCTCGGCGAAGCCCTGGGCACGGGCGGCGGCACGAATGGCATCGGCCGCCTCGCCCAGCTGCAGCGGCTCGTCGCCGCTCAGCAGGTAGACCGGGCGCAGCCCCTGTTGCAGGTGGTCGTGCAGCTGCTCGAAGCGCAGCTTCACGACTGCGGTGCCCGGCCGAGGGCGCGCAGGCGACGGACGATCTGCTGCGCCGCCTGGCGGTACATCTCCCGGCGCAGCCGCGACTCCCACTCCCCTCCCGCCAGTACCTGGTCGGGGTCGAAGGTGAAGTCGCGCTCCACGCGCAGCGGCTCGTTCATCGCCAGCTGGCGCCCGTCACCGTCCACCATGCTGAAGCGCAGCTGCAGCGTCAGGGTGCGACCGCTGGCGCGGCCCTGGCTGTCGAGGGCGATGACGCGGCTGCTCAGCTTTTCGCGCTGCAGCGTCAGCAGGGCGATACCGTCGCCACGCTGCGGCGCCAGTGAAACACCGGAGGCGATCAGGGCGCTCTCCAGCTCAAAACGCATAGCCGACCCCTCGGCACCCTGCAGATAGGTGACGGCCATGCCCGGCGGCAGCGGTGTGCTGCCGCGCAGGTGGAAGCCGCAGCCGGCCACAAGGCCAATCAGCAGGAGGATGAGGAGACGGCGCAGGGCCATTTAGTTGGCCACCACGTTCACCAGGCGGCCGGGGACGACGATGATCTTGCGGATGGTCTTGCCGTCGATAAAGGACTGCACCTTCTCATCGGCCAACGCGGCCTCCTCGATGGCGGCGTTGTCGGCCGAGGCGGGAACCGCGACCTTGCCGCGCACCTTGCCGTTGACCTGTACCACCAGTTCGATGGAGTCCTTCACCAGCGCCTCTTCGTCCACCTCGGGCCAGGGGGCGGTGAGAATATCGCTGCCGTAGCCCAGCTCCTGCCACAGCTTCTGCGCGATGTGCGGGGCGATGGGCGAAAGCAGGCGCAGCAGGATGGAAACGCCCTCATTGCGCAGGGCATCGGCGCCCTCGCCGTCGACCTTGCCCAGAGTGTTCATCATCTTCATGCAGGCGGCGACCACGGTGTTGAACTGGTACTTGCCAAAATCAACCAGTGCCTGCTGCAGCGACTCGTGGATCTCGCGGCGGCTATCCTTCTGCGCCTCGGCGCTGGCGATCTCACCACCCAGTGCCGCCTGGTGCTCGTTGGCGAAGGTCCAGAGGCGCTTGAGGAAGCGCGAGGCGCCATCGACGCCGGAGTCGTTCCATTCGAGCGACTGCTCCGGCGGCGCGGCGAACATGGTGAAGAGGCGCACGGTGTCGGCGCCGTACTTCTCGATCAGCTCCTGCGGGTCGACGGTGTTGCCCTTGGACTTGGACATCTTCGCCCCGTCCTTCAGCACCATCCCCTGGGTCAGCAGGTTCTTGAACGGCTCGTCGGAGTTCACCAGCCCCTCGTCGCGCATCAGCTTGTGGTAGAAGCGCGAGTAGAGCAGGTGGAGGATGGCGTGCTCGATACCGCCGATGTACTGATCGACGGGCAGCCAGTAGTCGGCGTTTTCGTCGAGCATCGCATTCGGGTTGGCGCGGCTGGCGTAGCGGGCGTAGTACCAGGAGGACTCCATGAAGGTGTCGAAGGTGTCGGTCTCGCGCTCCGCCTTGCCGCCGCACCTGGGGCACTCACACTCGTAGAACTCGGGCATCCGCTTAATCGGCGAGCCGACGCCGTCGAACTCGATATCCTCGGGCAGGCGCACCGGCAGCTGATCCTCGGGCACCGGCACCGCACCGCAGTCGGGGCAGTTGATGATCGGGATGGGGCAGCCCCAGTAGCGCTGGCGCGAGACGCCCCAGTCGCGCAGGCGGTAGTTGACCCGCTTGCACCCCTTGTTTTCATTGGCCAGGTGCTCGGCGATGGCATTGAAGGCCTGTTGCGAGCTCAGCCCGGAGAACTGGGCCGACTCGATGAGCTTGCCCTTCTCGGTGTAGGCACCAACACTCAGGTCGATCGCGCTGTCATCGTTCGGGGCGATCACCTGCTTTACCGGGATGCCGTACTTCTGCGCAAACTCCCAGTCGCGCTGGTCGTGGGCGGGAACAGCCATGACCGCCCCCTCGCCGTAGCCCATGAGGACGAAGTTGGCGACGTAGACCGGCACCTCTTCGCCGGTGATGGGGTGGATCGCCTTAATGCCGGTATCCATCCCCTTCTTCTCCATCGTCTCCATCGCCGCCTCGGCGGTCTCCTGGTGCTTGCACTCGTCGATAAAGGCGAGCAGCTCCGGGTTGTTGACCGCGCCACTCAGCGCCAGCGGGTGCTCGGCGGCCAC
>JBNKUL010000012.1:0-55595 GCA_050298555.1 Thiohalomonadaceae bacterium
TTCTACGACGACGCCAAACGCGCCGCCGAGCTGCTCGACATCACCCTCACCGCCCGCGGCTCCTCGGCGGGCGAGCCGATCCCCATGGCCGGCGTGCCCTACCACGCGGTGGAGGGCTACCTGGCGCGGCTGATCAAGCTGGGGCAGTCGGTGGCGATCTGCGAACAGGTGGGCGATCCGGCCACCTCGAAGGGACCGGTAGAGCGCAAGGTGGTACGCATCGTCACCCCCGGCACCGTCACCGACGAAGCACTGCTGGAGGAGCGGCGCGACAACCTGATCTGCGCCATCGCCCAGTCAAAAGCCGGCTACGGCCTCGCCACCCTGGATATCACCTCGGGCCGCTTTAGCGTGCAGCAGCTCGACAACGGGGAGCTGCTGGAGGCCGAACTGCAACGCCTCAGCCCGGTGGAACTGCTGGTGAGCGAGGAGATGGCCGCGACGCCGGGCGGCACTGGCCTCACCCGCCTCGCCCCCTGGCACTTCGAGCACGACGCCGCCCACCGCCTGCTGTGCGGCCAGTTCGGCACCCGCGACCTCAGCGGCTTTGGCTGCGAGGGCTTAAAAGAGGCCACGGCTGCCGCTGGCGCCCTGCTCCACTACGTACAGGAGACCCAGCGCGGCGCCCTGCCCCACCTGTACGGCATCAGCC
The DNA here is from genome assembly GCA_050298555.1 of Thiohalomonadaceae bacterium. Classification (GTDB taxonomy): domain Bacteria; phylum Pseudomonadota; class Gammaproteobacteria; order Thiohalomonadales; family Thiohalomonadaceae; genus JAPHSX01. Next base: position 653 of record JBNKUL010000012.1, read on the forward strand.
TGGAGCAGCACGATGAGGCCCTGCAGCTCGACGCGGCGAGCCGCCGCAACCTCGAACTGGAGGTCAACCTCGGCGGCAACGACAAACACACCCTGGCCGGGGTGCTGGACCGCGCCGCCACCGCCATGGGCAGTCGCCTGTTGCGGCGCTGGATCAACCGCCCGCTACGCGACCACGACCAGCTGCGTGGCCGCCAACAGGCGATCGAGACCCTGCTGGAGCAGCGCCTGTTCGACGAGCTGCGCGACTCGCTACGCGGTATCGGCGATATCGAGCGCATCCTCACCCGTATCGCCCTCAAGTCGGCCCGCCCCCGCGACCTCACCCAACTGCGTGAGGCACTGCGCCGCCTTCCGGCACTGCAGCAACAGCTGGACGGCCTCGACTCGCCACGACTGGCCGAGATCGCCAGGCGCATCGCCACCTATCCCGAGCTGCACGAACTATTGGTTAACGCGATCATCGACGAACCGCCGATGCTGATCCGCGACGGCGGGGTGATTGCGGAGGGCTTTGATAGCGAGCTCGACGAGCTGCGGGCGATCCGCGAGAACGCCGGACAATACCTGCTGGATCTGGAGACTCGCGAGCGTGAGCAGACCGGCATCCCCACCCTCAAGGTGAGCTACAACCGGGTGCACGGCTACTACATTGAGGTGACCAAGGCGCAGAGCGACAAGGTGCCGGTGGAGTATGTGCGCCGCCAGACCCTGAAGAACGCCGAGCGCTTCATCACCCCCGAGTTGAAGGCCTTCGAGGACAAGGCCCTCTCCGCCGCCGAGCGCGCCCTGGCCCGTGAAAAGGGGCTCTACGACGAGCTGCTGGAGACCCTGGGGACCGAGCTGGCCCCGCTGCAGCAGAGCGCTGCCGCCCTGGCCGAGCTCGATGTTCTAAACAACCTCACCGAGCGGGCCGACTCGCTACGCCTGGTGCGCCCGCAGCTCAGCAACGAGCCCGGCCTCGATATCCGCGGCGGCCGCCACATCGTCGTAGAGCAGGTGATGGAGGAGCCCTTCATCCCCAACGACGTGCGCTTCGACGATGCGCGGCGCATGCTCATCATCACCGGCCCCAACATGGGCGGCAAGTCGACCTACATGCGCCAAACGGCACTTATTGTGCTGCTGGCCCACATCGGCAGCTTCGTCCCGGCGGAGTCCGCCGTCATCGGTCCGGTGGACCGCATCTTCACCCGCATCGGCGCCTCGGACGACCTGGCCACCGGCCGCTCCACCTTCATGGTGGAGATGACCGAGACCGCCAACATCCTCAACAACGCCACCGAGCAGAGCTTGGTACTGATGGACGAGATAGGGCGCGGCACCTCCACTTTTGATGGTATGTCGCTGGCCTGGGCCTGCGCCCGCCACCTTGCGACGCAGCTGCACGCCTACACCCTGTTCGCCACCCACTACTTCGAGCTCACCACCCTGCCCGAGACACTGCCCCACTGCGCCAACGTGCATCTGGATGCGGTGGAGCACGGCGATAGCATCATCTTCATGCACAGCGTCAAGGAAGGCCCGGCCAACCAGAGCTACGGTCTGCAGGTAGCACAGCTGGCCGGGGTGCCGCGCGAGGTGGTGAAGCAGGCGAAACAGAAGCTGTTTGAGCTGGAGCAGGGCGGCGCCGAGCGCATCGGGCAGCCAGGCGAGATAACGCAAATGGCGCTGTTCGAACCGGCCCAACCCCACCCGCTGGAGGAGGCGCTGGAGTTGCTGGAGCCGGATGAGCTCACACCACGCGAAGCGCTGCAGGCACTTTATCGCTTAAAAGAGATGGTCGAATAGGAAGCCCATGCCAACACCCAATAACCATAGGGCCGACGCCCTGCACTGGCGGCGCACCAAGATCGTCGCCACCATCGGCCCGGCCAGCAGCTCGCCCGCCGCCATCGAGCAGCTGATCGAGGCGGGCGCCAACGTCTTTCGCCTCAACCTCTCCCATGGTGAGCACGACACCCACCGCCAGGTCTTTAACCGCATCCGCCGACTCGCGAAGCGGCTCAAACAGCCGGTGGCGATCCTGATGGATCTGTGCGGCCCCAAGATCCGCGTCGGCAAGCTGGAGGGGGGCGAAATCGAACTGCTCGAGGGGGCGCCAGTCACCGTCACCTGTCGCAACGTCACCGGCACTGAGGGATTAATCCCCTCCCAGTACCGCACCCTCTATAAGGACGTGCAGCCGGGCGAGCGTGTCCTCCTCGACGATGGCAACTTTGAACTGCTCATCGAGGCGATAGAGGAGAAAGAGATCCTCTGCCGCGTGAAATACGGCGGTACCCTGAAGGAGCACAAGGGGATGAACCTCCCCGACTCCGACCTCTCCGTCTCCGCCGCCACCGCCAAGGATCGCAAGGACGCGGCGCTGGCCGTAGAGCTGGGGGCCGATTTCATCGCCCTGAGCTTCGTGCGCCAGGCCGCCGAAGTGGTCAACCTGCAGCGCCACCTGGCCAAGCTGGGCCGGGAGATCCCGGTCATCGCCAAGATAGAAAAACCGGAGGCGGTGGAGAACATCGAGGCGATCATGCAGCAGGCCTACGGCATCATGATCGCCCGCGGCGACCTGGGCATAGAGCTGCCTGCCGAACAGGTACCGCTGATCCAGCGCGACCTCATCGAACTGGCCCGCCGAAACCACCGCCCGGTGATCGTCGCCACGCAGATGCTGGAGTCGATGATCAACTCCTCGCGCCCCACCCGTGCCGAGGTGGGCGACGTGGCCAACGCCGCGCTGCTCGGCACCGATGCGGTGATGCTCTCGGGCGAAACCGCCGTCGGTCGCCACCCGGTGAAGGCAGTCAGGACCATGGACCGCATCCTGCGCGAGATGGAGGACTACCAGTGGCGGCACAACAAATTCGGCGAACCGCTGGAACCGGGCAACGGTTCCAGGCAACCACTGCGCGAGGCGGTGGCCCAGGCCGCCACCTCGCTGGTGGAGAGCCTCAAGCTGCAGGGCATCATCATCCCCACCCGTAGCGGCACCACCGCCCAGGTGATCGCCGCCGCCCGCCCCACCGCCCCCTGCATGGGGGTGAGCACCGACGAGGCAGTGAGCCGCCGCCTCAACCTGCATTGGGGCATCGTCCCGGTCACCGCCAGCGAAGAGGCGCGCCACGACTGGCGCCGCCTGAGCGAGGAGGTGGCCCACGACTACCACCTGTTCCACACCGGCAACTCGGTGCTGCTGATCTCAGGCTTCCGCGAGGAGACCGGTCAAAGCGAGCCGGTGATCAAGCTGCTAAAGCTGGGGGAGCTGGAGTAGTGCGAGAACTACTGGTAGTACGCCATGCCATCGCCCTGGATCGTCTGCAGAGTGCGGAACAGGGGGTGGAGGACTTTAATCGCCCCCTCACCGCACAGGGCGAGAGCAAGATGACGCAGGCGGTACTGGGCCTGATGCGCCTGCAGAGTGGCATCGACAACCTGGTCAGCAGCCCCCTGCTGCGTGCCCGGCAGACCGCCGCGATCCTCCATAGCCAATACCCGAACAGTCGAGAGCAGACGCTGCAAAAACTCTCGCCTGAGTACAGCGTCAAGGCACTCATCACCGCCCTGAGAAAGCTTGAGGGCGAGCGCGTCGCCGTGGTCGGCCACGAACCACAGCTGAGCATGCTCATCGCCGCGCTACTCTGCGGTGACCAATACGCCCCTATCGTGCTGAAAAAGGGCGGAGTGGCTAAACTTCTCTTTAGCGACGGACCAGCGCCGGGAAAGGGCGAGCTTCAATGGTTAGTGACACCCAAACAACTACGCCTGATGGGCAAGGGCAGCTGAGCCAGCTGCCACCCTATCAGGGACTGCAGCTGCTGCTGCGGCAACACCGCGAGCCACTGCAGGCACACTACGTCCGCTTCCTGGAGCAGGGGGGCGATGAGACTCTGCACGACCTGCGCGTCTCGATTCGCCGCCTGCGCAGCCTGCTGAAGAACTACCGCACCACCCTCCACCACAGCGAGGCGCTGGCAGAGCAGCTGCGTGCGATACAGCAACAGAGCAACGACGCCCGCGACCTGGAGGTCTTCATCGCACAACTCCAGTACCACTGCCCGCAACAGTTACACCTCATCGAACCGTTGCAGCGACAGCTGGAAGTGGCCTACCGGGAACTTCGCTCCCAACTTCCACACCTATGGCAAAAGCTACAGCCCCTGCTTGAACAGCCCCTGCAGGTCCTCCCCGTAGAGGCCTCCGACAGGACACTAGGCCGTCTCACCCACCGGCTCGGCAGCGGCCAGTGCGAACGGCTGAAAAAGGGGCTCAAGGCAGTACAGCAAAGTTGGGATGAGGTGCAGGTGCACCGCCTGCGTATCCGCGGCAAGCAGCTGCGCTACCTGCTCGAACCCTTCACCAACGATAAACAAGTGGCGAGCGCGGTGAGTGCCATGAAAAGGTTTCAGGAGGAGCTGGGCGACTACCGCGACCTGCAGCTGCTGGGTGAACACCTGTCCCAGCTGCAGACCGATGAGAGTAACGTCGAGACGGTGAGCCGACTCTCTAAGGCTATCGCCTTACAGGTAGCTCAGAAGAGAGCGGTGGCGCAGCGATATCGTGGGCAGGAGCGGCAACAGCAGTTGCTCGCAACGCTCACTAAGGCGCTGCAGCAGCTAAGGGGTTAACCCAGAGGAAACCACAACACAAATGCTTTCAGGGCTTTACCAGGAGTCCATCTGCGCTGCCGGCCTGATCGAACTCTTTTCTTAATTTCTTTAAATACTTGACTATCGCAACAGCCTCTTTTTCGGACATGCTCTTGAACACCGGCATTGAACGGTTTTCATGGGAACGTCCAAAACGAACAAGGTTTACGATTTCAGAAAAGCTCATGCTAGTGAGGATGTTTGCGGGTATCCCTTCCAGGAAACTGCCCTCCCCATCGTAACCATGACACCCGGCGCAATGATAGTCGAAGTAGTCTTTACCACTCTTAAGCTCCGGATGCCGGTGAACATCAACCTGCGCGTCACACGCCGCCAACAAGGCGAATAGTGGAATGTATGCCAATCTAGCGTTCATGTGTAAACCTCCTTTTTAAACACTCGTCCAGATGCTATTAGCGGCGCTACTCTTGCTCGTAATTATCGAATGAGAAGTCTTTTTCCAGAAATAGTCTCCTGCAGCTATCCACAACCTCCGGGTCGTATACCTCACCACGCCCGCGCTCTATTTCATCCAGAGCCGCCTCAATACCGAGGCCGGGGCGATATGGGCGCGATGACCACATCGCCTCTGTCACATCGGCCACCGCCAGAATTTTCGCCTCAATGATGATCTCATCCCCCTTGAGTCCTTGCGGATAGCCATTGCCATCCAGGCGCTCGTGGTGCTGATGTATCATATCGGCAACAGGCCAGGGAAAGTCGATATCTTTAACGATGTCATAGCCTGCTACGGAATGACTCTTGATCAGCGCAAACTCGAATTCGGTTAATTTTCCTGGACGTGACAGTATCTCTATCGGCGTAGAGATCTTGCCCAGATCATGAATCGTGGCACCGAGCCTAATCCCCTCGATAGTATCATCATCCAGCCCCATCTCTCTGGCGATTGCAACTGACAGTTCAGACACTCTGCGTTGATGATCGGCGGTATACGGGTCTCGCTTGGCGACGGTTTGGGCCACCGCATCGATTGTTTGACGCAGAGCCCTCTGCAGTTTCATCTCATGCTCATGGCGCTCCATCTCCATCAGGGTTCGCTCCGTTACATCATGCACGGTACCGATAGAACGAACGGCGACACCGCTCTCATCCCTGAGCTCCTTGGAGACTTCATGGACGTAGCGTACCTCGCCGTCACACTTACGGATGATTCGATGGACGATATCATAGGGCTTGCCGCTTTCAACTGAATGCCAGTAGGCCTCATCCACCATCTTTCGATCATCCGGATGAATGGCAGCAAGGAAGGCATCGTAGGAGGCAGCGAATTGCTCCGGATTAATACCGAAGATCTCATAGATCTGCCTTGACCAGTAGAGCTCACGGCTTTTCAGGTCCAGCTCCCAGCTACCGATATTTCCAAGTCGCTGCGCCTCTTCCAGGCGTTCATTACTAAGCAGCAAGGCATCGTTGGCACTCTTGACGGAGTCCTCCATTTTCTTCTGCTTCGATAACTCCCGCATCAACCTCAACGTGTTGCTTGAGAGCACTCCATATATCGAAAGGATGATGTCAATCATCTGCCGGGTAAAACCGCTCATCCGCTCCGCGGCACGGGACTTGGCCTCGCCCATTGCCAGGCCACTCTTGAGCCCGCCGACGAGATAGGCCATGTAGCGGTCTGACTCCAGGATATGCGAGGCCAACCACCGGACCAGGAAGTCCAGCGTCTCTTCCGCCACCTCGTGAGGTGGTTTGCCTGATTGTTCTGCAATCAACTGCTGTAGTTTAGCGACAAAATTGTGGTGGGTTTTCTGGTGTTCGACCTCTTTTGCGTCACCTGCCAGATAGTCGCCCCAGATCGCCTCTTCGGTTTCAAAGTGATAAACGGTGTAGTCCAGCAACTCATCGAAAATCCCCTCAAGCTCCATTTGCTCCACATCAAATGCAAACTGATTGGCCAACTTATTTAGCAGCTGAACCAGCTTGCGGTGCTGCTCATCGACTTTTGCAAGGCCAGTATTGAAGTTTTCATCCCAGGGAAAGATGTCGATAGTAGACATATCAAATGGTATTCCTATTTCTGATACACCGCCCTCTGGCGGCTTGTTTTATGCTGACTTAATAACCCAGGAGGCCAGTCACATCAAGAATATCCCTCTTATTCGAGTAATCCCCCGGTTCATTTCCCCCCAACAATCGGTTTTAATATCCACCTACCTCAGCAGGAAATAAAGCGTGTCCCCAAGCCACCCCATTCAGCTCCTCCCCTTCGCCGCCGATCCGCTCGAGGCGGTGGCCGCAAGGCTGTGTGAGGATTTCAGCCGGCAACTGCCTCGACTGGACCAGGCGGTGGTGCTGCTGCCCGATATGGAGGCTGCACCACGCCTGCGCCGCCTGCTGTTGCAACAGGCCGAGCGGCTGGGGTTCAACGCCCTGCTCGGTCCCCGTATCACTACCCTGCGCGGCTGGTTGGCAGAACAGGCGCCGCAACAGCCCTACGCCGTGGTCAACGACTACCAGCGGCTGCTGATTCTGGTCGAGGCACTACGCGAGCACCGCACCCTGTTTGGCGAAGGCAACCTGTGGGCCATCGCCGACAGCCTGCTGCGACTGTTCGATGAGCTGACCCTCAATCAGGTGGCGCTGCCCGATGACCTCACTGAATTCACCGCCCGAGTCGCCACCGGCTATAGCCTGCAGGGGAGTCACCCCGCGGCGCTGACCCACGAGTCACGCCTGGTGCACACACTGTGGCACGCCTGGCACCAGCAGCTGCACGCGCGCCGCCTTATCGATCGCAACACCCGACACCTGCTACAGCTCTCCCACTCGCTGCGACAGGGGCCGTCGGAAAGGCTCTATCTGGCTGGCCTGCCCACCCTGCAGCGGGCCGAGCGCCACTGGCTTGATGCGATGCTGCAGGCAGGACACCTCACCCTGCTGCTACAGGGTGAGGGCGGAGAGGAGCCTACGCAGCCCTACCATCCGCGTACCCCGCTCAACACCCTGTTCCTGTCGCTACAGCAGGCGCTGCCGAGCAAAGGGGACGGTAATGCGCTTAACCGCCTGTTCGATGCCGTCTATACGCCGGCGCGGAACGAGGGGACACTACGTGAGCGGGCTCAGCGGTTTGCTGCGGGGGCTCCCGACTCCCCCATCGGCACCACCCTGCAACTGTTCCACGCCGACGGCGACGAGGAGGAGGCGCGGGCGGTTGAGCTACAGGTACGCCGCTGGCTGCTGCAGGGGCGGCGGGAGATCGGCATCGTCAGCGAGAATCGCCGTCTGGCACGCCGGGTTCGTGCGTTGCTGGAGCGAGCGGGGATTGCCCTACACGACGCCTCCGGCTGGACCCTCTCCACCACCAGTGCCGCGGCGGCGCTTGAGCACTGGCTGCAGTGCGCCGAGGAGGACTTCAGCCACCAGGCGATGCTGGATCTATTGAAGTCCCCCTTCACCGTATCCAAAGAGAAGCGCGAGGCCCATCTTAACGACGTCTACCGCCTGGAACAGGACATCGTGCGCCACGAGAACATCGGCAGCGGCCTGTCGCGCTATCTGCGCCAGACCCGCTTCCGCCAACACCGCCTGGCCCGTGAACTATCGGGGGAGATGGCGCAGGGACTGGAGCGGGTGATCACCCTGCTGCAACACCTGTCCGAATCGGTTGCGCCGCTACTGGGGCTGCTGAAGGGGGAGCATCCCGCCGCACACTTCATCGACAAATTGATGGAGAGCCTGCAACAGCTGGGCCTGGCCGATGGACTGGCGGCAGACGCAGCGGGGATGCAGCTACTGGACGAACTGCGGCAGATGCAGGATGCGGCTCGGGGCGAAGGGCAGCGGCTCGACTGGCTGGAGTTTCGCGGCTGGCTAGGGCGCACCCTGGAGCAGTCCCACTTCCGTCCCGCCGACCAGGGCAGTGGCGTCACCCTGATGGGGCTGGGCCAGAGCCAACTGCAGCGCTTCGACGGCCTCATCATCGCCGGCATGGAGCGCGAACACATGCCCGGCAGCCCGGCCGGTAGCCCCTTCTTCAACGATGCGGTACGCCAGGAACTGGGACTGACCACCAGCGAGGCACAACTGGCCGAGCGCTTCTTCCACTTCCGCCGACTGCTGGAATCCGCCGACCAATTACTCCTCACCCTGCGCCGCCAGCAGGACGGCGAAGAGATCCTCCCCAGCCCCTGGCTGGAGTCGCTGCGCAGCTTCCACCGGTTGGCCTATGGCGACGAGCTGGAGGACGACGAGTTGCGGCAGTTGCTCGCCTCCGCCGACAGCCTGGTGGTGGATCGCAGCACACCGCTCCCCGAGCCAAGCCTGCCGCCGACCCCCTCTCTTGACGCCGCACTGCTGCCCAAACGCTATTCCGCCTCGGCCTACCAACAGCTGATGAATTGCCCCTACCAGTTCTACGCCGCCCGCGGACTACGTCTCTCGCCGGCCGAGGAGATTCGCGAGGCGCTGGAGAAGAGCGACTACGGCGAGCGGGTGCACCGCATCCTGCAGGCCTTCCACGGCGATGTGGCCGGGCTGCCCGGTCCCTTTCCCAAACGACTGGAGAGGCAGACACGCGACGAGGCCCAGAGACTGCTGGAGCAGATCAGCCAGGCGGTCTTTGCCGAAGACCTGGAGGACAACTTTCTCCACCGTGGCTGGCTGCAGCGCTGGCTGGAGAAGGTCCCCGCCTACCTCGACTGGCAGCTCGCCCGCGAGGAGTCGGGACGCGTCGATACCGTCGAGGCGGATCTGCGAACCGATGGCTTTGCCCCCAACCTGGAACTGCATGGAAGGCTGGACCGCATCGACCGACAGGGAGAGGCCATGGCGGTGGTCGACTACAAAACCGGCAGCATAGCCACCGAGGAGGAGGTGCTGAACGGCGAGGCGATACAGCTCCCCTTCTACGCCGTGCTGGCACGCCACCGCGATATCGACGTCAGACAGGTGGAGTACCTGGCACTGGACGGTACCAAACTCGGCAGCAAGGTGGTGCTACAGGAGGGTGAGCTGGAGCAGCTGAGCAATGATGTCGCCGAGCGGCTGAAGGGGCTGCAAATGGAAATGGCCGCCTCACAGGGCCTGCCTGCCTGGGGCGATGAGAAGGTGTGCGGCTACTGCCAGATGGAAGGGTTGTGCCGCAGGCCAAGCTGGCCGCGAGAGGAAACGCCAGGCAACAAAAAAGGCGACTAAAAGTCGCCCCAGTATTCTCCTCCCGGCTATCCTGCCATCACCCCTCTCCATAGGGTGTATCGTCCTGATTAATCCTTAGGTGGAACTCCGTTCCGCTTAATTGTTATTCCGTTGTCGGCTCCCTGCCGCATCACTCCCTTAGTGGGCTCCCCCCCCTTGTGTCCGGTAATCCATTCTCTTCCTTGGGTAAACCTCCGTGTTGCGGAGCGCAGGTTACCAAAATCGTCGTTTCCTACAAGTGGCTGCAATCCACATGTAGGAAATAGAGCACATTCGTAGGTTATAGTTTTAACCAATAATTTCATACGGTTAGCCACCACACCAGTTCACTACCACTCCATTTCATCACGTATAAACCCTACAGTCACCTACATGTTTATAGGATTTATCCTACAAGGCATCTACTGTTTACCGCCCCCTTCCACGCCATTATCCTGTAGCTATGAATAACACTCCCGGACCCGGCTCCCCACAGATCAACGCCACGGTGATGGCCTCGGCAGGCACTGGCAAAACCTGGCTGCTGGTCAGCCGCCTGTTGCGGCTGCTGCTGCACGGCGCCCGCGCCGATGCCATCCTCGCCATCACCTTCACCCGCAAGGCGGCGGCGGAGATGCAGACTCGCCTCGCCGAACGGCTGTTCGAGCTCGCCGCCGCCGATGACGGGGAGCTGGCCGAACTGCTGCGCGAACTCTCCGTGGCCCCGGATGCTGACACCATGACCCGTGCCCGCGGCCTCTACGAGGAGCTGCTGCAGAGCGGTAAGAGCGTGCGCACTACCACCTTCCACGCCTTTTGCCAGGACATCCTGCGCCGCTTCCCGCTGGAGGCCGATGTGCCCCCCGGCTTTGAGTTGCTGGAAAGTGATGGTGAGACGGCACGCACCGCGATGGAGCTGCTGGTAGAGCAGGCCACCCTGCAGCCTGAGGGTGATACGGCCCAGGCCCTGCAGGCGCTGCTCGCCTACTGCGGCGGGCTGAATGGCCTGGAGCAGGCCCTTTACGCCTTTCTCGCCCATCGCGGCGACTGGTGGGCCTATACCGAAGGGCAGGATGCACCGCACCACTTCGCTGCCGCACGGCTAAAGCAGCAGCTGGGCATTGGCGACGACGACGATCCTCTGACCGCCCTCTTCAGCAGCGAGATGGAGCAGGCCCTGGCCGACTATGCCGAACTGCTCGGCAGGCACCCCATCAAGTCCAACCAGGATCGCCTCGCCCTGCTGGCCGACGCCCGCAATCCGGAGCTGGAGACAGGGCAACGCTTTGCCCAATGCCGTGAGGCGCTGCTGACGAAGAGGGACGAACCACGTGCCTGCAAGGAGAGCAAGACCCAGGCGGCTAAGATGGGGGTTGATGGGCAGGAACGCTTTATCGCGCTGCACCAGCAGCTCGCCGCCGCCCTCATCGCCACACTGGACCAGCTGGCCGCCGTGGCCACCCATGCCGCCTGCGACAACTGGTACCGGGTGGGTGCTGAGCTACTCGAAATTTTCCAACGCCTAAAGGCGGAGCGCCGCCAGCTCGACTTCACCGACCTGGAGTGGCGCGCCTACCGCCTGCTTAACCGCACCGAAAACGCCCAGTGGGTGCAGTTCAAGCTGGACCAGCGTATCGAGCACCTGCTGGTGGATGAGTTCCAGGACACTAACCCCACCCAGTGGTACCTGCTGCAGCCGCTGCTGCAGGAGATGGCCGCCGGCGAGGCGGAACGCCACCGCACCGTCTTCCTGGTGGGGGATGCCAAGCAGTCGATCTACCGTTTTCGCCGTGCCGAACCGCGCCTGTTCCAGGCCGCCCACGAATGGCTGGAGCAACACCTGGACGCCCGCGGCTACCCGCTGCATACCTCCTGGCGCTCAGCTCCGGCGATCATGCAGGGGGTGAACAAACTATTCGGTGACGGCGCGCCACTGCAGAGGGTGTTGCGCGACTTCACCCTCCACGACACCCACTTGCAGGAGATGTGGGGTAGCGTCACCGTGATGCCCCTGATACAAGATCTTGAGGAGGGGATTGAAGAGGAGGCGGAAACACCTGCCACCCTGCGCAACCCCCTGCACCAGCCACGTATCATTCCCGGTGACGAGCGCTACCGCCGCGAGGGGGAGATGATCGCCGCCGAGATCGAGCGACTGGTCGCCGAACAGGCGCCGGTAGGCAAGGGCGGCGATGTCCGCCCCATGCGCTACGGCGACGTGATGATCCTGGTGCGCAGCCGCTCCAATGTCGGCGAGTACGAGCAGGCGCTGCGACGCGCCGACATCCCCTACCTCGGCGCCGAGCGCGGCACCCTGCTAGAGAGCCTGGAGGTGCGCGACATGGTGGCGCTGCTGGAGCTGCTGATCACCCCCTACAACAACCTCTCCCTGGCGCAGGTGCTGCGCTCGCCGCTGTTCGCCTGCAGCGATGAGGCCTTAATGCAGCTGGCGGCAATGGAGCACGCTAACGGCACCTGGTTCCAGCGTCTCGCCACCGTGGCCGAAGACGATACGAACCACCCACTGCACCGCCCCTGTAGGTTGCTCTACCGCTGGCATGCCCTGGTCGGCAAGCTGCCGATCCACGACCTGCTGGACCGCATCTATAACGAAGGCAACGTGCTGGCCCGCTACCGCGCCGCCTACCCGCCCCACCTGCAATCACGTAGCGAATCCAACCTCACCCGCTTCCTCGAGCTGGCGCTGGCTATCGACAGCGGCCGCTACCCCAGCCTGGGGCGCTTCCTCTCGCGCCTGGGGGAGATGCGTGAACACAATGACGAGGCACCGGATGAGGCACCGAGCGGCGACAGCGACCGCGTAAGGGTGATGACCATCCACGCCTCCAAGGGGCTGGAGGCGCCGGTAGTATTCCTCGCCGACAGCGCACGCAACGGCGGCAACGAGCGCCCCTTCCGTGCGCTGGTCGACTGGTCCGCCGAGGCCCCCCGCCCCAACACCCTGCTGCTGGTCGGCAAGAAGGGGCAGCAGGATCGCTTCACCCGCGAGGCCCTGGAGCGGGAGAAGGAGGAGGAGCGGCGCGAGGATGCCAACCTGCTCTACGTCGCCGTCACCCGAGCCCGCCAGCACCTCTACCTTAGTGCCTGCGCACCGAGGCGCGGTGATGGCCTGGGCTGGTATGGAGCGATGCGCCAGGCTCTGGATCCGCTGGAGGAGCATGGACTGGACGAGTCGTGCCGGCTCGAGAGCAATGCCCCGCCGCCGCTGGTGCAAACCGCCATCACACACGAAACAGCCGAGACGCCCTCCATACCAGTGGCCCTCTCCCAACCGCTCGACCTCGGCCGACGGAGCCACGAACTCGCCCCCAGCTATCAGAAGGGGGGCGGTGCGGCCCACTTCAGCAGCGGCGATGAGGACGGCCTGCAGCGCGGTATCGCCATCCACCGCATGTTGGAGCTGTTGACCGAGACTGGTGCAGCGGATACCCACGCCGTCACCCAACGCGTCGCCGGGGAGCTGGGCATCGCCGCCGGCAACCCCGAACTGCTGGAGTGGGAGCGCGAGGTGCAGGGGCTCTTTGACGCCGCGGCACTGCAGGAGCTGCTGCAGCCGGGCGATAGCGATGCACTGAACGAGGTGCCGGTGCTCTACCAGCAGCAGGGACAGACTGTGCACGGCATTATCGATCGCCTGCTGCTGCGCAATGGCGAGGCGTGGGTGATCGACTACAAGAGCCACCGCGGCGTCGAAACTGACACCATCGCCGAGCACGCCGAACCGTTTCGTCGCCAACTCGACTACTACGCCGAAGGGGTGAAAAAGATCTGGCCGCAAAGAGCGGTGCGCCGCTTTATACTCTTCACCCACTGCCAGGCGCTTTACGAATTCAATTAAAGGGATACCACCGAAAAACCATGAACGACACCGCCAGTTACAGCTTCGACGCCACCAGCGAAAACTTCAGTCAATACGTTATCAACAACTCCGCCCACGTGCCGGTGCTGGTCGACTTCTGGGCCCCCTGGTGCGGCCCCTGCCAGAACCTGATGCCGCTACTGACCAGGTTGGCCGAAGAGTACGGCGGTCAGTTCCTGCTCGCCAAGGTCAACATCGACGAACAGCCAGAACTGGCCACCCAGTTCCAGGTGCGCAGCGTACCGACCGTCAAACTGGTGCGTAACGGCGATGTGGTGGACGAATTCGCCGGTGCGATTCCAGAGGGACAAATCCGCGAGTTTATCGAACCCCACCTTGCACACGAATCGGACAAACTGCTGCCGCAAATCTTTGACCGCTTCCAGATGGGCGAAGAGGAAGAGGCGCTACAACAACTGCGTGAACTAAAGGCCACCGAACCCGGCAACAAACAGTTGCAGATCTTTGAGCTGCAGATGGTAATGACCATGGAGCGCGACGACGAGGCAAGGCAACTGATCGAAGCGATGCCCGCCGAACTCAGGGAGAGCGACGAGGTTAAGGTCATCGCCAGCCAGCTGGAACTCAACAGCCTGGTCGGCACAGGCGGCGACCTCGCCGAGCTGGAGCAACGTATCGCCGACAACCCCGCAGACAGCGAGGCACGCTACCAGCTCGGCCTGCTGCGCAGCGCCATGGGCGACTACCAGGGTGCCCTCGACGCCCTGCTGGAGCTGCTGAAACGCGACAGGGGCTACGACAACGGCGCCGCGCAAAAGGCGATGCTGAAGGTCTTCGACACCCTTAGTGGCAGCAACGATGAGCTGGTCGCGAAATATCGTCGGATGATGGCGTCGGCGCTGTATTGATTACAGCCTGAACCCTTCCCCACAAAAAAAGGCGCCGTAAGGCGCCTTTTTTTGTGGGGCTCAGGGCAGCTTAACCCTTTTGCTCATCCACTCCCATCGCCGCCAGCAACTGGGGGTCCAGTCCCTGCAGTGATTCGCGTTCAGCGTTGTGCTGCACCAGCCAGTCGATAAAGGCCCGGTCGCCGTTGGCAATGTGATCGAGCAGCCAGTTTTCCAAGAACTGGTAAATCGCTACGTAGACCACCGCACCGTTTCGCGCCTGCTCGATAAAGCCGTTGACCTTATGGCGGATGTTGTCGTGGATCGCCTTGTGCTCATCAAAGCCTTCGTATTCGTAGTAGGCCATGATGCCCTCTTCGAAGGTCAGGTGGATAAAGACGAAGTCCGTCAGGTCCTTCATTACCCCCTTAATCCCCTCGGCATCGTATTTGCCGGGCTGCATGCCGCTGTAGAGGGCACCAATAATCCGCACCAGCCTCTTGTGGTGGGCATCGATCCGGCTGATGTCATAGCGCTGCCCTTTGGACAGCCCTTCGGTATTGGCCAACAGAAAGCTGTCCGACCACTCGATCTTGTGTATTGCCGATTTAACTGACTTTGTACTGCTGTTATCGCTCATGGGAAATACCTTTTCCTCACTCTCTATCCATACCTTTATAGTTATAGTCCCTGACAGCCGCCTAGTATCGTTGATAGCGAGTGGTGTGACAAACCTGTAACACTAACTATGCATAAGCCCGGCTCTAGAACTGAGATTGATATCACAAAACCACAAAAAAAGGCGCCTTACGGCGCCTTTTTTCTCCTGGCCTCTGGGGCTACTTTTCCAGCGCCTGTAGCATCCTCTTGGGGGGAAGGTAGCCACCGAGCTGGCGGCCATCTTCGCTGAATACCGCCGGGGTACCGTTAACACCAAGCTTTGAAGCAAGACGCATGTGCTCCTTGACTGGGGCGTCGCAATTACCCTTCGGCAGTTTGCCGCCGCTCTTGGCGAGAGTCATCGATTTCTGGCGATCATCAGAACACCAGACATCCACCCACTTGTCGTAGGAGGAACTACCGAGGCCGGCACGGGGGAAGGCAACGTAGCGCACGCTAATCCCCAGTTCATTCATTTTATCCATGCCGCTGTGCAATTTGACGCAGTAGCCACAATCGATATCGGTAAAGACGGTAATGGTGTGCTTACTTTCGCCCTTGGCCGGGAAGTCGATGCTGTCAACCTTGGCCAGCTCCTCGATCAGCGGCTTACGAATACGCTGCAGTGTCTCATCAGAGACGTTGCGCATGGTGGGCAGCTCGCGCATATCACCGCTGAAGAGGTATTTCCCGTCAGCGGTGACGTAGAAGATGTCGGTACCAAAGGCGACGGTATAGATGCCGGAGGTAGGGCTGGGCTCGATAAGGTCGGGGCGGGTGCCAGTGACACGCATAAGGCTGTCGCCAATCTGTTGCACTGCCTTCTGGTCTGCCTTGTCGGCAGCATGCAGCGGTGAGGCCAGGCCCAGCAGCAGCAAAATAGTGGTGATGAATCGCATCGTTTTCTCCTAGTCGCGGAAATTGTTGAACTGCAGCGGCTGGCCCAGATTGGCCTCACGCAGCAGGGCGATCGCCTGTTGCAGGTCGTCGCGCTTCTTGCCGGTAATGCGGACCTGCTCGCCCTGGATAGCGGCCTGTACCTTCATCTTGCTCTCCTTGACCAGTTTGACGATCTTCTTCGCCAACTCCTTGTCGATGCCCTCCTTGATCAGCAGCTTCTGACGGGCCCGCATATTACTGGTCTCCACCCCCTGCTTCTCCATGCTCTGGATGTCGAGGCCGCGCTTGGCCAGCTTCTGGTTCAATACGGTGATGATCTGGTCGAGCTGGAAATCGCTCTCCGCCTCCAGGGTGAGGGCGTCGTCTCCCTGCTCCACCTTGGCATCGCTGCCCTTGAAGTCGAAACGGTTGCTGATCTCGCGGTTGGTCTGGTCCACCGCATTGGTCAGTTCGTGGCGGTCTATCTCTGATACCACATCGAATGATGGCATGGCTCTTGGTTCCTCTAGTTCAATCGCGGCAGCTACCTTACACCATCCGGCAGGGGCGGTCATACCCGGTGGACACTGCATGTGACCGTGCTCTCTATATAAAGTTCAGCCGCGTGGATGGTGCTCGGCATGCAAGCCCTTCAGGCGCTCCTGGGCGACGAAGGTGTAGATCTGGGTAGTCGAGAGCGAGGTATGGCCCAGCAGCAGCTGTACCACCCGCAGGTCGGCGCCGTGGTTGAGGAGGTGGGTGGCAAAGGCGTGGCGCAGGGTATGGGGCGAGAGGGGCTTATCGATACCCGCCTGTAGCGCATAACGCTTGATCAGCTGCCAGAAGGCCTGGCGGCTCATCGCCGCCCCGCGTTTGCTGGGAAACAGTGCCTCGCTACGCCGCCCGCCGAGGATCAGGCCGCGCCCCTCGCGCATGAAGCGTTGCAACCACTCCAGCGCCTCCTCGCCCAGCGGCACCAGCCGCTCCTTGCTCCCCTTTCCCATCACCTTGACCAGCCCCTGCTGGAAATTGACCTGCGCCAGCACCAGATTGACCAGCTCGGAGACGCGCAGGCCGCTGGCGTAGAGCAGCTCCAACATCGCCCGGTCGCGCAGCCCCATCGGGGTGGAGAGGTCGGGGGCCTCCAACAGGCGCTCCACCTCCTCCTCGGTGAGGGTCTTGGGCAGCGGGCGGCCCAGCTTGGGGGCATCGATACGGGCGCTGGCGTCCTCGCTGATCAGCGACTCGCGCAACAGGTAACGGTAGAAGCGACGTATGCTGGAGAGCAGGCGGGCGCTGGAACGCGGTTTGGCCCCCTGCTCCACCCGCCACTGCAGGTAGCGCATCAACTCCGAACGGCCCGCCCTGAGCAGGCCCAACTCGCTGGACTGCAGCCAGACGGCCAGCCCCTGCAGGTCGCTACGGTAGGCACTGAGGGTGTTCTCGCTCAGGCCACGCTCCAGCCACAGGGCATCGAGAAAGCGCTCGATGAGGGCGGTATCGTGTTCGTTGAGGGGCTCAGACATAACCCTCGTGCCGCAACAGCCACTGCTTGATCGCCATCGCCTCCCCCGCCGTTTTCCCCATATACCCGCCCGGACCGTTGGCCGCCACGACTCGATGACAGGGGATGAGTATCGGCAGGGGATTGGCGCGGCAGGCCTGGGCCACGGCACGGGCACAACTATCCAGCTCCGTTGCCAGCTCGCCATAGCTGCGCACCTCGCCTACCGGGATCCGCTGCAGTGCCTGCCACACCCGCTGCTGGAAGGGGGTGCCGTCGGCTGGAGTCAGGAGTGGTACGGGGGTATGGGGATCAGCGAGATAGGCCTGCAACAGGGCCAACCGACTGTGAGCGGTGGGCTTAGCCGTGCTCACCACGCAGCCTCAGCTGTTGCAGTTCATGGCGCAACACCGAGCGGCGCTCCTTGCTCTCGGTGATGCGCAGTAGTTGGCGGTAGATCTCGGCGGCATCGCGTCCCATTCCCGCCTCTCCCAGGCTCTTTGCCGCCTGGTAGCGGGCAGTCTGCGCCCAGGGGTCCATGCTGTTGTTGTCGCTCAGGGTGGCCGATTTGAGGTAGTAGCGTGCCGCCTCGCTGTGGTGCCCCTGTGCCTTACGCGAGTCGGCCATCCAGAACAGCAGCTCACGTCGCAGCTTGATTGCCGGTACGTGGTCATACATGGCCGAGAGCAGGCGGAAGGCCCGCTCGTGCTCCCCCACCGCCTGCAGGTCGAACAGCAGCTGCACGACCTGGTCGCGCTGCTGGTCGTCCAGGCCGCCGGCACTGGGCATCAGGGCAGTGAGCAGGGCATCGGCCTCGACATAGTCGCCCGCCAGCAGGAAGACCTTGGCGCGGCGCAGCTGCCAGGCGAACAGGGCGGTACCGCCCGGTGGTTGCGGCAGCTGCTGTAGCAGGCGCGAAGCGAGTTCCAGCTCACCCGTCCTGATCGCATCGTCGACCAGGATGTAGGCCACCGCATGTGGTACCGCCTGCACATCGGCAAAAGAGGGGGATTCGAGATAGAGAGCGCGCAGCAGGGCAACCCCCTGCTCCTCCATCTGCTGGTAGATGGCGGCAAGCTCCGTATGGGCGCGCTGCTGCACTGGCGCGCTGCTGCCACGCTGCGCCAGCAGCGCATAGAGGGAGCGCTTGCGCACCGGATAGCGCACATCGGTCTGCGCCGCCGTGGTGAACCAGGCCTCGTCGTCCCCGATCAACAGCTGCTCCCGGTTACCGACACTGTTGCCATAGTCCAGGTAGGCCTGCCACAGGCTCTCCGCGCTAAAGGGGAAGAGGCGGCGCTCACTACCCGGTATCTGCAACGAGTCCTGCAGCGGCAGCATCTGCTCCAGGGCGATGATCAGCACAGCGTTGTTATTGGAGAGCCTGGCCGCCTCGGCCATCACCCCAAGCCAGAGCCACTGCAGGTGCTTCTCTTCCTGCTGCGCCGCCCTGTCGCGGGCCAATTCGAGGATGGCGGCGGCCGACTCGCCGCTACGCAGTCGCGCCAACTGGAGAAGCACCTGGGCCACCCCGCTCGACTCCATACTTCCCAACAGGGCGGCACTCTCAGCGGCGCGATCGCTGGCCAGCAACACCTTGGCCCGCAACAGCATCGCCTCGCTGTCCTGCTCGCGGTAGTCCTGCTGGTAGCGCAGCATCGCCGCGAAGGCGTCGTGCGTGCGCCCCTCCTCCAGGTAGCTCTGCATTACCAGCCGACGCAGCTCCGCCAGCCGCTCCTCGCTGTTCGCCTCCCCTTCGGCAGGCTGCCAGATAAGTTCGCGCAACAGGCGTCGCGCCTGGGCGTAGGCACCGGCGTTGATCAGGGCCGAGGCGTGACGCAGTTCGCTCCAGCGCTGGAATGCGACAGGAAGGTCGAGCGGATACTCGGCGATATGCTCCGCCAGTTCGGCCCAGCGGCCATGCTCCTGCAGGATACGGATGCGCACCCGCTCCCAGCGCTGCCACTGGCGTAGATCGCCGTCATAGGCGGGCTGGTACTCAGCGATCAGCGACAGCGCGAGCTGCGACGCCCCCCCCTTGGCGAGGCGACCGATCTCCGCCAGCTCCACCGCCTTTGCGGAGAGGGAGAAGAGGCAAAAAAACAGTAGAAACGCAAAACGGGCGCCACCCAATGGATGGCACCCGTTTCGTTTCGCATTGACCACTTTCAGCGCTGCCCGTTGCAACATCGCCGATAAGCTGTCGCGTGGCTTAGAGCTTTTCCTTAATGCGAGCCGCCTTACCGGTACGCTCACGCAGGTAGTAGAGCTTGGCACGACGTACATCACCGCGACGCTTCACAGAGATGGAGTCGATGGTGGGGCTGTAGGTCTGGAAGACACGCTCAACACCTTCGCCGTGGGACATCTTGCGCACGGTGAAGGAGGAGTTGAGGCCACGGTTGCGCACGGCGATGCAGACGCCTTCGAAGGCCTGCAGGCGCTCTCGGCTGCCTTCCTTAATCTTTACCTGAACCACGACGGTGTCACCGGGACCGAATTCCGGTACCTCACGGTTCATCTGCTCTGCTTCGAGTTGCTGGATGATGTTGCTCATTACTAAAACTCCCGGAAAAAAGTCCGACGATTATACACGTAAAAATCAGTTCTGTTCATGTTCATGAATGAATTCCTGCAATAAATCTTGCTGTGATTCACTCAATTCCATCGCGGCCAGCAGTTCTGGCCGCCGCAGCCAGGTCCGTCCCAGTGACTGCTTCTCGCGCCACCGGGCTATCGCCTGGTGGTCGCCGCTCAACAGTACGGCGGGTACCCGCTCCCCCTCGAACACCTCTGGCCGGGTGTAGTGGGGGCAGTCGAGCAGTCCCTCGCTAAAGGAGTCCTGCTCGGCGGAATCTTCATGCCCCAGTGCGCCGGGCAACAGGCGGGTGACCGTATCGATGATCACCATCGCCCCCAGCTCACCGCCGCTGAGGACGTAGTCGCCGATGGACCACTCCTCGTCCACTTCGGCCTCGATGAAGCGCTCGTCGACCCCCTCGTAGCGCCCGGCGATCAGCACCAGGTGCTGATGGGCCGCCAGCTCTTTCGCCCCCTGCTGGGTCAGCGGCCGCCCCTGGGGGGAGAGGTAGACCACATGGGCCTTGCCCTCACCAGCCGCCCTGGCGTCGTGCAACGCATCACGTAGCGGCTGCACCTTCATCAACATGCCGGGGCCGCCGCCGTAGGGACGGTCATCCACGGTACGGTGGCGGTCGTGGGTGTACTCCCTGGGGTTCCAGGTCGCCAGCTCGACGATGCCCTGCTCCACCGCACGGCGGGTGATACCGTACTGGCTCACCGCCTCGAACATCTGCGGGAACAGGGTAACGACGTCGAAACGCATGGAGCTAGAACTCCGGGTCCCAGTCGACCTTTATCACTCCCTCGTCTAGCGCCACGTCGAGCACGAACTGCCCCGGCACGTAGGGGATCAGGCGCTCGGTGGTACCATCTCGCACCACCAGTACGTCGTTGGCACCGGTCTCCAGCAGGTGATCGACCTTACCCAGTTCGACCCCTTCGCTGTTGACCACCCGCAGGCCCTGCAGGTCGGCCCAGTAATACTCACCGGGAGCAGTTTCCGCCAGCTGTTCGCGGCGGATGGCGACCTCGGTCTCCATCAGTCCAGCCGCCTGGTCACGGTCATCGCAGCCCTTGAGATGGGCAACGATCCCCTTGCCCTGCTGGCGGCCGTTGAGCAGCTCGGTGGCTACCCACTGGCCGTCCCGCAGGAGGTGCCAGGTACGGTAACTGAGGATGTTTTCGCGCGGCTGGGTGTGGGAGAAGACCTTTACCCAACCCCGTACACCGTGCAGGCCGTTGATACGGCCCACCACGATATAGTCGTTATCTTCCATCACTAGCTCCGCCCCAATGACGACACAGGAGCGGTAACAGCGGAAAGATTAAGCGGACTGCTTCAGCAGGCTAGCGACGCGCTCAGAGGTCTGTGCACCCTGGGAAACCCAGTGGTCAACACGCTCACGGTCGATGCGCAGACGCTCTTCGTTGCCGCGTGCTACCGGGTTGAAGAAGCCGACGCGCTCGATGAAACGACCGTCACGACGGTTACGGCTGTCGGTTACAACGATTTGATAGAAAGGGCGCTTCTTGGAGCCGCCACGAGCCATACGGATGGTTACCATGCCAGTGAATTCCTCATCATCACAAACAAACCGGGCCGCCTAAATGGCGACCCGCTATAAAATCAAGCCCGCTATTTTACGATGCTTTGATGTAAAAAGGTAGCCCTATGGGGTATTTATTTAAATGGCATACCGGGGGGGAGTTTGCCCTTCAGTCCACCTAAGCCGCCGAGGCCGCCACCCAGGCCACGCATCATCTTGCCGAGGCCGCCCTTGGACATCTTCTTCATCATCTTCTGCATCTGGGTGAACTGCTTGAGCAGACGATTGACGTCCTGTACCTGAGTGCCGGAGCCCATGGCGATACGCTTCTTGCGGCTCCCCTTAATCAGATCGGGGCGCTGCCGCTCCTTCGGCGTCATCGAGTTGATAATCGCCTCCAACTTCTTGAATTCCTTATCATTCACCTGTTCCTTGGCCGCCTCCGGAACGTTCGCCATACCCGGCAGTTTGTCCATCAGGGCCCCGACGCCGCCGAGGTTCTGCAGCTGACGTAATTGATCACGAAAGTCCTCCAGGTCGAAACCCTTGCCCTTCTTCAGCTTCTCGGCCATCTTGGCCGCCTGCTTCTGGTCGACCTTCTGCTGCACCTCCTCGACCAGCGACAGGACGTCGCCCATGTCGAGGATACGCGAGGCGACACGGTCTGGGTGGAAGGGCTCCAGGGCGGTGCTCTTCTCGCCCACACCCATGAATTTGATCGGCTTGCCGGTGATCTGGCGTACCGAGAGGGCGGCACCGCCGCGGGCGTCACCGTCGGTCTTGGTGAGGATCACACCGGTCAGCGGCAGGGCGTCACCAAAGGCCTTGGCGGTGTTGGCCGCATCCTGACCGGTCATGGCGTCGACCACGAACAGGGTCTCGATGGGGTTGACCGCCGCGTGCAGGCGTTTGATCTCCCCCATCATCTCCTCATCGATGTGGAGGCGGCCGGCGGTATCGATGAGCACCACGTCGATATACTTCTTGCGCGCCGCGTCGATGGCGCCGTTGGCGATATCGACCGGGTCCTGGTCACCGCTGGAGGGGAAGAACTCCACCCCCACCTCGCCGGCGAGGGTCTCCAGCTGCTGGATCGCCGCAGGGCGGTAGACGTCGGCACTGACCACCATCACCGACTTCTTTTTCGTCTCCTTAAGCCAGCGCGCCAGCTTGCCGACGCTGGTGGTCTTACCCGCACCCTGCAGGCCTGCCATCATCACCACGGCGGGGGGCTGGGCGGCGAGGTTGAGCTCCTCGTTGGCCTCGCCCATCAGGGCGATCAGCTCCTCGTGCACCACCTTGACCAGCGCCTGGCCCGGGGTAAGGCTCTCCAGCACCTCCTTGCCCACGGCGCGCGCCTTGACGTGGTCGACGAATTCGCGCACCACTGGCAGGGCCACATCGGCCTCCAGCAGGGCCATGCGCACCTCGCGCAGGGTCTCCTTGATATTCTCTTCGCTCAGGCGGCCGCTACCGCGCAGGTTGCGCAGGGTCTGGCTCAACCTGGATGTCAGGTTATCGAACATGGTAATCGCTGTTCCCGATTGGTTGGGTGGCCGCGTTCAACGCGACGGGTGATACAGAAAACGAACGGGCATTATAACGCCAAACGCTCGCCCCCTGTCAGGTGGTGTAGTGTTCTGTCGGAAATGAGCTGGCGGCACTCCTCGAAGATCATCTCCTCCTCACCAGGCTTGGCGTGGCTGAGATAGATCTGCGGCTGATGGCGCAACTTCTTCAGGTCCGCCGCCAGTAGCTGCGGGCAGTAGTGCTTGGACATCTCGCACAGCACCAGCTCGTTGCTGGAGAAGGCCGCCTCGACGATCAGGTGGTCGAGACGCGGCAGCTTGTTCAGCCCCTCCCACAGGGTGTCGTTGGTTGTGGTATCACCGCTGAAGGCGAAGATGCCGCCCGGATACTCCAGGGTATAGGCCACGGTGGGGACGATATGGTTGACCGGAATCATGCCGTAGCGGGCCTCGCCCACGGTGAGGTGCTCTCCCGGCTTCATCTCCTGCAGGGCCAGTACCGGGAACTCCTCGCTCGGCAGATTGGTGAAATCGGGCCACATCACCCAGTTGAAGATGTGATCGCGCAGGGCCTGGAGGGTATGGGGCAGACCGTGTACCACGATGGGCTGCTCAAGCCGGTCGAAGACGCTGTCGACGAGCAGCGGCAGCATATGGGTGTGGTCCATGTGGGAGTGGGTGAGGAAGATGTGGCGGATCCTCGCCAGCTCGTCCAGCGATAGCTCGGAAACGCCGCTACCACAGTCGATCAGGACATTATCCCCCACCAGGAACGAGGTGGTACTGCGGCTTCCGCCGCCGATGCCACCACTGCAACCCAGTACCCGTATCTCCATCCAGGTTCTCCGCACCTTCTATGTGGCGCCAGTGGCGCCGTTTATTATTAGGCAGTCTCTGTCCCGCACTATATGGCGATAACTCGGCAATTACAACGACGCCGACAGCTGCACAATCGCCAAACGCTAGCAGATGCCAGGCATGTAATTTGTGAGATATCTCACAAAACCCTCGGCATGATGCCCTGGTGGGCAAAAAGAAAAGGACTTCACCACCATGGTCTCATATGCGAGTATTGCGCCACTCGAGATTAGGGAAAACAACACACTATGAATTCGGTTTTGGGCATTCTTGCCGTCATTCTCTACCTGCTCGCCGCCGGCCTGCTGCTGAAAAGGCTTGCCGCAGGCATCGAGGCCAGGGGCAGCAGCAAAATTGCGGCACTGCTCAGCGGGCTGCTCGCCATGCTGCTGCATGCCGCCGCTCTCAACCACAGCGTGGTGGTGGCTGAGGGGCTCAATCTCTCCTTCTTTATCGCCCTCTCCTTCACCAGCTGGGTGGCGGTGGCGTTGCTACTGCTCAGCTCGCTGGGGCAACCGACCGAGAACCTCGGTATCGCCATCTTCCCCTTCGCCGCACTCAGCCTGCTACTGCAGGGGCTGGACGGTGGCAATGGGGTGGTACTCAGTTCCGCCTCGGCTGGTCTGCAGGCACATATCCTCATTTCGGTGGTCTCCTACAGCCTGCTCACCCTCGCTGCGCTACAGGCACTGTTATTGGCGGTACAGAACAAGCAGCTGCGCAACCGCCATCCCGGCGGCTTTATCCGCGCCCTGCCCCCGTTGGAGACCATGGAGCAGTTGCTGTTCCGCCTCATCGCCCTCGGCTACCTGATGCTCAGCCTATCGCTGCTCAGCGGTGCCCCCTATCTGCAGGACATGTTCGCACAGCACCTGGTACACAAGACGGTGCTCTCCATCGCCGCCTGGGTGGTGTTCGCCATCCTGCTGTGGGGACGCTGGCGTTTCGGCTGGCGTGGTCGCACCGCGATCCGCTGGACCCTGGGTGGCTTCGTGGTGTTGATGCTGGCCTACTTCGGCAGCAAACTGGTGCTGGAGCTGATCCTGGGCAGCTGAGGAGTCTCTCTGCCAGGCCCCTTGACAATCCCCCGCGCGGGGCCTGTAATGGCGCTTCCATCCTGTTTTCGAGGCATATCCCTCATTGCTAAACGACATACCCATTGGGGTCCTGCTGGGCCTCATTATCTTCCTAATCTTCGTCTCCGCCTTTTTCTCCGGTTCTGAAACGGGGCTTATCAGCCTGAACCGCTACCGCCTGCGCCACATGGCCAAGGACGGGCACGCCGGCGCGCGTCGCGCCCACCAGTTGCTGAAGCGGCCGGACCGCCTGATCGGTCTGATCCTGCTGGGCAACAACTTCGTCAACATTCTCGCCTCAGCCATCGCCACCCTGCTGGCAGTACGCCTGTTGGGCGAGGACGGGGTATGGGTCGCCACCGCCCTGCTTACCGTGGTAGTGCTGATCTTCGCCGAAATCACCCCCAAGACCCTGGCGGCGATGCGCCCGGAGCGCTTCGCCTTCCCGGCAGCCGTCGTCCTCAAACCACTATCGATCGTACTGGCACCGCTGGTCTCCATCTTCAACGCGCTCCCCACCATCCTGTTGCGCCTGTTCGGCATCAGCCAGGAGGAGTTGACCGAACACAGCATCAGCCGCGAGGAGCTGCGTACCGTCGTCAATGAGGCGGGGGCGATGATCCCGCGGCGCCACCAGAAGATGCTGCTCGGCATCCTCGACCTGGAGAAGGTGACGGTGGAAGACATCATGGTGCCGCGTAACGAGATCGTCGGCATCGACCTGGAAGACGAGTGGGAGCAGATCCTCAAGCAGCTGCGCAACAGCCAGCACACCCGCCTGCCGGTCTACCGCGGCGAGATCGACAACGTCATCGGCATCCTTCACCTGCGCAAGCTCCTCGGGCAACAACAGAAGGAGGGGCTCACCCGCGAAGACCTTGAGGGACTGGCACGCGAAAGCTACTTCATTCCCGAGGCGACACCGCTCAACACCCAGCTACTCAACTTCCAGACCCAACGGCGACGCATCGGCCTGGTGGTGGACGAATATGGCGATATCCAGGGGCTGGTAACGCTGGACGATATCCTCGAAGAGATTGTCGGCGAATTCACCACCGACCCGGCCACCAGCTCCAAGGATATCCATCCGCAGGAGGACGGCAGCTTCCTGGTGGACGGCAGCGCCAACATCCGCGAACTCAACCGCATCATGCACTGGGAGCTGCCCACCGACGGCCCCAAGACCCTCAACGGCATGATCACCGAATACCTGGAGACCATCCCCGAGGCGGGCACCAGCCTGCTGCTGGAGGGATACCCCATGGACATCGTACAGACCGGAAATAACACGGTGAAAACCGTGCGTGTCGACCCGGCGCTGCGCAAGCAGGCCGCCGAGGATAGCGAGCTGAGCTAGGTGAAAGTTTGCGGCCTGCCGCACAGATATGGCGTGCAGGCGAAAAACAGCTATTCCACAATCTTAAATTAATACTATAATGGCCTGATAAATCAGGAATTTCGGAGTTGTGCAGTGTCAAAACTGACCCTGTCATTCAAAGGCAAGGTGCTCAATGTACACCAGCTGAGCGAGGGAGAGACGGTGATCGGCAGCGATCCCGGCTGCCAGCTGCACATCGACAGCCTCGCGGTACAGCCGCGCCACGCCAGTGTCACCACCAAAGATGGCGTCTCGATACTCCGCGATCTCGGTACCCCTGAAGGCACCCTGGTCAACGGCAGCAAGGTGGGAGAGCAACAGCTCAAGGACGAAGACACCATCCGCATCGGCAAGCACGACCTGACCTACAACTTCATCCCCCCGGCCAAGACGGACGACAGCGCCAGCTTCACCAGCACCAAGGCCGCGCCCAAGAGCGCCTGGCTGCAGATCCTCACAGGCAGTAACGTCGGCAAGACCATCATCCTGAAGAACAACATGACCAACCTCGGCAAGGCAGGGGTGCAGACCGCCGTCATCGCCCGCCGCGGTGACGGCTACTTCATCACCCACCTGGAGGGCGAGCACTCCCCCAAGGTAGACGGCACCCCCATTGGCGACGAGAGCCGACAGCTCGAGGATGGTAACGTCATCCAGATCGGCAACGTAAAGATGCAGTTCACCCTGGCCTGAGCAGAGGAGCCCCCATGTCCGCAGACGAGCGCCGCCACTTCACCCGCATCCCCATGGACAGCCGTGCCGAGATCGCCTGCGGTGATCAGCGCTGGCAGAGCGAGCTGCTCGACATTTCGCTCAAGGGGGTGCTGCTGCAGACTCCGGAGGGATTTGATGAGCTGCCGCAGGACGCCTGTACCATACGCTTCTCGCTAGACGGTACCGAAGTCGAGATCGAGATGGCGGGGGCGATCGTACACAAGGGAGCGGAGCACATCGGCTTTCGTTGCGACCAGATCGATCTGGAGAGCATCACCCACCTCAAACGCATGGTTGAGCTCAATCTGGGGAACGAGGCGCTGCTGGAGCGCGAACTCTCCGAACTCCTCGCCAGCGATTAAAGGTAGTCGAGCGCCTCGCTAAGGCGGCTCACCCCAATCACCTCCATCCCATCTATCCCCCGCTTGCCGCGGTTCGCCTTCGGCACGATGGCGCGGGTAAAGCCGTGCTTGGCCGCCTCCTTGAGGCGCTCCTGGCCGTTGGGCACCGGGCGTATCTCGCCAGCCAACCCCACCTCGCCGAAGACGATCAGCCCCTTGGGCAGCGGCCGGTCACGCAGGCTGGAGAGCACCGACAACAGCACCGCCAGGTCTGCACCGGTCTCGTTCAGGCGCACCCCACCCACCGCATTGATAAAGACATCCTGATCGTGGGTGGTGACCCCGCCGTGGCGGCTCAACACCGCCAGCAGCATCGCCAGGCGATTCTGCTCCAGCCCCACGGTGACACGGCGCGGATTACCCAGCTGGCTCTCATCGACCAGCGCCTGCACCTCTACCAGTAGCGGGCGGCTCCCCTCCATGGTAACCATGATGGCACTGCCGGAGACTGCCTCATCGTGGCTGGAGAGGAAGATTGCCGAGGGGTTGGCGACCTCCTTCAGCCCCAGCTCGGTCATGGCGAAGACCCCCAGCTCATTGACCGCGCCAAATCGGTTCTTGAAGGCGCGCACCACCCGATAGCGTGAGCCGCTGTCGCCCTCGAAGTAGAGCACCGTGTCGACCATGTGTTCCAGTACTCGCGGCCCGGCAAGTTGCCCCTCCTTGGTGACGTGGCCGACGATAAAGAGGGAGGCGCCGCTCTGCTTGGCGTAACGCACCAACTGCGCGGCGCTCTCGCGCACCTGCGCTACCGAGCCGGGAGCCGACTGCAGCTGTTCGGTAAAGATGGTCTGGATGGAGTCGATCACCACCACCTGGGGACGCTCCTTCTGCGCCGTGGTCAGGATCCCCTCCACCCGGGTCTCGGGCAGCAGGCGCATGTTCTCGATCGGCAGCTTGAGTCGTTTGGCGCGCAGGCTTACCTGCTGCGGCGACTCCTCGCCACTGACGTAAAGGGTGGTGAACTGCTTGTCCAGCTCTGCCAGGGTCTGCAACAGCAGGGTCGATTTACCGATACCGGGGTCACCACCGATCAACACCACCGAGCCGGGTACCAGGCCTCCGCCCAACACCCGATCGAACTCGCCGATGCCGCTGGGGGTACGTGCCACATCGTCGGCACTCACCTCGCGCAGCAGCTGTACCTCGGTGGCACCCGCCGTCCCGGCGTAACCGGCAAAGCGCCCTCCCCTCGCCGGGGTAGGCGTTAGCTTCACCTCTACCAGGGTGTTCCATTCGCCGCAGTCGCCACACTGCCCCGCCCACTTGGTGGCGCTTGCACCGCAAGCAGTGCAACTGTAGTTGGTCTTTGACTTGGCCAATTGATTACTCCTGAAACGCTAGTGAGCGCTTACATAAGGTGGTGGTCTTCATTTTCCTCTTCCTCCTCCCTGTCGGGGTAGTGCTCCTCCTCCCACGGCTCCTCTTCAGAGCGATTACGGTTGAGAAGAAAGAGGATCACCAGCACCAGCAGGAAGGGCAACACTGAAAGCAGTGTGACACGGTCGAAGGCCTTGCCCATGCAGCCGACCAGCGGAACCGTCAACACCAGGAGCCATAGCACTTTCATTGGGGAACCTGCTCCGCTCATCTAGGAAACTCCTCCGGATAGAGGCTATGCAGGGCATCGCGGGTGGAATCGGTAAGGGGCAAGGAGGCCAGCTCATCAAAGTGGACCCAGGCCGCCTCGTCGGCGTCGTCACCGGCGCGTGGCTCACCGGCGATATACTCCGCCTCATAATCGAGCACCACGTAGTGAAAGGCCAGCGCCCCGTCCTCGTCGTGCTCGATATACTCGAGCTGGTAGATCATATCTTTGGCCCGCACGCTAATACCGGTCTCCTCCATGATCTCCCGCTCCACCGCCTCACGCAGCCCCTCCCCCGCCTGTACCTTGCCGCCGGGGATCGCCCACTGCCCCTGGCGCGGCGGCCGGCCCCGCTTCACCAGCAGCACCGTATCATCACGCCGCACGATGGCGCCGCAACCGAGCTGGGGCCAATGTGGGGTAGACATGCTTAGCCCCGCTCGACGATGCGCACCCGGCCGGTGACGCCGCAGAGCAGCTCGTAGGGGATGGTGTCGGCATGGGCGGCGATCTCCTCCACCGGCAACCCCTCGCCCCACAGCACCACCTCGTCGCCGGCGCGGGCGTCGGGCTGGCTGCGCAGGTCGACGGTGATCATATCCATCGAGACACGCCCCACCAGCGGCACCCGCCTGCCGTTGAGCAGTACCGGGGTGCCATTGCGCGCATGGCGCGGATAACCATCGCCATAGCCCACTGCCACCACGCCCACCGGCATCTCCTCGGGACAACACCAGGTACCGCCGTAGCCGATGGGGTCGCCCTTCCTGAGGTGGTTTACCAGGATCAGCTCCGAGCGCAGGGTCATTACCGGTTTGAGTCCGTGCTCCCCGCCATGCCTGGCAGGAAAGGGGGATACGCCGTAGAGGCTGATGCCGGGGCGGTTCCACTCGGCATGGCTCTGCGGCCAGCCCAGCACACCTGCGGAGTTGGCAATGGTGCGCTCGCCAGGCAGCCCCTCACAGGCCTGCTTGAAGCAGGCCAGTTGCGCCTCGGTGGTGGCATCATTCAGGTCATCGGCATTGGCCAGGTGGGTCATCGCCCCCATAAGCTCCAGCCCCTCAATGACGCCGAGGCGTTGCCACAGTTCGCGCGCCTTTTCTGCCCGCACACCAAGCCGATGCATGCCGCTGTCGACCTTGAGCCAGGCCCGTAGCGGGGCCGGCGGCGCCTGACGCTCCAGTGCCTCGATCTGCTGGGTGTGGTGGATCACCAGGTCGAGCCGGTGTTCACAGACAAGGGGAAGCTCGTCGGCATGGAGGAAGCCCTCGAGCAGGGTGATGGGGGTGGTGATACCCGCCTCACGCAGCTTCACCGCCTCCTCCAGGCAGGCGACCCCCAGGCCGTCCACATCGGCCAAGGTGCGGGCGACACGCTCCAGGCCGTGGCCATAGCCGTTGGCCTTAATCGCCGCCATCACGCTGCTGTTGGGGGCAAACTGGCGGATCCGCTGCAGATTGTGGCGCAGGGCGGCCAAGTCGAGGCTTACCTCGGTACGACGCATCAGTACTTAACCTATCCGAAATCCCCGCCACTGTAGTGGTCGTGGGCCAGGTTCTCGAAACGGGTGTACTTGCCGAGGAAGGCGAGGCGCGTGGTACCGATGGGGCCGTTACGCTGCTTACCGATAATGATCTCGGCCACCCCCTTATCGGTACTCTCCTCGTTGTAGACCTCGTCGCGGTAGATGAAGACGATAACGTCGGCGTCCTGCTCGATGGCGCCCGATTCACGCAGGTCCGAGTTGACCGGGCGCTTGTTGGGGCGCTGCTCTAGCGAACGGTTGAGCTGGGAGAGGGCGATCACCGGCACGTTGAGCTCCTTCGCCAGTCCCTTGAGGGAGCGGGAGATCTCGGAGATCTCGGCGGTACGGTTCTCGCTCGACTTGCCGGAGCCCTGCATCAGCTGCAGGTAGTCGATGACGATGAGGCCGAGGCCGTGCTCACGGGCCAGGCGGCGGGCACGGGCGCGCAGCTCGGTTGGGGTGAGGCCGGGGGTGTCGTCGATGTAGATGGGCGCCTCGGAGAGGATACCCACCGCCGAGGTAAGGCGCGGCCAGTCGTCATCCTCCAGCTTGCCGCTACGCACCTTGTGCTGGTCGATGCGCCCCAGTGAGGACATCATACGCATCGCCAGCTGCTCGCCCGGCATCTCCATGGAGAAGACCGCCACCGGCACCTGCCCCTTGATCGCCGCGTTCTCGGCGATATTCATCGCGAAGGTGGTCTTACCCATGGAGGGACGGCCGGCGATGATGATGAGGTCGGAGTTCTGCAGGCCGGAGGTCTTGGCGTCGAAGTCGTCAAAACCGGTGGTGACACCGGTGATGGGGTTGTCCTGGGTGAAGAGGTAGTCGATGCGCTCGACCGCCCTGGTCAGCAGCTCCTTCATCCCGGCGAAGCCCTGATTACCACGCGCCCCCTGGTCGGCGATCTCGAAGACCTTCTTCTCCGCCTCGTCCAGCAGTTCGCTGATCTTGCGCCCCTCGGGCATGTACGCCGAATCGGCGATATCGTTGGAGATCTGGATCAGCTGGCGCAACACCGAGCGCTCGCGCACGATCTTGGCGTAGGACTTGATATTGGCGGCACTGGGGGTGTTGGTGACCAGGGTCCCCATGTAATTGATGCCGCCGACGTTCTCCAGCTCACCCTGTTTATCCAGCCACTCGGCCAGGGTCACCACGTCGAAGGGGGAGGACTCCTCAGCCAGCGCCTTGATGGCGCGGAAGATGAGGCGGTGGTCACGGCGATAGAAATCACCCTCGTAGACCTCATCGGCCACCTTGTCCCAGCTGCTGTTATCCAGCATCAGGCCGCCGAGCACGGACTGCTCCGCTTCGATGGAGTGCGGGGGTACCTTGAGCGCCTCGGTAGCGGCGTCGCGGTTAATGGGTATCGGAGAATCCTGCATCAGTCACTATTACCTGTATAGGTCGACACGACCATGTGCGAGCATGCCATAGTCAGCAGTTCCGGAAAAGACGGGACAAAAACAAAACCGCGCCATCGCCCCCGAACGGGTTCGGGAACCATGGCGCGGCGGAGGTACAGCACGCGTCGAGATTACTCGGCGACGACCTCGATGTTGACGTTCTGAGCAACGTCGGTGTGCAGCTGGATCATCAGCTCGTACTCGCCGATCTGGCGGATAGAACCTTCAGGCAGCTTCACTTCGCTCTTGGCAACCTCAACGCCGGCAGCGGTGATCGCGTCGGCAATGTCGCCGGCACCGATGGAACCGAACAGCTTGCCCTCTTCGCCGGCGCTAGCGCTGATGGTAACGGCAGCCAGCTCGGCCAGCTTGGCGGCACGACCTTCGGCAGTGGCCAGCAGCTCGGCAGCCTTGGCTTCCAGCTCGGCACGACGCTCTTCGAACTTGGCAACGTTCTCTTTGGTCGCCATCACGGCCTTGCCCTGAGGAATGAGGAAATTGCGGCCGTAACCGGATTTCACCTTGATCTGCTCACCCAGGTCACCCAGGTTGCGCACCTTCTCCAACAGAATAACTTCCATCTTACCTACCTCAACTTAATAATCATCAATCCGTTATCCGCGCCGGGCGCGGATATCAATTAATATCGGCCTGCTTCCCTCGGCCAAATTTACGACGAAAATCGAACCAGTTATCTACCACACCGACCATCGCCAGCAGCAGCACAATCGGTCCCAGCAGCAGCGCCAGCAGCAGGTACATCACTACCAGAATGCCGCGATGGGCCTTGTTGGCGTTAACCAGTGCATGCACCACGGCAATGCCCTGCAGGGCAAAGGCCACCTGGGCCAGGGCCAGCAGGTCGCGCAGCATACCGCCCTCAGGCTGCAGCAGCATGTGGGCGGCGCTTAGCGCCAGGGCCATAGCGGCCAGGGCCTGCCCCAAACGCAGGCGGCGAAACTCTTCGCCGAAGCCTCCGGGGTTGAACAGCAGTGCCTGCCACCAGCGCCCCAGCATCAGGCAACCGAGTAGGCTGGCAACCATGCCGGCGGCCATCACCCCGCTCATCTGTCCCGCCAGCTCGGCGATATTGGCCTCTAGCTGCGGCAGGTCAGTCGGCGGGACCTCCTGCATCATCGGCTCCAGTACCTGCCCCAACAGTTGACGCCACCACTCGGTGGGTTCGTCAATGGCAAGGACAAAGCCCAGTAGCACCATCACGCCGAAGCCCAGTGCCAGCACAATACTGCGTGCCGGCGAGGCGCTGCGACGCAGGCTGAGCGCCAGCGCCACCAACGGCAGCCACAGCACCAGCAGGAACACCCCGCTGAGCTGCGGCGGCATCTGCAACAACATCAGCAGTGCCGCGATGGTTGCGGTGGACAGCAGACTCAGTTGCAGACCGGCCTGCGGTCCGTGGCGCAAGGTGACCAGGGCCACGCTTGCGCCACTAAGATAACTGAATGGCGGCAGCATCAGGGCCAGTATGGCCGAGACCACTACCACCAGCACCGCCTGCATCCGCCCCTTGAGCACATAGGCCGCAAGAAACTGCATGGGGCTACTCCGCAGGCGCTACGATTTTCTTACTGGTGCGAATCGGTGTACGGCAGCAGTGCCAGGAAGCGGGCACGCTTGATCGCGGTGGCCAGCTGACGCTGAT
Organism: Thiohalomonadaceae bacterium; assembly: GCA_050298555.1. Lineage (GTDB taxonomy): Bacteria > Pseudomonadota > Gammaproteobacteria > Thiohalomonadales > Thiohalomonadaceae > JAPHSX01. Next base: position 34,476 of record JBNKUL010000012.1, read on the forward strand.
ACTTGGCCTTGGTACCGGTAATACGGCTGGGTACGATCTTGCCAGACTCGGTGATGTAATTCTTCAGGGTAGCCAGATCCTTGTAGTCGATCTGATCAACACCTTCCGCGGTAAAGCGGCAAAACTTCTTACGACGGAAATAACGGGCCATTTCGGTCTCCTAATCAATCCTGTTCAATAACTTCAATCTGTTCTGCGTGGAGGATAAGCCGGTTCTCACCCTGGCGGTTGTTCGCTCGGCTGAGAAAGCCGCTTACCCTTACCTGCTGTCCACTCTGCAAGGCCTTGGTCGTTGCCAGCAGTTGTTTGCCGCTTGCGATGACACCGATATTACATATCGCCTGTCGTTGCATACCGGCCTCCTGCTGAATCGACTCATGCCGCAGGGTGAAGCGAGTGATGGGGATACCTGCCGGGCTATAGCGGGTCTCGGGCGTGTTGCCGAGGCCGCCGCTGATGACCAGACGGTTATCCACCCACCTTACTCGGCGTCAGCAGCGGCCTCGCTGGTCTCTTCTGCCTCGGCAGCGGGAGCAGCGCTCTTCTCAGAGGACTCCTCACGCTTCTCTTCCTTGGCCTTGACCAGGGGGGATGCCTCGGTAACGGCGCCCTTCGTGCTCAGTACGAGGTTACGGATAACCGCGTCGTTGAAGCGGAAGGCGGACTCGATCTCTTCCAGAGCCTCTTTGTTGCACTCTACGTTCATCATCACGTAGTGGGCCTTGTGGATCTTGTTGATGGGATAAGCCAGCTGGCGGCGGCCCCAATCTTCCAGGCGGTGAATGCTGCCGCCGTGGCCTTCGATGGTTGAGCGGTAACGCTCAATCATGGCCGGGACCTGTTCGCTCTGATCAGGATGGACCAGAAACACGATTTCGTAGTGCTTCATTAAAAGCTCCTCACGGTTTGTACAGCCCAGGACCCAATGTCCGGGGCAAGGAGTAGTCGAATTGTCTTTTCCGTAGGGGATAGACCCAGCGGAAAGGCGCGCATTCTACCCGAGTTAGGGGGCGGCGTAAAGATAAGGGGGCAATAAAAAAGCGGCCGCAAGCGGCCGCTTTTTTCACCGAAACTGCCAAACTTAGTAGTCGTAGGAGACCACGATGCTCGCCCCGCCGGCAGGAATACTGCTGCCAAAGAAGACGATGGTGTTGGCACTCTGATTATAGCTCCAACCATCGGTGGTGGACTGGTTTACGCTGCTGCCGTCCACCGTTACCGTGATGCTGCTACTTAGCGGGGTATGAGCCAGGGTATAACTACTGGAAGCGCCACCCGCGGCCAGGGCGATATTGGACATGATCGCCGAGAAGGCGGTCGTATCACCAATATCCGCATAGCTGCCCCCGGTGTTGTTGGAGAGGGTCATATACTCGCCACCATAGTTGTAGTTCTGGTAACCATAGCTGTCGGTGGCCGCGGTATCGACGATGGAGTAGACACGGTAGCCGCGATCGATGAACAGGTTGTCGTTCTCGTCGAAGCACTCCGCACCGTCGTCCCAGCCAACATTACAGGCACTGTAAGCGGTGTAGTCGTCATAGTAGAGGCGCTCATCGTAATAATCGGCCTCGTCACTCATGATGATGACGGAGAGCGAGGCGCCGCTACGAGGGAACCCTTCCGCAGCAACGGAACCGTCAGTTGTATCACCAGCGGAAATGGACTGTAGCGCCTCCTCGGCCTCATAGGTGGCCGACTCGGTATACGAACCATAAATACCAGGCATGACGTCGCTCTGGAACTCCGTCAGGTCCGCGGTGAAGCCACCATCAGAATACTCGTCACGCAGGGTGGAGTCATCGGTGGTGATGGTCGCAATACGGTAGTCCAGCCCCGAGTTGCTAATGATGGTGGTGAAGTCGCTGGCAGCGGTACTGATCGCCGTCTGCTCTGAACTCATACTGCCGGAGTTGTCGATAACGAACAGGAAGTCCGCCAAACCGCTGCCGCTCTGCGCAGTGAAGCTGTCGCTGGTAGAGGTCAGTGTTGCGGCGCTGGTCGTCACGTTGCTGGTGTTGGTCAGGTTGCCGGTGAGGCTGCTGTAGGTACCCACCAGCGTTTGCGGAACCACGGTGACGGCAACGACGACATCAGTGTCACTCACGTAGAGCGCACCAATGGTCATGGTGTAGTCGGTATGGTACTGCTCAGTGCTTTGTGCGGTGGGCAGGTTGGTCACCGTACCGCCTGCGGTGTTGACGCCAATCAGTTGTACCAGCTCATTGGCCAGGTCGGTAGGCTTACTGCTGGTAGTCAGGGTGAGATTGTAATTGGCGGTGACCATGTAGCCACTGAGAAGCTCAGTACGACCGGTGCTGCTGTAGCTCATGCCCAGAGTGGCGCCATTGCTGCTCATCAGGCTCTCGTAACTATCGACCAACTCACTGGCATTGGTCTCGCTATTCAGTGCTACGGTTTCGGCGATAAAGCCTGCGACGTCGCGTGTGGAGGTGGTGGCTGTCGTGCTGACACCGGCCAGGGTCATCCCGCTAACGGCCTTGCTGCTCAGGGCATCACTTCCAGCAAAGACCATGACGCCGTCAAAATCACCGCTAGGTGTTTCGGTAGCGACACCGCTGGGAAGGTAGATATTGTGGTTGGTGGTGGTCGCATCCGCGACGGTTAGATCACCTTGCTGCCCGCTATCGCCGAGACCGGAACCCGAATCTCCGCTGCTCGAACCGCCGCAGCCAACAACGAGTGTGGAAGCGATCAGAGCGGTGAGGAATAACTTTGAGTGGTATTGCATTCTATGCATCTCCTTTTCCATGTGTTGAGTTTATTATTTTTTTATGCGGCAGCATTCTTACACAGCCGCCAAGGTCTCGCAAAAAAGTTTTGCGGCGAATGAGACCTAGCGGCTGCGCTGCCGCAACGCCTCAAACAGGCAGACGCCAGTGGCCACTGAAACGTTGAGGCTTTGCACTGTACCCGCCATCGGCACGAAGACCAGGTCGTCGCAGTTATCGCGTGTGAGGCGGCGGATTCCCTTACCCTCGGCCCCCAGCACCAGGGCCAGCGGACCGGTGAGGTCACGCTCGTAGAGCGATACCGCCCCCTCCTCCAGTGCCGTGCCGATCACCCACACCCCGGCGTCGCGTATCGCCTTCAGGGTGCGGGCCAGGTTGGTCACCTGCACAAAGGGCACCGTCTCTGCGGCGCCGCTGGCCACCTTGCGCACCACCGGGGTGAGGCCGCAGGCGCGGTCCTTTGGCGCGATCACCGCATGCACCCCGGCGGCATCAGCACTGCGCAGGCAGGCGCCGAGGTTATGGGGGTCGGTCACCCCGTCCAGCACCAGCAGGAAGGGGGGCTCATCAAGTTCAATAAGGAGTTGTTCGAGGAAGCTTTCATTGCGGGCGTTGGCCGCCGCCGTTTGCACCACCTGGGCGACGACGCCCTGATGCTTGCCGCCGGGGGCCAGCTTGTCCAGCTCCGCACGGTTTAGCTGCTGGGGTTTGATGCCCTTTTTCGCCGCTACCTGCAGCAGCGAGTGGAGACGTTTGTCGCGGCGCTGGCGGTCGCACCACAACTGCTTGATAGCATCGGCATCCTGCTTAAGCGCCGCCTCCACCGCGTGGAGGCCGAAGATGATGCCGCCACTCACGACTTTTTCTTCTTACCCCGGCGCTTCTTTTTGCGCGGCTTCTCCTCGACCGGCTCCTCGCTCTCGTCCAGCACCAGGTCGAAGTCGATCTTCTTATCGTCCAGGTCGACACGGGTGACCAGCACCTCAATGGGGTCGCCGAGGCGGTAGATCTTACGGGTGCGCTCACCCACCATGCGGTGGTGAACCGGGTCGAAATGGTAGTAGTCGTTCTTGAAGGCGGTGACGTGGATCAGGCCCTCGACGTAGATGTCCTTCAGCTCGACGAAGATACCGAAGCCGGTAACGCTGGAGATCACCCCCTCGAAGGTCTGCCCCACCTTGTCCATCATGAACTCGCACTTGAGCCAGTCCATCGCATCGCGGGTCGCCTCGTCGGCGCGACGCTCGGTCATCGAGCAGTGCTCTCCCATGATCACCATATCGTTATGGCTGTAACGGAACTCATCCACCGGCTTGCCGTCGAGCACGTGGCGAATGGCGCGGTGCACCAGCAGGTCGGGGTAACGGCGGATCGGCGAGGTGAAGTGGGCGTAGGCGTCGAAGGCGAGACCGAAGTGGCCCTTGTTGTCGGGGCTGTAGACCGCCTGCGACATGCTGCGCAGCATGACCGTCTGAATCAGGTGGGCATCGGGACGCTCCTTGATGCTGGCGAGCAGCTCACCGTAATCGCCGGCAGTAGGCTCGTCGCCGCCCTTGAGGTTGAGGCCCAGCTCGCTGAGGAACTCGCGCAGCGCGGTCAGCTTCTCGGGCTTGGGGCGGTCGTGGTCGCGGTAGAGCGCCGGGATCTTCGCCGCACTGAGGAACTTGGCGGTGGCCACGTTGGCCATCAGCATGCACTCCTCGATCAGGCGGTGGGCGTCGTTGCGCTCGGTGGGAACGATCTTGTCGATCTTTTTTCCCACACCGAAGACGACGCGGGTCTCGGTGGTATCAAAGTCGATGGCGCCACGCTGCCCGCGGCGCTTGTGCAGCACCTTAAAGAGGGAGTAAAGGTTCTCCAGGTGCGGGCGGATGGTGTCGTACTCTTTGCACAACTGGCCGTCACGGTCCACCACGATGGCGGCCACCTTGTTATAGGTCATGCGGGCGTGGGAGCGCATTACCGCCGGGTAGAAGCGGTAGTCCTGCAGCTTGCCCTTCTTACCGATGTCCATGTCGCACACCATGCAGAGGCGATCCACATCGGGGTTGATGGAGCAGAGGCCGTTGGAGAGCTCCTCGGGCAGCATCGGCAGCACGCGGCCGGGGAAGTAGCAGGAGTTGCCACGCTCACGCGCCTCGGCATCCAGTGCAGAACCCGGCTGCACGTAGTGGGAGACATCGGCGATCGCCACCACCAGGCGCCAACCGTCGTCGTTGGGCTCGCAGTAGACCGCATCGTCGAAGTCCATTGAGTCTTCGCCGTCGATGGTCAGCAGCGGCATATCGCGCAGGTCGATGCGCCCCTCCTTCGCCTCCTCCGGTACCTCGGTAGGCAGTTCTGCCACCATCTCCTCAACCAGCGGCGACCACTCCATCGGCAGGTCGTGGGCGCGGATTGCAACGTCGATCTCCAGCCCCGGCGCCATATGGTCACCCAGGATCTCGATGATCTTGCCGGTGGCCTGGCGGCGCTTGGTCGGGTACTCGACGATCTCCACCACCACCAACTGGCCGTTCTCGGCCCCCATCTCCTGCCCCTCGGGCACCAGGATGTCCTGGTTGATGCGCTTGTTATCGGCGATCACATAGCCAACGCCCTGATCGATAAAGTAGCTGCCGGCCACGTGCTTGTTGGCGTGCTCCAGGATCTCAACAATGGAGCCCTCGCGGCGACCGCGGCGGTCAACGCCGGAGACCCGCGCCACCACCCGGTCGCCGTGCAGACAGGCGTGCATCTCGCGACCGGAGAGGAAGAGGTCGTCACCGCCGTCGTCCGGTACCAGGAAGCCGAACTCGTCCGGGTGGCCGATGACGCGACCGCGCACCAGATCCATCTTGCTGACCAGGCCGTAACCGCCGCGGCGGTTGAACAGCAGCTGACCGTCCCGCTCCATCGCCCGCAGACGGCGGCGCAGCGCCTCCAGCTGCTCCTCGGACTCAAGGGCCAGCTCCTCGGCAATGTCGTCGCGGTACATCGGCCGACCGGCCTCCTCCAGCAGTTCCATAATGAACTCGCGGCTGGGGATGGGGTTGTCGTACTTCTGCGCTTCACGCGCCTGATGGGGGTCTTTCGTTGATTGTTTTGACATCTAAAACTCTTTCCTGGGCCCACGCGGGCGTAATCAAGCCCGCTATTCTAACTGAACGGAGAAAAAATTGCGGCAAAAGTGTCACACCGGGCGTTGACAAGCCGAAAAATGAGCTGTAAAGTTCGCCTCCTCTTCAGGGCGATGCCCAAAAGAGACCTCTGCCGAGGTGGTGAAATTGGTAGACACGCTAGCTTCAGGTGCTAGTGGGGGCAACCCCGTGGAAGTTCGAGTCTTCTCCTCGGCACCAATACAAAAAACCCGCATCTAGCTTAGCTGGATGCGGGTTTTTTCATGTATAGGCTATCGCGCAAGTTCGGCTGCGAAGCCAGCCAAACGCATAAGACCTACCCCCAAACAAAAAAGGACCGCTTTGACTCTGACCTGAAACAATACCTCAGGAATTCCTTTCCACAATCACATCAATCACGTCCTGCTGCTCCTGCGTCATGTCGGTGAAGATGAAGGCGGCGGCAATGATGGTGCGGCCCTTATTTTTGTTGGGGTCCATGGCCTCGGTACGGACCAGTTCGCCGCAAATATCGCGCGCTCCGTCATCGCACCCCATGCGCAGGGTAACACTGTCGTATATGGTGCCGCCGCGGGAGAAGGCTTCGACCTCTACCAGGCAACCACTTTCGGAGATGTTGGCGATGCGTCCCTTGTAGGGCTCGGTACCGTCGAAGATGACCTGGCACCGGATCTCCTTTTTGGGGATAACACGTCGGGCGGCGCGGGTCTCGCGCTGGATCAGGAAGCGGTTGAATTTGGACTTGATGATAGAGGTGCTAAAGGGCTTGATGACGTAGTCGGTGACGCCGTACTCCACCGCCTGCATCAGCGAGGCCTTGTCGTTGCGTGAGCTGAGCATAACGAAGGGGGTCTCGGCGAAGGCCTTTTTTTCCCGCATCGCCTTTAGCAGCTCTATTCCGCTCATGCCTGGCAGGTCCCAGTTGCAGAAGACCCAGTCGAACTGCTCTTCGTTCAACAGGCGCCACGCCTTGTTGCCGTCGTTGGCGTACTCGACACCCTGGAAGCCGATCTCGTTGCGCAGGATCCCGGAAAGTATATGGAGGATCTGGTGTTGCGTATCGACGACCAGGGCCGTCATCTGTTCAACACTCTTTGCCATCTATACGCTCAGCTCCACTCTAGTCAATCCAACCCAAGTGAAAAGGGGCCCGCTTGGGCCCCACTCTATGCAAGGGTACGCAGTTAGGCCTGGTAGGGGTCGCGCAGCACAATGGTATCGGCGCGGTCGGGACCGGTGGAGATGATGTCGACCGGTACGCCGACCACCTCTTCGATCTTCTTGATGTAGGCCTTGGCGTTCTCCGGCAGCTCATCGTAACTGCGAACGCCAACGGTGCTCTCCGACCAGCCGGGAACTTCAATGTACTCGGGTTCGCACTGCTCGTAGGCGTCGGCACCGATGGGCGGCACGTCAAGGGTGTCGCCGTTGCACTTATAGCCGGTGGCAATCTTGAGGGTCTCCAGACCGTCGAGAACGTCCATCTTGGTCAGGCAGATACCCGAGAGCGAGTTGATCTCCGCCGAGCGACGCATAGAGACCGCATCGAACCAGCCGCAGCGACGGGGACGCCCGGTCGATGCACCGATCTCGTGGCCGACCTCGGCCATGTGCTTACCCATGGGGTCTTTGAACTTGTCGCCGTCATACAGCTCGGTGGGGAAAGGGCCACCGCCGACACGAGTGGTGTAGGCCTTGGTGATACCGAGGATGTAATCGAGGTCACGCGGACCGACGCCGGTACCGGTGCAGGCACCGCCAGCGGTGGGGTTGGAGCTGGTCACATAGGGGTAGGTGCCATGGTCGATGTCGAGCAGGGTGCCCTGGGCGCCCTCGAACATAATGTTCTTACCCTCGGCACGGTACCTGTGCAGCAGGCCGGTAACGTCGGCAACCATCGGGCGCATACGTTCTGCCATCTCCAGCCCTTCGTCCAGGGTCTTCTGGTAGTCGACGGTATCGGCCTTGAAGTAGTTCTCCAGGGCAAAATTGTGGTACTCCAGCACCTCTTCCAGGCGCGAGGCGAAGCGTGCACTGTCCATCATATCGCCGACCTTGAGGCCACGGCGGGAGATCTTGTCCTCGTAGGCCGGGCCGATGCCGCGACCGGTGGTGCCGATGGCCTTATTGCCGCGGGCGATCTCGCGCGCCTGGTCGAGGGCGATGTGGTAGGGGAGGATCAGGGTGCAGGCCTCGGAGATCCTGAGGCGATCGGAGGCGGGCACGCCGCTCTCCTCCAGCATGTCCAGCTCCTTCATCAGCGCATCGGGGGCGAGCACCACACCGTTACCGATCATGCACTCCACGCCCTCGCGCAGGATGCCGGAGGGGATGAGGTGCAGTACGGTCTTCTTGCCGTCGATGACGAGGGTGTGGCCGGCGTTATGGCCACCCTGGAAGCGCACTACCGCCTGCGCAGTCTCGGTCAGCAGGTCGACGACCTTGCCCTTACCCTCATCACCCCATTGGGTCCCGATTACGACAACGTTCTTACCCATAATCTTGCTCTCAGTTCACACGCACGGACTCCGCCGGAAAACGACCGGCACAAGGGCGCCATAGTGCTGCGTGAAGTCTTTTGTGAAAAGAAAAAAAAACCTGTGTAACGATAAACTTATTTTTTCGCCGCAACCGCCTGCCAGGCACCACCCTGCAGTTGCAGCTCGCGGTCGCAGCCCATCTGGACGGCGTCGCCGCTCTGCCCCGGCAGGGCCTGGATCACCCGCTCGCCGTCGGCACGCAGTGCATCGATAGCCGCCTGCAGGGTCGCATCATCGCCAGCGGGTGCAAAGATACCACGTTCCTCGGGGCTTGTGGCAGCCACCAGTGAGAGGACCTGACGCAGATCAGTACTAAAACCGGTGGCGGGGCGGGCACGGCCGAAGACCTTGCCGATATCGTCGTAGCGACCGCCCTGGGCCACCGCCTGCCCCTCACCCGCCACATAGGCGGTGAAGACCGCGCCGGTGTGGTAGTGGTAGCCGCGCAGTTCGGCGAGGTCGAAGTGCAGCTCAACCCCCTCGAAGCCGCGCGCTGCCACGGCAATACGGCGCAGGTTCTCCAGCGCAGCGGCAACCGCATCGCCGGTGCCGGCGAACAGTTCGGCGGCAGCACCCAATACCGACTCATCACCGTGCAGGTCGGCCAGCTGGGCGAAGATCTCGCCATAGGGGACGGCCAGCTCGGCATCGGCCAGCAACAGCTCAATCTCCGGTTTGGACTTGCGCTGCAGCGCGTCAAACAGCTTGGCCTCGAATGCAGGCTCCAGCCCCGCCTCCTCGGCCAGGCTACGGAAGATGCCGACATGGCCCAGGTCGAGATAGAGCTTCTCCAGCCCCGCCTGCTGCAGGGTGGAGACCATCAGGCGCAGGATCTCGATATCACTCTCCACCCCGGCGTGGCCGTAGAGCTCGGCCCCTACCTGCATCGGCGTACGGCTGCCGCCGTGGGTCTTGGGTACGGTGTTGAGGGTGGTGCCCATGTAGCAGAGACGGCTGGGTACGTCGCGCTTCAGCAGGTGGGCGTCGATGCGCGCCACCTGCGGTGTCATGTCGGAACGTACCCCCATCAGGCGACCGGTCAGCTGGTCGGTGAGCTTGAAGGTCTGCAGGTCGAGGTCGTCGCCGGTGCCGATAAGCAGCGACTCCAGGTACTCGATAAAGGGCGGCATCACCAGCTCGTAGCCCCAGCTGTTGAACAGGTCGAGCAGGCGACGCAGGGTCGCCTCCAATTGTGCCGCCCGCGGCGGCAGCAGCTCTTCGATGCCCTCGGGCAACAACCAACGATCGTTTTCCATGACTAGCTATTCTTTAACAAAAAGAGAAACAGGGCGCCGGCGATCATACTCACCAGCCCCGTGACACGTATGGAGCGAGAATCCAGCTGGGCCACCGACAACATCGCCTTGCGATAGAGGCGCGGTGAGATGGCGGGCAGCAGCCCCTCTATCACCATTACCAGCGCCAACGCGGCCCAGAATTCAATCATTGTTACCCCACACACAAAAACGCCGGGCGGCGCAGTGCGCGGCCCGGCGCATATTATGCCAGTTTATTACTTACTGCGCCCGGTGTCGTTCTTGAAGAAGTCGAAGAACTCCGACTCGGGGTCGAGTACCAGCATGTCTTCCGGACTACTGAAGACGTTGCGGTAGGCGTCCAGGCTGCGGTAGAAGGCGTAGAACTTCTGGTCCTTCTGGAACGCATTGGCGTAGACCTCGGCGGCCTTGGCATCGCCCTCACCACGAATGCGCTCGGCGTCGCGATAGGCTTCGGCGAGGATAACGGTACGCTGGCGGTCGGCATCGGCGCGGATGCGTTCGCCCGCCTCCTTACCGCGGGAGCGCAGGTCCTTGGCGACACGGGAGCGCTCCGCCTCCATTCGGTCATAGACCGAGCCGGAGACCTCGGGCGGCAGCTCGATGCGCTTGATGCGCACGTCCACCACCTCGATACCGAACTGCTTGGCCTGCTCCTCAATTTGCGCGGTAATGACATTCATAATTTCGGCGCGCTCACCGGAGATCGCCTCCTGGATGGTGCGCTTACCGAACTCGTCGCGCAGGCCGTTGCGGATCACCTGGGAGAGACGCAGACCGGCGCGACGCTCGTCACCGCCCATGGTCTTGTAGTAGTTGGCCACATCGCTAATGCGCCACTTGATGAAGGCATCGACGATGACGTTCTTCTTCTCCAGCGTCAGGTAGCGCTCGGGCTCCGCGTCCAGGGTGAGGATGCGGCTGTCGAATTTGCGCACGGTGTTGGCGAAGGGCACCTTCCAGTGCAGGCCGGGCTCGTAGTCGGCGCGCTCAAACTCACCAAACCAGAACTTAACCGCCTTCTCGCGCTCGTCGACGACAAAGAACCCCATGGAGATCAGCCACAGCATGGCGGCCGCCAGGATCAGGGAGACACTCTTAAGCGGGGACATTAACGCACCTCCCTAGTACGGCGATCATTGCGCAGGCGAGTCGGCTCTTCCTGCTGCGGGGCTTGCGGTAGCTGGTAGCTGCGGCCAGGCTGTGCCAGGCGCGGCGCAGCATCGGCATCGCGCTGCATCAGCTTGTCCAGCGGCAGGTAGAGCAGATTGTTGCTGCCCTTGGTATCGACTACCACCTTGCTGCTGCGCGACAGTACCGACTCCATGGAGTCTAGGTAGAGGCGCTTGCGGGTCACCTCAGGGGCACGCTTGTACTCCTTGAGTACGCTGAGGAAGCGGGCGGTCTCACCCTCTGCCTCGGCGATCACCTGCTCCTTATAGGCGTTGGCCTCTTCCAGCAGGCGGGCCGCCTGGCCGCGCGCCGTGGGCAGTACGTCGTTGGCGTAGGCCTCGGCCTCGTTCTTGAAGCGTACTTCATCCTCACGCGCTTTGACCGCATAGGCGAAGGCACCCTGCACCTGCTGCGGCGCCTGGGCGTCCTGCATGTTGAGCGAGGTGATCACCAGACCGGTCTGGTAGAGGTCAAGGATCGACTGCATCAAATCCTGGGCACGGGCCACCACCTCGGCACGGCCGCCGGTGAGGACGAAGTCCATCTCGCTCTTGCCGACGATCTCACGTACCGAGGTCTCCATCGCCTGGCGCAGGGTCTCATCCGGGTCACGAACGTTGAACAGGTAGTCGCGGGCATCCTTCACCTGGTACTGCACGGCGAACTTGATGTCGACAATGTTCTCGTCCTGGGTCAGCATCAGCGACTCATCGCCACGGAAGCCCAGCTCGATGCTGCGTACGTTGTCGACGTTAATGCGCTCCACACTCTGCACAAAGCGTGGGAACCAGTGCAGACCGGGCAGGGTGGTCTCTTTATAAGCGCCGAACTGCAGCACCACACCGCGATTGCCCTCATGGATGGTATAGAAACCGGAGATGCCCCAGACGATGGCAAGCAGCACCACGATAAGGCCAAAGCCACCAGCGCCCATGCCACCGCCGCCGGGGGCAACGGTGGAACCACCGTCACCGTTACCGCCGCTGCCGCCGAACAGGCCGCCCAGCTTGTTCTGCAGTTTCTTCACCACCTCGTCGAGGTCGGGCGGGCCCTGGTCATCATTTCGGCCACCCCAGGGGTCTCTGCCCCCGGAGCCGCCCGGTTCATTCCACGCCATTGGGTACTCCAATACGGTTGTTTAGACGTTATTCGTCTGCGGATAGGTTAGATGCGCAAATTCTAGGGGGCTTAGATTAGCACCGCAAGGCACAGTTCCTTATCAATAGCATCAGGTTTAAAACTCAGGCTCGGGAGGAGGCGGAAGCAGGGGACGAAAATCGGCCTCTTTACGCAACGACTCCAGGTAGTGGGGCTCGATGCTGATATCGATAAGCCACTGCCCCTCATCACTCACCGCCTCCTGCTGCACCACCCCCATTTCATAGAGCCGGGCACGCAGCCGCGCCGCGCTGGGTGGCAGCTCGAGGTGGTAGTGGCGCCGCTCGGCATTGAGCCACTCGATCAATACATCGTGCAGCAGCCCTATCCCGTCGCCACTCATGGCCGAGAGGTAGACCCGCTTCACCTTGCCCTCGTCGTCGCGCTCCACATGGGGCTCTACCCCGTCGGTGGCATCGATCTTGTTGTAGACGGCGATCTGCGCCACCTCATTGGCACCGATCTGCCGCAACACCTCGTCAACCTGTTCGATCTTCTCGCGCCGCTCCGGGTCCGCCGCATCGATGACGTGCAGCAGCAGGTCGGCCTCCTGGGTCTCCTGCAGGGTCGACTTGAAGGCCTCGACCAGGTCGTGCGGCAGGTGGCGGATAAAGCCCACCGTATCGGCCAGGATCAGCGGGTTGTTGGGAGTGACCTCCAGTCGCCGCAGGGTGGGGTCGAGGGTGGCAAAGAGCTGATCGGCCGCGTAGACCGTATCCTCGGTGAGGCGGTTAAACAGGGTCGACTTACCGGCGTTGGTATAGCCCACCAGTGAGACGGTGGGGACATCGGCACGCTGGCGCGAGCGGCGCCCCTGCTCGCGCTGCTTGCGTACCTTGTCCAGGCGGCGGTGCAGCGCCTTAATACGGTCGCCGAGCAGCCGGCGGTCGGTCTCCAGCTGGGTCTCACCCGGCCCGCGCAGGCCGATACCGCCCTTCTGCCGTTCCAGGTGGGTCCAACCGCGCACCAGGCGGGTAGAGAGGTGCTTGAGCTGTGCCAGCTCCACCTGCAGCTTACCTTCGTGGGAGCGCGCCCGCTGGGCAAAGATATCGAGGATCAGGCCGGTGCGGTCCAGCACCCGGCACTGTAGCAGGCGTTCAAGGTTACGCTCCTGGGCGGGGCTAAGGGCGTGGTTGACCAGCACCACCTCGGCCTCTTCGGCGACCACGACCTCACGGATCTCATCCGCCTTGCCGCTGCCGACAAAGTATTTAGCCTCGGGGGTACGGCGCGCGCCGGTAACCGCGGCCACCGGCTGGGCGCCAGCGGAGAGCGCGAGGTCCCGGAACTCATCCAGGTCCTCACGTTCACTCTCCTGCTGCAGATCGAGGTGTACGAGAACGGCGCGTTCGCCGCTCCGGGGGCGCTCAAACAATACTGCCCCCGCAAACGGAGAACATAGACACTACGCTTGAGTTAGTAGTTGTGATTGGGGCTATTGTCGGCCGGTTGCTTCTCACCGTAGTCGAGGCGTACATTGCGTGCCGGTACCACGGTGGAGATGGCGTGCTTGTAAACCATCTGGCTAACCGAGTTCTTCAGCAATACCACAAACTGGTCGAAGGACTCGACCTGCCCCTGCAGCTTGATGCCGTTGACCAGGTAGATGGAGACCGGAATACGCTCTTTGCGCAGGGCATTCAGAAACGGATCCTGCAGCGCTTGGCCTTTACTCATGTGATTGCTCCTTTTGTTATTATGTGGCGAAACTGACGCCCCTAAGAAACCCATAAATCTCTTCTCACTAATATCGATTGGAAAAAAGGATATGACTTGAAATGCCGGCTCCCGACTTATCAGAATCGGTCGGTTGTCTAACTTATGGCGCTATCATCCAAGAATTTCAAGGTTTTTTCCACCAATTTGTCACTTAAAGAGTCGAACCAGGCAAGGGCCGCCTCACTACGCAGCCAGGTGAACTGCCGCTTCGCCAGCTGGCGGGTGGCGATGATGCCCCGCTCGACCATCATCTCTTTGTCCCACTCCCCGGCCAGATAGTTCCATACCTGGCGGTAGCCGACGCAGCGTATCGAGGGGAGCTCCGGGTGGAGGTCACCACGCCGGTAGAGTGCCTCCACCTCCTCGATAAAGCCCTGCCGCAGCATTAACTCAAAACGCCTCGCGATACGCTCGTGCAGCAGGGTGCGGTCGGTGGGGGCCACCGCCAGCTTCACCGCGCGGTAGGGAAAGGCACTCCTCTCCTGCTCACGCCACAACTCACTCAGCGGGCGCCCCGACAACTCGTAGACCTCCAGTGCACGGCAGAGGCGCTGCGGGTCGTTGGGATGGATGCGCGCCGCCGACTCCGGGTCGACCTTCGCCAAACGATCGTGCAGCACCTGCCACCCCTTCTCTACCGCCTCGGCTTCGATACTGGCCCTCAGCTCTGCATCGGCCTCGGGCAGTTGCGAAAGCCCCAGCTGTAGAGCCCGGTAGTAGAGCATGGTGCCACCCACCAACAGCGGGATACGCCCGGCGGCGCTGATCTCGGCCATCTCACGCAGGGCGTCGTCGCGAAACCGGGCGGCGGAATAACTCTCCGCCGGGTCGATGATATCGATAAGTCGGTGCGGGGCGCGGGCCAGGGTCTCGGCATCGGGCTTGGCGGTACCGATGTCCATGTCGCGATAGACCAGCGCCGAGTCGACACTGATGATCTCGCAATTAAGCCGCTCCACCAGCTCGACGGCAAGGTCGGTCTTGCCTGAGGCGGTCGGCCCCATCAGGAAGATCGCGGGCGGCAAGCTCCTGGGGTCAGCCACGGAACAGTCCCGCCAACCGCTCTTCACTCAGGGCCAGCCAGGGCAACGGCCCCCCCTCGGCCTCCAACTGCTCCAGTTCGTGCAGCAACTGCTCCCCCATCGCCATGTCGGGCACAGGCAACAGCGGGGCAACCTGCTCGGCGATGGCTGTCGCATCGACACCAGGCGTCATGTTGCTCAGCGCTGCAACCAGCACCTCCGCCTCCACCCCGCGCAGCAACCGCGGCAACTGTCGCAGCACCACCGACTCCTCGCCCAGCCGCTCCACCATAATGCCCAGACGCATCAAGGTCTCTGCATGGCACGCCAGCCGTTCGAGCTGTTTTTTCGTCAGGGAGACGGTGGCGGGGATCAGCAACGGTTGGCTCACCACCTCGCCACTCTCCAGCCACTCGCCAAAGCGCCGCGCCAGCAACAGCCTGCGCGCCTCTTCCACCGCCACCACACCCGGCTCGCCCTGACGCAGCAATAACAGATAAGCGCCGTGCGCCACCGCCAGTAGGCGCGAGGCCGTCGGGCTGGAGGGTGGCGCTGTTGGGCGGGGGGCGGCGGTGAGCGACTGGCGGTAGAAGGCGTTCGTCTCCGCCACCTGTGGCGGCTCGGGAGGCTTGGGAGAGTGCTGCACCTGGGGTGCAACGGTTTCAAGCGCCAACTCCCCCCCCCTGTCGTTGAGGGCGTTACTCAGGGCCCGGTGCAGAAAGTCATGCACCAGCCGCGACTCACGGAAGCGTACCTCGTGTTTGGTGGGGTGGACATTGATATCGACCAGTTGCGGGTCGATCTCCAGGTAGAGCAGGTAGGCGGGATGACGCCCCGGCTCCAGAATCGACTGGTGCGCCTGGCGCACCGCGTGGTTGATCAGCTTATCGCGGATCACCCGCCCGTTGAGGTAAAAGTACTGGGCATCGGCCTGACTGCGCGAGTAGCCCGGCTGACCGACCCAGCCCCACAGGCGCATGCCCGCCGCCTCGAACTCCAGCTGCAGGGCGTTCTGTAAAAAGCCCTTGCCCAGCACGGCGGCGACCCGCAGGCCGTTCTGCTCCGGGTTATCGACGGGGCTTAGATTGAACTGCTGTCGACCGTTGTGCAGCAGCTTGAAACCGATGTCGTAACGGCTCAGGGCGAGCCGCTTGAGTACCTCCTCCACATGCAGGTACTCGGTACGCTCGGTGCGCAGAAACTTGCGCCGCGCCGGGGTGTTGTAGAAGAGCTCGCGCGCCTCGATACGGGTGCCCGGCGGCATGGCGCAGGGAACGGCATTCCCCTGCTCCAGCCGCAATCCCTGCTCCATCAACGGCTGACGACTGGCGATGGTAAAGCGGCTCACCGAGGCGATACTCGCCAGCGCCTCACCCCGAAAACCGAGGCTAAGCACCTGCTGCAGCTCCTGTTGGCTGTAGACCTTACTGGTGGCGTGGGGGGCGGTGGCCAGGGAGAGGTCGTCGGGGTGGATGCCGCTGCCATCGTCAAGCACGCGGATTAGTTTGCTGCCGCCCTGCTCCAGCTCCAGCACAATGTGGCGGGCACCGGCATCGATACTGTTCTCCAGCAGCTCTTTCACCACCGATGCCGGGCGCTCCACCACCTCGCCGGCGGCGATCTGGTTGGCAAGGTGGGTGGGAAGCGGCTGGATGCGCCGCTGCTCGCTGTTACTGGCCGGTGCGTTCATAGCCCGGCAGCTTAAAGGAATCGGCTATAGAGAAAAAGAGCCGGCTCAGGAGCCCGTGGGGATCTGCAGCACCTGGCCGACGCGAATCTTGTTGCTACGCAGGTTGTTGGCAAGGCGCAGGGTATCGAGGCTGACCCGATAGTGCTGGGCGATCTCGGAGAGGGTCTCGCCGCGGCTGATAACGTGCTTACGCTTCTTGTTTAACGCGAGGATGGAGCCGGGAGGCGGGTTCTGCTTAAAGTAACCGCGCACGCCGCCCATGATCGCCCTGGCCATCTTCATCTGGTGGGAGGAGCTGCGCAGGTTACGCTCCTCACGCGGATTGGAGATGAAGGCGGTCTCGACCAGGATGGAGGGGACGTCCGGTGCCTTGAGTACACGGAAACCGGCCTGCTCCACCTTGCGCTTGTGCAGCTTGTTTACCCCCTTCAGCCCCGTCAACACCCGAGAGGCGACATCGCTACTGGCTTCAATGGTGGCGGTCTGGGAGAGGTCCAGCAGCACCGAGGCGAGCAGGTCATCCTTATCGTCGAGGCTGACGCCACCGATAAGGTCGGAGGCGTTCTCCTTCTCCGCCAGGCGACGGGCCATCTCGCTGGTGGCACCGCCGGGCGACAGGGTGTAGACCGAGGAGCCGCGGGCACGATGGTCGCGGAAGGAGTCGGCATGGATGGAGACGAAGAAGTCGGCACGGTACTTTTCGCGCGCCAGCTTGACCCGTTTTCTCAGGGCAACGAAATAGTCACCGTCACGGATCAACACACCGCGCATGCCCGGCTCCTTGTCCACCAGGGTCTTCAGCTTGCGGGCGATGGCCAGCACCACGTCCTTCTCTTTAACGCCGCTGGGGCCGATGGCACCCGGGTCATCGCCACCGTGGCCGGCGTCGATGGCGATAACAACGTCACGCGCCTTCTGGCCGCTGGCGATACTGTTGATGGTGGTACGGGTGAGTGTCGGTTTTTTACCGCTATCGTGCAGGTCGATGACCAGGCGGTGGCCATATTCGTCATTGGGGCGCAGCACAAAGCTCTTGGGCTTCACCGCCCCCTTCAGGTCCAGCACCACGCGCAGGTCACGACCGTTGCGCTGGGCACTGCGGATGCCTGAAAGCAGGGTTTTGGAGAAATCGAGCCGCTCGGTATCGGCGGTCAGTTTGGCGTTTTTAATGTCGATGACGAGCCGATCCGGGCCCTGCAGCGCAAACAGGGAGTGCTCCACCGGGCCACTGGTATCGAAGACCAGACGGGTGTGGTCAGGGGCGGGCCACATACGCAGGCCCTTGACGGTGCTACCGGCCCATGCCGGCGCACAGAGGATGAGGAAGAGCAGTGCAACAAGGCGATATCCTGACCCCATCATATCCTTCTCCCGTTAGCGAGAAATCGTGTTTCTCTTTTATATTCAATCGATTAGCGTCATTTATTGGCGCCAATTATAGATTCCATGTCTAACTTTAAAGGAAATAACGCAAAAATCAAGAGCTTAACGAAACGGGGCTTCCCCCCGCAGGCACTCCGCCAAATGCCTGCCGGCATCGCTTTGGCTTTCGAGGGAGAGGTCGCGCCCCTGTTCGGCGTAGGCGATGGTGATATCGAGGTCGGCCGCGGGCAGCACCCCTTCGCCCCGCTGCGGCCACTCCACCAGCAGCACCGCCTCGCCATCGAGGTAGTCACGTATCCCCATATACTCCAGCTCTTCAGGCTCACCGAGGCGATAGAGGTCGAAGTGGTAGGCACGCCGTCCCCCCAGCTCGTAGGGCTCGACCAGGGTATAGGTAGGACTCTTCACCGCCCCCTTATGGCCCAGGGCACGCATGAAACCGCGCACCAGGGTGGTCTTGCCCGCCCCCAGGTCACCGTGCAGGTAGATCGCCTCCCCACCCGCCACGCAGGCGGCCAGGCGCGCGCCGAAGGCCTCCATCGCCTCGCTGTCGCTCAAGTGGAGCGGCGCTTCACTCATCACAACTTCGGATTACAGAGAGTACGCAGCTGCGGCAGCAGGTCGGTGGCGAGGAGGCCGCGCTCACCTGCGCCGGCGGCGCGATCCGCCGCCTCGGCGTGCAGGGTAACGCCAACTCGGGCCGCCGTCTCCAGCGCCATGCCCTGGGCGATAAGGGCGGCTATCACCCCAGTGAGAATATCGCCCATGCCACCGCCGGCCATACCGGGGTTCCCCACGCTACAGACCGCGGGCTCGGCGCCCATTGCCTCGATCACCGTGCCCGCCCCCTTCAGCGCCACCACACCGCCGTAGCTGGCGACGATAGAGGCAGCGGCGCTGAAACGCTCCTGCTGCACCTCACTGTTGCTGCAGCCGAGCATGCGTGCCGCCTCGCCGGGATGGGGGGTAAGTACCCACTTATCGTGGAAGTAGGGCTCTACGGCCAGTAGATTGATGGCATCGGCATCGACCACCAGCGGCAGGCCGCAGTCGAGTACCCGCGAGAGCATCGCCCTGCCCCACGCCTCCTGCCCCAGGCCGGGACCGATGGCGATCACCGAGGCACGCTGCAACAACGGGGTCAGCTCCTCGGCCCGCTCCACCTCGTAACACATCAATTCGGGACGGGCGGCAGTGATCGCCGCGGCGTGACCAGCGCGGGTCGCCACGCTGGTCAACCCTGCACCGCAACGGGCCGCCGCCTCGGCCGCCATACGGGCCGCGCCAGCCATGCCGTGGTCGCCGCCGATCACCAGCACGTGGCCGAAGTCGCCCTTGTGGCTGTTGCGGGCACGGCGCGGCAGATAGTCGCGCACCGCCTCGTAGTCGAGCCGGGAGGCGTGGTCGGGAAGGTGACCGTAGACCTCATGCGGTACGCCGAGGTCGGAAAAGTGGATGTGGCCACAGTGATCGGGGCCGTCGGCGGTAAACATGCCGCGCTTGAGGCCGATAAAGCAGGAGGTAACGTCGGCCCGCACCGCCGCCCCCATCACCCTGCCACTGTCAGCGTTAAGGCCGGAGGGGATGTCGGCGGCGATCACCGGGGTAGAGGCACTGTTGATCGCCTCAATCGCCTCGCGCCACACCCCCTCCACCATGGCGTTGAGGCCGGTGCCCAGCAGTGCATCGACGATAAGGTCCCAGCCGTCCAGCTTCTGGCCATCGTAGTTGATCATCGAGACCCCGGCGGCAATCGCCTCGTCGCAGGCGTGGCGTGCATCGCCCTTGAGCTCAGCGGGTTCGACCAGGTGGTGCAGCTCCACCGTGATACCGGCCTGGCGGGCGAGGCGCGCCGCCACATAACCGTCACCGGCATTGTTGCCGCCACCGCACATAAAGGCGATGCTCTTGGCACGGGGCCAGCGGCGACGGATTTCGTCGAACAACACCTGCCCGGCGGTTCCCATCAGGCTAATGCCGGAGATGCCGTAATACTCAATCGCGAGCCGGTCCAGCTCTCGCACCTGTTCGGCCCGGTAGAGGGCATAGGGTAATCTGTCCATGACAGGTATCATAACGGGAATGAGCCGCACGCAGAATAGTTTCAATACCCAACAACTGCTCGACCAGATCCATCACTGGGGGAGTGAACTCGGCTTCTCGAAACTGGGGGTCAGCGGGGTCGAGCTGGGCGAGGCGGAACAGGCCCTGCAGGCGTGGCTGGCAAAGGGCTACCACGGCGAGATGGAGTACATGGCGCGCCACGGCACCAGGCGATCGCGTCCTGCCGAGCTGGAACCGGGCACCCTCAGCGTGATTAGCGCACGCATGGAGTACCTGCCGCAGTCCCAGAGTGATGCCCTGGCAGCGTTAAATGACGGCAACAAGGGCTACATCTCACGCTACGCCCTGGGACGCGACTACCACAAGATGATGCGCAAACGGCTACAGCTGCTGGCCAGCCGCATCGCCGAGGAGGTCGGTGAGTTCGGCTACCGCGTCTTCGTCGACAGCGCGCCGGTACTGGAAAAGCCACTGGCACAACAGGCGGGACTGGGCTGGGTCGGCAAGCACACCAATATCATCAGCCGTGATGCGGGCTCCTGGTTCTTTCTCGGCGAGATCTACACCACCCTGCCGCTGCCGGCCGCTGAGCCGGTGGCGAATCACTGTGGAAACTGCAGCGCCTGCATCGA
The DNA here is from genome assembly GCA_050298555.1 of Thiohalomonadaceae bacterium. GTDB lineage: Bacteria > Pseudomonadota > Gammaproteobacteria > Thiohalomonadales > Thiohalomonadaceae > JAPHSX01. Next base: position 55,006 of record JBNKUL010000012.1, read on the forward strand.
TGTCTGCCCCACCGCCGCCATCGTCGAACCCTATGTGGTGGATGCACGTCGCTGTATCTCCTACCTCACTATCGAGCACAGGGGGGCAATCCCCATGGAACTGCGCCCGCTCCTCGGCAACCGCATCTACGGCTGCGACGACTGCCAGCTCTACTGCCCGTGGAACCGCTTCGCCCGCCTCACCAATGAGGCCGATTTCCTGCCGCGTTACGGCCTCGACGACACAACATTAATCGAGTTCTTTTGCTGGGACGAAGCGACGTTCCTGCGCAACACCGAAGGCTCGGCGATACGGCGTAACGGATATGAACTGTGGCAACGCAATATCGCCGTAGCGCTGGGCAACGCCCCAGCAGACGAAAGAATCCGCCAGACACTACTGCGGCAGCGAGATAGCGCATCGGAGCTGGTGAAAGAGCATATCGACTGGGCAGTCGCCCAACAGCAGTAATAAGAGAGACAGATGGGAAAAATACTCGCCGTCGGCAACGTCACGCTCGACATAATCAACCTGGTGGAGGAGTACCCGCAGGAGGACCAGGAGGTACGTGCCAGCGCACAATCGTTTCGTCGCGGCGGCAACGCCTGCA
>JBNKUL010000013.1:0-26283 GCA_050298555.1 Thiohalomonadaceae bacterium
AACAGGAGCTGCGCAACATGCTGGACACCCAGCTCGCGGACAATCGCGGTGCGTGGGACCTGCAGAGCGACGGCAGCTATCAGCGTGTTGAGTGCGGCGAGGCCGAGCCGATCTCGGCACAGCTCACCCTGCTACAGGCGATGAGCGAAGCCGACTAGGCCTGGCCTGGAGCGCCGCCATTGACGACGGCGCGACGCCTTATACCTTGAAGTGGCTGACCTGGCCGTGCATGCGGTTGGCCAGCTCCGCCAACTCGCTGCTGGCGATGGTGATCTGGTGCACGTTGTCACCGGTTTCGTCCACCGTGTGTTTGATCGCACCGGTGCTCGCGGCCACCTCGCCGGCAACCTCACCCTGCTGCTGCGAGGCGCTGGCAATATAGGTCGCCATATCGTGTATCGTGGCGATGGCAGAGGTGATCTCATCCAGGGCCTCGTTCGCCTCCGAGGCACGCGATACCCCGCTCTCGGCACTCGCCCTGCCACGCTCCATTGCCGCCACCGCCCGCCGCGTCCCCTCCTGCAGGCGCTCGATCATCTCATTGATCTCCTGGGTCGACTGCTGGGTACGCGAGGCCAGTGAGCGTACCTCATCGGCCACCACGGCGAAGCCGCGTCCCTGCTCGCCGGCACGCGCCGCCTCGATGGCGGCGTTGAGGGCCAGCAGGTTGGTCTGCTCGGCAATGCCGCGAATCACATCGAGCACCGTGCCGATATTGTTGCTCTCCTGCTCCAGGTGACTGATCACCTCGCTGGCGCTGGCGACCTCGCCGGCCAGCGAGTTGATATTTGACACGGTGTCGTTCACCACCTGACTGCCACGGGCCACCGCCCCCTCCGCCTTCTGCGTGGTGTGTGCCGTCTCCGCGCTGCTGCTGGCGACCTCCTGCACCGAGGCACTCATCTCCTCGATGGCAGCGGCGACCATGTCGGTGTCACTCACCTGCTGCTGCATGCGCACATTGGTCTCCTCCGTAATCGACGATAGCTCCTCGGCCGCCCTGCTGACCTGCTCGGTGGAGCCGAGCACCACCTGAATCACCCCCTGGAACTCCTCCAGCAGCTTGTTGAGGTCTCCCCCCATGGAGGCAATCTCATCCTTACCGTCGGCCGGGGCGCGCAGGCTAAGGTCGTCCTCCTCACGCACCCGCGACATCACGGCCATCATCACTTCCACAGGCCTGATAATCGCGCCCGCAAGCGTGACCATCACGACAAGGGCCAGCACCAGGATGATAAAGGAGATGGCGGTAACGGTGATCTTGAGGGAGGCGATTTCGCTATGGGTGGCCTCAATGGCGGCGGCGGCCATCTCCTCATGCAGCGTTTCGGTCTGGTGCACCACCTCGCGCAGCTGGCCCAGTAGCCCCTCCTTGCTACTCAGCCCCTTCTCGATGTAACCCGCCACCAGGGCATGAAAGTCACTTTGATACTGCTTGAGCAGTCCCTGCAGCTTCGCCTTGCTCTCCTCCGGGTAGGCCGACTCATTGATGGCGCTACGCAGTTTTTCCACATTGCCGTCCAGTTTGTCGCGGTACTTGAGGTCATTGCGCAGCATGAAGTCCTTTTCGTTACGGCGCAGCGTCAGCATCATGCCGGTGAGTCTATCGTCCTCAAGGACATCCAACTCGCCCTCGATACCGTGCACCGCTGTGCGCAGCGAACCGTAAAGACCCTCCTTCTCATTGACGCCGATGCGCTTCTGCAGCGCAACCAGCTGGAGGAAGATCGTCTTGTACTGTTCGAGAATCGCCCTCATCTTCATCGCCCTGACCGTATCCATGCCGTGAACGGACAAATTGCCGGCCAGCTCATTCACCTTGGCGACGAGCGCGGTATGGTCCTTAACGAATTTCTCCTCGTAGGCAAGGTCATGACGGGCGAGAAAGTCCTTTTCCCGGCGGCGCAGCAGCAGCATGCCGCTATTGGCCTCTTCGATATTGAGGCGGACCTCATCAAGCTCCGAACCGGTGTCGATGCTGTACTGAATCAGCCCTACCTGAAGTAACATGCCAACCGCCACCAGGGCCGCCAGGATGATAAGTCGTTGTTTAATAGTCATGTTTTGCGCGTCCCCCCGCACAGTTCCAAATTGCGGCCCATTACAGCCTCGTGCCACGAAATGAGAGGCGTAGAGCCGGTACGAGGGCAATTGTGTCACATTATATGTGACTTATCATTAGGTGCATGTGTGATCTATTAATGAGATTTATGTTACAGACGGTTCATCGCCAACCTGTCGGCTGGAGTTCCTTGTGGAAGGGAATCAGGTTAGTAAGCCATTAACGAACTTAAGGGCTATCTGGAGGGGAACACACAGGCGGGTAAGATTAACAGGGGCCGCCGTTTCCAACGGCGGCCCGTTCGATTACACCTTGAAGTGGCTGACCTGGCTGTGCATGCGGTTGGCCAGCTGCGCCAAATCGCTGCTTGCCTCGGTGATCTGGTGAACGCTCTCACCGGTCTCGTCCACCGAGTGCTTGATTGCCCCGACGCTCTCGGCCACCTCGCCGGCTACCTGCCCCTGCTGCTGTGCGGCACTGGCAATGTGGGTAGCCATATCGTGAATCGTGGAGATGGCAGAGGTGATCTCACTCAGGGCCTCGTTCGCCTCGGCGGCGCGCGCCACCCCACCCTCGGCGCTCACCTTACCGCGTTCCATGGCGGCCACCGCCCGGCGGGTTCCCTCCTGCAGGCGCTCGATCATCTCATTGATCTCCTGGGTCGACTGCTGGGTACGCGAGGCCAGCGAGCGTACCTCATCGGCCACCACGGCAAAGCCGCGCCCCTGCTCACCGGCGCGGGCCGCCTCAATGGCGGCATTGAGGGCCAGCAGGTTGGTCTGCTCGGCAATGCCACGAATCACATCAAGCACCGTACCGATGTTGATGCTCTCCTGCTCCAGGTGACTGATCACCTCACTGGCGCTGTCGACCTCGCCAGCCAGCACGTTGATGTTTGACACGGTGTCGTTGACCACCTGACTGCCGCGGGCCACCGCACCCTCGGCCAGCTCGGTGGACTCTGCCGTCTCGGCGCTGCTGCCGGCAACCTCCTGCACCGAGGCACTCATCTCCTCGATGGCAGCGGCAACCATATCGGTATCGGAAACCTGCCGCTGGACGCGCTGATTGGTCTCGTCCGTGATCGAGGAGAGCTCCTCGGCCGCGGTACTCACCTGCTCGGTGGAGCTGAGCACCACCTGAATCACGGCCTGGAACTCCTCCAGCAGCTTGTTGAGGTCGGCCCCCATGGAGGCAATCTCATCCTTACCGTCGGCCGGGGCACGCAGGCTGAGGTCGTCCTCTTTGCGTACCCGCTCCATCACCACCATCATCGCTTTCACGGGGTTAATGATGGAGCGGGCGAGCGTGGCGATTACCAACACCACCAGGGCCAGGATGATGAGAGATACGGTCATGACGGTAACCCTGAGGGCACTAATCTCGCTATTCGCTACCGCCAGGGCGGTAGCCGCCATCTCCTCGTGCAGCGTTTCGGTCTGGTGCACAACACTACGCATCGTGCCCCGCAGCCCCTCCTTGCTGCTCAGGCCCTTTTCCACATAGCCGTCTACCAGGGCGTGGAAGTCACTTTGGTACTTATTGAGCAGCTGCTGAAGCTTTGACCGGGTCTCCTCCGCATAAGCTGATTCATTGATGGCACTGCGCAGCTTCTCCACATTGCCATCCAGCTTGTCACGGTATTTGAGGTTACTTCTCAGCATGAAGTCCTTCTCATTGCGCCGCAGTGTCAACATCATGCTGGTGAGCTTGTAGTCCTCAAGGGTCTTGAGCTCACCCTCAATGCCATGCACTGCACTACGCAGGGAACCGTACAGGCCCTCTTTCTCGTTCACTCCGATACGTTTTTGCAGCGCCACCAGGTTGACGAAGACCTGTTTGTACTGCTCAAGGATGGTCGTCAGGTCGCGAGCCATGCCCGTATCCATCCCATGAGCGGACATGTTGCCGGCCAGCTCGTTTACCTTGGAAATGAGGGCATCGTAATCCTTAATAAACTTGCCCTCGTACGCCGGGTCCAGACGGGCAAGAAAGTCCTTTTCGCGGCGGCGCAGCAACAGCATGCCGCTATTGGCCTCTTCGATATTGAGCCGAATCTCATCCAGCTCAGCGTTGGTGTTGAGGCTGTATTGAATCAGCCCAACCTGCACCAGCATGCCAAGCGCCACCAGAACGGCGAGTAGTATTAGTCTATTTCTGATTGTCATTCTTATATCCCTGCCCTGTTGACTGTATTGTTATTGTTCGTTGAATTGCCCTTCAGCACGCCCCCATGCGCATGCCAGGAGCGCACCGCTCCCCAGGGGAATAGGACGAGGCAGCGGATTATGTTCTAGACAAATTCCAGAAACAATAAAATTTATTTATATGGGAAAACTCAATCGAATTTGAGAGAGCGCCAGCCCGGCGCGATCAAGCAAAGTCCAGAACAAACTTCACCTTCTGCAGATACCCCTCCTCCCCTTCCAGGTCGGCAAGGGTCAGGGGGTGCTCCTCCAGCCACCCCTCAGGGAAGCGCAGTTTCAGCCCCTCCTCCATCGCCGTCAGTTTGATTTTGGGCAATGGTTTATCGCTGTGGCTGCGATGCAGCAGCACCGCCAGGCGCAACAGCACCGCCAGGCGCAGGCAGCGCGAGGAGGAGCCGTTAAGCAGTTGCGTGACCTCATTAAGCGGGAACTTGCGACGGTGCGCCCGCACCAGCATCGACAGCTGTTGCTGCTCGCGGCGCGTGAAACCGGGCAGGTCGGCGTTGGCCAGCAGGTAGCCGCCGTGCTTATGGTAGCCGCTGTGCGCGATCGCCAAACCAATCTCATGCAGCCGTGCCGCCCAGCCCAGCAGCAGGCGATCGCTGCCGTTATCCAGTTCCCACTCCGATGCCACCTGCTCTAAGCACTTAAGGGCGGTCTGCTCCACCCGCACCGCCTGGGACTGATCGACCAGGTAGCGCTCACTCAGGGTGGTGATGGTGCGCTCGCGCACATCCTCGTGGCGGATGCGCCCCAGCATGTCGTAGAGCAGCCCTTCGCGTAACGCCAGGTCGGAGACCAGCATGCGCTCGATGTGCAGCCCGTCGAACAGCGCCAGCAGCACCGCGACGCCGCCGCAGATCACCGGCAGGCGCTCCTCTTTCAGACCTTTTATATTGGAGAGATTATCGATATGCCCGGCGGTCACCAGCTCGTTGGCCAGGCGCTGTAGCGAGTCGTGGGTGATCCCCTCGTCGCTCCAGCCGTTGGCGCAGACCACATCGCGCACCGCCTTGATGGTGCCGGAGGCGCCCACCGCCTGGCCCCAGCCGATATCGCGATACTCGCGCTCGATGCCGCGCACCTCCAGGCGGGCGGCGATGAGTGCCTTCTTCATGCGCTTGGCGCTGATCTTGCCATCGGGGAAGAAACGGCGGCTGAAGCTGACGCAGCCCATGTAGAGGCTGTTCATCTCCAGCGGTTCGAAGTGGCGGCCTAGAATGACTTCGGTACTACCGCCGCCGATGTCGGCGACCAGGCGGATGTTATCGCTGTGCGGCAGGCCGTGCGCCACACCCAGGTAGATGAGGCGCGCCTCCTCCACCCCGGCGATCACCTCGATGGGGTGGCCCAGCGCCTGTTGTGCCAGCTTCAGGAAGTCGTCGCTACGTGCCTTGCGCAGGGTATTGGTGCCCACGCAGCGCACCGAACCTGGCGGGAAACCGGCCAGGCGCTGGCCGAAGCGTTGCAGGCAGTCGAGGGCACGTTGGCGCGAGGCCTCATCGAGGTTGTTGTTCTCATCCAGGCCGCCACCCAGGCGTACCATCTCGCGCAGTCGGTCCTTCATACGCAGTTCGCCGTCTATCAGCTCGGCGACAATCATGTGGAAACTGTTGGAACCGAGATCGATTGCTGCAATGAACTGGGCTTCTGTCTGCGCTACGGCCATGCCGCTCCCCTGTTAAGAATGGTTAATGCCTATTCTCCGGCATCGCCCCTCAGAGCGCCAGGTTATCTTCCAGAAAACGCTGGTAGTTCTCTGCATTTACCAGCTGGGTGCCATCACAGTTGAACTGCAGCCTGACGATACCCTGCACCATGCTGATAGTGGCGTTACGCAGGTAGTAGTCGGGCGTATCGCGCAACGCCTTAAGGCTGGAGAGTACCCGGGCGATATCCTCCCGCGCCATCGGTCGCCAGCTGCCGTGACGGCGCTCGAAGATCTTCTTCCAGTGCTCCGGCAGCTTCTCGAACATGGGGCTGCCCTGCAGGTAGTCGTACATCTCGCGCATCCCCTGCACCTTCTCCTCGAAACTGATCGCCGGGAAGTGGCGCGCCACGTAGTCGTCATCCAGCATACGCTCGGCGGCGTGGGTCTCCTCACGTAGTGGGTCAAATACCGAGCAGGTGCGGATCTCGCCGCTGTTAAAGCCGATATAGAGCTGGTAGGTGCTGCGCTCGCAGAGCAGCTCCAACAGGTGCTCCTCAATTTGCGGGTAAATGTCGTCGAGCAACGTGTGATAGCGCGGGCGCAGTATCGCCGTCTCGCGTAGCGACGGGTCGCCTTTCAGCCCCACCTGCAGCGAATCTGGACGCAAGCCTGTGGCGCTAACGATACTCTCTTTAAGAACCAGCTCTTCCAGCTCCATCTCTCTATCCTGTTCGGTAAAAGTCGCGCATCATGACAGCGGCGTGTGACAGGTACATGTCAACGTGACCGCTCTTTCTCCGCGTTCGGGTTACGCCGCTTCGGCCCGCCGGGCCGGTTCTTCTCCTCGTCACTGAAGACGAAACGACCGGCCAGGATGCACCCCTTCATACCGGGGTCGCAGGGGCGCTGCAAAACCTTATCGCACTTGCCCTGAACCTCATGGGGACAGCCCCAACCACCCATAATTCACCTCATAATCTCGATTCGATAATGCCATTAGTATACCCGACAAAACTTGCCAGCCCCGCCCCATCGGCTACCATAGCGCGTTTTGTGCCGCCGCCGCGGCAACCTACAACGAATTAAGGAGTCACCGACCATGGCCCGCGTAACCGTCTTCAGCACCGCGACCTGCCCCATTTGCGACAAGACCAAGACCCTGCTGGATAAGTGGAAGATTCCCTACGATGAGGCACGGGTGGATATCGACCGCGAGGCCTATAAGCAGATGGCGGAGCTGACCAACCACGCCCGCACCGTGCCGCAGCTGGCGATAGACGGCGAGTGGATCGGCGGCTTCAACGAGTTGACCGAGCGCCACATGGAAGGGGAGCTGGATGAGTTGATGGAGGGGTAGGAGTAGTTTCCCCGGCATAAAAAAAGCGGCCCCGGTTGGGGCCGCTTTTTTTCGCACTGCCGTTGCTTACTTTGCGGCAGGTGCAGCGGGAGCGGCAGGAGCCGGGGCTACCGGAGCGGCGCCGTAGGGGCCCCAGGCGGGAGCGCCGTAACCGTAGGGAGCGCCGTAGTAGGGGGCGTAACCGTTGTAGCCGTTATAACCGTTGTAGCCATTCCAGCCGTTGTTGCCGTAACCGTAGCCGTTGCCACGACCGTTACCACGTCCGCTGAAGCTCATGCTGAAGTCGGTGTCGCCCATCATGTCACCCCAGCCATTGCCGTTGCCCCAGCCGTTGCCGTTGCCCCAACCGTTGTTGTTCCAGTTGTTGCCACCCCAGCCGTTGTTGTTCCAGGGACCCCACCAGGCGTTGGCGGTCTGTACCGACATGGCGGAAGCAGCGACGATGGCCGCGGCAGCGGCAGCTTTTACGAATTTGTTCATGAGAGTCTCTCCATATTGAAGTTATTTTGTTGAATTGAGCCTGAAACGAATCATCAACAGACCTTATTAGTATTTTACCGAATGATGATATTTGCAACTTGCCCGCATTAAAGATTTTCTATGTCGTGAGATAGATATTTTATAGACTGATGCGCAATACAATAAAATCAGCAGGTTATAGAAAACCACCCTCTTCAACTGCGTAATCCTGACCAAGTCGTTACCTTCATCCTGCCGCCCAACGACTATAGTTGTGCTGTCCAATCATCACCAAGTAATCGGAGGTGAAACATGCACAGCATTAACATCCATATCGATGAAACCATTGACCGCAGGCAGAGGGTGTCGCTCTTTCAGGAGCTGATGACGGCCCCACACATCAATAATGTGGAACTACACGATGGACGTCCCCACGACATGCTGGTGGAGTACGAAGAGCACCACGATATGCCGATGCAACTACTGCAGATGCTAAAACACCGCGGACTCCACGCCGACATCGTCGGCTGCTGACCCCGCTTAACAGGAGCCCCTGAGCAGGGACGCTCACCACCCCTCGCCCAGCTAGCCAACACACGCTAAGATCCCTCCCCCACTCCCAACCGCAAACCACGTTATGAACACGATGAAGTTCCTCCACCTGCCGCTCGGGCAGCAGTTCGAGTTCCGCGGCCGTCACTACACCAAGGTGGCGCCGCTGATTGCCAGCGACAATGCCGACGGCAAGCAGAAGATGATCCCGCGCTCGGCGCTGGTCACGGTAGAGGGTCTGGAGGAAAAGGCGCCAAAAGGCGGCGCCAATAGTGCCAACCCGGCACTTGAGGCACTGCAGCGCTACCACCAATCGGCATTGGCGGAGTTGCAGTCACTGGGTGCGGATGAGGCAAAGGTCGGGGCCGCCCGTGCAAGGCTGGAGGCAATGAGAGAAGAGGTGGCGAAGGCGATCAAAGCCCCTTGAGGTAGCGCTCCACCGACTCGACCACACTGAGCTCCCCGGCCTTCACCGCCTCCAGGTACTCCCGCCGCCAGCGCCCCACGTGCACCCGCGCCTCGATGAACTCGCGCAGGATCACCCGTGTCAGCGCACCGCCCTCATCGAGAAAGCCACTACGCTCGAAGTCGTCGATGGCGCGCTCGCGATCGTAGGCGACGCGTACACTCTCGGCCTGCCACCTCTGCTGATGAAACTGCAGCCGCAGATAGGCAGCACGCTCGTCATTGTCGAAGGGTTGGCCTACCGAACCGGTATTCACCACCAGGTTACCGTTGTGGTAGCGGCTAAAGGCACGGTGGGTGTGGGAGCCGACGAAGAGGTCGCGCGGATCGCCGAGGCGCTGGGCCAGTTCCTCCCCCTCGGTCTCCGGCGAGATACCGAAGCGATCGCCCAGGCGTGAGCCGTGGGTGATGTGCAGGCTCCCCCCCTCCAGCTCCGTGAGGTCGAGGTGGTCGTCCCAGCGGGCAATCTCCTCCACCTTCTGCCCCAGCTGGCGCAGGGCAAGGTAGGCGAAGCGGTCGATCTCGTAGGTGAGGCTGTCGGGGTCTATCGGGGTATCGGCACAACGCACTAACCAGTTTTCATGGTTACCACGCAGGAAACGGGCGGCGGGGAGCTCTCGCTGCAGCAACTGCAACACATCGAAACTATAGGGGCCACGATTGACCAGGTCGCCGTTGACGATCACCTCGTCCGGATGCCAGTGGGCGAGGTCTTCCAGCACCGCCTCCAGCGCCGGTACGTTGCCATGAATATCGGAGAGAACAGCGATGCGCACCGGCAATCACTCGTTCGCAGAAGAGCAGTTGCGGACGGCGCCGCCCTCTTCCTCAAAGGTGTCATACCACTTTTCAAAATCGCCCACCGTCAGCGGGCGGCTGAAGTAGTAGCCCTGTATCTGGCAGCAACCGAAGCGGGCCAGGCTCTCCAGCTGCTCGGCCTCCTCCACCCCTTCGGCCAGCACCTCCAGTTGCAGACTGTCGCTCATGGCGATGATCGCCTTGGCGATGGCCTCATCATTGTGGTCGCTGACGATGTCGCGCACAAAGCTACGATCGATCTTCAGCTTCCTCATCGGCAGGAACTTAAGACGGCTGAGCGAGGAGTAACCGGTGCCGAAGTCGTCGATGGCCATGCGCACGCCCAACTCCTGCAGGTCGCTGAGCACCCCTTCGGCGTGGTGGTGCATCAGATAGCTCTCGGTGATCTCCAGCTCCAGCTGATCGGGACGCAGGCCGTACTCCTGCAACTGTTGCGCGACGAACTCGACAAAGCCCTCCTGCTGCAACTGCTGTCCCGAGACATTCACTGAAATGGTATGCAGCTGCATCCCCTGCTGCAGCCAGTCGCGCAGCTGGCGGCACGCCTCGCTAATCACCCAGCGACCGATGGGGTGAATCATCCCGGTCGCCTCGGCCATGGGAATAAACTTCAGCGGGGAGACGACACCGAAGCTGGGGTGGTTCCAGCGCAACAGTGCCTCGGCGCCAAACACCTTACCGCTGCCCTGGTCGACCTGTGGCTGGTAGTGGAGTTCAAGCTGCCCACGCTCCAGTGCCTGCGACAGGTCCCCCTCCAGCCGCACCCACTCGCGGGCACGAGTGGTCATCTCCGGCAGGTAGAAGTCGTACTGGTTACCGCCGCGCTCCTTGGCGTGGTACATGCTCACATCGCCAAACTGCACCAGCTCGTCAACGCTGTTGCCGTGCTCGGGATAGAGGCAGATGCCGATGCTGGCGGAGGCGTGCAACTGGTGCCCGGCAACGGGGAAGGGTTGCCTGAAGCTGTGCAGGATCTTCTCCGCCACCAGGGCGGCCTGATTGCTGTCACCGATCTCCTCCAGGATAAGGGTGAACTCATCGCCACCGAGACGGGCCACGGTATCTTCCGCACGCACGCAGGCCTGCAGGCGCTTAGCCACCTGCTGGATCAGGGCGTCTCCCACCGGGTGGCCCAGGCTGTCGTTCACATGCTTGAAGCGATCCAGGTCGAGGTAGAGCAGCGCCACTTTGTCGCCATTACGCTCGGCACGCACGATGGCGCGCTGCATACGATCCGTAAACAGCTGGCGGTTGGGCAGGCCGGTCAGGGAGTCGTAATAGGCGAGGTTGCGAATGCGCTCCTCGGCCTCCTTGTGTTCGGAGATATCGGAGAAGATGCTGATGTACTGCTCCACCTTGCCGCGCTCGTCGCGCACCGAGGTAATGGTCTGCCAGGTGGGATAGATCTCACCGTTCTTACGCCGGTTCCAGATTTCGCCCTGCCATACCCCTTTGCTGTTCAGGGTGTGCCAGAAGTTCTGGTAGAAGACCTCGTCGTGCTGCCCCGACTTGAACACGTGCGGCGTCTGCCCCAGCAGCTCCTCTTCACCGTAGCCGGTGGTGGCACAGAAGGCACGGTTTACCCGCTGGATGCGGGTCTGCGCATCGGTGATCAGGATCCCCTCGGCGGTGTTGCTGAAGACGCTGGCGCTGAGGCGAAGTTCCTCATTGGCCTTATGGATTGCCGTGACGTCGTGCGCCAGCCCCTCTACCCCGATCACCTTGCCGCTTTCGTCAAAGATGGGGCTCTCAGTCACCTCCAGCAGGTGCGTTTTGCCATCCTTATGGAGGATTTCAATCAGGTAGGGATCCTGCTCCTCGCCACGCAGGCTGCCGTTGGTGTACTCCACCACCTTCTCGTTCATCGGGTGGTCGGTGAGATAGGTCTCGAAGTGCACCATGAACTCGTCAGGCGTATAGCCGAGCACCGTTTCAATGGAGGGGCTGAGGAAGGTAAAGACGCCGTCCGTGTCGTGGGAGTAGAGGAAGTAGTCCTGCTTCATCGACTCCACCAGGCGACGGTACTTGGTTTCGCTCTGGCTGACCTGCTCCATCAGCAGGTGGTTACTGAGGGAATCGGTGAGGCGCTGGGAGATATCGACGAACATCTGCGTCTCTTCCGTGCTCCACTTGCGCACATCGGAGCACTGCTGCAGACCGAAGGCCCACGGCTGCCCCACCCTGGGGAAGATCGCCGATATCATCGCCGTTTTCGGCATCACGAACTGGCTATCGTGAAACTCCTCCACCTCATCCCGGACCTGTTCCATCTCCTCTGGCTCGACAATCAGCGGCTCGCTCTGTTGCAGCAAGGCACCGAACAGACCGCGATTGGCGTCGGTCATCGGCACTTCCATCTTCAGCGCCAGGGCGCCGGGGTACTCGGGTCTGGTCGCCTCGTAGGGGACACGAAAGGTGGGGGAGTCGGGGTTGCAGGGATAGAGCAGGAAGACACGGTCGCAGTCGAAGATATCGAGGGTGACGTTGGAGACCGCCTCGATCACATCCTCCACATCGCTGCTGCCCTGGATCGCCTCCAGAATCGAAGTGATGCTGCGAAAGTAGTGCAGTTCCCCTGAGGGTGTATTCATGCCGGAGAGACGCCCCGCCCGATAAAAGTGTTAACCGATTGTAATACGGCTGGAAGAGCGCGGTAAACCTGACCCACTCTGCCACGAATTTAGCGAATCAATACCCCTTGACTTGGAGTCAACTCCAGCTTTTATACTCACCACTATGAGTGAAGAGAGATACACCATTGGTGCGGTAGGAAAAGAGACGGGACACTCCGCCGATACCCTGCGCTACTACGAAAAGATCGGGCTGCTGCAGGCGGTGCCACGTATCAATGGCCAGCGCCGCTATACCGCACAGCACCTGGAGCAGTTGCGATTTATCCGCCGGGCCCAGGCGATGGACTTCTCCCTGACGGAGATCGCCCAGTTGCTAAGGCTGAGGCTCGATCCGGTCGGCTCACGCGATGAGGTGCGTGAGCTCGCCGAAGAGAAGCTGCAGGCCATCAATCAACGTATCGAGGCGCTAACGGCGCTGCAGCAGGAACTCGGCGGGTTAATTGGCGAGTGCCGCAATAGCGGACCTGGCGCATGCCCAATTATTAAAGGTCTTGAGAAGAGGTGAGCATAATGAGCATTGAAATTATCGTCGAAAACATTAAGTGCGGCGGCTGCGCCAACACCATTACCACCAAACTGAAGGAACTGGAGGGGGTTAACGACGTCAGCGTCAACATCGAAGAGGGCAAGGTCTCTATCGATGGCAACGAGGCCGAGCGCGACACCTATATCGCCGCGCTTGCCGGGATGGGATACCCGGAGGTCGACAGCGTCCAGGGCCTGGGCTCGGTCGGCGCCAAGGCCAAGTCGTTTGTCAGCTGCGCCATCGGCCGAATGAACAAGTGAATAACAGGGGGCACCATGAAAAAGCTTCTAATCGCCTCGTTGGCCCTCTTCTCCACCACCCTGTATGCGGAAAACCCCTTATGGAAAACAGGCGTTACCGATAAGCGCTACGACATCACCGTCTATCGCAGCGCCTCATGTGGCTGCTGCAGTGGGTGGATCAAGCACTTAAAGGATCACAACTTCGATGTGCATGATGTCGCCGTTGATGACATCAGGGCATACAAATCGAAATACGGTGTACCGCCGGAGGGTGCCTCCTGTCACACCGCTGTCGTGAACGGGGTGACGATCGAGGGCCACGTACCGGCGCAGGACATCAAACAGCTACTGGCGAATGACAGCAACATCCGTTTACTGACGGTACCGGGAATGCCATCAGGGACACCGGGTATGGATACGGCGGGCTCAAGAAAAGACAACTTCAATGTCTACTCCATCAATGGTGCCAATGAGGTTGGCATCTACAACAGCTACGCCGATTACTGATGAAATACCCCCTGCTGGGAGTTTGCGTCCTGCTGCTTGCCGGCTGCTCGGACCAAGGGCCGCGGGTCGAGGGGCGCTGGTATACGCAGAACCAGGTCAACCATGGAAAGGTACTGTTTCAGGCCCACTGTGCCTCGTGCCATGGTGAGGCGGCTCAAGGGCTGGTAGCCGACTGGAAAAAGACCCTGGCTGACGGCACCTACCCTCCCCCGCCACTCAACGGCACCGCCCACGCCTGGCACCACCCCTTGAGTCTATTACGAAGAACCATAAGGAATGGCGGCATCCCGCTAGGGGGAGTCATGCCCCCCTTTAAGGAGCAGTTAAGCGATCAAGAGGTCGACGCGATAATCGCTTTCTTTCAAAGCAAATGGGACAAACCGATCTATGAGGCATGGATGGAGCGCGGCGGACTTAGGTAGCCCAGGCTCCCCCTTCATGTATCCATCTCGCAAATGCGAATATTTCTTATTGCTATTGCGAATAATTCTCGCTAACATCTAACTCAACTGAGAATACTTCTCATTATTGATAACTCGATGTCTTGCGGGAGTACCCATGAACAGACTGCTAAAACCCCTTTCCCTGCTTCTCGGCCTCACCCTGGCCGCCCCCGTAGTCCAGGCTGCCCCATCAGGTGAGCCCAAAGAGCTGACCGTCTACTCGGCGCGCAAGGAGCACCTGATCAAGCCGCTGTTCGACGCCTATACCGAGAAGAGCGGCGTCAGGATCCGCTACATCACCGACAAGGCGGGGCCGCTGCTGGCACGCCTCAAGGCGGAGGGGGCCAACACCCCAGCCGATCTACTGATGACCGTCGATGCCGGTAACCTTTGGCACGCCGCCGAGGAGGGTGTGCTGGCCCGTATCGACTCCGCCACCCTCTCCAGCAACATTCCGCCCCACCTGCGCGACCCCGAGGGGCGCTGGTACGGCCTCTCGGTACGCGCCCGCACCATCGTCTACAGCACCGAGCGGGTGAAGGAGGGCGAACTGGCGAGCTACGAGGGGCTGGCCGACGGGAAATGGAAGGGGCGCCTCTGCCTGCGCACCTCGAAGAAGGTCTACAACCAGTCGCTGGTAGCGATGATGGCCGCCCGCCACGGCGAGGAGAGGGCCGAGCAGATCGTGCGCGGCTGGGTCGATAACCTCGCCACCGCCCCCTTCTCCAACGACACCAGGATGATGAAGGCGATCGCCGCCGGCCAGTGCGATGTCGGCATCGCCAACACCTACTACTTCGGCCGCCTGCAGAGCAAGGAACCGCAGGTAAAGCTGGCCCTGTTCTGGCCCAACCAGGGTGAGAGCGGCGTGCATATCAATATCTCCGGCGCCGGTGTCACCGCCCACAGCCGTAACAAGGGCGAGGCACAGAAGCTGCTGGAGTGGCTCTCCTCCGACGAGGCGCAGGGGCTGTTCGCCTCGCTCAATATGGAGTATCCGGTCAAGCCCGGTGTCGAGGTCAGCCCCATCGTCGCTGCCTGGGGAGAGTTCGAGGCGGACAAGCAGAACCTCGCCACCGCCGGCAGGCTACAGGCCCGGGCCGTGATGCTGATGGACCGCGCCGGGTACCGCTAGTTTGCAACACACCCCGACGGTCAGATCGCGGCTCTGGCTTTTCGCCACCCTAGCCCTGGCGGCGTTGGTGGCGTTACCGCTGCTGCTGCTCTTCTCCGGCTGGCTGCAGGCGGAGAACAGCGTGTGGCAGCACCTGGCCGAGACGGTACTGGCCGACCTCGTCCTCAACACCCTGGTGCTGCTGAGCGGCGTCGCCACCGGGGTACTGCTGCTCGGCGTCGGCCTCGCCTGGCTGACCGCCATGTGCGACTTTCCCGGTCGCCGCCTGTTCGACTGGGCGCTGATGCTGCCGCTGGCGATCCCCGCCTATGTGCTCGCCTTCGTCACCCTCGGCCTGCTCGACTACGCCGGGCCGGTGCAGTCGACCCTGCGCGAGTGGTTTGGCCACGACGCCGGGCTGCCCGACATCCGCTCAGCCGGCGGGGTGATCGCGGTGATGGTGCTGGTGCTCTACCCCTACGTCTACATGCTGGCACGCTCCGCCTTCCTCACCCAGGGGGCGGGTACACTGGAGGCGGCACGCACCCTCGGCCTCGGCCCCTGGGCCGCCTTCTTCCGCGTCGCCCTGCCGATGGCGCGCCCGGCCATCGTCGCCGGCACCTCGCTGGCGCTGATGGAGACGCTAGCTGATTTTGGAACCGTGGCGGTGTTCAACTACGACACCTTCACCACCGCCATCTACAAGGCGTGGTTCGGCCTGTTTGACCTGCAGGCGGCCTCCCAGCTCGCCTCCCTGCTGCTGCTTATCGTCGCCCTCGCCCTGGTTAGTGAGCGCAAACTTCGAGGCCGCGCCCGCTTTGCCGAGGGGGCGCGCCGTGGCCGCCCACAACGGCACACGCTGAACGGCTGGCGTGGCTGGGGGGCGACCCTGCTCGCCGCCAGCGTGTTGCTGCTCGCCTTCATCTTCCCTGTGTTGCAACTGCTGGGGTGGGCCTGGAAGGTAGTGGCCGAGGATCTCGACAGCCGCTACTGGGAGCTGCTGGGCCACACCCTGCTGCTCGGCACGGTGGCGATGGCCCTCACCGTGACTGCCGCCCTGCTGCTCGCCTTCGCCCACCGCTACCAGAAGGAGCGCCTCACCAGGGCCGCGGTCGGCGTCGCCACCCTGGGCTACGCCCTGCCCGGCTCGGTGCTGGCGGTGGGGGTGATGCTCGCCTTTACCGGCATCGACAACTTCATTAACGCCATCGCACCGCTGTTCGGCCTGGACGCCCCGGGCCGACTGCTCGGCGGCACCCTGCTGGCGCTGCTGTTGGCCTATATGGTGCGCTTCATGGCGGTCGCCTTCGGCCCCATCGAGAGCGGCCTGGGACGCATCCGCCCCAGCATGGCCGAGGCGGGCCGCAGCCTCGGCGCGGGAAGCATCGAGGTCCTGCGCCGCATCTACCTGCCACTGCTGCGCCCCGGCCTGCTCAGCGCCGCCCTGCTGGTGCTGGTGGATGTAATGAAGGAGATGCCCGCCACCCTGCTGCTGCGCCCCTTCGGCTGGGACACCCTGGCGGTACGCATCTACGAAATGACCTCCGAGGGGGAGTGGCAGCGCGCCGCGCTGCCCGCGGTAACACTAATCCTGGTCGGCCTGCTGCCGGTGATCCTGCTGGTGCGCAAATCCGCCAAAGAGTTGTAGGAGGCCCGCCCCCGGGCCGAACAAATCTGCCACCGTTTTTCGGCCCGAGGGCGGGCCTCCTACGGGTGGCAATGCCTATCGCCACGAATTGCGTAACGTACGTGTAAACGAGATAGATAAATGGAACAGTTACTAGAAATCGACGGCCTCCACTGCCACTACGGTGAGACCCACGTGGTGAACGACCTGTCGCTCACCATCCACCCCGGTATGCTGAGCTGCCTGCTCGGCCCCAGCGGCTGCGGCAAGACCACGGTGCTGCGCGCCATCGCCGGTTTCGAGCCGGTGAGTAGCGGCACCATCCGCCTGCGCGGCGAAGCGGTCTCCACTCCCGGCCACAGCGTGCCGCCGGAAAGGCGCGGCCTCGGCATGGTGTTTCAGGACTACGCCCTCTTCCCCCACCTCAGCGTGGCGCAGAACATCGCCTTCGGCCTGCGCGGCGCCTCGCGTAGGGAGAGGGCGGCGACCACCGACTGCCTGCTGGAACTGGTAGGGATGGAGGGCAGCGCCGAGCGCTACCCCCACGAACTCTCCGGTGGCCAGCAACAGCGCGTCTCCCTGGCGCGCGCCCTGGCGCCGGAACCCGGGTTACTGCTGCTCGACGAGCCCTTCTCCAATCTCGACGTGGAGCTGCGCGAACGGCTGGTGGGCGATGTACGCGACATCCTCAAGGCCCAGGGCACCGCAGCCCTGTTCGTCACCCACGACCAGCACGAGGCCTTCGCCATGGGCGAGCGGGTCGGGGTGATGAACGGCGGATGCATCGTGCAGTGGGACACCCCCTACAACCTCTACCACGAACCGGCGGATCGCTTCGTCGCTGACTTCATCGGCCAGGGGCGCCTCATCCGCGGCTGCCTGGAGTCCCCCGACACCGTCAACACCCAACTGGGGAGGATTAAAGGCAACCGCGCCTACCGCTGGCCCATGAGCTGTAACGTCGACCTGCTGCTGCGCCCCGACGACGTCATCATCGGCGGCGAAGGAGTCCAGTGCGAGATCCTTGAGCGCGCCTTCCGCGGCGCCGAGACCCTCTACACCCTCAAACTGCCAGAAGGCGGCGAGGTGCTCTCCTTAATGCCCAGCCACAACGACTTTCAGGTGGGGGAGAAGGTCGGGGTGGAGGTTAGGGCCGATCACATGGTGCTGTTTCAGGGGTGAGGGTGACATGCACTGGACGACTTTGCCCCTAACGGCGCCAGAAGGCCGGGCTAAACAGCACCAGCACGGTGAATATCTCCAGCCGTCCCATTAACATCGCCCCCCCCATCAACCAGTGGGAGTAGCTGTCTTCATTGGCGAAGGTCACCGCCACCCGCTCCAGGCCCGGCCCCAGGTTATTCATGCAGGTTGCCACCGCGCTAAAGGCGCTAACCTGGTCCATGCCATCGGCCATCAGCAGCAACAGAAACAGCGAGAAGGTGGCCACATAGATGGCAAAGAAGCCCCATACCGCCGAGACCACCCTGTCTTCGACCACACGCTCCCCCAACTTGACCTGGCGTATCAGCTTGGGGTGCACCACCTTCTTCAGCTCCAGCAGTGCCTGCTTGAACAGCAGGACGAAGCGGATCACCTTCATCCCCCCGGCGGTGGAACCGGCGCAACCACCAACGAAGCTAATGAAGATCATCAGGGTGGGCAGCATAACCGGCCAGCGTGAGAAGTCGTCGGTACCGTAACCGGTACTGGTGATCACCGATACCGTCTCGAAGATGGCATAACGCCAGGAGTCCATCGCCGAGGCCTTGCCATGGTCCAGATAGAGCACCGCTGCCACGATGAGGGCGATCGCCAGGGTAAAGAGCAGGAACACCCGCACCTCGATGCTACGCCAGTAGGGGGAAAACGAGTTGGCCCGCAGGGCGATGAAGTGGACATTGAAACTGATCGCCCCGAGCAGCATGAAGACGATGGCAATGGCCTCTATAAGCGGGCTGTTGAAGTAACCCAGGCTGGCGTCGTGGGTGGAGAAGCCACCGGTGGAAACGGTGGAGAGGCTGTGGGCGATGGCATCGAAGGGGGTCATGCCCGCCAGCCAGAACAGCAGCGCGCAAAGTACGGTCATCCCCGCGTAGATGCGCCACACCATCCGTGCCGACTGCGCAATGCGCGGGGTGAGCTTTTCATCCTTTACCGGTCCTGCGGTCTCTGCCTTGTAGAGCTGCATCCCCCCGACCCCCAGCATCGGCAACAGGGCGACCGCCGAGACGATGACCCCAATCCCCCCCAGCCACTGCAGCTCCTGACGGTAGAAGAGCAGAGAATGGGGCATGCTATCGAGGTTGGAGAGCACCGTCGCCCCGGTGGTGGTAAAGGCGGAGACCGACTCAAAGAAGGCCGCCGCCGGATTCAGGTCCAGGGCCAGCATCAGCGGCATTCCCCCCATCAGGCTGACGAAAAGCCATAGCAGGGTGACGACGAGAAAACCGTCTCGGGTCTTCATGCGGTAATCACCACGCTGCGGGATCAGCAGCAACAACAGCCCCGCAAAGCAGAAGGTCACAAGGGTGAGGCCAAAGTTGCCTACCTGGCCGTCGGAGTAGAGCAGCGAGACGATAATCGGCGGAAAGAGCGCCGTGGAGAAGAGCAGAAACAGCAGCCCCAACAGGCGGCCGACAAACGAAAGACCCATGCGTTGCAGGCCCCCAATACAAAGACAGCAGGGGGAGGATTATTCTCCCCGCCATCCCCGCTGGCACCTAATTTTTACGTAAAATTTTTATATCTTTTTTATATTCCCCTTCGCGCCAACCATGCTGCTATCATCTGCCGGCAACAACCGTGGAGATGAATGTGCACAACGTCGACTGGCGCAGACGAACCCAGGCCCTTTCGCTGGCGCTACTCAGCGTACTGATTGCCACCCCCCTCGCCTTTGGCGCCCACGTGTTGCTGCCCCACGCCAACCTCTCGCTGGTGTTTCTCATTGCGGTCCTGGTCACGGCTGGGCGTGCCGGGATGGAGGCGGCAATCCACACCAGCCTGCTCAGTTTCCTCAGCTACAACTTTTTCTTCACCAAACCGTTCTACAGCCTGGCGGTGCATGACGACGGCGAGGTGGCCACCCTGCTGTTCTTCATGCTGGTGGCGATCCTCACCGGCAAGCTGGCCGCCCGCATGCAGGGAGAGATGGCGCGTAACCGCGACATGGTGCAACGGCTGACCAACATCAACCACTTCACCCGCCTGATGGCCTCGGCCGCCGACAGCGACGGGGTACTGCACGCCCTGGCACACCACCTTGCCCGCACCTTCCACTGCACCGCGCAGGTGACGCTGCAAAAGGGGGAGGAGTCCACGGTCATCACCCTGAACCGGCACGGTAAACCCACCGCCCAGCCCGTGGGGGAGAGGGGCGGGGGCAATGGGGATGGCCACCACTTCGCCCTGAGCACCGCCCACGACAACCACGGCACGGTGGAACTCTTCACCCCGGCACTGCAACAGGACGATCAGGAGCTGGCCCGCATGCTCTGCGACCTGGCCGGCCTCACCCTGGAGCGCGCCCTGCTGGTCGCCGACCTGGAGCAGGCGCGCATCCATACCGAGGCGGAGCGGCTGCGCACCGCCCTGCTCTCCTCGGTGTCGCACGACCTGCGCACCCCGCTCGCCTCGATCATCGGCTCCACCTCCAGCCTTATCGAATACCCCGACACCATCGACGCGGCGGGACGCATGGAGCTGCTGCAGACCGTGCTCGACGAGGCCAAGCGGCTCAACCGCTATATCCAGAACCTGCTCGACATGACCCGCCTCGGCGGCGGCACCCTCACCCCCTCGCGCAGCTGGGTGGATGTGAACGACATCATCGGCAAGGTGGTGGAACGGCTGGCGCAGGAACTCGATGGGCTGCAGGTGGTGATCAAGGTGGCAGACGAAATGCCGCTGCTTTACGTGCAGGGGGTGCTGATCGAACAGGCCCTGGTCAACGTGCTCGACAACGCCGCACGCTTCTCCCCGCCGGGGGCAGCGATCACCATAGCGGTGACACACGACAGCGACCTCGTCACCCTCACCATTTGCGATCAGGGCCCCGGCATCAGCGATGCCGAGCGCGAGCGCGTCTTCGAGATGTTCTATACCTCGCAGCAAGGCGACCGCAACCGCCAGGGCACCGGCCTTGGGCTCGCCATCTGCCGCGGCATGTTCGTTGCCCACGGCGGTAGCGTCGAGGCACACACCAATCCGCAGGGCAGAGGCAGCTGCATCCGCATGACCCTGCCGGTAGTAGAAGTGGAGGAATCACATGAGTGAGACAACGGGTACCATCCTGGTGGTGGAGGACGACCCCCACATCCGCAAGTTCCTGCGCATCAGCCTGGAGGCGCACGGCTTCACCGTGCACGAGGCACGTCTTGCGGCGGAGGGGCTGCAACTGTGTGCCGAGGTGACACCCGACCTGTTGATCCTCGACCTCGGCCTGCCCGACATGGACGGCAAGGAGCTGATCCAGCGCCTGCGCGAGTGGAGCGAGCTGCCGATCATCGTCCTCTCGGTACGCTCCGACGAGGCGGAGAAGGTAGAGGCGCTCGATGCCGGCGCCAACGACTACGTCACCAAGCCGTTCGGCATCTCGGAGCTGATGGCGCGCATCCGTGCCACCCTGCGTGGGCGCAAGAGCACCTCGGAGGAGGAGCAAACGGTCTACGAGTACGGCGGACTGAGGGTAGAGCTCGCCAGCCGCGGCGTCTTTGTCGACGGCGAGCGCATCATGCTGAGCCGCAAGGAGTACGCGCTGCTGCACCTGCTCATCAGCCACGCGGGGCAGGTACTCACCCACCAGCGTATCCTGCGCGAGATCTGGGGCGAACGTCATGAGGATGAGGTCCACCACCTGCGCGTCCTCGTCGGCCACCTGCGCCAGAAGCTCGGCGACCAGCCGACCCGCCCGCGCTACATCGTCACCGAGCAGGGGGTGGGTTACCGCCTGCAGAGCGCGCTCTAGACACCCCGGCCCGCCGCCCCAGCAGCTCACTGTTCAAAATAACGGCCGGTCATAGGCAAAGATTCTGACAATGGCCTGTGTGGTGAAACGGCAGCGATTATCTACACTGAGGCAGACAAACTATAAAAAAATGTCAAAAAATGTCTCGACCGCCTGTAACGACACCCTGCAGGGCCATACTGCGGCCCCTGGCACTCTGCTGGCTGCTGCTGCAGGCTGTGGTTGCAGCGGCCCAAAGCATGGATGCACCCCTCCTCACCCTTACCCCGCAACAGCACCAGTATGACGTCGCGGCCGTCAGCCAATACCTGGTCGACCCCGGTAGCCAGCTGACGATCGAGCAGCTGCTGCAGCCCCGGCAGGAGATGGCGTGGCGCCCCGTCATGGGCACGGCCAGCAGCTTCGGTTTTTCCGACGCCGCCTACTGGTTGCGCTTTGACCTTATCAACCGAAATCCCCCCGATGCCGACCACTTCGTCGAACTCCACTACCCGCTGCTGGATGAAATCAATCTCTACCTGGTCCATCAGGGGCAGGTGATCTATCAGGTCAGCACCGGCGACGAGCTCCCCTACGCCAGCCGTCCCTATGCCTTCCGCAACTTCCTTTTCAAACCACCGTTACCCCGCGGTGAACTGCTGTCGCTCTATGTCCGCATCAAAAACCAGGGCTCGCTGCTTGCCCCGCTACAGTTGTGGCATGAGCATGACTTCTATATCCACGAGCAGGAGGAGTTGGCTGCACAGGGACTCTACTTTGGCGTGCTACTTGCCTTCTCCCTCTACAATGGTCTGCTGTTTCTCTTCACCCGGGAACGGGCCACCGCCTACCTCACTATCTATATCATCACCCTGGGAATGTTCCATGCCTCACTGTTTGGCCTGGGCTATCAGTACCTGTGGCCACACTCCCCCACGCTGCAGCAGTACAGTATTCCGTTCTTTATGTCGCTGGCGCTTTTCGCCGCACTACGTTTTGCCCACCACTTCCTCTCCTTAAGCGAGAGTTGCCCCAAAGGGGTCTGGCTATTGCAGGGGCTGTCGCTGCTTAGCCTGCTGCTCATCGTTTCCCTGCCTCTTTTTCCCTACAGTCTGGCGGTACGGGCATGCCTGATGCTGGTACTACTGAGCGCCACCCTCCTGCTCCTCGCCTCATTCATAGCGTGGCGCCGGCTTCAGGGCGATGCGGGCTTTTTCTTTGCCGCCTGGCTCGTCTTTCTGCTAGCCGTCATCGCCTCGGCCTCCGACAAGCTCGGCTGGGGCGGCATCGGCTACACCGCCGACCTCGTCATGCAACTGGCGGTCATGCTGCAGATCTCCATCTTCACCCTGGCGGAGGCGAAGCGCAGGCATGAGGAGCACCAACAACGTCTTGCAATAGAACAACAGACCGCCCAGGAACTGGCCCGCCAGGTAAAGGAACGGACGGCGGCACTGGAGGAGGCGAATCGCCGCCTCGATGCCATGAGCCACACCGACGGCCTCACCGGCCTCAGCAACCGTCGCCGCTTCGATGAGGAGCTGGAGCGGCAATACGGTGCCGCGGTGCGTAACGCCACCCCCATCAGCCTCGCCATGCTCGATATCGATCTCTTCAAGCGCATTAACGACGACCATGGCCACCAGGTGGGAGATGACTACCTGCGCCTTATTGCCGCCCTCATCGCCGCCGAGGTGAAGCGTCCCCTGGACATCGCCTGCCGCTATGGCGGTGAAGAGTTCGCCCTGATCCTGCCCGATACCCCCAGCACCAGCGCCAACACCATTGCCGAATGCATCCGTAGCGCCGTCGAGTCGCTGCACCACAGGGTGGGGGAGGAGGTCGTGCCGGTCACCATCAGCATCGGCACGGCCACCCTCACCCCGCAACGCGATAGCACTCCGGCCAGTCTGGTGCAGCTCGCCGACCAGGCCCTCTACCGAGCCAAGGAGGAGGGCAGGAACCGGGTAGTCAGCTGCTGAGGCATCCCTGCCGATCCCGCCAGCCATAACCGCGTCTCCCCTTGCAGCCCCTGGTGCATGCGCCGACAATGTCCCGCCCACCAAAGCGAACGAAACAGACACCGATGGCCAACGACCACATCAAGATCAAAGGCGCCCGCCAGAACAACCTGAAGAACCTCGACCTGGAGCTGCCGCTGGGGGAGCTGATCGTGGTCACCGGGGTCTCCGGCTCAGGTAAGTCCTCACTCGCCTTCGATACGGTCTACGCCGAGGGGCAGCGGCGCTACGTCGAGACCTTCTCCCCCTACGCGCGGCAGTTCCTCGATCGCATGGACCGGCCGCAGGTAGAAGCCATCGAAGGCATTCCGCCCAGTATCGCCATCGACCAGACCAACCCGGTGCGCACCTCGCGCTCCACCGTCGGCACCATGACCGAGCTGAACGACCACCTCAAACTGTTGTTCGCCCGCGCCGCCACCCTCTACTGCCACGGCTGCGGCCGCGAGGTTCAGCGCGACAACCCCGATGGCATTTACGAGCAGCTGATGAAAGAGGCGGACGGTGAGCCGCGCCTCATCGTCACCTTCGCCATCGAAGTGCCGCACAACTTCACCAATGATGAAATAAAGAAGGTACTGGAGCAGCAGGGCTATACCCGCCTTCATTCAGAAGAGGGAAATATCATCGAGGTGGTGCAGGACCGCATGCGCCTCAACGGCGACAACCGCGGCCGCCTCACCGAGGCGCTGGAGATCGCCCTGGAGAGGGGACACGGCAAGTGCGCGGTCTACAACCATGACGCCCCCGAACAGCAGCCGTGGAAATTTTCGTCGGACTTGCACTGCGCCGCCTGCGACATCCACTACAGGGAACCGCAACCCAACCTCTTCTCCTTCAACTCGGCGCTGGGTGCCTGCGAGGAGTGCCGCGGCTTCGGCCGCACCATCGGCATCGACTGGAACCTGGTGATCCCCGACGACTCGCTATCGTTAAGGGATGGTGCGATCAAACCGTTCCGTAGCGGCTACTCGATGGAGTGTCAGGAGGACCTGGTGCGCTACGGCCGCAAGCGCAAGATCGACCTCGACACCCCGTGGCGCGACCTTGATGAGAAGACGAAGCAGTGGGTGATCGACGGCGAGGGGCCTCAAGGTGGATTCAGTAATGGGAAGAGCTGGTACGGGGTTCAGGAGTACTTCGACTTCCTCGTCAGCAAGTCCTACAAGATGCACATCCGCATCATGCTCTCCAAGTACCGCAGCTACGACGTCTGCCCCAGCTGCCACGGCGCACGCTTAAAAGACGAGGTGTTCGACTTCCGCATCGGCACGAAGAAGGAGGCCGACGCGGTGCTCGACCCGGCCGAACGCTTCCGTGCCGACCTCGTCACCATGGACGATGAGCTCTACGCCAGACTCCCCGGCCTCAACCTCTTCGACGTGATGCAGCTGCCGCTGGAGCGGGCCAAGTCCTTCTTCGATAATTTATTCAACAAGAAGAAAAAGTCGGCGGCCGACTTCGAGCTGCTGCTCGAGGAGATCCGCTCGCGCCTCAACTACCTCATCGACGTCGGCCTCGGCTACCTCACCCTGGACCGCCAGTCGCGCACCCTCTCCGGCGGTGAAGTGCAGCGCATCAACCTCACCACCGCGCTCGGCACCTCGCTGGTGAACACCCTGTTCGTGCTGGACGAGCCGAGCATCGGCCTCCACCCGCGCGACATCGACCGCATCAACGGCATCCTGCGCCGCCTGCGTGATGCGGGTAACTCCCTGCTGGTGGTCGAGCACGACCCGCAGATCATGCTCGGCGCCGACCGCATCCTCGACATCGGCCCCGGCCCCGGCGAGCGCGGCGGCAACATCGTCTTCTACGGTACGCCGAAACAGCTGGTGAAGGACAAGCAATCCCTCACTGCTAAATACCTCAACGGCGAGCTGCACGTCGCCGAATCCACCGAGCCCAAACGCCCGGATGAGAAGAGCGGCCACATCGAGATCCTCGGCGCCGCCGAGCACAACCTGAAAGACCTCGATGTCCGCATCCCGCTCAATCGCCTGGTCACCCTCACCGGCGTCTCCGGCTCCGGCAAGTCGACCCTGGTGCAGGACATCCTGTTCAACGCCCTCTCCAAGATCAAAGGCAGGCCCGAGGAGATCCCCGGCGCCCATCGCGCGATCAACGGCCACGAACTGGTCGACGATGTGGTACTGCTGGACCAGGCACCGATTGGTAAGTCCTCACGCTCTAACCCGGTCAGCTACGTCGGCGCCTGGGATGCAATCCGCAAGCGCTTCGCCGATACCCAGATCGCCAAGGAGCGCGGGTACAAACCCGGCACCTTCAGCTTCAACTCCGGCAACGGCCGCTGCCCCACCTGCAACGGCTCCGGCTTCGAACACGTGGAGATGCAGTTCCTCAGCGACGTTTATCTGCGCTGCCCCGACTGCAACGGCAAGCGATACCGGAATGAAATTCTGGAGGTGCAGGTCGGCGGCAAATCGGTGGCCGATATCCTCGAGCTCACCGTCACCGAGGCGCTGCAGTTCTTTAAGGACGAAAAGGATATTCACAGGGTACTGGAACCGCTGCAGGCGGTCGGCCTCTCCTACCTGCGCCTCGGCCAGCCGGTGCCGACCCTCTCCGGCGGTGAGGCGCAGCGCCTCAAGCTCGCCGGATATCTGGCCAAGACCGGGACGAAAAAGAA
>JBNKUL010000014.1:0-15709 GCA_050298555.1 Thiohalomonadaceae bacterium
CCTACTACAGGCCCTGCCCACATTGGCGGCCGATATGTTGGCCGGTGTGGCGGTCGGAATAGTGGTGATGACGGCGCTGAAGTTGCTAAAGAGGATTTGGCCACGCAAAACCGCCTGAAGCGGCGTGATGCCCCTGTTTTATCGATAAACCACTGAATTTGTTGGGATATTATTCTCCCGCCAGCCACCGTGCGCTTCTCCCATCCAGCAACCCGCCCTTTTGGCATGGGATTTCGTCAATCATTACTTCAGTATAGTTATAGACACTTATAAGGAATGTGTTGTAACCTATTGTAAGTTAATGAATTAGAGCGTAGCTTTTGTGAGGGTATTCCGCCGGAAGAGACTCACCCAGTCGAAAGTTGAGGCATAAAGAGGCTAGACAGATGCAAAATAATGAAGAAAAAGCTGGTCAGTCAGAAAAGTGGGAACGCTGGGATCGTATCCTGTTCCGCGAGTGGTTGCTGTTCCTGCTCTGTTTCGGCGGCGGCCTGTTCGGTATTCCCTTCCTCCTCAACGCGGCAAACAGCCAGTTCAATATCAGCGCCTTTTACCAAAGGCTGATTAGCGGCGAACTGCTGCCCTGGCTCGCGTTCCTGATTCCCTACGGTCTCTACATCGCCGTAAGGCTGTGGCTAAAGCGCGATCGCAGCGCTCAGGCACAACCCAGCAAGCCCGCCTCTGCTGGCGCTAGTGGACCGGCTGCCTGACGGCCTCCTCCTCCACCGGGGCGGGTTTCAGCGCCAGAAACAGGGTCGCCCCGGCAAACGAATAGAGGACCCTAGCGTCCATCTCCCCCCAGAACCACGGGGCACAGGCCAGGCCCATGGCCACATAGAGCATTGCTCTCTTTAGCGGTGTTCTAAACATACATATCTCTCGTTTTTATCAGTGTTTTTCAGTGTCGAGATATGTAACGGCAGCCGCCCTCCCGGACTTTAACGTTTATTTCGAGTGATGAGGATTCTGTGAACCAGTTATGATTTTTTCACAAACTCCGACTTCAGCATCATCGCCCCGATACCCGGAACCTTGCAGTCGATGTTGTGATCGCCGTCAACCAGGCGGATGTTCTTCACCTTGGTCCCCACCTTCACCACCGATGAACCGCCCTTGAGCTTGAGGTCTTTGATCACCGTCACCGTGTCACCGTCCTGCAGGCGGTTACCGTTGGAATCCATCACCACCAGTCCCTCATCCGCCGGCTCCGCTCCTGCCTCCTTGCTCCACTCATGGCCGCACTCGGGGCAGACGTACATCGCACCATCTTCATAGGTATATTCGGAGTTGCACTGGGGGCAGTTGGGCAGCTGAGACATGAGAGGCTTCCTGTAGTAAGTGAGGCGCACACTATACAGCCCTGTACGACGTTTCGGAATGAGCATGTAGCCGCTGTAGGGAGCGCCCCCCCCATAAATGCACTCTATTGACTCGTCCTCAGTAGCCCCACCATCGCTATGACCAAGCTTTAAACTCGGGAATATTGCGCTAGACTCGATACGTGATAACTCACTGACCGAGAGAGGAGGTGATGAAAATGTTCCAACCATCCTATGAAATCGGCACTGCCCCACCCAGACCGGCATCCGAGTTCCCCCATGCCCCCGAGGGCTGGAGCCTCGCCAGGGCGGCAGAGCTGGCCGCAAGCGAGGGGGTTACCCTGACCGAAGAGCACGTCAAGGCGCTGCTCGATCTGCAGGACTACTTTTTCCACCACGAGGAGCGCATCAACCTGCGCGAACTGCACGACGCCCTGGACGAGGAGTTCCATATCGACGGCGGCATAAAACATCTCTATGAACTGTTCCCCGGAGGCCCCATTGCTCAGGGGTGCCGAATCGCAGGTCTGGAGGTACCGGCCTACGCCAAGGACGACAACTTCGGCACGGTTATGTAGACAACGTATTGATTCAAAGGAAATGAGGGCCGATTCGTCGGCCCTTTTTTGTGCAACAAATCCCTGCAACCCTTGTATTCCGGCTGGGGTAAACTGGTGCTATACATTTTCAACGACGGGCCTACAATGCCCGGAAAGCCCTTATCGGCACGGAATCATGCATGGAACAACGGAATAGTCACGACGGCCTGTTGGCCTGGTTAAAGCGGCTCTATACACAATTACACGCCAAAATAATGCACCAAAGGCTTAATGGTTACCGCCAATACAATCCCGCAACGGGAATGAACCAGGCCCTTGCCCCACTCGAACGCCATATCACCGATTTAAGCGAACAGGCCGGCTCAAACGAACGGTCAGGCGAGTTGCCCACACATTCGACGCGCAGTTCCGGCCCCAAGGCCCCACCCTCCGAGGGCACGGGTATTCTTCACGGCCTTACACGCTATTTCCGCCGCCGCTCATCCAGGGTCTCGATACAACCCCACCTTGCCGAGCAGTTGTGCGACGCAACCCGCCAGCACATCAACACCGCCTTGACCTATGCACGGCAGGGCAACAGGGAGAACGCCCACATCCACCTGAAACTGGCCAACAATGCCCTGCACATGGCCGAGCACTATATGAGCGAAGAGGAGTTTCAGGACTTCCACTATGAGCTGGAAGCGACCTTTCGGAATCTTGATAAAGAGGTTAACCCGTAGCGGCTCTGTGACGTAATTCCGTATCGCCCTGACGAGATTGCAATAATATCTATCTGCATTACGATGAATGGGTATAGCAGCGAGAAGACTGCGTAGGGGAACAGGCTGCACCTGGTTTGCGCCTTCACCAGGACAAGAAAAACGGGTTACCACACCAATGCACACGGACTACGATAACCTCTTCGAGAACCGCCGCGGCCAGGCTAACGACCTGAGCGCCGAACAGATGCTGGAGGTGATCTTCCGCTATGTCGGCCGTATCGCCATGGAGAAGGAGCTGAACCAGCTGCTCATCCTGCTGGCCGACATGGGGCGCGAGATTATCGTCGCCGACCGCTGCGCCGTCTGGCTAGTGGACGATGAGACGCAGGAGCTGTGGACCAAGGTGGCCCATGGCGTCGACGCCCTGCGCATCCCCGCCGCCAGGGGCTGTGTCGGCCACACGGTCACCAGTGGCGAGCCACTCATTATCAATGACGCCTATGCCGATGCACGCTTTGACGAGTCGGTAGACAAAGAGACCGGTTACCACACCCACAACATCATCACCCTGCCAATCCACAACAGTGAAGGAAAGGTGTTCGCCGCCTACCAGGCCGTGAACAAAATGACCGCTGCCGGCAAGTTCACCGAGGCGGATATCAAGCACCTGCAACTCGCCGCTACCTACACCGGCCATGCCCTTGAGGCGGCAATGCTCCATCACGAGATCGAACACACCCATAAACGCATCATCTACACCCTGGCCGAGGCGGGTGAGACACGCTCCAAAGAGACCGGCAACCACGTCAAGCGGGTCGCCGAGTATTCACGCATCTTCGCCCTCGCCTACGGCCTCGACCCGCAGGAGGCGGAGCTGCTGAAGATCGCCTCCCCCATGCACGATATCGGCAAGCTGGGCATACCCGACGCCATCCTTCTCAAGCCGGGACGCCTCGATGTAGAGGAGTTCGAGGTGATGAAGACCCATGCCGCCCTCGGCCACGACATGTTCAGGCACTCGAAACGCCCCATCCTGCGCGCCGCCGCCATCATCGCCCATCAGCATCACGAAAAGTGGGATGGCAGTGGCTACCCCCAGGGGCTGAGCGGTGAGGAGATCCATATCTACGGGCGCATCACCGCGATAGCCGACGTCTTCGATGCCCTTGGCAGTGAGCGCGTCTACAAAAAGGCCTGGGAGCTCGACCGTATCGTCAACCTGTTCAAGGACGAACGCGGCAAGCACTTCGACCCGAGGCTGGTAGACATCTTCCTTGACCAGCTACCGAAACTGCTGAAGATACGCGACGAGTTGCGTGACATGCTGCCGGATGAGGCGGGCAAGAGTGCCCATAGCTAGAGCGGTATGAGCCCATTGAGGCTCTCTCTGATTATGTTCTGGGCGTGACCGGTAGACTTGAAATGCACTGCTTATCTATCCATGATCAACAGATGTCTAGTGATACTGAGCCTCTCCATTCCTCTCATATAGTATGGGCATAGGCGTTTCCGCCTCAGTCAATAGACACTGGGTACTTGTTTGATAAAGACGCCCACTGACGACACACGCTTTTCTGGCCATCCAGTCAGAAAAGCAGGAGTAGAGATAACTGTGGCAAAGGCAATACATGGATACTGGGATCAGAGACTGACACAACTCAGTCGTAGCGTCATCGATGAGTTGAACCTTGTCGCAGACCGGGACTTTGCCAAGCGTTCAATCCCCGGCTCAATCATCATTCTCGTCGCCTACCTGGTCTGTAGCCTGTTTACCGATATCGACAGTGACAGGCCGCAACTCTACTACCTGCTGCTGTTACTGCTTGCAGCCAGTGCCGCATCACGCCTGTTTATCCTGCGTGCCCTGAAGTACAAAACGGCGGAGACCATCGCCAGCTGGGAGAGGGTCTTTTCCGTGGCGGTTATGGTCACCTCGGTTAGCTGGGGCATATTCATCTCCGTCTACTACCTGCAGTATGGCGTCACCACCGAATCGGTGGTGATCCTGCTAATGACCGTCGGAATCGCCGGCGGTGCCGCCGTTGCCACCTTTATCTGGAAACGCCTTTGCCAGACCTATCTTGCGGTATTGCTTCTCATCCCGGCCGTCACCATTCTGAGCACACACGCCTCCCCCATTGCCTATGCCCTGGACTTCTCCCTCGTCGTCTACTACCTATTCCTCTACTTTCAAATTGAGCGTTCCAATGGCGAATACTGGGATGCGCTAATCAACACCAAACTACTGGAACTGCAGACTGAAGAGTTGGCCGCGGCAAAACAAAATGCCGAAAATGCCAATAGCGCCAAATCCAGTTTCCTTGCCAACATGAGCCATGAGCTGCGTACCCCATTGAACGCCATACTGGGGTTCTCACAAATCATGCAGGACGATGAGACCCTCGACGCCTCACACCGAGACCACGTCAGGGAGATCAACCTTGCCGGCGACCACCTGCTCAACCTAATCAACCAGATCCTGGACCTGTCCAAAATTGAGGAGGGACACCTACAGCTGGAAAGCCGCAGCTTTGACCTGCCAGCGACCTTGCGGGAGATAGAAAATATCCTGTTGCCCTCAGCACAAGCCAAAGGGGTAGAGCTGAAGGTGGAGATCGCCGCAGACTGTCCTCGCCATGTTATCGGCGATGAGTTGCGGCTGAAGCAGGTGCTGATGAACCTCGTCGGTAATGCCGTTAAGTTTTCCCGTGACGGTGAGGTCAAGGTTCAGGTAACGCCGCAGGAGACGGGGCACTATCAGTTCCTGGTACAGGACAACGGCATTGGCATTGACCCCGAGGTGCTGCCCACACTATTTAAGCCCTTTACCCAGGCCGATATCTCCACCACACGGAAATATGGCGGCACGGGACTGGGGCTGACGATAAGCCGAGAGCTGGTCAAGGCCATGGGAGGAGAGATCGAGGTCGAGAGTACGCTGGGAGAGGGTGCCCGCTTCTGGTTCCGTATACCGCTGCCCATTGCTGAAGAGAGTGACGCCAACCTTGAGGTCCCGGCCACTCCAGTGAAAGAGAGCGCCGAGGTTTCATCCACCCCAGTCAAAAGCGCCCATATCCTGCTGGTGGAAGACAACCGGGTAAATCAGATGGTGGCAAAAAAGATATTGGAAACAATGGGACTGCACGTCACCACCGCAGCCAATGGTGCCGAGGCACTTGAACACCAGGGCAACTCATACGACCTGATCTTTATGGACATGCAAATGCCAGTCATGGACGGCTACGAGGCGACCCGAAAAATACGTGAAAGTGAAAGCGGTACAGGGCAACACCGCACCATCGTCGCCATGACCGCAAATGCCATGGCCGGTGATCGGCAGCGCTGCCTCGAAGCAGGCATGGACGACTACATCTCCAAACCACTGAAGGTCGACGAGTTGAAGAGGTTAATCGCAAAGTGGCTACAAGCTGATTAGGCCCCATTCTCGACACCGGCAGGCTCATCGCCCCTCCTTGAGCTATATTTAGCAATCATTGCCTCCTGCCTCAGCACATTCACAGGGGAGATTAATCATGAGCCGTCATCCCATTTCTGCATATCCATCACTCCTTCTCAGCGGCATCGCGATCACGGCAAGCCTGCTACTGCCCACAGACACTATCGCCGCCCCCACCAGGCTAAGCAGCGAAAAGGCGCGCATTGTCGAGCACTGGAATGCGGCACGCCGCGCCGCCGCAATCCCGCGCGACCTGCTCATCGACAGGCGCGGCCTGGGGTACCTGCGCCTGCCGGACGGCAGCTTCCAGCCCTACGGCCACCAGGTGGCCGCCGAAAAGCGTGCGCCACTCGGTGATGCCCAACCGATGGTGAAACCGGGTACCATCAAAGACACCACCCCACCCGAGATCACCGCCCTGGACCCCGCCAACGGCGCGGTGATCGGGAGTGCTCATACCTTCGCCGCCACCATCACCGATGAGAGCGGCATTAAGTCCGTTACCTTCACCATCCGCTATCCGGACGGCGTTACCACACAGCAGTTCACCCCGACCCTGAGCAGTGCGGACAACTGGAGCATTGCCCTGCAGGGCTTCACCGACAGCAGCGACTGGGCCTGGTGGGTTGATGCGAAGGACAGCTCCGGCGGACGCGGCAACACGGCCACCTCCGACATCCTCGGCTTTAGCGTCGACACCGGTAGCAGTGGCGGCGGCGATCCCGGTAGTGGCGATACCATCACCAATGCCGCCTGGAGCGATGGAGGTGAGATACAGAGTGCCGCCGGGCGTATCTACTTCGAGATGCCGGCGAACAAGAAACGCAAGGGACCGTGGAGCGGCTACGTCTGTTCCGGCACCGTGGTACAGGACGGCACCAGCGGCCGCTCGATTGTGCTGACCGCGGCCCACTGCATCTACGACGATATCAACAAGGCCTTTGCCCGTAACGTACTGTTCATCCCCGACCAGGCAGGTACCAGCGGCAGCGCCACTGACCTGAACTGCGATAATGACCCACTCGGCTGCTGGCTACCGAGCTTCGGCGTGGTCGACCGAGACTGGACCACGCGAACCTTCCCCGACAATATCGCCTGGGACTACGCCTTCTACGTGGTTGACGACAGCGGCGCCCATGCCGGTACGGATAGCGCCGGCACGGTACTCGATAGCGCGACCGCCCCCCAGCCGCTGAGCTTTAGCGTCCCCTTCACCAACGACGGCGTGCCCGGTGCCGATAGCATCGACTTCACCCACGCCCTGGGCTACTCCTACAGCGCCGACCCCAACTTTATGTACTGTGCCGAGGACATGACCGAAAACGGCCAGTACAACTGGTGGCTGGCCAGCTGTGGCCTCTCAGGCGGCGCCTCCGGCGGCCCCTGGATCCAGCCGATGGATACCGCGGCAGGCAGCGGCCCGGTGATCTCGGTCAACTCCTGGGGCTACACCACCGAGCCCGGCATGGCCGGCCCCAAACTGATAGGCAGCACCGAGTGCCTCTTCACCATGGCGAAAAGTACGGCGTGGTCGGCGGTGTCTGGTGTTGATGGGGAGGCGGGAGTGGCGGCGAGTTGTCCGTAGGGTAAAACTCGCAGGCCTTAATGCGTCGCCCCCCCAAAGAGGGGGCGACGCATTTAGCGGTGCTGACCGTTATCCAGCCCCTTGGCGGCAATCGCCGCGGCGCGGAACACGGCGCGGGACTTGTTCATGGTCTCGTCCCACTCATTCCTGGGAACCGAGTCGTAAACGATGCCGGCACCGGCCTGCATGTAGAGGGTCTTGTCCTGAATCACGGCGGTGCGAATGGCGATGGCGGTGTCCATGTTGCCGTGCCAGCCGAGATAGCCGACGGCACCGGCGTAGACACCGCGCTTGACCGGCTCGAACTCGTCGATGATCTCCATGGCGCGGATCTTCGGCGCGCCGGAGACGGTGCCGGCTGGGAAGGTGGCGCGCAGGGCATCCATGGCGCTCATCTCCTTCTTCAGCACGCCCTCGACGTTAGAGACGATGTGCATGACGTGGGAGTAGCGCTCGATCACCATCTTTTCGGTAAGCTCGACCGAACCGGTCTCGGCGATGCGGCCGACATCGTTACGCCCCAGGTCGATGAGCATTAAATGCTCGGCCAGCTCCTTGGGGTCTGCCAGCAGGTCCTGCTCCAGCGCCCTGTCCTCGGCCTCGTCCCTGCCGCGCGGGCGGGTGCCGGCGATGGGGCGCACGGTGACCTTACCCTCTTCATAGCGGGTGAGGATCTCGGGCGAGGAGCCGACGATCTGGAACTCGCCACAGTCGACGAAGTACATGTAGGGCGAGGGGTTGAGACTGCGTAGCGAGCGGTAGAGGTCCAGCGGTGGCGCCTCGAAGGGAATGGAGAGGCGCTGCGACAGCACCACCTGCATGATGTCGCCATCGGTGATGTACTGTTTGGACTTGGCCACCGCCTCTTCGAACCCCTCCTGGGTGAAACCGGAGACGAAGTCCTCCTCACCCAGCTCCTTTGCCGGGACGTGGGGCGGGCGCCTGAGCGGCTCGTCGAGCTGGGCGATGAGCTGGCGCAGGCGGGTCTCGCCCTTCTGCTGCGCCGCGGCCTCGCTCGGGTCCACATGCACCACCACGTAGAGCTTGCCGCTGAGGTTGTCGAAGACGACGACCTCGTCGGAGAGCATCAGCTGGATATCGGGGTTGCCGAGCTGGTCCTCGTTGGGGCACTCGCCCAGGCGCGGCTCGATGTAGCGCACGGTGTCGTAACCGAAATAGCCGACCAGGCCGCCGGTAAAGCGCGGCAGGCCATCCACTTCCGGCACCCTGTAGCGCGCCTGGAACGCCTCGATGAAGGCGAGCGGGTCCTCCACCGTCTCCTGCTCCACCACCTGGTGGTCGGTGGTAACGGTGACCTCGTGCCCCCTCACCGTCAACACGGTGCGGGCAGGCAGGCCGATGATGGAGTAGCGCCCCCACTTCTCGCCCCCCTGTACCGATTCGAAGAGGTAGGAGTAGGGCGCGGCGGCCAGCTTGAGGTAGGTGGAGAGCGGCGTATCGAGGTCGGCCAGCACCTCGCGCATGAGCGGGATGCGGTTGTAGCCCTCGGCGGCCAGTTGTGCGAATTGTTGCGGGGTCATGCTAATCACCTGATAAGGGGTAAACGGTTATGAGACGGTTCGATGGCGGACGTGATTAGCGCCACCATCGCTCGTCGAAGTTCTCTCTCACCGTTTTCCCCCTTGGATGATTATTGTTGGCAGTAGGGCGAGTTTACAGAATGTCCTTAAGCTCCGCCATGGAATCGATCACCGCGTCTGGGTTGTAGTCGCGGATGTCCTCGCCATGGTTATAGCCGTAGCTCATGCAGATGATCTGAAAACCGGCGGCACGGGCGGCCTTTACGTCACTCATGGAGTCGCCCAGCATCATGGCGTTCTCAGGCGCCACACCGAAGTGCTCGGCACCATGCAGCAGCGGCAGCGGGTCGGGCTTCTTCTTCGCCAGGGTATCGCCGCTGATGACGATATCGAAACGGTCGAAGATGCCCAGGTCCTTAAGCAGCGGGTGGGTGAACGCCTCCGCCTTGTTGGTGACGCAGCCCAGCTTGTAGCCCTGTGCCTGCAGGTAATCCAGCCCCTCTTCCACACCCGGATAGAGGCAGGAGCGCTTGGAGGTGTTCTCGGCGTAAAGCTCGAGGAAGATGGGGTAGGCCTTCTCGAACAGCGCGTCATCCGGCTCGCCATCAAGCTGGCCGATCAGGGCGCGGCGACAGAGGCGCTCAACGCCGTTACCGACCCACTCGCGCACCTTGGCCTCGCCATGTACCGGCATATCCAGCTGTTTCATCATCTCGTCAACACAGTAGGCCAGGTCGGGAACCGAGTCGACCAGGGTGCCATCGACGTCGATGAGGATCATTTCGGGTTTCTTGATGGACATAACCAATATCTCACTAAAAAAGTCGGATTAACGGCATAAAATAAGGGGTTGTGCCGGAAGACACAACCCCTCACGGTACTACGACCGGGTATTAGCGCTTAGCTGCCGACTTTCGCCAGCTCATCGCGGAACTGCTTAACGATGGTGTCGTACTTGTGGGGATCGTTGTCGTTGGCAAAGCCGAAGATGCCGGAGCCGGCAACGAAGGTGTCGGCGCCCGCCTCGGCGATCTCGCGGATGTTATCCGCCTTTACGCCGCCGTCGATCTCCAGGCGGATGTCGTAGCCGGACTCGTCGATCATCTTGCGTGCCTGACGCAGCTTGTCCATGGTGGCCGGGATGAAGCTCTGGCCGCCAAAGCCGGGGTTAACGGACATCAGCAGGATCATGTCGACCTTGTCCATCACGTAGTCGAGGTAGCTCAGCGGGGTCGCCGGGTTGAATACCAGGCCGGACTTACAGCCGTTCTCGCGCACCAGGGAGAGGGAGCGGTCGATGTGCTCGGAGGCCTCCGGGTGAAATGTGATGTAGGTGGCACCGGCCTTGGCGAAATCGGGGATGATGCGGTCTACCGGCTTGACCATCATGTGCACGTCGATGTCAGCGGTCACGCCGTGGCTGCGCAGGGCATCGCACACCAGCGGGCCAATGGTGAGGTTGGGCACGTAGTGGTTGTCCATGACGTCGAAGTGGACGATGTCGGTACCGGATGCGATAACGTTATCGACCTCTTCACCCAGGCGGGCAAAGTCAGCGGACAGGATGGAGGGGGCAATCTGGAAATCGGCCATGGTTTCACGCCTCTCTATAATAGGTAACTATCTGTTGTTCGCACCGCACCATATGCATTGCTGTGGCCGGCACACCAAAAATCGAATCCCGAATAGTACCCGCTCTGGGCGGTCATTGCGACATTTGGGCATCCCCCGCCGCTGCCGTATACTGCCCCAGCATTCACAGCAATTTTGATAAAAACCGTGAGACTAAGCCGCCCCCTGATACTGCTGCTCGCCCTGCTGGCCACCGCCCGCGCCCCCGTGTATGCCCAGGAGCCCCCCGCCCCCGCAGCGGATGGGGCGGCGCCCCCTGCCGAAGCGCCCCCAGAGGCCCCCGTACTGGACGCCGAGGCCAGGCTGGCCGCCGACCTGCGCGTCCGCATCCAAAGCAGTGATCCGGAGAGCGAGGCGATAATGCTGCAGGTGGAAGGACGCGAGGTACTGGCCCTGTTCAAGCAGCAGACCCGGGGGGTATCACACGGCGCGGTACTGCTGCTGCACGACCTCAACGGCCACCCCGACTACCCCGGCCCGATCCAGGCCCTGCGCCGCCAACTACCCGATGCGGGCTGGCACACCCTGTCGCTGCAGCTACCCCACAGCGACAGCGCGACCCTCACCCTCGAGCAGCTCGATGCCATGCGCCCGCGTATCGCCGCCGCCCTGGCCGAGCTTGAAAAGCGCACCGTTATCACCAATGTAGTGATCGTCGGCCACGGCATGGGGGCGCATGCGGCCATCGACTACCTGCGCGACAACCTCGCCCCCTCGGTACGCGGCCTTATCGCCATCGGCCTGGAGGGGAGCGCCAACGAGGAGCCGCGCCTCGATGCCGCCCGTGGCATGGGACTGCTGAACCTGGCCATCCTCGACATCTACGGCGGCCGCGACCGCCACGGCATCATCGCCAGTGCCAAGCGGCGCTACGATATGGCCCGCCGCAGCAGTGAAGAGGATGTACAGGTACGCCCCGCCTACGCCGACGTGGCACAGGACTACGATGAGAAGCTGGGGCTCACCCTCAGCTACCGCCAGATCAAACTAGCGGGCGCCGACCACCAGTTCAGCGCCCAGCTCAACGACCTGGGCAAACGGGTGCGTGGCTGGCTCAAGCGCTACATCGCCGCCACCACCCCCACCGAAAAGTAATACGGAGTACTTAACATGAGCATCGCCATAACCCTCCACCTTCTCGCCGCCGTGATCTGGGTAGGGGGCATGTTCTTCGCCCACCAGATGTTGCGCCCGGTCGCCGCCGAGCTGTTGGACCCGCCGCTGCGTCAGCCATTATGGGTAGGAGTGTTCGGCCGCTTCTTCCCCTGGGTGTGGGCCGCCATCGCCACCCTGCTCAGCAGCGGCTACTGGATGCTCTTCACCGTGTTCGGCGGCATGGCCAACGTGGGGCTGCACGTGCACATCATGCACGGCCTGGGACTGCTGATGGTCGCCATCTTCCTCTATGTCTTCTTCGTCCCCTACCGCGGCCTCAAGCGCGCCGTTACCGCCCAGGTCTGGCCCGAGGGCAAGGGGCACATCGACCGCATCCGCGACCTGGTCGGCATCAACATGATCCTCGGCCTTATCACCATCGCCGTGGCGGCGGGCGGGCGCTACCTCCACTAAGACGCTTATCCGCCCTCATCCACCACGGGGGCGATGGGAGTGGAGCCGAGCAAGATCGTCTCAATCTCCTCGGTGATCTCCTCCTGGCGCAGGGTGCGGGCACGGCTGCCCAACACCGTCATGCGTTCCTCAAGCCGACCTACCGCCCCCTCCAGGTGCTGTACCCGCTGGTGGTTCTCGGCCAGCAGTGAGACGGTGAACAGTTCCGTCATCGCCAGATAGAGATAGTGTTGCAGGAACTCGGCGAAAAACCGTGAGGGTTCGAGCTGCAGAAGTGGCGGAGTGGTCAGGGGCGAATCACTAGCGGCAATGTCGGGTGGCAGCAGGCGGTGGCTCACAATACCGCCCTGCTCATCGGCGTGGTAGAGCAGCTGTAGACCGACGAGCTGCTGCCCGTTGAGCTGCCGCTGGGTCTCGGCGACCACCTGTGTCAGGGTCTGCGGCAGCTCTTCGCTGACACTGGCACCGCTCAGCGGCACGAAACCGGGCACCGCCTCCTCCATACGTATCCACAGCTTTCGCCCCACCGCCATCACCCGTTGCGGCTGCTCGCGGCACTCCGGGCAGCGCTGCAGCAACTGCTTCACCAGCTGCGCATTAAAGTCCCCACAGAAACCGCGCTCCGAGCCGATCACCAGCCACAGCAGCTGTCCCTCATTCACCTCTGGCGTAGGGTGGAACTGCAGGTAGTCGGCCGCCACCCGCTCCAGTGTCCGCACCATGCTGTGCTGCCCTGCGGCCAGTCCGCCGAGCTTGTGCAGTTCAAGCTGCGACAGGGTCTTCATCGAGCTGACGATACCCTGCAGCTCCTGCAGCTGGCCGAGCTGCTGCTCAACCTTGCGATAGCGGCCCATCGTCCTCTCCCGCCGCCTGTCCCCCCAACCAGCCACGCACGGCCAGCAGCCACTGCTGGCGCTCCTCATCCAGACGCAGGCCACTGGTGGCGACCTGCTGCTGCAATCGCTTGAGCGTGGTGGCGACCTGCTCCAACGCCACGCCATCGAACAGCCCCTCGTTGAAGGCGATCAACCAGGCGAGTTGAAACTCTACCGGCAATGGTGCGAGGCGCTCCTGCTTGAGGATCTCACGCAACACCCGACCACGGCGTATCGCCCGCTCCATCGACTCTTCGAGGCGGGCGCCGAAGCGGGTAAAGACCTCCAGCTCGAGGAACTGCAGGTAGTCGAGCTTCATCCGCCCCGCCTCGGCCTTAATACGCGGGTGCTGTGCCTGGCCGCCAATGCGTGAGACCGAGCGGGCGATGTCGATGGCGGGACGAAAACCGCCGGCGAAGAGGTTCTGGTCGAGATAGACCTGACCATCGGTAATGGAGATAAGGTTGGTGGGGATGTAGCTGCTGATCTCCCCCTGCAGGGTCTCGACGATGGGCAGTGCGGTCATCGAGCCGCCACCGTGGGCGGCGTTAAGCACCGTGGAGCGCTCCAGCAGGCGCGCATGAATGGAGAAGATATCGCCGGGGTAGGCCTCGCGCCCCGGCGGACGGCGCAACAGCAGGGAGAGTTCGCGATAGATCTTGGCGTGGGTGGAGAGGTCATCATAGATGATGAGGGTGTCACGCCCAGCCGCCATCCACGCCTCGGCCATGGCGCAGCCGGCGAAGGGGGCGAGGTACTGCATCCCCGGCAGGGCACTCGCCTCGGCCACCACCACGGTGGTGTAGTCGAGGGCGCCGTGCTGGCGCAGGGTCTCGATGGTGTTGACGATGGTGGAACGCTTCTGGCCGATCAGTACGTAGATGCAGTGCACCTGCTGGTCGTGCTGGTTCAGCACGGTGTCGATCGCCAGCGAGCTGCGCCCCAGCCCCTCATCCCCGATCACCAGCTGGCGTTGCCCCTTGCCGATGGGGATCAGGGTGTCGATGATCTTGATGCCGCTGTAGAGCGGTTGCTGCACAAAGTCGCGCGCAATGATCGGCGGCGAGCGCTGTTCGATACGACGGCTCTCCACATCGACCAGCCTCCCCAGGCCGTCGAGGGGGCGCCCCAGCGGGTCGACCACCCGACCGCTCAGGCCATCGCCGCAGGGGACGCTGAGCTGCTCGTGGGCCAGGTAGGCGGGCATGCCGGAGGCGAGCTGCTCGCTCTCATCGAGCAGTACCGCGCCGACCATATCGCTGTTGAGGTCGAAGACCATGGCGCGGCTACCATCGGCGAAGACCACCAGGCCATCCATCTGTGCCGAGGGCAGTCCCGAGATCCAGGTAATGCCATCACCCACCGACACCACCTTGCCCTGCTCGGTCAGGCGCAGACCGTAACGGTAGTGCTCCAGCCAGGCGGCCTGGCTGGCGAGCAGGCTTGGGGGCGGCTTAGTGCTCATAGGCGATGGCGGCAAAGGTCTTCAACTCGTCGTGCAGGTTGGCGTGCATCACCCAGGGGCCGACCGTCAGGCGCAACCCGGCGATAAGCTTACGGTCCTGGTTAAATTCACACTGCAGGTGGTGGGGGACCCGCGCGGCGATCTGCTCGCGCAACTGCTGTTGCTGTGCCTCGCTGAGGGGGTAGGCACTCAACACCTCCACCGCCACAGGGGTGGAGTTATTGGCCACCGACTGTAGTGCGTCGCGCTGTGCCGGCGGCAACTGCCGGAGTTGTTCAAGCAGGTGGTCGAACAGCCTGTCCTGCACCTCGGGCGAGGCGACCGCCTCGAGCAGGCGGGAGACAAAGCGCGCCCCCTGCTCCAGGGCCTGCACCTCTATCTGCCGTTGCTGTTCGGCCAGCGCCCGCTCGGCCAGCACCGCCGACTTCTGCCGCTCCGCCTCGAGCTCCTGCTGCAGCGCTCCCTGCAGCTTCTGGCGCTCCTCCTCCACCTCATGAAACAGCTGCTGGCGCGCCGCCTCGCGCTCCTGCTCCCAGGCGGCAAGACGGTTCTCGTACTGCCCACGCAGTGCCACCGCCTGCTGCTGCTTCTCATCCGCGTGCTGCAACTGCGCCTCGATCGCCTGCTGGCGACGGACGATGACTTCCTTTACCGGCAGGTAGAAGAAACGTTTAAGCAGCCACACCAGCACCAGGAAGTTGATGATCTCCAGGACGAAGGTGGTCCAGTTCAGTTCCAATGCCCTACCTCCCCTACGAGCCGACCAGGTACTCAAACAGCGGATTGCGGAACAGCACAATGAGCACGATGACCAGCACGTAGATCGCCAGCGACTCGATCATCGCCAGGCCGATAAAGAGGGTGCGCATGATCGACTTCTCCGCCTCGGGCTGGCGCGACAGCGCATCGAGGGCACTGGAGATCGCCTTGCCCATCGCCAGTGCCGGCCCCACCACGCCGATGGCAATGGCCAGCACGGCCCCCACCGTCGAGGCCAACACT
>JBNKUL010000015.1:0-11382 GCA_050298555.1 Thiohalomonadaceae bacterium
CCGGGCCGCTTCGACCGCCAGGTCGTCGTGCCGCTGCCCGACGTGCGTGGTCGCGAGCAGATCATCAAGGTGCACATGCGCAAGGTGCCGGTCGGCAGCGACGTCAAGCCGTCGGTGCTCGCGCGTGGCACGCCCGGGTTCTCGGGCGCCGATTTGGCGAACCTCGTCAACGAGGCGGCACTGCTTGCCGCGCGCGCGAATAAGCGCACGGTGTCGATGGAAGAGTTCGACAAGGCCAAAGACAAGATCATGATGGGCACCGAGCGCCGCTCGATGGTCATGAGCGAGAACGAGAAGAAGCTGACCGCCTATCACGAGTCCGGCCACGCGATCGTTGGCTTGCTGGTTCCCGATCACGATCCGGTCTACAAGGTAACGATCATTCCACGCGGTCGAGCACTCGGCGTGACGATGTTCCTGCCCGAGGAGGACCGCTACAGCTACTCCAAGCAGCGGCTGCAGAGCCAGATCTCCAGCCTGTTCGGCGGCCGTATCGCCGAGGAGCTGATCTTCGGCCCCGAGGCGGTGACCACCGGTGCCTCCAACGATATCCAGCGCGCCACCGAGATGGCCCGCAACATGGTCACCAAATGGGGCCTCTCAGAGAAGCTCGGCCCGCTGATGTACGCCGAGGAGGAGGGCGAGGTGTTCCTGGGCCGCTCCGTGACCCAGCACAAGAACGTCTCCGATGAGACCGCCCACATCATCGACGAGGAGATCCGCCACTTCATCGACCTCAACTACGAGCGTGCCGAGACCCTGCTGAAGGAGAATGAGGATATCCTCCACAGCATGGCTGCTGCCCTGATTAAGTACGAGACCATCGATGCCGATCAGATCGACGACCTGATGAACCGCAAAGAGGTGCGTCCGCCGGCCGACTGGAGCGACAGCGACCAGAAGCCCACCGGCGGTGCCACGACCGGGAGTGAGGAGGAGAAAAAGGATTCCTCCCCCGACTCGCCGCTGGGTGGGCCCGCGGGTGAGCACTGAGTTACATACTTAGTGCGGAAACAAAAAAGGCGCCGGAAGGCGCCTTTTTTGTTTGCTCTGGATCGCCTTAGCTCTCCAGGAAGCGCTCCACGTCCAGTGCCGCCATACAACCGGCCGCGGCGGAGGTGATGGCCTGCTTGTAGTTGGGCTCGGCCACGTCACCGGCGGCGAAGACGCCCTCGACGGAGGTGGCGGTGGCGT
The DNA here is from genome assembly GCA_050298555.1 of Thiohalomonadaceae bacterium. Classification (GTDB taxonomy): domain Bacteria; phylum Pseudomonadota; class Gammaproteobacteria; order Thiohalomonadales; family Thiohalomonadaceae; genus JAPHSX01. The sequence continues at coordinate 1,195 of JBNKUL010000015.1, forward strand.
TTCCGTCGTTCCCCTTGCGGGTGACGATGTAGCCGTGGTCCATCTCCAGCTGCCCCTGGAACAGGTCGGTGTTGGGCTTGTGGCCGATGGCGATGAAGAGGCCGGTGAGCTCGATTTCACGGGTGGAACCGTCCTGGCTGTTCTTCAGGCGCACACCGGTGACGCCGGACTGGTCACCCAGCACCTCGTCGACCTCCTCGAAGGTGGCCAGCTTGATGTTGCCGTTCTCCACCTTATCCATCAGGTGGTCGACCAGGATCTTCTCGGCGCGGAAGGTGTCGCGGCGGTGGATCAGGGTCACCTCCTCGGCGATGTTGGAGAGGTAGAGCGCCTCTTCCACGGCGGTGTTGCCGCCGCCGACTACGCCCACCTTCTGGCCGCGGTAGAAGAAACCGTCACAGGTGGCACAGCCGGAGACGCCGCGGCCCTTGAAGGCCTCCTCGGACTCCAGCCCCAGGTACATGGCGGAGGCGCCGGTGGCGATAATCAGGGCGTCGCAGGTGTAGCTGCCGGAGTCGCCGCTGAGGGTGAAGGGGCGGCTGGAGAGGTCGGCGCTGTGGATGTGGTCGAAGATGATCTCGGTGTTAAAGCGCTCGGCGTGGGCCAGCATGTCCTGCATCAGCTGCGGGCCGGAGAGTCCCTCGGCGCCGCCGGGCCAGTTGTCTACCTCGGTAGTGGTGGTGAGCTGACCGCCCTGCTGCATGCCGGTTACCAGCACGGGATTAAGATTGGCACGGGCGGCATAGACGGCGGCGGTATAACCGGCCGGGCCGGAACCGAGGATAAGTAGACGACAGTGCTTGGCTTCGCTCATGGTTGAAAACTCCGTGTGGTAGACTCGGGAATCGTTGTCGATCCCCCGGCAAATAATCAAGTAAGAAACTCGGGCATATTACGTAATGCTGTTTCTTGGGTAAAGGAGACATAATGAAGATCGGTATCCCGCGCGAGGTAAAAACGCTCGAAGGGCGCGTCGGCCTGGTGCCTGCCGCGGTGGCGGAGCTGGTGAAGCAGGGGCATGCCCTGTTCGTCGAGCATGGTGCCGGTGAGCCCAGCGGCTACAGCGATGTGGAGTACCGTGCCGCCGGTGCCTCCATCGTGCCGACGGCCTCGGAGCTATATGGGGCCGCGACGATGATCATCAAGGTCAAGGAGCCGCAGCCGCAGGAGCTGGAGCTGTTGCGTGCCGACCACCTGCTGTTCTGTTACCTCCACCTCGCTGCTGAGCCGGCGCTGATGCAATCGCTGCTGCAGATCGGCCTTACCGGTGTCGCCTTCGAGACGGTAAGCGAGGGGGGAGCGCTGCCGCTGCTGGCACCCATGTCCGACATCGCCGGTCGCATCGCCGCGCAGAATGGTGCCCGCCTGTTGCAGCGCCCGGCCGGTGGCAAGGGACTGCTGCTGGGCGGTCTTCCCGCCGCCGAGCGCGGTCATGTGGCGGTGCTGGGGGGGGGCGTAGTGGGTGGCAATGCCACCGCCATGGCCGCGGCGATGGGGGCTCGGGTGACGGTGTTTGACCGCAACCGCGACAAGCTCGCCGCCCTGCGTGCATTGGGCAACAATGTCACCGGCCTCTACCCCTACGCTGATTCCATAGATCAGGCGGTGCGCGAGGCCGACCTGCTGATCGGCGCGGTGTTGATCCCCGGTGCCAGGGCGCCCCACCTGGTCTCCGCCGAGCAGGTGGCGGCGATGCAGCCCGGCTCAGTGATCATCGACGTGGCGGTGGACCAGGGGGGCTGCATCGCGACCACCCGTCCCACCACCTGGGCCGAGCCCACCTATCTCCACGAAGGGGTGGTCCACTTCGGGGTCACCAACATGCCGGGGGCGGTACCGCGTAGCGCCTCCCAGGCGCTCTCCGCCGCGCTCATCCCCTATGCCCTCAAACTGGCGGCGGGGGAGTGGAACGATGCCCTGCGCGCCGGGGTCAATGTAGAAGCGGGAGAGATAGTGCTTCCGGCCTTGAGAGAACTGGCCTAACAGTGCAACATACAAGCATTAACAATACGTTATTTAACCTTTTTATTTTTCAGGATTAAGTTTTTTGGCCCAGGCATCGCAAAAGAAGGGGGAGCGTTTCGCCATCGGTGCGCATTTGCACCGTGGACTGCGTGAAGGGGCGCTGATCCTGGTCGGTATGTTGGCGGTGATCATGCTGCTCTCCCTGGTCAGCTACCACCCCGCTGATCCCGGTTGGTCCCACAGCAGCATCAGTGACCATGTGAACAACACCGTGGGCCGCTTCGGTGCCTGGTTCTCCGACATCTTCCTCTACCTCTTCGGCCGCATGGCCTACCTCTTCCCCTTCCTGGTCGCCTATGGCGCCTGGGTCATCTACCAGGAGGAGAGGAGGGAGGTCGATGGCTCCCATACGGTCCACCTTACCCTGCGCGGCGTCGGCTTCCTGCTGACGATGATGACCGGCGCGGCCCTCGCCTTTCTCCACTTCCACAGCACCGAGGGGAGCCTGCCGCAGAGCGACGGCGGCATCCTCGGTGAAGCGGTGGCGGGTAGCCTGGTAGAGAGCCTCAATTTCGTCGGCACCACCCTGTTCCTGCTGGCGCTGTTCCTCACCGGGGTGACCCTCTTTACCGGCCTCTCCTGGATCTGGCTGATGGATAAGACCGGTGAGTTGACCCTCTCGCTGCTCTCCTGGTTGCGTGACAGGGTGGATATGCTGCGCGAGAACGCCATCGCCCGTAAGGCGCGCCAGCAGCGCGAAAAGAGCGTGGCGGTGGAGAAGGAGAAGGTGGAGAAGCGCCCGCCGCCGCGTATCGAGCCGGTGATCAGCCAGCCCATTGCCCCAAGCAAGCGCGAACAGCAGGAGAGGCAGGTGCCGCTGTTCGATACCCCGGCGGTGGACGGCGGCCTGCCCGCCCTGTCGCTGCTGGACGAGCCGAGCGGACCACAGCACCCGATTTCGACCGAGTCGCTGGAGGCGCTCTCGCGCCGGGTGGAGATGAAGCTGGCCGACTTCAATATCGAGGTGCAGGTGGAGGCGGTCCATCCGGGACCGGTGATTACCCGCTTCGAACTGCAGCCCGCCCCCGGGGTGAAGGTGAGCAAGATCGTCAACCTCTCCAAAGACCTGGCGCGCTCCCTTTCTACTACCAGCGTGCGGGTGGTGGAGGTAATACCGGGCAAGACCACCATCGGCCTGGAGATCCCCAACGAGCACCGCGAGACCGTCTACTTCTCCGAGACCATCCGCTCCAAGGTCTACGAGAGCGCCAAGTCGCCCCTGACCCTGGCCCTGGGCAAGGACATCAGCGGCAATCCCACCGTCGCCGACCTGGCCAAGATGCCGCACCTGCTGGTGGACGGTACCACCGGTTCCGGTTAGTCGGTGGCGGTCAATGCCATGATCCTCAGCATCCTCTACAACGCCACCCCGAAAGAGGTGCGCTTCATTATGGTCGACCCGAAGATGCTGGAGCTCTCCATCTACGACGGTATCCCGCACCTGCTGGCGCCGGTGGTTACCGACATGAAGGACGCCGCCAACGCCCTGCGCTGGTGCGTCGCCGAGATGGAGCGCCGCTACAAGCTGATGGCGGCGATGGGGGTGCGTAACATCAACGGCTTCAACAAAAAGGTGAAGGAGGCGATTGACGCCAAACAGCCGCTCAAGGACCCCACCTGGCAGCCGCTGGTGCCCGACGCCCCCGAGCTGGAGGAGCAGCGCCCCGAGCTGGAGCCGTTGCCCTACATCGTGGTGGTGGTCGACGAGCTGGCCGATATGATGATGGTGGTGGGCAAGAAGGTGGAGGAGCTGATCGCCCGCCTGGCACAGAAGGCGCGCGCCGCCGGTATCCACCTTATCCTCGCCACCCAGCGCCCCTCGGTCGATGTGCTGACCGGCCTGATTAAGGCCAACATCCCCACCCGTATCGCCTTCCAGGTCTCCTCGCGTATCGACTCGCGCACCATCCTCGACCAGATGGGGGCGGAGACCCTGCTGGGTCACGGCGACATGCTCTACCTGCCGCCGGGCCACGGCGTGCCGCAGCGGGTGCACGGTGCCTTCGTCGACGACCACGAGGTGCACGCAGTGGTCGAGGACCTGAAAAAGCGCGGCGAACCCAACTATCTCGATGAGATCGTCAACGGCGTGGAGGAGAGCAGCGGCCCGCTGTTCCCCGGCGATGCCGGCTCCTTTACCGCCGACAGCGACAGCGAGAGCGATCCCCTCTACGACGAGGCGGTGCAGATCGTGCTGGAGACGCGCCGCGCCTCGGTCTCCGGCATCCAGCGCCGCCTTAAGATCGGTTACAACCGCGCCGCCCGCATGGTCGAGGACATGGAGGCGGCGGGGGTGGTCGGACCGCTGCAATCCAACGGCTCGCGCGAAGTGCTGGCCCCGGCTCCCTCCAAGGACTAAGCAATGAAAAAATTCCCCCTATTTGCACTGCTGATGGCACTGCTGTTTGCCCCGTTGGCCCAGGCCGGGGAGGGACAGCAGCGGCTGGAGGCCTACCTGCTCGACTTGCAGACCATTAAGGCGGCCTTCGTGCAGACCCTCAATAACGCCGCCGGTGAGCTTATCGAGAAGAGCGAGGGGATCATGGCGGTGCAGCGTCCCGGCATGTTCCACCTGCAGTACCAGAACCCCTACGAGCAGCTCTATGTGGCCGATGGTCAGAACCTGTGGATGTACGACCGCGACCTGGAGCAGGTGACGGTCAAGCCCCAGGCCGATGCCCTGGGCTCCACCCCGGTGCTGCTGCTCAGCACCACCGAGCCACTGGAGAAGAATTTCGAGATACGCGAACTGGGCGAGCACGAGGGGTTCTTCTGGCTGGAACTCAATCCCAGGGACCCCGACAGCAATTTCGACTTCGTCAAGCTGGCGATGGACGGTGAGATCCTGCGCGCGATGGAGATGGTGGACGGTTTTGGCCAGACCACGCGTCTCTACTTCGACCCCATGGTGCGCAACCCAAAACTGGATACCGATGTCTTCGACTTTACTCCACCGCCCGGCGTCGATGTGATCGGTGAGCCCGTCTCTGAGGAGGCTGGGTGAGCGACCTCTTCTCGCAGCAACAGCAAGAGCAGAATCAGGCACTACGCCCCCTAGCAGACCGCATGCGGCCGCAGTCGCCGGATGAATTTTTCGGCCAGCGGCACCTGTTGGGCGAGGGCAAGCCGCTACGCCTGGCGATTGAGTCGGGCAACCTTCACTCGATGATCTTCTGGGGCCCGCCCGGCACCGGCAAGACCACCCTGGCGCGCATGATCGCCCGCACCGCCAGTGCGCAGTTCCTCACCATCTCGGCGGTGCTCTCCGGGGTGAAGGAGATCCGCGCCGCGGTGGAACAGGCGAAACAGGCGCAGGCGATGGGGCGCGGCACCGTGCTCTTCGTCGACGAGGTACACCGCTTCAACAAGTCGCAGCAGGACGCCTTTCTCCCCTATGTGGAGGACGGCACCTTCACCTTCATCGGCGCCACCACCGAGAACCCTTCATTTGAATTGAACAACGCGCTGCTCTCCCGCGCCCGTGTCTATGTGCTGAAGAGCCTCACGACCGAGGATATCGATGCGGTGCTGCTACGTGCCCTCAACGACAAACAGCGCGGTCTGGGCGAACGTCCTATCGTACTGGCCGATGAGTTGAGGCGGCGTATTGCCGAAGTGGCCGACGGCGATGCGCGCCGCTCGCTCAATCTGCTGGAGATCGCCGCTGACCTGGCCGAAAAGCAGGACGGCAAGGAGGTGGTGCGGGAGGAGACGCTGAACGAGGTGCTGGCCGGCGGGGTGCGCCGCTTCGACAAGGGCGGCGAGGCCTTTTACGACCAGATCTCGGCGTTGCACAAGTCGGTGCGCGGCTCCAAGCCCGATGCGGCCCTCTACTGGTTCACCCGCATGATCGATGGCGGTGTCGACCCCCTGTATGTGGCGCGGCGCGTGGTGCGCATGGCCTCGGAGGATATCGGCAACGCCGACCCGCGCGGCCTGGAGTTGTCCCTCAATGCCTGGGACGTGCAGGAGCGCCTCGGTTCGCCCGAGGGGGAGCTGGCCATCGCCCAGGCCATCGTCTACCTCGCCTGCGCGCCGAAGAGCAATGCGGTCTACATGGCCTATAAGGCGGCGATGAGCGATGCCCAGGCCAACGGCTCGCTGGAGGTGCCGATCCATCTGCGCAATGCGCCGACCAAGCTGATGAAGGAGCTCGGTTACGGGCGTGAATATCGCTATGCCCACGACGAGCCGGAGGCCTACGCGGCGGGCGAGACCTATTTCCCTGAGGAGATGGGGGAGCGTCACTACTACCGTCCGGTGCCGCGTGGACTGGAGCAGAAGATCACTGATAAGCTCAACCACCTCGACGAGCTGGACAGGCAGGCCATGGGCGGCCATCGCTCAATAGTTGATGATAAGTAGACAACAACAATAATGGTTACAACCGACAACAAGCACGAGATCATCTACGACCAGCAGCTCAAGCTGGTCGCCGATGCGATGCCCACCTCGCTGATTGCGATTCTCATCAACGGTACCCTGTTGGCCGCGCTCCAGTCCTCAGTGCTGGCCACTGAGCTGGTGGCTGGCTGGTATCTGGCCGTGCTGCTGGTCAGTGCCTCGCGTTATATGGGCTATCGCCGCTACCTTGCGGAGAGCCCCGAGGAGCGTAACCCGATCTACTGGGGCAACCTCTTCTTTTTCGGCACCGTGCTCTCGGCCGTGGTATGGGGCTCGGCAGCCTACTTTCTCTTTCCCCTCGACTCACAGCCGCACCAGCTTTTTCTTACCTTTGTCCTGGCCGGTATGGTGACTGGCGCCGTCACTACGCTCTCGTCGATCAACCTCTACTTCCAGTCGTTTGCCATGCTGGCGTTGCTGCCGCTGGCAGCGCGCTTTGTGCAGCTGGGTGAGACAATAGACCTGGCCATGGCCGGCATGATCGTGCTGTTCCTGGTGATGGTGAGCAGCAGTGCGGTGCGCTCCCACCGCACCATCCTGCACTCGCTTAAACTGGCCTATGAGCATGAGCGTGCCCATGAGGCGCTGGACGAGGCCGGGGAGCAGAACCGCCTGCTGCTGGAGTCGGCCGCCGAGGGGATCTTCGGTGTCGATATCAACGGCAACACCACCTTCGTTAATCCCTCTGCGGCCGCTATCCTCGGCTACGAGCCGCACGAGATGCTCAACAAGCCGATGCATAAGCTCATCCACCACCATCGTGCCGATGGCTCCCCCTATCCGGTGGAGGAGTGTCCGATGAGCAACACACTGCGCACGGGCAATCACAACTTCATTAATGATGAGGTGCTGTGGCACAAGGATGGTCACAGCATTCCGGTGGAGTACCACAGCACGCCGATCCTGAAAAGCGGTGAGGTGGTGGGCGTGGTGATCACCTTTAGCGATATCAGTCAGCGCATCGAGGCAGAATCGCAGCTGGAGTATCAGGCCTACTACGACGCACTCACCGGCCTGGCCAACCGCCGCCTGCTGCTGGACCGGCTGGAACAGGCGCTTACCCTGTCGCGGCGTCACCGGCACATGGGTGGCCTGTTGCTGCTCGATCTGGACAACTTCAAGACCATCAATGACTCGTTGGGGCACGCCGTTGGCGATGAGCTGCTGATCATTGTGGCGGAGCGCCTGAAAAAGGCGATCCGCACGGAAGATACCGTCGCCCGCATGGGGGGCGACGACTTCGTCATCCTCCTTGCCGAGGTGGACGATGATCCGGACCGAACCGCCAAGGCGGTGCAGGAGATCGCCGATAAGTGCCGCGAGACCCTCTCCCGCCCCTTTGCCGTCCAGGGGCGGGAGCTGCATGTGACCAGCAGCATTGGTGCCGTTCTCTTCCCCATGGGGGAGGAGACGGCGGATGACCTGCTCAAACAGGCCGATACGGCGATGTATCGCGCCAAGGAGGGGGGGCGTGACACCATTCAGTTCTTCCTTCCCAGCATGCAACAGGCGGTGGAGCAGCGCATGCACCTCTATAACGACCTGCGCCTTGCCCTCAAGCAGGATCAGTTCGAACTCCACTACCAGCCGCAGTACAACCGTAAGGCCGAGATTATCGGTGCCGAGGCGCTATTGCGCTGGAGCCACCCTGTGCGGGGAATGGTCTCACCGGCGGAGTTTATTCCGCTGGCCGAGGAGAGTGGCCTCATCCTGCCGATTGGCGAGTGGGTGCTGATGAGTGCCTGCCGCCTGGTCAAGCAGCTGGAGTCGGAGGGCGATGGTCATGCCCTGCCGACGCTGGCGGTCAATGTCAGCCCGCGACAGTTCCAGCAGCCCGACTTCGTGCAGCAGGTCGAGAGGGCGCTGCAACAGACCGGGGTGGATGGCTCGCGTATCGAGCTGGAGCTGACCGAGGGGATCCTGGTCCACAATGTCGACGAGACCATCGCCAAGATGGAGGCGCTACGGCAGTTGGGCATCACCTTCTCCATCGACGACTTCGGTACCGGCTACTCCTCGCTCACCTATCTGCAGCGCTTGCCGCTGCACAAGCTCAAGGTGGACCAGAGTTTCGTGCGCAACCTGGATGAGTCAAATCGCGGCGCGGTACTGGCCGAGACCATCATCGACATGGGCACCCACCTCAATCTCGAGGTGATCGCCGAAGGGGTCGAGACCGACGAGCAGTTCCACACCCTGTGCAAGATGGGGTGTGAGCAGTTCCAGGGTTACCTCTTCAGCCGTCCCGTCGAGGAGGAGACGCTCAGGCGCCTGCTGATGGGAGAGGGTGAGGCCCACATCTGTTAGCGTGTGTTGCCGGGGGCCCAACTTGCCGCCAACTCGGGTAGAATAGCCGCATGATTTTCCAGACAGTTTCAGTTTGATGGGACAGACCCTGGCCATTGCCGCCGGTGGTGCCGTGGGCGCGCTGCTGCGTTTCTGGGGCGCCAACGCGGTTTATAGCTTACTGGGACGGGGCTTTCCCTACGGCACCCTGGCGGTGAACCTGCTGGGATCGCTGTTGATGGGCTTCTGTTACGCCTGGTTGGTGGAACGGGCGAGCCTGGGGCCGGAGTGGCGCGCGCTGGTGATGGTCGGTTTTCTTGGCGCCTTCACCACCTTCTCCACCTTCTCCATCGAGACCATTAACCTGATCGAGGGCGGCGCGCTGGTGAAGGCGATGCTGAATATGTTTGTCAGCGTGGCGCTCTGTGTCACCGCCGCCTGGTTGGGACTGCTTGTCGGGAGGCAGCTATGAAACAGACCGAGGTTACCGTCGTACGCCTCTACCTCAATGAGGGCGAGGCACAACTGGAGAGCCTGCTCAAGCGGCTGCACGACTGGGAAAAGCTCAAGGGTGTGAGCGTGTTTCGCGGCATCGCCGGTTTCGGCGATTCGGGTGAGATCCACACCAGCAAGTTCATCGACCTGGGGATGGAACTACCCCTGGTGGTGGAGTTTTTCGACCGCCCGGAAAAGGTGGCCGCTATCCTGGAGCACATCAGTGCAAGCGTGAAGCCGGGCCATATCATCAGCTGGAACGCCCAGATAAACGAACACGATTAACGAACAAGATTAAGTAACGAAAAGGTAACAGAGACTATGTTAGACCCCCGTCTGTTCCGCGGCGACCTGGAGAACACCGCCGCCCAACTGGCACGTCGCGGATTCGAACTCGACGTCGCGGCAATCGAGCGACTGGAGAGTGAGCGAAAATCGCTGCAGATCGAAACCGAAAACCTGCAGGCGGAGAAGAACAAGAGCGCCAAGTCGATCGGCCAGGCCAAGGCCAAGGGCTAGGACATCCAGCCGCTGCTCGATGCGGTGGCGGACCTGGGCGACAAGCTGAAGGCCGCAGAAGTTAAGTTGTCAGATATTCAGAGCCAACTGAATGACATTTTCATGGGTGTTCCAAATATCCCCGATGAGAGCGTACCTGATGGCAAGGACGAAGATGACAACGTCGAGGTGCGCAAGTGGGGCGAGCCGCGCCAGTTCGACTTCGAGCCTAAAGATCATGTGGATGTGGGTGAGAAGTTGGGCCTTGATTTTGAAATGGCCGTAAAGTTAACGGGCTCGCGTTTCTCGGTGATGACCGGCCCGGTGGCCCGTATGCATCGGGCATTGATCCAGTTCATGCTGGATCTGCACACTAGCGAGCACGGCTATACTGAGACCTACGTTCCCTACCTGGTCAACAGCGACTCGCTGCGCGGCACCGGCCAGCTGCCCAAGTTCGAGGAGGACCTGTTCAAGCTC
>JBNKUL010000016.1:0-14548 GCA_050298555.1 Thiohalomonadaceae bacterium
GCGCGAGTAAAGGTATCCAGGATGGTCTGGCCGTCCCCGCGCTCAATTGCCGCGCTCAGCGATGATAGCTCCTCGCTGAATCGACCGAGCATTTTCAACAGCGCATCACGGTTGTTAAGACAGATATCGTGCCACATCTGCGGGTTGCTGGAGGCGATACGGGTAAAGTCGCGGAAGCCGCCAGCAGCGTAGCGGAAGACGTCGTCGTGCTCTTCAAGCCGCGCCAGGGTGTCGACCAGGGTAAAGGCGAGCATATGCGGAAGATGGCTGGTCGCCGCGAGTACCTCGTCGTGGTGCACCACTGCCATCTCGATTACCTCGGCACCGGCCTGTTGCCACATCCAGCGCACCAGCTCCAGCGCCTCAGCATCACTGTTCGCCTCGGGAGTGAGAATGACGCGACGGTTCTGGTAAAGCTCGGCGAAGGAGGCCTCCACCCCGCTCTTTTCGGTACCGGCAATGGGGTGGCCGGGGATGAAGCGCGGCGGCAGTTCGCCAAACACGGCCTCTGCCGCACCGACTACCGAACCCTTGGTACTGCCCACATCGGTGATCACTGTCTGCGGCTCCAGGTGCGGTTTCAGTTCGCTCAGTACCGCCGCCATCGACCCCACCGGCACGCCGAGCAGTAGCACGTCGCTCCCCTGTAGTGCTTCCGCGGCGTCGGTTTCGTAACGATCGATAACGCCCAGCTCGAGCGCCTTTTGCAGCGGCTCGACGGAGCGGCCATAACCGACAATCTCGCCCACCGCACCGGCGGCCTTGAGCGCCCGGGCCAGTGAACCGCCGATAAGGCCGACGCCGTAGATGGTCAGCCGATTAATCATTGGCGGCCAGTACCTTCTTCAGCGCGACGATAAAGCGTTCATTCTCTTCGGGCTTGCCCACGGTGACGCGCAGGTGGGTCGGCATGCCGTAGTTGGCCACAGGGCGAACGATGACGCCCTCACGCAGCAGGGTATCGAATACCGGTTTGGCGTCACGTGCCACGTCGACACTAATGAAGTTGCCGACAGAGGGGATGTAGGCGAGTCCCATCTCCTCGAAGGCGGCGCAGAGTTGCTTCAGCCCGGCGGCATTCATCTCCACCGAGGCCTGCAGGTGGTCGCTGTCACCCAGCGCGGCCACGGCCGCAGCCATCGCCAGGTTGTTCACATTGAACGGTGGGCGTACCCGGTTCATCAGGTCGGCCACCTGTGGGTGGGAGATGGCGTAGCCGACCCGCAGACCGGCCAGGGCATAGGACTTGGAGAAGGTGCGCGTCACCATCAGGTTGGGGTATTTCGCCACCCAGTCGATGGCATTGGGGTAGCCCTCGGCCCCGGTGGCCGGATGCGAGGCGTAATCGTAGTAGGCCTCGTCCACCACCACGATGATGTTCTCCGGCACAGAGGCGATAAAGCTTTCCAGCTCCTCGCTGCCCAGCCAGGTACCGGTGGGGTTGTTGGGGTTGGCGATGAAGATGACGCGGGTCTTGTCGCTAATCTTCTGCGACAACGCCTCCAGGTCGTAGCCCCACTCCTTCGCCGGGGCGGCCACCCCTACCCCGCCTGCCGCCTGAGTGACGATGGGGTAGATGGCGAAGCTGTGTTCGGAGAAGAGCACCTCGTCACCGGGCTGGACGAAGGCGCGCACCACGAACTCCAGCGGCTCGGAGGAGCCGTTGCCCAGGGTGATCTGCCCCTGTGTTACGCCGTGTAGTGCCGCCAGTTTCTCCTTCAGGGCAAAGCCATTGCCATCCGGGTAGAGCCAGACATCGGCCAGCTCCGCCTGCATCGCGGCGACGGCCTTGCTGGAGGGGCCGAGCGGGTTTTCGTTGGAGGCGAGCTTGATGATGTTGGCGATGCCCAGTTCGCGCTCCAGCTCCTCGATCGGTTTGCCCGCCTGATAGGGACGGAGCCCGGCGACACCGGGTGCGGCCTGCTTAAGGAAGTCGGTCATGGTTGTGGCCCTACAGTACAGCCTTGGGAAAGGAACCGAGTATCTTATAGAGAGAGGCCTCGGATTCAAGCTCGATGAGGGCCTGGGTGACCTGCTCATCGCTCTGGTGACCCTCGATCTCAAGGAAGAAGACGTAGTCCCACATCCCCTGGCGCGAGGGACGCGACTCGATGCGGCTCATGGAGATACCGTTTTTTGCCAGCGGTTCAAGCAGCTTGGAGAGTGCTCCCGGCTTATTGCGGACGGAGACCAGCAGTGCAGTCTTGTCGTCACCGCTGGGGGGAACCTCGCAGTGGCCGAGGATCAGGAAGCGGGTGGTGTTGTCCGGCTTGTCCTCGATGTTGCGCGCCAGCAGCGGCAGCTCGTAGAGCTCCGCGGCACTGATACCGGCAATCGCCGCTGCCTCGCTGTCCTCCAGCGCCAGGCTCGCCGCCTCGGCATTGGAGTTGACGGCGATACGCTCGGCCCCCGGCAGATTACTGTCCAGCCATTCGCGGCACTGGGCCAGCGACTGGCCGTGGGAGTAAACCCGCTTGATGGCTGAGAGTTCGCCGGCCTTCGACATCAGGTGGTCGTGGATACGCAGCTCCACCTCACCGCAGATATGCAGCGGGGTCGCCAGCATCAGGTCGAGGGTATAGTTGACCGCACCCTCGGTGGAGTTCTCCACCGGTACCACCGCATAGTCGGCGCTGCCCGCCTCCACCTCACGGAATACCTCATCCAGTGCCGGCAGCGGGCTGCCGACCATGGAGTGGCCGAAGTGCTTGAGGGCGGCCTCGTGGGAAAAGGTACCGGCCGGGCCGAGGTAGGCGACGGTCATGGGACGCTCCAAGGCCAGGCAGGCCGACATCACCTCGCGGAACAGGCGTGCCACCTCTTCGGCAGGCAGCGGCCCCTGATTGCGCTCTTTTACCGCACGCAATACCTGGGCCTCACGCTCCGGGCGGTAGAAGACGGCGTCGTCGCCCGCCTCCAGCTTCACCCGCGCCACCTCCTGCGCCAGTGAGGCACGCTCATTGAGCAGCTGCTGCATCTCCTGATCCAGGGCGTCGATGCGTTGACGAATTGCCTGTAATTTATCCTCGATACTCACCGCTGTTTCTCAAGATAGTGGTTTAGCTGATTACCCGAACCGCCAGCACGCCGTCGATCGCTGCGATCTCATCGACGATCGGCTGCGGGATCGCCTGATCCACATCGACCACGGTGTAGGCCAGGTCGCCACGCGACTTGTTGAGCATGTCGACGATGTTGAGGCCGGCATTGGCGAGGTCGGTGGAGATCTGGCCCAGCATATTGGGTACGTTGGCATTGGCGATGGTCAGGCGGTGGGTGCCTTCGGCACGCGGCATCACCACCTCGGGGAAGTTGACCGAGTTGGTGATGTTGCCGTTCTCCAGATACTCCTTCACCTGATCCGCCACCATGATGGCGCAGTTCTCCTCCGCCTCGCGGGTCGAGGCGCCGAGGTGCGGCAGGGTGATGGTGCGCGGGTGGTTCTTCAGCAGATTGGTGGGGAAGTCGCAGACATAGGCGTAGGCCTTGCCGGAATCGAGCGCCGCCACCATCGCCTCGTCGTTGACGATGCCGCTACGGGCAAAGTTCAGCACCACCACGTTGTCTTTCATACCCTTCAGGCGCTCCTCGTTGATGAGGTCTTTGGTGGCATCGATCAGCGGTACGTGGAAGGTGATGAAGTCGGAGTTGCTAAGCAGTTCATCGACACTGGCTGCCTGCTTCACCGCAGCATCCAGCTGCCAGGCACCCTTGACGGTAATGCCTGGGTCGAAGCCGATCACGTTCATGCCAAGGGCCAGGGCGGCATTGGCGATGCGTACGCCAATGGCACCCAGGCCGACCACACCGAGGGTGCGTCCCGGCAGTTCGAAGCCACCGTAGTTCTTCTTGCCGGCCTCGGTCGCCTTGCCGATCTCTTCGTCAGTGCCCTCCAGGTTGCGGGAGAAATCCCACGCCTGGGCGATGTTGCGGCAGGCCATCAGCATGCCGGCGATGACCAGCTCTTTAACTGCGTTGGAGTTGGCGCCGGGAGCGTTGAATACCACCACACCCTTATCGCTCATCTTGTCGACCGGGATGTTATTGACCCCGGCGCCGGTACGGCCAACGGCCTTCAGCGACGCGGGGATCTCCATGTCGTGCATCTTGAACGAGCGCAGCAGGATCGCGTCGGGGTTCTGGAACTCCGAGGCGACTTCATAGTTGTCACGCGGCAGGCGATCCAGGCCGGCGGCGGAGATGTTGTTCAGTGTCAGAATCTTATGCATTGTTATTAAACTCCCCAAATCCTCTCGAAGCTTAGCCGTGCTTCTTTTCGAATTCCGCCATAAAGGCGACCAGCGCATCGACGCCCTCTTCCGGCATCGCGTTGTAGATGGAGGCGCGCATGCCGCCAACCGAGCGGTGGCCCTTCAGGGTGACCAGGCCGGCCTCCTTCGCCTCGGCCAGGAATACGGAGTCGAGCTCGGCATCGGCCAGGGTGAAGGGGACGTTCATGATCGAGCGGCTATTGAGGCTGACCGGGTTGGCGTAGAAGTCTGAGCCGTCGATGGCGGCGTAGAGCTTGCCCGCCTTGCGCTCGTTGATCTCGGCCATCTTCTCCAGGCCGCCCTGCTGCTTCAGCCAGTCGAATACCAGCCCTGCCATGTACCAGCTGTAGGTGGCCGGGGTGTTGTACATGGAGTCGTTCTTGGCGTGAATTTCATAGTTAAACATGGTCGGGGTGGCATCGATCACCTCACCGATGAGGTCTTCACGCACGATGACGATAGTCAAACCAGCGGGGCCGATGTTCTTCTGTGCACCGGCGTAGATGATGCCGTACTTGGAGACATCGATCGCACGGCTGAGGATGTTGGAGGACATATCGGCCACCAGCGGCTTGTCACCGACTTCCGGTACATAATCGAACTCCACGCCCTCGATGGTTTCGTTGGGGGTGTAGTGAACGTAGGCCGCGTCGTCAGAGAGTTCCAGAGCCTCCTGACCGGGGGCGAAGGTGAACTTGCCGGAGAGGGCGGAGGCGTCGGCGGCGATGTTGACCTCGCAGTAGCGCTTGGCCTCGGCGATCGCTTTCTTGCCCCAGGAGCCGGTGAGGATGTAGTCGGCCTTATTGCCGCCGCGCAGCAGATTCATCGGCACCATGGCGAACTGGCTGGAGGCGCCGCCCTGCAGGAACAGGACCTTGTAGTTGGCGGGGATATTCATCACCTCGCGCAGGTCGGCCTCGGCCTTTTCGGCGATCGACATGTACTCCTTACCGCGGTGGCTCATCTCCATTACCGACATACCGCTGCCGTTCCAGTCGAGCAACTCGGCCTGGGCCTTTTCGATTACTGCCTGCGGCAACATTGCCGGACCGGCGCTGAAGTTGAATACACGTGACATGCAATATCCTCTTAAAGATTTTTTTGTTAATTGAAGGTCAGGCCCTACTCTTCGGTATCGGCCTCACCCTCCTCCTCGGATTCATCCTCATCGGACTCGGCGATACGCTCGAGGCCGATCAGTTTTTCGTTCTTGGTCAGGTTGATGAGACGCACGCCTTGGGTGTTGCGGCCCATCGACGAGACCTCGGCGACGCGGGTACGTACCAGGGTGCCGCCGTCGGTGATCAGCATGATCTCCTCCGACTCCTCCACCAGCACCGCACCGACCACATCACCGTTGCGCTCGCTGGTCTGGATGGCGATAACACCCTGACCGCCACGGCCCTTGACCGGGTAGTCGTCCATCGGGGTGCGCTTGCCGTAGCCGTTTTCGGTGGCGGTCAGCACCTCGCCCTCATCCACAACGATGAGGGAGATCACCTTCTGTCCCTCACCCAGGCGGATACCACGTACACCGCGGGAGACGCGGCCCATGGAACGGACGTTCTCCTCCTTGAAGCGAATCACGCGACCGGCACTGGAGAAGAGCATAATGTCGCGCTGACCGTCGGTCAGTGCCACGCCTACCAGGGTATCGTCATCCAGCAGATCCACGGCGATGATGCCGCTGGCGCGCGGACGGGAGTAGTCCTTCAGCGGGGTCTTCTTCACGGTACCGCCGGCGGTGGCCATGAAGACGTACTGGTCGTCGGCGAACTCGCGTACCGGCAGGATGGCGTTAATGCGTTCGCCCTCCTCCAGCGGCAGCAGGTTGACGATGGGCTTACCGCGTGAGGCGCGGCCCGCCTGCGGCAACTCGTATACCTTGAGCCAGTAGACACGGCCGCGGCTGGAGAAGCAGAGAATGGTGTCGTGGGTATTGGCCACGAACATCTTGTCGACGAAATCCTCGTCCTTGGTGGCGGTGGCCGACTTGCCGCGACCGCCACGCTTCTGCGCACGGTAGTCGGTCAGTGGCTGCGACTTGGCGTAGCCCTCGTGGGAGAGGGTCACCACCACGTCCTCCTCGCTGATCAGGTCTTCCAGGGTGAGGTCGAGCTGGGTAGAGAGGATCTCGGTGCGGCGCTCGTCGCCGAACTGGTCGCGGACCGCCACCAGCTCGTCGCGGATCACCTCCATCAGGCGTGCGGCGCTGTTCAGGATTTCAAGCAGTCCCTCAATAGTTTCGAGCAACTCCTTGTATTCATTGATAATCTTGTCCTGCTCCAGGCCGGTGAGGCGGTGCAGGCGCAGGTCCAGGATCGCCTGGGCCTGGGTCTCGGAGAGGCGGTAGCCGTCCTCCACCAGACCGAACTCCTTAGTTAAACCATCGGGGCGCGAGGCCTCGGCACCGGCGCGGGAGAGCATGTCGGTGACCACGCCCGGCTGCCACACCTGTGACAACAGTCCCGACTTCGCCTCGGCGGGGTTGGGGGCGGCCTTGATCAGCTCGATGATGGGGTCGATGTTGGCCAGTGCCACTGCCAGCCCTTCCAGCACGTGGGCGCGCTCGCGAGCCTTGCGCAGTTCGAAGATGGTGCGGCGGGTGACCACCTCCTTGCGGTGGCGGATAAAGGCCTCGAGCATCTGCTTGAGGTTGAGCAGCTTGGGCTGGCCGTCGAGCAGCGCCACCATGTTGATGCCGAAGACGCTCTGCATCGCGGTCTGCTTGTAGAGGTTGTTGAGCACCACCTCGGCCACTTCGCCGCGTTTGAGCTCGATCACCATGCGCATGCCGTCCTTGTCGGACTCGTCACGCAGTTCGGAGATCCCCTCGATCTTCTTCTCCTTCACCAGCTCGGCGATCTTCTCCAGCAGCCGTGCCTTGTTGACCTGGTAGGGCAGCTCGGTGACGACGATGCGCTGACGGCCGGAGTCCATCTCCTCCATCTCGGCACGGGCGCGAACATAGATGCGGCCGCGACCGGTGTGGTAGGCCTCGTGGATGCCGCGGGCGCCATTGATGATACCGGCAGTGGGGAAGTCGGGACCCGGCATGTACTCCATCAGCCCGGCGATGTCGATCTCCGGGTTGTCGATAATGGCCAGGCAGGCGTTGATCGACTCGGTCAGGTTGTGCGGCGGGATATTGGTCGCCATACCGACCGCGATACCGGCGGAGCCGTTGACCAGCAGGTTGGGCAGCTTGGCCGGCAGTACGTCGGGTTCGGTCTCGGACTCATCGTAGTTGGGGATGAAGTCGACGGTCTCCTTGTCGATATCGGCCAGCAGCTCGTGGGCGATCTTGGCCATGCGCACCTCGGTGTATCGCATCGCCGCGGCGGAGTCGCCGTCGATGGAGCCGAAGTTACCCTGCCCGTCCACCAGCATGTAGCGCAGCGAGAAGGGCTGGGCCATACGCACGATGGTGTCGTAGACCGCGGTATCGCCGTGGGGGTGGTATTTACCGATAACGTCACCGACCACACGGGCCGACTTCTTGTAGGGCTTGTTCCAGTCGTTGCCCAGCTCACGCATGGCGTAGAGCACGCGGCGGTGTACCGGCTTCAGGCCGTCGCGCGCATCGGGCAGTGCGCGTCCCACGATTACGCTCATGGCATAGTCGAGGTAGGACTGTTTCATCTCCTCTTCTATGTTGATCGGGAGGACTTCTTTGGCGAACTCAGTCATTGATAACCGTTATCCTTGCTGTGCATAGGGTTAATTCATCAATACGGCATAAAATAGGCTAAATCATACCATACCCTTCTCAACCACTGCATCAGCAATAAAAACGAAGAGAGGCCCGTTTAGGGCCTCTCAAGCTTATATGCATAGAAAATTTGCTTATTTTTCCATCATGGCAGCCATCTTTTCGGTGGTTGGGTTGAGAACCACCCCCTTCTCGGTGACGATGGCGTCGACCAGCTCCGCCGGGGTGACGTCAAAGGCGGGGTTCCACGCCTCGGCCCCCTCCGCGGCGATACGGTGGCCGCCCACCCCCAGCACCTCATCGGAACCGCGTTGCTCGATGGGAATGAGGTCGCCGCTGGCCAGCGACATATCGACGGTAGAGGTCGGGGCCACCACCATGAACTTCACCCCGTGGTGGCGGGCGGCGATGGCGGCGCTGTAGGTGCCGATCTTATTGGCCACGTCACCGTTGGCAGCGATGCGGTCGGAACCGACCACCACCCACTTCACCTTGCCCTGCTTCATCAGGTGGGCGGCGGCGCCGTCGCCGAGCAGGGTCACCGGGATCGACTCCTGCACCATCTCCCAGGCGGTCAGGCGTGAGCCCTGCAGCCAGGGACGGGTCTCGTCGGCGTATACACGGCCGATTCGGTGCTGGGCAAAGGCGCTACGAATCACACCAAGGGCGGTACCGTAGCCACCGGTGGCCAGCGCCCCGGCGTTGCAGTGGGTCAGTACGCCGCACTCCGACTCCTCGATCAGCGCCGCCCCCAGCTCGCCCATCTTCAGGTTGGCGGCGATGTCCTCCTCATGGATGGCATTCGCCTCGGCCAGCATGGCGGCCACCCTGTCGGCCCCCTCGGGCAGCTCGGCCAGTACCCGCTGCATACGCTCCAGCGCCCAGGCGAGGTTGACCGCGGTGGGGCGGGCATCGCCCAGCACCTTGAAGTCGTGCGCAAGATTCGCCTCGATGTCTCCGCCCTCGGCCAGGCGTTTGCGAACTGCCAGCACTACGCCATAGGCGGCAGTGATACCGATGGCGGGGGCGCCGCGCACCACCATATCCGTAATCGCCTGCGCCACCGCATCGGACTCTTCGTATTCGAGCCAAATTTCCTGGGACGGCAGCAGGCGCTGGTCCAGTAGCTTGAGTTTATCGTCCTGCCACAGGACGGCACGGATGGTGTCGTGTGATGCGCTCATGGTCTACCCAACGGTCATTTAATTAAGAACGCGGCATTCTAGCGAACAGTTAGACAGGAAGAAAAGCGTGGCGGCTTTGGTGTATGATCGCGCGTCTCTTGTTTGATAACCGATAACTGGATTGTGATATGGAACTGACCTCACTGACCGCCGTCTCTCCCGTCGACGGCCGCTACGGCTCCAAGACCGAGTCTCTGCGCCCCATCTTCAGCGAATACGGCCTCATCCGCCATCGTGTCGAGGTGGAGGTACGCTGGCTGCAGAAACTGGCCGCTACCGATGCCATCAGTGAGGTGCCCGCCTTCTCCGAGCACGCCAACAATCTACTCGACGATATCGTCTCCAAGTTCTGCGAGGAGGATGCGCAGCGGGTCAAGAACATCGAGCGCACCACCAACCACGACGTCAAGGCCGTCGAGTACTTCCTTAAGGAGAAGATCGCCGGCAATGCCGAGCTGGAAGCGGTGAGCGAGTTCATCCACTTTGCCTGTACCTCCGAGGACATTAACAACCTCTCCCACGCCCTGATGCTGCGCGAGGCGCGCACCGGCGTGATCCTGCCTGCCGTTGACGAGATCATCGACGCGGTACGCGCCAAGGCACATGAGTATGCCGAGCAGCCGATGCTGTCGCGCACCCACGGCCAGCCCGCCTCCCCCACCACCGTGGGCAAGGAGTTCGCCAATGTTGCCTACCGCCTGATGCGCCAGCGCGAGCAGCTCAAGGCGATCCCGCTGCTGGGTAAGATCAACGGCGCGGTGGGCAACTACAACGCCCACCTCTCTGCCTACCCCGACCTCGACTGGGCCAACTTCGCCGAGGAGTTCGTCACCTCGCTGGGGCTGGAGTGGAACCCCTATACCATCCAGATCGAGCCGCACGACTATATCGCCGAGTTCTTCGATGCACTGGCGCGCTTTAACACCATCCTCATCGACTTCGACCGCGATGTGTGGGGCTACATCTCCAACAACTTCTTCAAGCAGAAGACCGTGGCCGGCGAGATCGGCTCCTCCACCATGCCGCACAAGGTCAACCCCATCGACTTCGAAAACTCCGAGGGTAACCTGGGGCTGGCCAACGCCATCTTCGACCACCTGGCGATGAAGCTGCCGATCTCGCGCTGGCAGCGCGACCTCACCGACTCCACCGTGCTGCGCAACCTCGGTGTTGGCGTTGGCTACTCACTCATCGCCTACAGCTCCACCATGCGCGGTATCAACAAGCTGGAGGTCAACCCGGCAGCACTGGCGGCCGACCTCGACTCCAACTGGGAGGTGCTGGCCGAGCCGATCCAGACCGTGATGCGTCGCTACGGCATCGAGAAGCCCTACGAGAAGCTGAAGGAGCTGACCCGTGGCAAGCGCGTCGATGCCGCCGGCATGGCCGCCTTTATCGACACCCTGGAGTTGCCCGAAAGCGTTAAGGCCGAGATGAAGACCTGGACCCCGGCCAACTACATCGGCAACGCCATCGCCCAGGCGAAAAACATCTAATGGCTCTTCCACTCGGTGGTCTGAGCGCCGAGGAGTTCCTCGCCGAATACTGGCAAAAGAAACCGCTGGTAATTCGCAACGCCCTGCCCGACTTCGCCTGTCCGGTCTCACCGGAGGAGTTGGGCGGCCTGGCGCTGGAGGAGGGTGTGGAGTCACGCCTGATTCTTGAGAACGGCGGCGACTGGGTACTGAAGACCGGGCCGTTTGAAGAGGCCGATCTTACCTCCCTGCCCGACACCCACTGGACCCTCCTGGTCCAGGAGGCGAACAAGCACATCCCCGAGTTCGCCCTGCTGCAGGAGCGTTTCAACTTCCTGCCCAACTGGCGGCTCGACGATGTGATGGTGAGCTTTGCCCCGGAATACGGCACCGTTGGTCCACATGCCGACAACTACGACGTGTTCCTCATCCAGGGGCCGGGCAGTCGCCGTTGGCAGCTCTCCTATCAGGATTGCGGGCCGGAACAGCTCATCCCGGGTCTGCCGGTGCGTATCCTCGCCGACTTCGAGCCTGAGGAGGAGTACATCCTCAACGAGGGCGATATCCTCTACCTGCCGCCTGGCGTGGTGCACCACGGTGTTTCGCTGAACGACGCCATTACTATCTCTGTCGGTTACCGTGCCCCGGCCGTCGCCGAGCTGGCCGCTGCCTACTGCGCCGATACCGTCTCGCGTATCGACACGGAGCTGTTCTACAGCGACCGGAATATCGAGCCGCGCGAACAGCCTGGGTTGATCACAGGCAAAGAGCTGGAGAGGCTGCGTCACGAACTGCGTGCCGCACTGGTACGAGGAGACGACGAGCTGGACCGTTGGTTTGCCTCCTTCACCACCGACGTGAAGCCCGGCCACTACCTTCCGGAGCCGGAGGAGGCGATCACCACCGACGCCTTGCTCGAACTGTTGAACGAGTACGGCGAGCTGTGGCGTAGTGAGTATGCGCGTTTCGCCTATATCGAACAGCAGGGCAACACGTTGCTCTATGTGGCCGGTGAGGAGATCCCGCTGGCCGATGACCTCGCCTTTGCCGCACCGCTGCTCTCCGGACAACGCGTCTTCGGTATCGAAGAGTTGCTGCCGCACCTGGCTAGCGCCGGTTTCGCCGACCTCCTCGCCGCTCTCTACAACCTCGGCGCGCTCTACTTTCCCGACTACGAGTGATCCACTCCTTTACCATCAGCCAACTTGAGTGGCGTCAGGGTGAAACAAGCCTGCGCCTGATCCGCGAAACGGTCTTCATGCACGAGCAGAAGGTAGCGGAGGAGCTGGAGTGGGACGGTGAGGATGAGGGTGCGATTCATCTATTGGCTAGCGATGATGAGGGCAAGCCAATCGGCTGTGCCCGTATCCTGCACGACGGCCATATCGGCCGTATGGCGGTGTTGCAGCCCTGGCGAGGCAGGGGCGTGGGCACCGCGTTATTGAAACAGGCGCTAGCGGCGGTAAGGGCGCGAGGTTGTAGTGAGGCCTTTCTCGATGCCCAGCGCTACGCCATCCCCTTCTATGAGCGGCTGGGATTTCAGGCCGAGGGGGATGAGTTTCTCAATGCGGGGATACCCCACCGCCATATGCGTCTCACCCTGTGACTTGATGCCACTCTGCTCTACGATTAGGGTTAGGTGAAAGCACAGAGAGTAGGCATATATGGATAATCAGGACATCGAATTTAACAGCTCAGAAAGAAACCGTGATCTGGCCCTAAAGCTGGTGCAGCGGGCCGAGCATGAGATCCTGATCGCCAGCTATGACCTCGATGCACAGCTATACAGCAATGGCGAGTTTACCTCGGCTATCTCCGCCTTTCTGCGCGGCCACCGCAACACCCACCTCCATGTACTGGTGTGGAAGACCGCCCCGGCGGTGAAGCACGGCCACCGCATGATCGAGCAGGCGCAGCGTTTGAGTAGCATCACTATCCACGAACCGGACAAGGTGCACGCCGATTTTATCGAGTCGTTTATGGTGGTCGACGGCGTCGCCTATTTCCGTCGCCCGCTTGCGGATCGCTTCGATGGCATCGGCAGCATGCACGCCCCGATCATCGCACGCGACCTCAAGGAGCGCTTTAACACCATGTGGGAGCGCTCCACACCCTGCTCCGAATTCCGCCGTCTGGGGATCTAACCATGAAACGCCATATCGTACTGCTGTTACTGCTTCCCCTCCTCGCCCACGCCGAGATCGGCGCTATTGCCCTCAAACACCGTAGTGCCGAGAGCCTGATCCCGCTGCTGCAGCCGGTGCTGGATGAGGGCGTCCGCATCAGCGGCCAGGGCGATACCCTCATCGTCAATAGCAAGCCGTGGCAACTCGAGGAGCTTCGCTCTCTGGTGACGCAGCTCGATACCCCGTTGCAGTCGCTGCTGATCACCGTGATACAGGGCGGCGATGACAACCATTCTGCACTCGGTGCAGTTGCTGATGGTACGCTGGAAAAGCCGCGTGTACGCGTCTACGGCACCCAAAAACGGCAGAGAGAGGCGGTATCGCAACAGCTACGCGTCATCGAGGGAGAGTGGGCGACCATTAGCGCCGGTGAGTCGGTGCCGATCGCCAAGCAGTCGAAGAGCCACGGCCCTAACGGCACTACGGTTCAGCAGTCGGTCGAATATAAAGATGTGGAGAGCGGCTTCGAGGTAAGGCCGCGCGTGCAGGGCGAGAGCGTGACGCTGGAGTTGCGCCCCTTCCGTGCCAGGCGCTCCCGGAGCGGAGGCGGCATTATCGAGCAGCAACAGATAGAGACCACCCTCAGCGGTCGACTGGGCGAATGGATCTCCCTCGGCGGCGTCGCCGAAGATGAAAAGCGTGATGGTGTCGGCACCGTCTATAGCGTTGGAAAAATGCGCAGCGCCACCCATAACGTCCGAATTAAAGTCGAAAGACTCAACCAGTAGAGCACTCATTCCTATGCAACTTCACACCGTTCACTACCGTGTGCTGCCGGCGGATCCCGCCGGCCATGTTTTTAATATCGAACTCAGCGTTACCTTCCCCGACCCGGCGGGACAGCTCCTCTCCCTGCCCGCCTGGATCCCCGGCAGCTACATGATTCGCGACTTCGCCAAGAATATCGTCACCATCGAGGCGAGCTGCGGTGACGATATCGTCGAGCTGACAAAACTGGACAAGCAGACATGGCAGGCGGCCCCCTGTGACGGGATACTCACCATCCGTTACAGCGTCTACGCCTGGGACCTTTCGGTGCGCACGGCCCACTTTGATCAGTCCCACGCCTACTTCAACGGCACCAGCCTCTTTCTGCGCGTGCATGGCCGCGACGAGCAGCCATGCAGTCTCGAACTGCGGCCGCCGCAGGGGGATGAATATACGGCGTGGCGTGTCGCCACGACGATGCCGCTCAATGGCGCCGAACTCTACGGCTTCGGCGGCTATCAGGCCGCCGACTACGACGAGCTGATCGACCACCCGGTGGAGATGGGCGACTTCACGCTGATTGAATTTGAGGCGAAGGGTACCCCCCACGCAGTAGCGATCACCGGTAAACACTATGCGGATGATGAGCGCATCGCCACAGACCTTAAAAAGATCTGCGAATATGAGATCGACCTCTTCGGCGAACTTCCCGAGATGGAACGTTACCTGTTCCAGGTGATGGCGGTGGGCGAAGGCTACGGCGGGCTGGAACACCGCCACTCCACCTCCCTGCTCTGCTCGCGCGACGACCTGCCGGCAAAGGGGGATGACAAGCTTAGCGAAGAGTACCGCGGCTTCCTCGGGCTCTGTGCACACGAATATTTCCATACCTGGAACGTCAAACGCATCAAACCGGCCGCCTACCTCCCTTACGCGCTACAGGACGAGACCCACACTCCACTGCTCTGGTTTTTTGAGGGGGTCACCAGCTACTACGATGACCTCACCCTCT
>JBNKUL010000017.1:0-52979 GCA_050298555.1 Thiohalomonadaceae bacterium
CTCGGCTGAGCTTCAACGTTATGTGTAAAAAATATCCATGAATAACATCAACACAAACAAAGTAAGAATTATAAGTTTTTCATACTTTTTAAAAATCACATTTGTAAGTGGCTTTGCCCTTGGTGCTTTGGCTAGCCCGTTTTATGCAATCAGCACTTTCCATGAAAATGGAATAATATATTCGTTATTAATGTTAGCTGTTATTCCAATAGCAAACGGCATACATTTAAGCGCTTACGGGCTTTTTGGTTACCCTTTATATATGTACCTGAGCAAACATAGGAAGTTTGGTTTTGGAGATATTGAATATTCAGACAGTAACACATAACAATGCGCTCAAACCGACCCACTTCCGCGGCACATGTTTTGCGCAAAATCGCGCAAAACATGCTCCGCTCCAGCGGTCGGTTTAGCTGAAACGTTATGCGTAAAAGAGAAAAATCATGAAAAAAGTTGCATGGATAACATACGGATCATTAATCATTCTGTTTGCTTTGATTAATTTATGGGTGGCAATAAGTACAGGAAATGGTTTGATTGTTACTGTAATTAGCTCGGCGTTTATGGTCATATACATGGCTGGTTTATATGGGTATGTCTTTCACAAAGCAATATGGAATCCGGCCGCGTGGAGGTTTTTGTTTTGGTATAACGTAACCATTATCTGCCTACGGTTTCTATTGTCGTTTCTATACCCAACTGCATTTGCGCACATAGATGTGGTGTTTAATGCATTATTTACACTGCCAATGCTTTATGCTCTTTATCAGTACAGTTCATCTACTTGTTCAGTATGGGGTGAAACTCATTATGCCAAGCAAAGCCAAATACTGTCAGATCTTCTTAAAACCACTAACAACCTAACTGCATCAGTGACAACAACAACGCCAGCAGGTAATGAAACAACTACTGTTCTGATAGACGCTGAAGAGATTGACTATATTGTTAGAATTAAGAAAAAAGTTAATGACGAAGTGAAGTCATTCAGTGATAGCTTTTCAGATCTTGAAAGTGTCGCGCGATTTCTAGAAAACAACACATCCATAAGGGCGGGTGATTTTGCGTAAACGCATAACACGGCGCTCAATATGGACGCCAATTCCGCTGCGCTCCATTGGCGCCCTTTAGCTTGGCGTTAGCCATCAAAAAGAAAAAGGGAGTATAAGTTGAGAGTACCAGCGGTCTGCGATAATTGTGGAGTAATTTTCCCTTCTGGATTTGAAGCAAATAACTCTACGAATATTACATTTAGCGGGTGCGGCGCTGGTCCATGCCCTGCATGTGGCGGTATGGGCCATATTCCTGATGGCGTATATAATTTTATTGGAAACACAATTGAATTATTAAGCGGTCCCGCAAGAACTGTAGCTGAACTACAGCGCTTAGCTGCTATTCTTAAAAATGCAAAAGAAAAGCAATCTTCTCATCAAGAAATATCAAAAGAAATCGAAAAAGAACTTCCGGAATTATCATCACTAAAAGATATTCTTCCTAAAACCAGAACCGAGCTTTACGCATTTATTGCAATAATAATATCAACCATTGCATTGCTAGCTAGTCAACCACAATCAAATGAGCCACAGAAGATAGAAGTTAATAATGTTATAAATAACATTTACCAACAATTGCCACAAACACCTGAAACTAAGAGATCCACTCAAAAACAAGAAAAAAGTAAGAAGGTTGGTCGTAACGAGCCTTGCCCATGTGGCAGTGGCAAAAAGTATAAGAAATGTTGTTTAAACAAAATATGAATAATAGGGGACAGACCCCAATTAAATCTTGGCGAGAGCGCTAAATTGCCACACGGTTGTACAGGTGTTCCCCGAATATTTGCTCCCAGAGCAAAAACTCCCTAAACCATCACCCCTACTCATCCCCCTCCACCAAATGCCTAACCTCTTCCTCCCCCTCTTCCTGTAGGTACTCAAGAAAGGTCTGCGCGGCGCGTGACAGGTGTTTGCCCTTGCGGTGTACCGCGTACCAGCGGCGGCGCAGGGGAAAGCCCTGCACATTGAGTACCACCAGTTTGTTGGCGGCAAGCTCCAGGCTGAGGCTGTGCAGCGACAGCACGGCGAGGCCGAGGCCGGCCATCACGCCCTGTTTGATCGCCTCGGAGCTGCTGAGCTCGATGTACGGTTTTATCGTGAGCCCCTTGTTTGCAAACAGCTCCTCTACCGCCTTGCGCGTGCCCGAACCGGGTTCGCGGCCGACAAAGCGTTCGTCGCACAACTGCTGGAGTGTGATCTTCTTTTTGCTGGCGAGCGGGTGAGTGGGGTGGGCCACCACGACCAGGACGTTCTCAAGAAAGGGGTGTTCGATCACGGGGATGTCGTCCGGCACCAGGCCGGTGATATAGAGGTCGTCCTCATTGGCGGCGAGGCGGGTGAGCAGGTTGGCGCGGTTGGTCACCTTGAGGCGCGGTTCGACCCTGGGGTGGCGGCGCAGGAAGTTGCCCAGCAGGAAGGGGAGGAAATACTTGGCGCTGCTGATGACGCAGATATTGATCGGGCCGGTCACCTCGCCGCTCAGCTCTTTCAGCCGCTCCTCGAACAGCTCGAGCCTGCCGAACAGGTCGTGACAGGTCTGCTGTAGCTCCTTTCCCTCCGCGGTGAGGTAGACCTGATTGCCCACCTTCTCGAACAGCTCCACCCCGAGGAGCTCCTCCAGGCGTTTTACCTGTATCGATACCCCCGGCTGGGTGAGGTGGATCTCCTCTGCCGCTCTGGTGAAGCTGCGGTGCTCCGCGACGGCCTGAAAGACGCGCAGTTGTTGCAGGGTTGCCCGTATCACGATTCCCCTCCCGTCCTTAAGTCATTAACGATCATTAATGGAACACATTTTTACTATTAATTTCAATTATTGATGCTCCCGCCCTAAATTCAATCCCGAGTTCAACGAAACGCCGCGGTGGCCAAAACCGCAGCAACACTAGGGTAGTTATCAAGAGGAGCTATACACAATGGCCAAGACCTATGATGCGGGAGTTAAAGAGTACCGTGAAACGTACTGGATGCCCGACTACACGCCCAAGGATACCGATTTCCTTGCCTGTTTTAAGGTGATTCCGCAGGAGGGGGTTCCGCGCGAGGAGGCGGCCGCCGCGGTTGCCGCCGAGTCCTCCACCGGTACCTGGACCACCGTATGGACCGACCTGCTGACCGACCTCGACTACTACAAGGGGCGCGCCTACGCCATCGAGGACGTGCCCGGCAGTGACGACTCCTTCTACGCCTTTATCGCCTATCCCCTCGACCTGTTCGAGGAGGGCTCGGTGGTGAACATCATGACCTCGCTGGTCGGTAATGTCTTCGGCTTTAAGGCGGTACGTGCACTGCGCCTGGAGGACGTGCGTATTCCGCTCGCCTATGTCACCACCTGTAACGGACCGCCACACGGTATTCAGGTCGAGCGCGACAAGATGAACAAGTACGGTCGTCCGATGCTCGGCTGTACCATCAAGCCGAAGCTGGGCCTCTCCGCCAAGAACTACGGCCGTGCCGTTTACGAGTGCCTGCGTGGTGGTCTCGACTTCACCAAGGACGACGAGAACGTCAACTCCCAGCCCTTTATGCGCTGGCGCCAGCGTTTCGACTTCGTAATGGAGGCGATCCACAAGGCCGAGGCCGAGACCGGCGAGCGCAAGGGCCACTACCTCAACGTGACCGCGCCGACCCCGGAGGAGATGTACAAGCGTGCCGAGTACGCCAAGGAGCTGGGCGCCCCCATCATCATGCATGACTACCTCACCGGCGGCTTTACCGCCAATACCGGTCTGGCCCAGTGGTGTCGCGATAACGGCGTGCTGCTGCATATCCACCGTGCGATGCACGCGGTACTCGACCGCAATCCCAACCACGGTATCCACTTCCGCGTGCTGACCAAGATGCTGCGCCTCTCCGGCGGCGACCACCTCCACTCCGGTACCGTGGTCGGCAAGCTCGAGGGCGACCGTGATGCCACCCTCGGCTGGATCGACCTGATGCGTGACTCCTTCGTTAAGGAAGATCGCTCGCGCGGCATTATGTTCGACCAGGACTGGGGCCACATGCCCGGTGTCATTCCGGTCGCCTCCGGTGGTATCCACGTCTGGCACATGCCGGCGCTGGTCTCCATCTTCGGTGACGACTCCGTGCTGCAGTTCGGTGGCGGTACCCTCGGCCACCCCTGGGGCAATGCGGCCGGTGCCGCGGCCAACCGTGTCGCCCTCGAGGCGTGCGTCGAGGCCCGCAACCAGGGTGTCGAGCTGGAGAAGAACGGCAAGGAGGTCCTCACCGCCGCCGCCGAGAACAGCCCCGAGCTGAAGATGGCGATGGAGACCTGGAAAGAGATCAAGTTCGAGTTCGATACGGTAGACAAGCTAGATGTAGCGCACAAGTAGGAGGCTCGCCCTCGGGCCGAATATTTCGCGACGAGGGCGCCGCTCCTACAAATGAATTTGAACACTACACGAGGAAAGAATCATGAGTGACATGCAAGATTACGCATCAAGTCTGGGCGATACATCGAGCCGCAAGTTCGAGACCTTCTCCTACCTGACCGAGATGGATGACGAGCGCATCCGCAAGCAGGTGGAGTACATCGTCAGCAAGGGGTGGAACCCGGCGGTGGAGCACACCGAGCCGGAGAACGCCTTCAGCCACTACTGGTACATGTGGAAGCTGCCGCTGTTCGGTGAGACCGATGTCGACCGCATCCTGGCCGAGGCCGAGGCGTGCCACAAGGCGCACCCCGACAACCACGTGCGCCTGGTTGGTTACGACAACTATGCCCAGTCCAAGGGGGCCGAGATGGTTATCTATCGCGGCAAGGCGGTCTAGCCATAACCCCGCACATTCTCTATGACGTGCAGAATTCCCCCGCCGCCCGGCGGGGGCTTTTTCCCGGACTTGTTCTGCAGCGGCTTGCAACCGAGCCGCGGCAAAACCAGTTCACTTTCACAGGCAAATGAGTAAGGAAAGAGCGATGACGGAGATGAGCATTGAGCAGTATCAGATTAAATCCGAGCCGTTCTACAAGGCGGTGGGCAATGAGGTGGAGCTCTACGAGAAGGCCTACGCACGCCGTATGCCGATGATGCTCAAGGGGCCGACCGGATGCGGTAAGTCGCGTTTTGTCGAATACATGGCCTACAAGCTGGGCAAGCCGCTGATCACCGTCGCCTGTAACGAAGACATGACCGCCTCCGATCTGGTGGGCCGTTTCCTGCTCGATAAGGACGGTACCAAGTGGCAGGACGGTCCGCTCACCATGGCCGCGCGCATGGGGGCGATCTGTTACCTCGACGAGGTGGTGGAGGCGCGCCAGGACACCACGGTGGTGATCCACCCCCTGACCGACCACCGCCGCACCCTGCCGCTGGATAAGAAGGGCGAGCTGATAGAGGCGCACCCGGACTTTCAGCTGGTGATCTCCTACAACCCCGGTTACCAGTCGCTGATGAAGGACCTGAAGCAGTCGACCAAGCAACGCTTCGGCGCCCTCAATTTCGACTATCCGGAACTGGAATCTGAAACGGAGATCGTCGCCAGGGAGGCGGGCGTGGATGCCGAGACCGCCGGCAAGCTGGTGCAGATCGCCCATCGTGCACGCAACCTCAAGGGCCACGGCCTCGATGAGGGGATCTCCACCCGCCTGCTGGTCTATGCGGGCAGCATGATCGCCGAAGGGGTAGAGCCGGTGGCCGCCTGCCACATGACGCTGGTGACGCCGTTGACCGACGACCCCGATATGCGCGAGACCCTGGAAGCGGCGGTGCAGACCTTCTTTGTCTCATGAGCGTAAAGAAAGATGGTGGATGCGCGATGCTTATCCACCCTACGCGCAGATCGCTTCATGAATGACCGTAGGGTGGATAAACGCAGTGCATCCACCGAATGAAGGCAGAACCAGGACGATTCAAAATGGGTGTGAATTTCGACGATTACAGAGAGCAGTTTGCCGAGACCTCGGCAGAGGTGCGGGATGTACTTGAAGGCACCTTCCACGAGGCGGCGCGAGTGATGTCGCCGGCCGGTCTCGAGGAGTACCTCGACGGCGGACGCGGCCTGTGCAAACTGGGGCGCGGCTCGGACCTGGTGATCGCCTATCTGCAGGAGATGCCGCTGGTGGTCAAGGAGTGCGGCGAGGATGTCATCGGTGACTGCATCCATGCGGCGATGAAGCTCTCTTCCATGACCTCTGGCGAGGTGATCGCCCTGCTCTTCGCCTCGCTGCCCACCGCGGCGCGTCGCCTCGGTGACCCGGAGCTGTTGCGTGGTTACCTGACGCTGATCCATCAGCTCTCTGCCAGGGCGTCGCGCGGTCTGCGCCCGATGCTCAACAACATCGATGAGCTGCTCTCCAAGCTGACCCTCTCCGGCCTCAAGCGCTGGGCCAACTTCGGTGCCGAGGCCTACCGCCGCGACCTGCCGAACCTGGTGAACTATTTCGCGCTGGAGACCGCGGACAGCAAGAAGATGCTGCAGCAGGAGCGCCGCGGCACGCTGTTCATCGATACCCAGCGCAAGCTCAACTTCTACCTGCGCGCGCTGTGGGGCAGGGACTTCTTCCTGCGTCCCACCTCTGCCGACTATGAGGGGTTCCGCCCCTACATCGAGCACCATGTGCTGCATCTCCCCGATGCGGTCGATGCCATTGGCGAGGTCTCCGGGCTGGAACTCTACCGCGCACAGACCGCGCACCTGGCGGCGCACATCCACTACACCCGTAGCGCCATCTCCGCCGAGCAGCTCTCACCGGCGCAGATGTTTTTCATCTCACTGGTGGAGGATGCGCGTGTGGAGTACTGCGCGGCGCAGGAATTCCCCGGCCTGAAAAAGCTGTGGGGCAGCCTGTTGGCGCTTCAGCACGACACGCCGATCGAACATGACAGCGTGAGGCTGCTGGAGAGGTTCGCCCATATGCTGCTCGATGCCACGGTAAGCAGTGGCGATGCCGCACTCGACGAGCTGGCGCAGAAGTTCCACGCCAATATCGAACAGAACAAGCTGGAGAACAGCTTCAGCTGGCACATGGGGCTGGAGCTGTTCAACCTGCTGGCTGCCCGCAAGGCGGTGCCCAGCCTGCGTATCCTGAACTCCTATCGGGTTCCCTATCGTGACGATAATCGCTTTGTCTGGGAGTTCGAGGAGTTCAACTGGTCCGAGCACGGCGTCGAATATATTCCCGCCAGCCAGCGCCAGGTACGCAAGTACGTCAGTGCGGTGGAGATGGCTAACGAGGTCGACTGTGAACTGGCCGGTGACGATGCGCAGGAGGTGTGGATCTGCGCCACCCAATTCATGCCCTATGAGGATGCCGGTGAGGCCACCGTCAGCTTTAACGAGATGTGGGGCAAGGAGCCGGTCTCCGACCCCTTCCACTACCAGGAGTGGGACTACCAGGTGCAGCTGTTTCGTCCCGACTGGGCCACGGTCTATGAGCGTCGTCCCGCCAGGGGGGATGCGGATGAGGTGGATCAGATCCTCACTGAGTACAAACCGATCGCCCACCGCATCAAACAGATCATCGACCTGCTCTCTCCCGAGGGGGTGCAGCGCGAGCGCAATATGGAGGACGGCGACGAGATCGATATCAACGCCGCGGTCGATGCGATGATCGCCATCCGCATGGGCGAGCAACCCAACCCCCGCATCACCATGCGCAATGTGATCAAGAACCGCGACCTGGCGGTGACGGTACTGCTGGATCTCTCCGAGTCGACCAATGAAAAGATAGAGGGATCCGATAAAACGATTCTGGAACTGACCCGCGAGGCGGCGACACTGGTGGCGACGGCGATTAACGGTATCGGCGATCCCTTCTCCATCCACGGCTTCGCCTCCGACGGTCGTCACGACGTGCAGTATTTCCGCTTTAAGGACTTCAACCAGCGCTGGGACGACGAGGCAAAGTCGCGCCTGGCCGGGATGCGGGGAGGGCTCTCCACCCGCATGGGCGCGGCGATGCGCCATGCCGGACACCATCTGTTGAAGCAGCCGGAGCGACGCAAGCTGCTGTTGCTGGTGACCGACGGGGAGCCGGCCGATATCGATGAGCGCGACCCGCAGCACCTGCGCCGCGACACCCGCAAGGCGGTAGAGGAGCTCTATAGCAAGGGGGTGATGAGCTACTGTCTCACCCTCGATCCCGATGCGGACAGCTACGTTAAACGGATCTTTGGTGCCAACAACTACACCATTGTCGATCACGTGGAGCGTCTGCCCGAAAAACTTCCCACCCTGTTTGCCAGTCTCACCAGTTAGGGGCAATGAACTATGCAACGTAGCAAGACCTATGTAGGCATCGACAACGACATCAATGGCGGCATGACCGACACCGGCAAGATCATTCGTGACGCCTGGGTATTCGGGCTGATCCCGGAGAGTGAAACCTGTGAGGGGTGGTTGGCCGCCGGTGTCGAAAACCTGTGGCAGAAGGTCGACGCGGAATGGGAAAAGTACGGCTTCCTGGTCGGCAACCTTCCCGATGAGCTGCGTGAGCGCTTCATGCGTATCCACAACAACGCAGTGGCGCGCGCCAAAGAGGCCGGCTGGCATGGCGAAAGTGAGCTCAGCGGCGACAACTGATAGCGCCATGTATCGCCGTCACGACGAGGTACCGGTGTATGAGTATCGCGACGGCGTGATCGAAGCGGTGCACTACAACACGGTACAGACCGCCTTCAAGCGGCTGGGCGAAGAGGTCCGCCTCGCTATCCCCGGGCTGAAGACGCTCGAGCTGGTGCTGCAGCGCGACGCCTGGATTGTGGTCGACCGCGCCCTGAATGACGTGCCGGTGGCGGCGTGGACCAACTTCGACAACGAGCGGCGAGACGCGCTGCACACCCCGATTCACTGCCAGCTGCGTCTCTATCACGCCAATGCCGGCATCATTATCAAGCGGGTGCTGGAGGCGATGGAGCTGCTGCTCGGCGAGCGTTTGAACGAACTGGAAACGTCGCACCGGGTGCTCCCCTTTCCGGGACGGAGTTAAGCGATCGTGGGTGGTGGATAGAGGTGTGAGATGCCGCAACTACCGAGCGGACAATACGTGGAGATTATGGCCGAGCGGGCGCGTTACCATGCGCGCAGGCTGAAGCTGCGCGTCTCCGCCCATACGCCCCACCTGCAGCTCTATCCGCTGATCGACATCCTTATCGACCCGACCGGTAACACCCATGGTTGCCGCGGCTGTACCACCTTTTCCGGTCATACCCTGGCGGATCGCAACTGGCTCAATCAGTGGGAGGAGCGGGACCGGCGTTTCTTCCTCGACTGGATCCGCGAGGAGTCGCAGGTACGCATCATCGAACAGGCGCGCTCCCGCCTGCTGGCCGAGCGGGGCGTGAGCAGGGAGGAGCTGTACGACTATCCGCAGCAGCTCTACAGCGCACTCAAACAGCATATTGAACGGCTGTCGATGAAGCGCGCCCCCGCCGAGCAGTGGCAGCGTACCCTGTTCAATATGCGGCGCGACGGTATTCGCCGTGAAGAGCTCGACTGGTCCGGTCTGCCGCTGTTTCTCTCGCGCCACAAAGGGGCGGCGACCATCACCAAAGAGGCACTGCTGCAGGCGCTCGACTTCTCGCCCATCATGCCGCAGCTGAGCAACGAGCTGGAGTGCGAGGTGAATTGCCGCATGCCGTTCGAAGAGGTGGCACAGCGCATTCCCGGCTACCAGCTGCAGATGGCCGGTTACCCGGTAGGGGAGGAGGATATCGGTGTGGTGCGTTTCCGCAACAGCGAATACAGCTATCGGGTGGGGCGCTTGCGTCCGCGCGGTCGTTCGCTTGGTGGCGCTACGGAACGCTGGTTCGTGCTCGGCCCCTACGGCAAGGTGATCATCGCCTCGGGTGCCACCACCCCCTTCTTCAACGACAGCCACAGCGCGATGCAGGCGGCCGACGCCCACGCCCGTGAAAGTCACCGGCTTCGCCCCACCCCCGGCTATAGCACGACCTACGAATATATGAGTCTGCAGGGCGGGGAGGAGTACCGTGAGTGGCTGATAACGCTCCCTGACTATCACCGCTCCCACTTCACCGCCCACTACCAGGAACGCAATGTTCTGCTGCATATACGCAGCAAGACACGCGAGACGGAGCAGGGGGAGCGGGTGCTCTTTATCGAGGAGTTGCAGAGCGACTGGCAGCAGGCGGCGGCCCGTTATGGGCTACGCAGCGGCATCCCCGTGGCACCGTTTCGCAAGGAGTGGGTATCGCTGGCACTGAAGCTGATGCTGATTCACGCCGCCCGGCTCGACCTGGATGGCATCGCCTGGAGCGACTCTCAGGTGCACCAGCTGCGCTACGACCGTGAGATGCATGCGCTGCAACAGCTTTACGACCACGAGCTCCCCCGCGTACTGACTCGGCTTGCCCGTCCGTGGAACCTAAAGCCCGAGAGTGGGGGATTCAGGACACGCAGCCCATGGCTGCATGCCGCGCGTTGTAACGAGTGCTGGAAGGTCGAGGGCGGGCAAGGCAAGTTCGCCACCCGGGCACGCTATGACAAGGAACAGGCCCTGGCACTGATTGAGCGTCACAGTAAGGCGGTGACGCTGATCCTGCCGATGATGCGCCTGCCCGCCGAGATGAAACGCCACATTCTGCAACACGGCTTGCCACTGTTTGGTGAGACCCTACAGCTCGATTGATAACGGAGTAGAAGAAGATGCCTCTGGTGCAAATGAAGGACATGCTCGGTCACGCCTATGAGAACCAATATGCGGTGGGTGCCTTTGACGTGGTGAGCCTGGAGTTCCTGCAGGGAATTATCCATGCGGCGGAACAGTGCCGTGCGCCGGTGATACTCGGGCTTGCCGAACCGCATCTGGACTACTTCGATCTTGAACTGCTGGCCCCTGCGGTGGAGGCGGCGGCTCGCCGCGCCAGTGTACCGGTGGCGATCCATTACGATCACGGCAGCGGTGTCGAGGGGGCGGTGGGGGGAATACGCCACGGCTGTAACGGGGTAATGGTGGATGCCTCCCACAAATCACTGCAGGAGAATATCGAGTGCACCAAAGCGGTGGTGGCCATGGCGCACGCCTGTGGCGTGCCCGTCGAGGCGGAACTCGGTTATGTGCCGGACAGCGGTGATGACCTGATCTTTACCTCGGTGGAGGAGGCGCGAGGATTTGTTCGCCTCACCGGTGTCGACTCCCTCGCGGTCTCCATCGGCACGGTACATGGCCGTCTCGGTGGCAAACCGCGTCTCGACTATCAACGCCTGCGCCAGATCAACGAGGCGCTGCAGATCCCCCTGGTGCTGCACGGCAGCTCCGGCCTGAGTGATGATCAGTTCCGCCGCCTTATTGCCGGTGGCATCGCCAAGGTGAACTACTTTACCGCGATCACCGATCAGGCGGCGGAACAGCTGCGCAGCAACAGCCGCAATAACAACGACGGCTACCTGAAGCTGTTTCACGGTGTCCGTGGAAAGGTGGAGCAGGAGGCGGGCAGGCTGATGCGTGTCTGGGGCAGTGCCGGTCGCGCCGCCGAGGTGCTCGAGCAGTGTCGACCCTGGCAGGGGGTGGACTATGTCATCAAGTTCAACCTGCCGGAGAGCGAGCCGGAGGATGAGGCGATGCTGGCGCGGCGCGCCCATCGCCTGCTCTCTCCACTCCCCGGGGTGCGTGAGCTGGTGATCGGCGAGCAGCTAGGTGATGGCGGGACACCGCAGCACTGCTGGCAGCTTCGCCTGGCCAGTGCCGAGGCGCTGGAGTCGGTGACGCGGCATGAGGATTTCACCCGTTTTTGCCGCCGCTACCTGCGTGATGTGGCGGCAGAAATGACCACCGTCAGCTATCGACAACTGCCATCGGACTAACGTCAGGCAGCTTGTCGCGTTTGCGACATTGTCGTATGCCTATTCCATGGTTCATACACGACACTCCATCTAACTAATTGAAATATAAACGGTCAATAGCTGGCACGTTGGTTGCTCTGAGATGAATATGTCTATTTATCTTCAGGCCGAACCATGCAGCAGACCAGGCAAGCGATAACGATTGATGACACCACCCTGCGCGATGGCGAGCAGACCGCCGGTGTCGCCTTCACCCTGGAGGAGAAGGTCGCCATCGCCACGGCGCTGGATCGCCTCGGCGTCCAGGAGCTGGAGATCGGCATCCCGGCGATGGGGGAGGAGGAGTGTCACGATATCCGTACCCTCGCCTCGCTGGAGTTGAGCGCCGGGCTGCTGGTCTGGTGCCGCATGAACGAGAGCGACCTCGAGGCCTGCCGCGGCCTCGGTGTCGGCCGTGTCGACCTCTCCATCCCCGTCTCGGACCAGCAGATCGCCCACAAGCTGGGCAAGGACCGGCGCTGGGTACTGAACAACATCGACGCCATGGTCGGCAGGGCGCGCGACATGGGGCTGGCCGTGGGCGTGGGCGGTGAGGACGCCTCCCGTGCCGATGACGACTTCCTGCTGATGGTGATGGAGCGTGCCGCTCGTGCCGGGGCCGACCGTTTCCGCTTCGCCGACACCGTCGGCATTATGGAGCCCTTCTCCGTCTTCGAGCGCATCAGCCGGCTGAAACATCGATCGGACCTCGACATCGAGATGCACGCCCACGACGACCTGGGCCTCGCCACCGCCAACACCCTGGCCGCGATTCGCGCCGGTGCCAGCCACGTCAACACCACCGTCAACGGCCTCGGCGAGCGCGCCGGTAACGCCGCGCTGGAGGAGGTGGTGATGGGGCTGCAGCTGCTGGAGCGGCGTGAGTGCGGGGTCGACCTGGGGCAGTATCACGAGGTCTCGCAGCTGGTCGCCACGGCATCGGGGCGGCCGCTTCCCTGGCACAAGAGCCTGGTCGGCGAGGGGGTCTTCACCCACGAGTCGGGGATCCACGTCGACGGCCTGCTCAAGGACCCGCTCAACTACCAGGGGGTGGACCCCGCCGCCATCGGCCGCAAGCATAAACTGGTACTGGGTAAGCACTCCGGTACCAGTGCGGTACGCAGCTGCTATGCGGAGATGGGGATCATACTTAGCCGCGAGCAGGCCAGTGCGCTGCTGCCCTCTATTCGCAGTCATGCCTCCCGTTACAAGAGTTCACCCTCTAACGGTGAACTGCTGGCCTTCTATTCCAATCTGTGTGAAGGGCAGGGCCATGTACATTGAGGGTGCCGAGGTCGAGATGAGCGAAGAGAAGGCGTCAGGGCTGTTTAGCCAGATCCGCGAGGACATCGACTGTGTCTTCGAGCGCGACCCGGCGGCCCGTTCGCGCCTTGAAATCGTGATGACCTATCCCGGTGTACACGCCCTGTTGTGGCAGCGTGTCGCCAACCGCCTGTGGCGCTCTGGCCTTAAATTTACCGCCCGCTTTGTCGCCTACCTGTCGCGCCTGCTGACCAATATCGACATCCATCCCGGTGCCACCATCGGACGCCGCCTCTTTATCGACCACGGTGCCGGTGTGGTGATCGGCGAGACGGCGATCATCGGTAACGATGTCACCCTCTATCACGGCGTCACCCTGGGGGGGACCACCTGGAACAAGGGGCGGCGCCATCCGACCCTAAAAGACGGCGTGATGGTCGGCGCCGGTGCCAAGGTGCTGGGGGCGATCACACTGGGCAACAATGTTCGCGTCGGTGCCAATTCGGTAGTGGTGGCCGATGTGCCGGACGAGCGCTCGGTAGTCGGCATCCCCGCCCGTGTGGTGGCGCGCGAGAAGCGCAGTGTGGACGGGCTGAACGGTGTCGATCTGAATCACCATCTAATCCCTGACCCGGTAGGGCGGGCCATCGGTTGCCTGCTGGAACGCATCGACCAGCTGGAGGCGCAGCTGCAACGGGAGAGTGAGCAGTGTGTCGGCTGCGGTGATGAGTGCGAACTGAGTGAGTTCGACAGTTTCGGTAACCCGATTCGTAAAGTGGAGGTTCGATAGCATGGATCTGCTTGAGCTTGAGGGACAGCAACTCTATTTCGATGAACCGATGCCACAGGAGGTCAGTGAGCTGATCGAGCAGGCCTCCTCGGCATACGGTAGTGGCAGGGAGGAGATCCTGCTGCTGAAGGCGAGCTTTATCGCCCCGAACAACCTTTCGGTGCTGGTGGCGCTCTACCGTTGCTACTACTACCAGCAACGCCTGGAGGAGGCGCAACGCGTTGCCGAGCGCGCCCTCTCGGTGGTGGCGGAGCAGGTCGGTTTTCCCGACGACTGGCGCAAGCTGAATGAGAGCGAACTGGCGCACGCGGTCTACAAGTCGATGGGCCTGGTGCGCTTCTATATGACGGTATTGAAGGCGGACGCCTATCTCTACCTGCGCCTTGGCAATATCAAGGCGGGACGTGAGCGGCTGCAGAAGGTGGCGGAGCTGGATACGACGGACCATTTTGGCGCCGCTGCCCTGCTGGATATGTTGGCCGAGAGTGAGACGGCACGCGAGATGGAGAACGCCGCCGTTGAGAGTGTACATAGCTAAGAGGTGATGTGATGGATCTGGAAGAGTTTGAAGACGAGCTGTTGGAGCTGGAGTCTGCCGAGGACTTCCTCAACTACTTTGAGATCCCCTTCGAGCAGAAGGTGGTGCATGTAAATCGTCTGCACATCCTGCAGCGTTTCCACAACTACCTGCGCGCGGCGAAGATGCCCGACGATGTGCTGGGCCGCCGCGCCACCTACGTCAGCGCCCTGGGCCAGGCCTATCAGGATTTCGTCAACTCCGATGCCCGGACCGAGAAGGTGTTGCGCGTCTACCAGAAGGCGAGCGGTACCAGCTTCTTCTCCCTTGACCAGTTGAGTGGGAGTGCCGGGTGAGCGCAACGCACTTCGAGTACGGCCAGCAGGTACGGGTGATCCGTAATATCCGCGATGACGGCACCTATCCGGGTGCCGATCGCGGCAACCTGCTGGTGCGCCGCGGCAGCGTCGGTTATGTGCGTAACCGCGGGACCTTTCTGCAGGACCAGGTGATCTACGAGGTCCACTTTATCGACGGTAACGACATTATCGTCGGCTGCCGCGAAGAGGAGCTGATCGACGTCGATGCGGAGTGGGTGGAGAGCCGTTACGAGTTTCGTGAAAAGGTACGCGCCGCCAAACAGCTGGTCGCCGCCGGCGAGACCATTGCCCATGTCGGCGATGAGGGGCAGGTGCTGAAGGTATTGCGCCACGAGGCGAACGGCGTTGCCTACCACGTGCGCTTTCCCGGTCACACCCTGGTGGTACCGGAGGCGGCACTGATGTCGCTGGAAGAGGAGGGTGAGGCATGAACCTCAACAGCCCACAGACCCGTTATGCCATGTTGCGCACCTCGCTGGAGCTGTTCCGCAAGCCGCCCGCCGATCTCGACACGGAGCAGGAGAAGCAGCTGCAGCAGCAGGTGAACAGTCAGCTGGCGCTGGGGCAACGGCTGCTGCAGGGGGAGCATGGCAATATCGTGATCCCCGATGCCAGTGTCGAGCAGGCATTCAACAACCTGAAGGGTGAGTTTGATAGCGAAGAGGGGTTCGACGAGACCCTCGACTACAACGGCCTGGACCGCGAGGCCCTGCGTCAGGCCCTGCGTTACGAGCTCACCATCGAGGCGGCACTGGAAAAGCTGCTTAAGGACGAGGGGGCGGTGAGCGATGACGAGGTGGAGATCTACTAC
Organism: Thiohalomonadaceae bacterium; assembly: GCA_050298555.1. GTDB lineage: Bacteria > Pseudomonadota > Gammaproteobacteria > Thiohalomonadales > Thiohalomonadaceae > JAPHSX01. The sequence goes on from JBNKUL010000017.1 coordinate 15,593, forward strand.
CTGCAGCATCGCGAGCGCTTCACCCTGCCGGAGACCCGTACCGTCTCCCATATCCTCATCACCATTAACGACGACTACGCGGAAAACAGCCGTGAGGCGGCGATGAAACGGATTAATGACCTGCGGCTGGAGTGCGCGGGCGAGGGCGGTAAGCTCAAGGCGCTGGCGCAGCGCCACTCCGAGTGCCCCAGCGCGATGAAGGAGGGGACCATCGGGCGCGTCAAGCAGGGCCAGCTCTATCCCGAACTCGATGCGATGCTCTTCGCCATGGAGGAGGGGGAGCTCAGCGATGTGGTCGAGTCGGAGGTGGGGCTGCACCTGCTCTACTGTGAGACGGTGCACCCTGCCGAGACCCTAAGTCTGGAGCAGGTGCAGGAGAAGATCCGTACGCTGCTGGAGAAGAAGCGGCGCGCCGCCATCCTAAAGCAGCAGTTGCAGCAGTGATGAAGTTGCCGAATCAATCATGAAGTAATTGATATACTTTGCCCATCCGTAGGCCTTTCTGGTCAACAGCTTAGGGTATAGTAATAGGTAACTGATTGATTGTTATGAATAAAATTAAAGTTCTATTTGTCTGCATGGGCAATATCTGCCGCTCCCCCCTGGCACACGGACTGTTCGAGCACCGTGTGGCGCAGGCCGGGCTCACTGATCGCATCTCCATCGACTCGGCCGGCACCCACGCCTACCATGTGGGCGAACGCCCCGATCCGCGTTCGCAGCAGACGGCGCTGGGCCACGGTATCGACCTCAGTTCACAACGTGCCCGCAAGGTGGTGGCTGGCGATTTTGCCCAGTTCGATTATGTGGTGGCGATGGATCGCGATAATCACGCCATCCTCAGCTCCCAGTGTCCCGCCGAGCACCAGGCCAAGCTGAAGCTGTTCCTCGATTTTGCACCGCAGCTCTCAGAGAGTGAGGTACCCGATCCCTACTACGGCGGGGACGATGGCTTCGAGCACGTCTACCAGCTGATCGACGCGGCGGCGGATGGCCTGCTGGCAGAGATTCAAGGGCGACTGTAGAAAGAAAAAGCCGAGGCAAAAAAAAGAGGCGGTCAATGACCGCCTCTTTTTCGTTCAGGTGTCGCGGGAGCCGTTACGACTCCGGCTTCTCCTCATCGGCTGCCGCCTCGTCGCTCGCTGGACGGGAGCGGGTCTCCACCTGTTGCAGCTTGGTGGGTTCGCTCTTTGGCTTTTCCGCCTCTTTGGCTGCCGGGGCAGGGGCGGGCTTTGGAGCCGACTCCGGCTTGCTCTCAGCCTGTTTGGCCTGTACCTCGGCGACGGCCTCTGGACGGGTCTCTACCTGCTGCAGTGCGGGCTTTGACTCGCTCTGCGGCAGGGACTCCTCCTCGGCAACGGCCTCGGGCTGGCTCTCTTCCGGCTGGGGCGCCTCCTCGGCAGCGGCCTCGGGCTGGTTCTCCTCCGGCTGAGGGGCCTCCTCGGCAGCGGCCTCGGGCTGGCTCTCTTCCGGCTGAGATTCTTCCTCGGCAGCGGCCTCGGGCTGGCTCTCTTCCGGCTGAGGCGCCTCCTCGGCGGCGGCCTCGGGCTGGCTCTCTTCCGGCTGGGGCTGCTCCTCGGCAACGGCCTCGGGCTGACTCTCTTCCGGCTGGGGCTGCTCCTCGGCAACGGCCTCGGGCTGACTCTCTTCCGGCTGGGGCTGCTCCTCGGCAGCGGCCTCGGGCTGGTTGGCTACCGGCTCGGGCTTCTCCTCGGAGGCGGGCTCTGGAGTGCTCTCTACCGGCGGTTTGGCCTCAACAACAGCCTCGGGCTTGTTGTCGACGGGCTGCGTCTTGGCCTCAACGGGGGCCGGGACGGTTTCCGCGGTGGTGGTACTGTTTACCTCAGGGGCCTCCTCGGGGGTGCCCTCAGCCATGGCGTGGGCCCTTGGATTGCTCACGGTGGAGTCGTGATCGCGGCGTGGGCCGCGACGGCGACCACCACGTTTGCCGCGGCGGGTGCCGCCACGATCCTGATCCTTTTTCTCCGAAGTGGACTTTGCTTCAGGGGCAGGCCTCTGCTCAGGGGCGCCGCGCTTCTCGTCGGCGGTTTTTTGCGCCGGAGCCTTCTGCTCGGTCGGTTTCCTGTCGCGGGATTTCTGCTGACCCTGCTGCCTCTGCGAGCCGCCATCACCGCGCTCGCCGCCGCCACCGCGACCACCGCGGCGTCGGCCGCCACGGCCACGGGAGCGGCGTTCACCCTGCTGGCCGCCGCGCTCGCCGGAGCGGCGGCGGGAGGGTTTCTGCTCCTCCTGCTTCTCCTCGGCTGCGCCCTCTTTCTCCTCGCTGGAGAAGAGGCCGTTGAGCAGGCGACGCAGGAAGCCGGGCTTCGCCTTCGGCTTGGGCTTGGGTTTCGTCTCGGCCCTGGGGGCCTCTACCTCGGGCTCGCGGGCGGGCGGGGTGGGCGGTGCGGCGGTCTGCACCACGCCCTTCACCGCAGGCTCTTCGCGCTTCGCCTTGGGCTTATCCTGAGCCTTGGCGGTGACCTCTTCGATCTCCTCGGCGGCGGTGGTCATCTCGTAGCTGGCCTGGGGCTGCGGCTCGATGTTGTCGATGCGCACGCGCTGCAGCTCGTAGTGCGGGGTCTGCAGGTGCTGGTTGGGTACCAGGATGACGGAGATGTTCTGGCGTGCCTCGATCTCGGCGATGACCGCACGCTTCTCGTTGAGCAGGAAGGTGGCGACCTCTACCGGCAGCTGGGCGCGGATCTGGCCGGTTTTCTCCTTCATCGCATCCTCTTCGATGACGCGCAGTACCGACAGGGCGAGCGACTCGATGCCGCGGATGGTGCCGTGGCCGCTGCAGCGCGGGCAGACGATCTGGCTGGATTCGCCCAGCGAGGGGCGCAGGCGCTGGCGTGACATCTCCAGCAGGCCGAAGCGGGAGATGCGGCCGACCTGGACGCGGGCGCGGTCCATCTTCAGCGCATCGCGCAGCTGGTTTTCTACTGCACGCTGATTGCGTGCCGGGCTCATATCGATGAAGTCGATGACGACCAGGCCGCCGAGGTCACGCAGGCGCAGTTGGCGGGCGATCTCGTCGGCCGCCTCCAGGTTGGTGTTGAGCGCGGTCTCCTCGATGTCGCTGCCCTTGGTTGCGCGGGCGGAGTTGATATCGATGGAGATCAGCGCCTCGGTGTGGTCGATAACGATGGAGCCGCCGGAGGGGAGGCGTACCTCGCGCTGGAAGGCGGACTCAATCTGCGATTCGATCTGGTAGCGGGTAAAGAGCGGCACGCGGTCCTGGTAGAGCTTGAGCTTACCCAGGTTCTGCGGCATCACCTTTTCCATGAACTCCTTGGCGTGCTGGTAGACCTTCTCGTCGTCGATCAGGATCTCGCTAATGTCCTTGCGCAGGTAGTCGCGAATGGCGCGAATGACGACATTGCTCTCCTGATAGACAAGGAAGGGGGCCTTGCGATCGGCCGCGGCGCCCTCGATGGCGGTCCATACCTGCACCAGGTAGTCGAGGTCCCACTGCAGCTCTTCGGCGCTCTTGCCGACACCGGCAGTGCGCACGATAACGCCCATGTCCTGCGGGATCTCCAGCTGGCTCATGGCATCGCGCAGTTCGGCACGGTCCGAGCCCTCGATGCGGCGCGAGACGCCACCGGCGCGGGGGTTGTTGGGCATCAGTACCAGGTAGCGGCCGGCGAGGCTGATAAAGGTGGTCAGCGCCGCACCCTTGTTGCCGCGCTCCTCCTTGTCGACCTGTACGATGACCTCGGTGCCCTCCTTGACCGCCTCTTTGATGTTAACGCGGCCGCTGATCTCGACATTGGGGTCGAAGTAGCTGCGGGAGATCTCTTTGAGGGGGAGGAAGCCGTGACGCTCGGCGCCGTAATCGACGAAGGCGGCCTCCAGGCTGGGCTCGACGCGGGTGATGCGGCCCTTGTAGATGTTGGATTTCTTCTGCTCGTGGGTGGAGCTTTCGATATCCAGGTCGTACAAACGCTGGCCATCGACCAGCGCCAGACGCAACTCTTCTGGCTGAGTTGCGTTAAACAACATTCTTTTCATTGTCTCTTCTCTCGGCGCTCAACCACATTCCGGCATGGGTATGCGGGTTCGCCAGAGCGGCGGTCACATGAAGGTGAACTCGCTAATCTTTGGCCGCGAAATCGAGTAAGGCGACCTGCAATCACTCTGTTTTTCAGTCCTGCTGTACCGAAGCTCGGAACGCGGGAGCGCTTTTGTTTGGGCGTCTCGGTCAGTTTCGCCGGGTACGCGGTTTAATCATTGTGCCCGGTGGAAGTCTCTACACCAGGTCGGATACTACGTGCTTATCTCGTTGATCGGCGGGCGCTTTTTTGTGTTATCCAGCGCAGGGCCTTTTACGAAGCCCATGCAATATAACAGTACTAAATTGTTACATCAATCTTTATGGCTGGTATCATTGCAGGATGAGTGATACACAACCGACAGCCGTCCGCATGGTCGAGGTGGACGAGGGCTCCAGCGGCCAACGCATCGACAATTTCCTGCAAAAACAGCTCAAAGGGGTGCCCAAGACCCGCATCTACCGCATTTTGCGCAAGGGTGAGGTCAGGGTGAACAAGAAGCGTATCAAGCCCGACTACCGCCTTAATATGGGCGATGTGGTGCGTATACCCCCTGTTCGAGTCAGTGATAAACCCCAACCCGCACGCCCGGCGGACCGGGTGCTGCAGCAACTCAACGACAGCATCCTCTACGAGGACGAGGGGCTGCTGGTATTGAACAAACCTTCCGGTCTCGCTGTCCATGGTGGCAGCGGACTCGCCTACGGGGTGATCGAGGGGCTGCGGGCGCTGCGCCCCGAGGCCCGTTTCCTGGAACTGGCCCACCGCCTCGACCGCGACACCAGCGGCTGCCTGGTGATCGCCAAGAAGCGCAGCGTGCTGCGCGCCTTCCACACCCTGCTGCGTGAAGGGGGTATGGACAAGGTCTACTTCGCCCTGTTGAAGGGGCGGTGGAGGGGGGGCGGCAAGCGCATCGATGCGCCGCTGCGCAAGAACGAACTGAAGTCGGGCGAGCGGGTGGTGCGGGTGAGCAAGGATGGCAAGCCCTCCTTGAGTATCTTCACCCCGGTGACCATATATAAGGACTGCAGCCTGATGCGGGTGAAGCTGATCACCGGCCGCACCCACCAGGTGCGGGTGCACGCCCAGTACAGCGGACACCCCATCGCCGGTGACGACAAGTACGGCGATGATGACTTCAACCGCATGATGGCGGGGCGCGGCCTGAAACGGCTGTTCCTGCACGCCGCCGAGCTCCACTTCACCCTGCCGGAGCACGGCACGGTGCACGTGGAGGCGCCGCTGGACGATAACCTGCAAAACCTGTTGAGCAATCTGGAAGAGTTGTAATGAGCCACACCTTTAACCTGCTGGTCTTCGACTGGGACGGCACCCTGATGGACTCCGAGGCGAGTATCGTGCACTGCATGCAGGGGGCGATAGAGGATCTCGGTTGCGAGCCGCGCAGCAAGGAGCAGATCAGGAACATCATCGGCCTGGGGCTGCGCGAGGCGATCAATACCCTCTACCCCGGCACCGACGACGCCTTCCTGCAGGCGGTGGTGGAGCGCTATCGCCACCACTTCTTCGGTGGCGGCAGCGAGATGGCCGAGCTCTTCCCCGGTGCCGAGCATACGGTGCGGGAGCTGAGCGAGGCAGGCTACCTGCTGGCGGTGGCCACCGGCAAGGGGCGCCGCGGACTCGACATGGTGCTGGAGAAGACCGGCCTCGGCCACTACTTTCACGCCACCCGCTGTGCCGACGAGGCCTTCTCCAAACCCCACCCGCAGATGCTGGAGGAGGTGATGGACGTGCTGGGGGCCGAGCCGGGCGAGACCCTGATGATCGGCGATAGCGAATACGACATGCAGATGGCGAACAACGCCCGTACCCACGCCCTGGCGGTGAGTTACGGGGTACACGACAAGGCAAGGCTGATGCAGCACAATCCGCTGCACTGCCTCGATGACATATCCGAGTTGGGCGGCTGGCTGGCCGCACAACAGCAGGCACTGAGCGCTAGCTAAGGGAAGATGACGATGTTTGGCAAAGAGAGCGAAGGGCAGAGCACGGGCAGCGGCTGGGAGCGGGAGCTCATCGAGAAGCTGAGTACCGAATCACTGCGCGAACAGCGCCGCAAGCGCCGCTGGGGGATCTTCTTTAAATTCCTCTTTATCGCCTACCTGTTCCTGCTGCTCTACCTGGGGACGCGGGGGCCCGAGCTCTCCGAGGCGGCGAAGAAGGCCGCTGATCACACCGCCATGGTCGAGGTGAGCGGCATGATCTCCGACGCCACCAAGGCCAATGCCGACAATATCATCGAGGGGCTGCAGGAGGCCTTCGAGGACGAGAAGACCAAGGGCGTGCTGCTGCGCATCAACAGCCCCGGCGGTTCGCCGGTGCAGTCCGACTACGTCTACCGCGAGATCAAGCGGTTGCGCGCCCTGCATGCGGATATCCCGGTTCACGCGGTGATCGTCGACGTGGGGGCCTCCGGTGCGTATTACATCGCCTCCGCCGCCGACAATATCTACGTCAACCCCTCCAGCATCGTCGGCTCCATCGGTGTGCTGATGAATGGCTTCGGTTTTACCAAGGCGATGGAGAAGCTGGGTGTGGAGCGTCGCCTGCTCACCGCCGGTGAGAGCAAGGGGATGCTCGACCCCTTCACCCCGCTGAAGGAGGACGAAGTGGCCCACGTGGAGGGACTACTCGGCAACATCCACCAACACTTCATCGACGCGGTGAAAGAGGGCAGGGGCGAGCGCCTGAAAGAGGACCCGCAGCTGTTTAGCGGCATGTTCTGGACCGGAACCCAGAGCATCGAGCTGGGGCTGGCCGACGAGATCGGCGATGTCGGCTACGTCGCCCGCGAGGTGATCAAGGCCGAAGAGGTGGTCGACTATACGCCCAAGCCTGATGTCTTTAAGCGCTTTGCCGATAGGTTGGGCACGGCTATGGCGAATGTGTTTATGGAATCTGGCTTTAGCTTGAAATAGGCACTGCTAGCCCCTCTCATACAGGGAGAGGGGAACAAATATGTGACGGTGGGGAGCGGGGTATTAATTAAGTGTTGTGTCGCTGGAATTTTGCTGGCTGCATGATTTAAATACGCGATTGATATCTGGGATCTTCTCAAACCTGATATCTTCAAAACCTATAGCAGCGAAAGGTAATGGAAGAATCATCGTAACAAACACGCTCCTCTTCAGTTTTCCATGTCCATCAGTATCTATGCCTATGCTATCTTGCTGATACATCGGCCCAGTTACAACATTCTCTGCCACCATAGGAATTAAGGTGGCATCTCGCATTAAAAGGATCTTGCCTCCGCTAAGATCAAAGTCCTTGCCCAGCAAGAATGATTCTGCATGAATATAGCAATCATCCTTTATCGCTTTCACTAACACGCCATTTTCAATTGGAGATACTTCGATTAAATCTATGTTGTAGTGGTAGTCTGGGAGATTAGTGAAAATGAACTGTGAAAGATAATACTGGGGATCTCCATAGTTATCATAAACACCAGTCAATTCTGAAATTTTTGAGACGTGTTGGAATCCCTGGTTGTTTTCTGGTTCAGACACTGTGGCGCAACCACTTAGTATGAATAGCAAGACGCAGATACCTGCTACTGCCCGAGTTCTCATTTTCATCCCTTTAATAATTTTTGTTCTAGCCAATCGTTGACCATTCGGCTGTAGGGTGCGTTAGCGGAGCGTAACGCACCGACCATAAGCGGTGGAATACGCTCCATTATTCCACCCTACCTTAGATAACTCTCATTCCCTCATTCTCCAACATCCTAACCAATCGAATCAACGGCAGTCCAATCAGGGTATTGGGATCCTCCCCCTCCAACTTTTCAAACAGGGCAATCCCCATCGCCTCGGATTTAAAACTGCCTGCACAGTTATAAGGCTGTTCGGCCCTGAGGTAGTTGTCGATCATCTCATCGCTTAGATCGCGGAACACCACGTCGAAGGGGACGACCTCGACCTGGGCGTGGTCGCTGGCGGCGTTGTAGAGGCAGAGGCCGGTGAGAAAGCGTACGTGTTTACCGGAGGCATTCCTTAACTGTTCCATCGCTACCTCGTGGGTGTGGGGTTTGCCGAGGATCTGGCCGTCGTTTACCGCGACCTGGTCGGAGCCGATGATCAGCGCCTCGGGGTGCTCTGCAGAGCAGGCGCGTGCCTTGGCCTCGGCGAGGCGCGCGACCAGCTGTTCCGGCGTTTCGTCCTCCAGCGGGGTCTCGTCGGTTTCTGGCTTGGCGGTGTCGAAGGGGAGGCCGAGCTTTTCCAGTATTTGCTTGCGAAAGGGTGAGGTGGAGCCGAGTACCAGTTGTTGCATTGATTAACCCAAATTTATTGTTTGATGGCGATTAGCGTTTCGCCCGGTTCTACGTGGTCGTCCTTGCCGATGTTTATCTTTTCTACTGTGCCCGCGACAGGGGCGGCGATTTCGTTCTGCATCTTCATCGCCTCGATGACAAAGAGCGGGGTGCCTTTTTCGACCTTCTCCCCCTCCTTGACCAGTACCTCGACGATAAGGCCGGGCATGGTGGTGGCGACGTCTCCCGCTCCCTGCGGGGCGGGACGGCGGCTCTCGGGGTGCTGCGTGGTGACACCGTCCGAGACGATGACATCTTCGTGCTCGCCGTCGACCTCCAGTGCGATGCGTCGTGCTTCACCCTGGATTTCACCGCCGGTGATTTTGATGCGGTAACGCCCGCCTTGCAAGTCGTCCGCCATCTGGATGGAGAACTCGCGGCCGATGCTCTGCGCCAGTGGGCCAGCTTCACTCTCCGCCTCCAGCGGCTCGGGCTGCAGCGTGCCCGCCTCGCGCTGTTTGAGAAAGTCGATCCCGACCTCGCCAAACAGGGCGACGATCAGTTGGTCCTCTTCGCTCTTGGCAAATGCCCCGGCACGCTCGGCCGCATCGGCCATCTCGTCCTCTAGATGGTCGGCGGGACGCTCCTCGATGGGGGACTCGTTGCTCAGCACCTGTTGTTGCAGCTCGCGGTTGATCTCGCCCGGTGCCCGGCCGTAGTGGCCGCCCAGATAGGCCTTCACCTCGCGGGTGATGGTCTCGTAGCGTTTGTTGCCCAGTACGTTGAGCACTGCCTGGGTGCCGACTATCTGCGAGCTGGGGGTGACCAGCGGCGGGTAGCCGAGGTCGGCGCGCACCTTTGGGATCTCCGCTAGCACCTCGTTCATACGGGTCAGTGCCCCCTGTTCGCGCAGCTGGTTGGCGAGGTTGGAGATCATGCCGCCCGGCACCTGGTTGAGCTGTACCCGGGTGTCGACGCCGGTGTAGGCGCTCTCGTAGCGGTGGTACTTGTTGCGCACCTCGCGGAAGTAGAAGCCGATCTCCTGCAACGCCTCCAGGTCGAGGCCGCTGTCGAAGGGGGTGTTGTGCAGTGCCGCCACCATGCTCTCGGTGGGTGGGTGGCTGGTGCCGCCGGCCAGCGCCGAGATGGCGGTGTCGATGTGCAGGCAGCCGTTCTCTATCGCCTTGAGGTGGCACATGGCCGCGAGCCCCGAGGTGGCGTGGCTGTGCAGATGGAGCGGGATGGTGAGGGCCTCATTCAGTGCCCTGACCAGATCGGCGGTGGCCTGAGGGGTGAGCAGCCCGGCCATGTCCTTGATGCAGAGGCTGTCGCAGCCCATCGCCTCCAGCTCCCGGGCCTGTTCGACGAAGCGCTCGGTGGTGTGAATGGGGCTGGTGGTATAGCAGATCGCCCCCTGGGCGTGGCGCCCCGTCTCCTTCACCGTCTCGATGGCGACGCGCAGGTTACGGTTGTCGTTAAGCGCATCGAAGATGCGAAAGACGTCGATGCCGTTGCTGGCGGCCTTGCGTACGAAGGTCCTCACCACATCGTCGGCATAGTGGCGGTAGCCGACCAGATTCTGGCCGCGCAGCAGCATCTGCAGGCGGGTGTTGGGCAGGGCGCGGCGCAGCTGCCGCAGCCTTTCCCACGGGTCTTCGGCGAGAAAGCGCAGGCAGGCGTCGAAGGTAGCGCCGCCCCACATCTCCAACGACCAGAAGCCTATCTGGTCGAGGCGCTGGCAGACGGGAAGCATGTCGGCGGTGCGCATGCGGGTGGCCAGTAGCGACTGGTGGGCATCGCGCAGGATGGTGTCGGTGATATGTACACGCGGCATAGTCGAATCACTCATTCTTATTAAACCCTTCAAACCAGCCCGGCGGCGGTGAGGGCCGCCGCGATGGCGACGGCCCGGTTTCGCTCGTCGTCCGTCTCCGCATAGTCGGTCAATTCGGGATGGGCGGCAACGTAGCCGGTATCGAAGCGTGCCGCCTGGAATTCAGGCTCGTCGATCAGGGCGAGGTAGTAGGGGGTGGTGGACTTCACCCCGTCGATGCGCAGCTCGCCGAGGGCGCGCCGGGCCCTGGCCAGTAGCCCCGGCCAGTCGGAGGCCGAGACGATCAGTTTGGCGCACAGCGAGTCGTAGTGGGGCGGGATCACATAGCCCGAGTAGAGGGCGCTGTCGATGCGCACCCCCGGCCCGCCCGGCGGGGTGTAGCGGCGCACATGGCCGAGGCGGGGGCCGAACTGGGGGGTGAAGTCCTGCTTCGGGTCCTCGGCATTGATACGCAACTCCATCGCATAGCCGCGCGGGGCGATATCTTCCTGTTTGATGCCCAGCAGCTCGCCGGCGGCGATGCGCAGCTGCTGCTGCACGATGTCGATGCCGGTGATCGCCTCGGTGATGGGGTGTTCCACCTGCAGCCGGGTGTTGACCTCCATAAAGGTGATGTTGCCCTCGCTGTCGAGCAGGAACTCCACCGTGGCGGCGTTGTGGTACCCCACTGCCCGGCAGAGGCTCACGGCCCACTGGCCCAGCTGCTCCCGCTGTTCTGCGCTGATCTGCGGCGAGGGGGCAATTTCTACCAACTTCTGGTGGCGGCGCTGTATCGAGCAGTCGCGCTCCAGCAGGTGGAGGGTATTGCCGTGGTGGTCGGCCAGAACCTGTACCTCGATGTGGCGGGCGCGGTCGATGCACTTCTCCAGGAAGATACCGCTGTGGCCGAAGGCCTTGTCCGCCTCGGCGGCGACGCGGGTGAAATGATGCCGCAGTGCCGCCTCGTCGTCGCAGCGACGGATGCCGCGCCCGCCGCCGCCGCCGGTCGCCTTGAGCATCACCGGGTAGCCGATCTGGGCGGCCAGCCCCACCGCCTGCTCCACGCTCTCCAGGTTGTCGTCAGAACCGGGGGTAACGGGAAGCCCCGCCTCCTTGGCGCTACGGCGTGCCGCCAGTTTGTCGCCCAGGTGGCGGATCACCGCGGAGGAGGGGCCGACATAGAGGAGTCCTTCGCGCTCGCACGCCTCCGCCAGCGCCGGGCTCTCGGCGAGAAAACCGTAGCCGGGGTGGAGGGCATCGCAGCCGGTTTCCAGGGCCAGTTGTACCAGCCCCTCGGCGTCAAGATAGCCCTGCAGCGGCTCCGCACCCAGGCTGTGGGCCTCGTCGGCCATGCGTAAATGCAGGGCATCACGGTCCGCCTCGCTGAAGACGGCGACGCTGTGGAGGCCCATTTCGCGGCAGGCACGGATCAGCCGAATGGCGATCTCGCCGCGGTTGGCGATGAGTAATTTTGTGATCCCGAAGCTCTCCATTGGCATAACCCCGGCGTGGACAGGAGGCCACACTGTAGCAACAGACGGGGGAGGGGGCACCCCCTACCGTGACGATGTCCGCAAGTTGGCCGGAACAGCCCGATTTTATTGGCTTTATTGTTTTGACAGGGGGTGTCTCTGGCAGTATTATTGCGCGCTTATGTTTGATGAGCGTTTACCGGTTCACATAGACCCCCTGAGGATGGCCGAACAAGGCCGCCTGCTGGAGGGGCAATACTCCATCGCGGAGATGGACCGGTTGCACGATTCGCTGCTTGATAGCAGTGGCGATGTGGCCGTCTCCCTCGAGTTTGGTATCGATGCCGAAGGCATTCGCTACATGAAGGGGCGGTTGCAGACCGAGCTGACACTCCAGTGCCAGCGCTGTCTGCAGGCGATGCAGACCCCCATCGATGCGCGGTTCGCCCTCGGGCTGGTTCGCGGCAACGATGCGGCGGAGCAACTGCCTTCGCACTACGAGCCGCTGCTGCTGGAGGGTGATGCACTCTTCCTGCGCGACATCATCGAGGACGAGCTGTTGCTCGCCCTGCCCCTGGTGGCAATGCACGATAAGTGTATCGATGTGAACGCAGAGGCGGACGGGGCGGCGCAGCGCAATGACAATGACCGTGGTGAGAGCAAGAAGGATAACCCCTTCGCAGCGCTGGCCGCGTTGAAGAGTAACGGTAACACCTGAAGAGGTTTTAGCAATGGCTGTACAGCAGAACAAAAAGTCCCCCTCCCGTCGCGGCATGCGTCGTTCACACGATTCGCTGACTGCCTCTGCGGTTTCCATCGACTCCACCACCGGTGAGGCCCACCTGCGTCACCACGTGAGTGCAGACGGCTACTACCGTGGCCGCAAGGTGGTAAACGTCAAGGGCGAGTAAGCCTTTGCCACTAGCCTGAGAGCTTTGAATACCGGCTCGCGATCCGCTGGATCTCGGGCCGGTATTTCGTTTGAGGAACCCGTATGTCCCAAGTGGTAATCGCCATCGACGCCATGGGCGGCGATCACGGCCCCTCTGTGACGGTACCAGCGGCATTGAGCGCGCTGAAGCGGCACCAGGGGCTGAAGCTGATCCTGGTGGGCGATGAGCAGGTGCTGGCCGATGCGCTGGCGGCCAACGGTGCCGCGGTAAACGAGCGCCTGGCCCTGCACCACGCCTCGCAGGTGGTGGGGATGGATGAAAAACCCTCCTCGGCGCTGCGCGGCAAGAAGGACTCCTCTATGCGTGTCGCCCTCAACCTGGTCAAGCAGGGCGAGGCGCAGGCCTGCGTCAGTGCCGGCAATACCGGTGCCCTGATGGCCACCGCGCGCTTTGTGCTGAAGACCCTTAGCGGTATCGACCGCCCCGCCATTATCTCCTCCCTGCCGACGATTAACGGCCACACCCACATGCTGGACCTCGGTGCCAACGTCGATTCCCCCGCCGAGGTGCTCTACCAGTTCGCACTGATGGGCTCGGTACTCACCAGTGCCGTCGATAACATCGAGCGTCCGACTGTCGGCCTGCTCAATATCGGTGAGGAGGAGATGAAGGGTAACGAGCAGGTGAAGGACGCGGCGGCACTGCTCGCCACCAGCGACCTCAACTATGTCGGCTTTGTCGAGGGTGACGATATCTACAAGGGTAGTGTCGATGTGGTGGTGGCCGACGGCTTTGTCGGCAACGTTTCGCTGAAGACCGGCGAGGGGCTGGCGAAGATGGTCAGCCACTACATCAGGCAGGAGTTTAAACGCAATATCTTCACCAGGCTGGCGGCGCTGGTGGCGATGCCGGTACTCAATGCCTTCAAAAGCCGTATCGATCCCCGCGTCTACAACGGTGCCACGCTGGTCGGCCTGAGGGGGATTGTGATAAAAAGTCACGGTAGCGCGGACGATTTCTCCTTTAGCAATGCGATCAATGTCGCGGTGCTGGAGGTGGAGAAGAACGTCCCCGAAATGATAAGCGAAGAGCTTGGAAAACTATTAGAAGCGAGGCAAGCGGTTTGATCTATTCACGTATCAGCGGTACCGGCAGCTACCTGCCGGAGAGGGTTATGACAAATGCCGACCTGGAGAAGATGGTCGACACCTCTGACGAGTGGATCGTCACCCGCACCGGGATCAAACAGCGTCACATTGCCGCCGAAGGCGAAAACACCGTTGACCTGGCGTATCGCGCGGCGCAGCACGCGATGGAGGCCGCCGGCATCAGCGCCGAGGAGCTCGACCTCATCGTTGTCGCCACCACTACCCCCGACCAGGTCTTTCCCAGCACCGCCTGCCTGCTGCAGGGGCGCCTGGGTAACCACGGCGCCACCGCCTTCGATGTACAGGCGGTCTGCACCGGTTTCGTCTACGCGCTTGGGGTAGCGGATAAGTTCATTAAGAGCGGTACCCACAAAACGGCACTGGTAATCGGTGCCGAGACCATGTCACGCATCGTCGACTGGAGCGACCGTACCACCTGCGTACTGTTTGGCGATGGTGCCGGTGCCGTGGTGCTGCAGGCCTCCGAAGAGCCGGGCATCCTCTCCACCCACCTGCATGCCGATGGTCAATATAAAGACCTGCTGGAGGTACAGGCCGGCGTCTCCAATAACTCCGCCGAGGTACGTGAACATCACCCCTTTGTTGAGATGAAGGGTAACGAGGTGTTCAAGATGGCGGTCAATACCCTGGGGCGCATTGTCGACGAGACCCTGGAGGCGAACAACATGGAGAAGGGCGATGTGGACTGGCTGGTTCCGCACCAGGCCAATACCCGCATCATCGCCGCTACCGGCAAGAAGCTGAAGATGAATATGGACCACGTGGTGGTGACCGTGGACAAGCACGGCAATACCTCCGGTGCCTCGGTACCGCTGGCACTCGACACCGCGGTACGCGACGGTCGCATCCAGCGCGGCGAGACCCTGCTGCTGGAGGCCTTCGGCGGCGGTTTCACCTGGGGCTCCGCTCTAATCAAGTATTAAGCATCCTTTAAAAATTAAAGAATTAAGGGGAATAACACGTGTCAGTTGCGTTTGTTTTTCCGGGACAGGGTTCCCAGTCTGTAGGCATGCTGGCCGAACTGGCCGGTGAATACTCCATTGTCGGTGAGACCTTCGCCGAGGCCTCCGAGGCGCTGGGCTACGACCTGTGGCAGCTGGTGCAGGATGGCCCTGCCGAGGAGCTGAACCAGACCCACATCACCCAGCCCGCCATGCTCACCTCCGGTATCGCCGTGTGGCGCATTCTGCAGGACAAGGGCGTGGCCAATCCAGCCGTGGTCGCCGGCCACAGCCTGGGTGAGTACTCCGCGCTGGTGGCGGCCGGTGTCCTCAACTTTGCCGATGCGGTGAAGCTGGTGGCAGAGCGCGGTCGCCTGATGCAGGAGGCGGTCCCGGCAGGGCAGGGCGGCATGGCGGCGATCCTCGGCCTCGATGATGCCACCGTGATCAACGTCTGCGAGGCGGCGGCCGAGGGCGACGTCCTCTCTGCGGTCAACTTTAACGCCCCCGGTCAGGTGGTGGTCGCCGGTACCGCCGCGGCGGTGGCACGGGTGGTCGATGCGGCCAAAGAGGCTGGTGCCAAGCGTGCCCTGCCGCTGCCCGTTAGCGTCCCCTCCCACTGCGCACTGATGAAGCCTGCCGCCGACAAGCTGGCTGAGCAGCTGGCCGGGGTGAGCGTTTCCGCTCCCTCCATCCCTGTTATTAATAATGTCGATGTGGCCGCGGCAAGCAGTGCCGATGCCATCCGCGATGCGCTGGTACGCCAGCTCTACAGCCCGGTACGCTGGGTCGAGTCGGTACAGAAGATGGCGCAGGACGGGGTCGATACCCTGGTTGAGTGCGGTCCCGGCAAGGTGCTGGTTGGCCTGAACAAGCGTATCGAAAAGTCGATGAATGCGATGGCGGTGTTCGATGCCGCCAGTCTGGAAAAGGCGCTGACCGAGCTGTCGGCCTGAAGGAGAGATTGATGTCATTAGCAAATGAAGTGGCACTGGTAACCGGTGCCAGCCGCGGGATTGGCCAGGCAACCGCGCTTGCCCTTGGCGCCAGGGGTGCCACCGTTATCGGTACCGCTACCTCCGAGTCAGGGGCTGAGGCGATCAGCGCCTACCTCCAGGAGAACGGTATCACCGGTAAGGGCGTGGCACTGAACGTTACCGATCAGGAGAACATCGATGCGGTACTGAAGGCCATTGGCGATGAGTTCGGTGCCCCCTCCATCCTGGTCAACAACGCCGGTATCACCCGCGACAACCTGCTGATGCGCATGAAGGATGATGACTGGGATGCGATCATGGAGACCAACCTCAAGTCGGTCTACCGCATGTCCAAGGCGGTGCTACGTCCGATGACCAAGGCGCGCAAGGGACGCATCATCAGTATCGCCTCCGTCGTGGCGCTGATGGGTAACGCTGGTCAGACCAACTACTCCGCGGCCAAGGCGGGGATGATTGGCTTCACCAAGTCGCTGGCCCGTGAGCTCGGTCCGCGCGGTATCACCGTTAACGCCGTGGCCCCCGGTTTTATCGACACCGATATGACCAAGGCGCTGGCCGATGAGCACAAGCAGATGCTGCTCAACCAGATCCCGCTGAACCGTCTCGGCCAGCCGGAAGAGATCGCGGCGGCAGTGGCATTTTTGGCCTCCCCGGAGGCGGGCTACATCACCGGCGAGACCATCAGCGTCAACGGTGGCATGTATATGGGGTGATAAACCCCTTTTAAATCAATAAGATAACCGGTGTTGTCGGGAGTGCTTCCGGAATAGGGCCAATATCTGGCATCCGGGTGCGCTTTTCTCTACAATACCGCGCAGCAAAACGAATTATTTCTATATCTCTTGGGAGGATATAAACGTCATGAGCAGTATTGAAGAGCGCGTCAAGAAGATCGTTGTTGAGCAGCTGGGTGCTAAGGAAGAGGAAGTAACCAACGCTGCCTCCTTCGTTGATGACCTGGGCGCCGACTCTCTGGACACCGTTGAGCTGGTAATGGCTCTGGAAGAGGAGTTCGAGACCGAGATTCCGGACGAAGAAGCAGAAAAAATCACCACCGTGCAGCAGGCGATCGATTACGTCAATGCTCACCAGGATTGATCGCTAAGATCGTCCCCAGGCCGCTTCCACGCTGTGTGGATGCGGCCTTTTGTTTGTCTGATAGATAGTTTTTTTGAGAGGGTAGTCCCTTGTCTAAGCGTCGCGTTGTTATCACTGGTCTGGGCATGGTTTCGCCCGTGGGCCTGACTGTAAAGGAGTCGTGGGAGAATATTCTTGCGGGCAAGAGCGGTATCGGCCCCATCACCCACTTCGATACCACCGGATTTGCCACCACCTTTGGCGGTTCAGTCAAGGACTTCGATGTCACCAATTACATCAAGGCCAAGGACGCGAAGAAGATGGACCCCTTCATCCACTACGGTATCGTCGCCTCCATGGAGGCGATTGAGGATTCCGGCCTGGAGGTGACCGAGGAGAACGCCGAGCGTATCGGTGTCGCCGTCGGTTCCGGTATCGGCGGTCTGCCCGGTATCGAGAAGGGCAACGAGGCATTCCACAAGGGTGGCCCGCGTAAGATCTCCCCCTTCTTCGTGCCCAGCAACATCATCAACATGATCTCCGGCCACGTCTCGATTATGTACGGCATGAAGGGTCCCAACATCGCACTGGTTACCGCCTGCGCCACCGGTACCCACAGCATCGGTGATGCGGCTCGCCTCATCGAGTACGGCGATGCCGATGTGATGGTGGCCGGCGGTGCCGAGATGGCGACCTCTCCCTGCGGCCTCGGCGGCTTTGCCGCGGCCCGTGCCCTCTCCACCCGTAATGACGACCCGCAGACGGCGAGCCGCCCCTGGGATAAAGACCGTGACGGCTTCGTCCTCAGTGACGGTGCCGGTGTGGTGGTGCTGGAGGAGTATGAGCACGCCAAGGCGCGTGGTGCCAAGATCTACGCCGAGGTAGTCGGTTACGGTATGAGTGGCGATGCCCACCACATGACCCTGCCTGCCCCGGGCGGCGAGGGGGCGATGCGCTGCATGAATAATGCGATGCGCAATGGCGGTATCAACCCCGACCAGGTCAACTACATCAACGCCCACGGCACCTCCACCCCGGCCGGTGACAAGGCTGAGACCGATGCCGCCAAGGGCGCCTTTGGCGACCACGCCTACAAGCTGGCGATGAGCTCCACCAAGTCGATGACCGGTCACGCACTGGGGGCCGCCGGTGGCCTGGAGGCGATCTTCACCGCGCTGGCCGTTCATCAGCAGGTAGCGCCGCCCACCATCAATATCTTCAACCAGGACCCGGAGTGCGATCTCGATTACGTGCCCAACACCGCACGCGAGATGGAGATCAACGTTGCACTCTCCAACTCCTTCGGCTTCGGCGGTACCAACGGTACCCTGATCCTGGCCAAGGTCTGAAGCTAAATCGTCCCGGGCATTCCGGCCCGGGATATTCCTCCCTCCTGCGCACGGTCGTGCAAGAGCTTAGCCATGGCGATGATGATCAACGGTGAACTCAACGATCAGTTGCCCGCCACGGATCGTGGCCTGCACTACGGCGACGGCCTGTTCGAAACCATTGCCGTGATTAATGGCCGTCCCCGACAGTGGGGCGCGCATATGGCACGGTTGGAGCGGGGGTGTGAGGTTCTGGGATTGCCTGAGCCCGATCTGCAGCAACTCTATACCGAGGCGCTGATGCTCTGTGGTGACTCCGAGCGAGCTGTGCTGAAGCTGGTTATTACCCGTGGAACGGGCGGGCGGGGCTATATGCCACCACAACCATGCAATCCGAGCCGTCTCTTCTTTCTCTACCCCTGGCCCGACTATCCAGACGCCTCGAACGGCGTGCGGGTAAGGCTCTGTGAAACTCCGATTGCCTGCAATCCGGTAGTGGCCGGTATCAAACACCTCAATCGCCTGGAACAGGTACTGGCCCGCGCCGAGTGGGAAGACCCGGCAGTCCATGAGGGGTTGATGTGTGACCTTGATGGCAGGGTGAAGGAGGGGACCATGAGTAACCTCTTCTGGGTAAAGGAGGGGAAGCTCTATACCCCGGATCTGAAGCGCTGCGGTGTGGCGGGGGTCATGCGCACCCAGGTCATGCTATTGGCGAGGGATCTGGGAATTGGCGTTACGGAGAGTGAGATTACTCCCGATGAGCTGGTGGAGGTGGACGAAATCTTCCTCACCAACAGCCTTATTGGTATCTGGCCTGTTGGACACTTCGCCGGGCGTGACTTTACCCCAGGGGAGATGACTCTGGGACTGCAGTCGGTGCTGCAGGGGAAGCTGGAGGAGTTTGAGTGAAGGAGCGCCTGTTCAGGCTGCTAGGCGCCCTGGTACTGGTGGGTAGCCTTTCGGCCGGCTGGTTGCTGATGTCCTATCAGCAGTTTGTCGACCGTCCGATGGCGCTCAGCGCGGACCCGGTGGCGCTGCTGGTGGAGCCCGGCAGCTCGGTCAGGAGTGTTGCCCGCAACCTCTCCAGGCTGGGGCTGGTAGAGAATGGCCGCTACTTTGTCTGGATGGCGCGACTGCGCGGTCAGGCCGGCAGCATCCAGGCCGGAGAGTACCTGGTGGAGCCAGGCACTACGCCCGCCCAGCTGCTGCAGATGATGGTGGCGGGCAAGGTGCGCCAATACTCGCTGACTCTGCTGGAGGGGTGGGACTTCCGCCAGATGATGGCGCAGATCGACGCCAGTCCCAATCTAGACCACCGGCTGACGGGCCTGGCGCCGGAGGCGATCATGGAGCGCCTGGGTCATCAAGGGGAGCATCCGGAGGGACGCTTCTACCCCGACACCTACCATTTTCCCCGCGGTCTGAGCGATGTGGAGTTCCTGCAGCGTGCCTACCGGGCGATGGCGCAGCGCCTGGAGCAGGAGTGGCCGCAACGTGCCGAGGGTTTGCCGCTGAAATCGCCCTACGAGGCGCTGATCCTTGCCTCCATCGTCGAGAAGGAGACCGGCGTGACCAGTGAGCGCCCCGAGATCGCCGGGGTCTTCGTGCGTCGCCTGCAAAAGGGGATGCGCCTGCAGACCGACCCGACGGTGATCTACGGCATGGGGGAGGCCTACGACGGCAATATCCGTAAGAGAGACCTGAAACAAGATACCCCCTACAACACCTATACCCGCAAGGGACTGCCGCCAACCCCTATCGCCATGCCCAGCGGTGAGGCGCTGCATGCGGCACTGCACCCGGATAAAGGGGAGAGCATCTACTTCGTCTCACGCGGCGACGGCAGCCACCACTTCTCCGCCACGCTGGAGGAGCACGAGTGTGCAGTGGTGAAATACCAGATCAAGCGGCGCGACTGCGACCACCCTAACTTTTCGAAAGCTGATTAGCCAAAGGCTATACAGATAAGATCAGCAGCAGCACAAAGCCCGCCACCAGCAGCAGTGGTATCAGGGCGGACTTCCACTCCTCGGCACTGCCCTTGCGCCCCTCCTGCATCATGATGCGGGCACGGGGCCAAATCATCACCAGCATCGCCCCCAGCAGCAGGGCAGAGCCGATCTTCAGCCACATATCTTCGCCCATCTCTATCCCCCTTTTTAGTTACTCAGATATAACAAACCCCGCTACAGCGGGGCTTGTCTGGCCAGGCGTTATGAAATAGCCCGATCAATCATCACCGGAGAGGGCACCCAGCAGGTGCAGCAGGCTGGTGAAGAGGTTGAGGATGTTGAGGAACAGCGACGCGGTCATCATGATGTAGTTGGCATAGGGGTCATGCACCATGCGGCTGGTGTCGTAGAGGATGAAGCCACTCATGATCATCACGATGACGGCAGACATGGCCAGCGACAGTGCCGGGATGGCGAGGAAGATGTTGGCGATCATCGCCACCAGCACCACGATCATGCCGGTCATCAGGAAGCCGCCCATGAAGCTGAAGTCCTTGCGGGTGGTCAGGGCGTAGCCAGAGAGGGCGAGGAAGATTACGCCGGTGCCGCCAGCGGCGGTGGCGATCAGCTGCGGGCCGTTGCTCAGTGCCGCGTAGTGGTTGAGCATCGGGCCGAGGCCAAAGCCGAGCAGGCCGGTGATGGCGAAGACAACACCGATACCGGCAGCGGAGTTGGCGGTACGGGGCAGTGCAAACCAGAGCAGGGCGATGGCACCGATGCTGGAGAGCAGGTGAGCCATCGGGCCTACCTTCACCGCCATGGAGACCATGGCCATCACGGCGCTAAAGATTAGCGTCATCGACAGCAGGGTGTAGGTATTACGGATCAGCTTGTTGGTCGAGAGGATCGCCTCGGGCGATCGGACAACGGCTGTTTCGTTAGGGTTCATTCCGTGCTCCTTAATAGGGTTGAATGTACGGTTTATTAGTGAAGTTTGTGTTTCTGACTAAGTGTGACAACGCAAACCTGATTGGGTTCATAAGAATAACGATGTGGAAACGAATATCAAGCTGGAAAAGTGGAATCGATTCCGTTATTCTTCGCGCTTCTTTCGGAGAGGTGTCTGAGTGGTCGAAAGAGACGGTCTTGAAAACCGTTGTGGGGCGACCCACCGTGGGTTCGAATCCCACCCTCTCCGCCATACAAATAAAAGAAGGGGCCTTTATGGCCCCTCTTTTGTTTGTGCGGTGCGGGTGGCCTTGATGAGAGCCCAGCGGTTCGACCCGAGTCCGTAGGGCGAGGGAACATCGGAGTAACGCGACGATGGCCCCGAAGGGGCGAGGGCGAAGCCCGAGTAATCCCACCCTCTCCGCCATATTTAAAGAAGGGGCCTTTATGGCCCCTTTTCTGTTTTATATCCCCCCTTATTCTTCGAGCGCACTTTCCTCTTCCCTTGTGTGGTTTATTAACAAGTGCTAATGTTGTTGCGAAATAATAATGTCAACGACATAATCACTAAAAACAAACAGATACGATAACAACCTGTGATTTTGCACAAAGTGCAGGGAATTCAGGTTGTCAAAATAAGAGGTAATCGGAGAAGCCTGACCAATAAAATCAATAAGTTAAAGCATAAACTTAATCCTGTTTTTATGTTGTGTGTTATTGACTACGCCAGACGACTCTCCGCGATGCAACAATAATTCCGAACCACCACACGGTGCGTTTACGCACACTGTATGGTGGCGAATGATGGATGGAACAGAATAAATGGGGGCAAACCCAATGGCAGGTAAAGTATCCACGTCACTGATCGCCGCACTTGGCCTGGTCGCCATGAGCGAGTTTGTGCAGGCCGAGGTGATTGAGAATGTTACAACGGTTGAGGTGGTTCGCCAGCAGAACCAGGTAGTGCTGGGTGGTACGGTGGTGCCGTCCAGGCAGGTCACTATCGCGGCGCAACTGCCGGGGCGGGTCGAGTTCATCGCCGGGGCCGAGGGCGATGCCTTTGAACAGGATACCGCCCTGGTCGCCCTCGACGACGACGAGCTGCTGGCGCAGCGCCGTGCCGCCCTTGCCTCCATGGCCAATGCCGATGCCTCGCTGCGCAACGCCGGGGTTCAGTTCCAGCGTGAACTCACCTCTCCCTCCTCACGCAGCAGCATGTCGGGCATGGGGATCCCGGGGATGTTTGATCAGATGTTTACCCGCAACTTCTCCGACATGATGGGGCTTAGCAATCCCGGTATGGAGCGCCAGGCGGATCTCTATAACCGCAGTACCGGAATCGAGCAGGCGCGCAGCTCCTACATGCAGGCCCGCTCACAGCTGGAGCAGGTGGACGCCAAGCTGCGTGATGCCGTCGGCTATGCCCCGTTCAACGGTGTCATCGTTAAGAAGATGGTGGAGATCGGTGACACCGTACAGCCGGGACAGCCGCTCGTCTCCTACGCCGACACCGAGGCGTTGCAGGTGATGGTGGAGGTTCCCGCCCGCCTGATGCCTGGGGTACAAGATGGGGATGAGCTGGAGGCTCGCCTCGACATCGACAAGGGCACCCCGGTGCAGGTACGGGTGGCGCAGATCTTCCCGATGGCCGACCCGATTCGCCACACCGTGACCGTCAAACTCGACATCCCTCTCGACTCCCGTGCCGCTCCCGGCATGTACACCGAGGTCTATATCCCCGACGTCTCTATGCCGACGATGAGCCTCCCCGCTGTCCCGCGTAGCGCCGTGGTACACCGCGGTAGCCTGCCTGCGGTATATGTGCTGAACCCGCTGGGCAAACGTGAACTGCGCGTGGTGCGCCTGGGGCAGGAGCTGCCGGGTGACCGCATTACCGTGCTGGCGGGTCTGATGGGGGGGGAGCGCGTCATCAACAACCCCATGAAAGCTACCCAGTAACTCGCGTTGGGACGATGCCGGAACATCGGCATGGCGATCTTCGCCAACTGTTAACCTGATGGCAGAACAAGAATTATGACCGAGCAAGAGAATAAGACCCTGGAGCAGGGTGGGGCAGAAAAAGAACAAAAGGCGCTTGGCCTTGCCGGACGCATGGCCAAGAGCTTTATCCATTCGCCGCTTTCACCGCTGCTGTTCTTTGCGATGCTGGCAATGGGGGTATTGGGGCTGGTGTTCACCCCACGCCAGGAGGACCCGCAGATATCGGTGCCGATGGTGGATATCTTTGTCGCCTACCCTGGTGCCTCCTCAGAGCAGGTAGCTAGTCTGGCGATTGATCCGCTGGAGCGGATCATGAGCGAAATTCCCGGTGTTAAACACGTCTACTCGGCGTCACGCCATGCCCAGGGCATGGTCACCGTACAGTTCAAGGTGGGTGAGCAGCTCGGCCCGTCCATCGTCAAGGTTCACGACAAGATACAGTCCAATCTCGACAGGATTCCGCCAGGGGTGGCGATGCCGCTGGTTAAGCCCAAGGGCATCGACGATGTGCCGGTGGTCACCCTCACACTGTGGTCAGATACCGTTGATGACGGCGTACTGCGCACCCTGGCACTGGACCTGCTGCAAAATCTCAAGCAGATCCCCAATACCGGCCAGGGCTTTATCGTCGGTGGCCGCAGTGAACAGGTGAGGGTAGAGGTACTGCCCGAGCGTCTCTCGGGCTATGGCATCTCACTCGATCAGGTAGCCAATACCATTCGCACCGCCAACGCGGAGCAGACCGCGGGCAGCGTGGAGAGCGGCAACCACTTCTTTACCGTCAACTCCGGTGCCTTCCTGCGTAGCGCCGACGATGTGAGCCGCCTTGTGGTGACCACCCAGGACGGCATCCCGGTCTATGTGCGTGACGTGGCCCGCGTGTTCCAGGGCCCATCCGAGGCGGAGCAGCTGGTGCAGTACTACACCGGCCCTGCCTATGCGGGCGAGGGCAAGGCAAACGGCTTGCCTGCGGTGACCGTCGCGCTCTCCAAGAAGGAGGGGGCCAACGGTGTCTCCGTCGCCAATGCGATTATCGACAAGGTCGAGACGCTTCGTGGGCGCCTGATCCCCGATAATGTTCAGGTCGATATCACCCGTGACTACGGTAAGACCGCGGACGACAAGGTCAACGACCTGATCATGAAGCTCTTCATCGCCACTGCCGCGGTGGGGGTGCTGGTACTCTTCTTCCTCGGTCGCCGTCCGGCCCTGGTGGTGCTGCTGGTCATTCCGGTGGTGATCCTGATCACCGTATTCTCCGCCTGGGTGTTGGGCCTGACCATCGACCGCGTAAGCCTCTTCGCCCTTATCTTCTCCATCGGCATCCTGGTCGATGATGCCATCGTGGTGGTGGAGAACATCTATCGCCGCTGGCTGGAGAAGGGGGAGATGGACACCGCCACCGCCGTCGATGCGGTGCGTGAGGTGGGCAACCCCACCATCCTGGCCACCTTTACCGTTATCGCCGCACTGCTGCCGATGGGCTTCGTCAGCGGCATGATGGGGCCCTATATGGCCCCCATCCCTGCTCTGGGATCGGTGGCGATGTTCTTCTCGCTGATCGCGGCCTTCGCCTTTACGCCCTGGCTGGTAATGCGACTGCGCCCGACCATGGACTACCTGCACAAGCAGGAGCTCAAGGAGCATGCAGCCAACGAGCGGCTGGAGAAGCGCTTTCGCAAGATCATCACCCCGATCGTCAACAGCCGTAAGCGCGGCATGATGACCCTGGGCATTATTGTCGGTGCCTTCTTCCTCTCATGTGCCTTCTTCTACACCAAGTGGGTGACGGTGAAGATGCTGCCGCTGGACAACAAGCCGGAGTTCAGTGTGACCGTCGACATGCCTGAGGGGACCGCGCTGCCGCAGACCGCCAACCTGACCAACCGCATGGCCGAGGTGATGCGCGAGTTCCCTGAGGTGACCGCGCTGCAGACCTACAGCGGCACCGCGCAGCCGTTCGACTTTAACGGCATGGTGCGCCACTACTACCTGCGCCAGGAGCCGTGGCAGGGTGAAGTGCATGTGCAGCTGCTGGATAAGCGCGATCGCAAGCGCAGCAGCCATGAGATCGCCGTGCAGGCACGGGAGTTGCTGAAACCCCTCGCCGATGAGGCCGGTGCCAAAATAACCATCGTCGAGATGCCGCCGGGGCCGCCGGTACTGCAGGCGATGGTGGCCGAGATCTACGGTCCCGACGCCGAAACCCGCCGCGAAGTGGCCGGTAAGATGACCGAGCTGTTCGAGCAGGCCGAGGGTGTGGCCGATGTCGACAACTATATGCAGGCGCCCTACAACACCTGGCGCTTCGAGGTCGACACCGAGAAGGCGGTGCGTCGCGGTATCTCTGTTGACACCATTAACCGCAACCTTGCGATGGCGATGGGCGGTCACAAACTGGGTGACGTAAAGCAGGGGACCGTGCTTGACCCTACCTACATCGTGCTGCAGGTGCCGTTCGAGATCCGTGCCCAGACTGCCCGCCTGGCGGACCTGCCGATCCCCGCCGCCGATGGTTCCACCGTACCGCTGGCGGAGCTTGGCCGTTTCGTTGAGGTAGAGCAGGATCCGGTGGTTTATCACAAGGACCTGCGTCCCATCGAGTATGTGGTGGGCGAGGCGGTTGGTGAGCTGGCTGCACCTATCTACGGCATGTTCGCTGTCGAGGACCTGCTGCAGGAGTACACCACTCCGGATGGCGTCGTGCTCTCCGGCGAGATGCTTGGCCCGCCCGAGGACAACGGTCACTCCGCCTTCGAGTGGACCGGCGAATGGACCGTCACCTACGAGACCTTCCGCGATATGGGGGCCGCCTTCGGCGTCGCCCTGATCCTGATCTACATCCTGGTGGTCTGGGAGTTCGGCAACTTCGTGGTGCCGGCGGTGATCATGGCTCCTATCCCCCTGACCCTGATCGGTATCATCCCCGGTCACTGGCTGCTGGGGGCGGAGTTCACCGCCACCTCGATGATCGGCTTTATCGCTTTGGCCGGTATCATCGTGCGTAACTCCATCCTGCTGGTTGATTTCACCATTACCCAGGTCAAGCAGGGGGTGGACGTGCGTGAGGCGGTCATCATTTCCTGTAAGACCCGTACCCGTCCCATCATGATCACCGCCTGGGCGCTGGTCATGGGCTCCTGCGTGATCCTCTTCGACCCCATCTTCCAGGGTATGGCCATTTCGCTACTGTTCGGTGTACTGGTCTCCACCATGTTGACCCTGGTGGTGATTCCGCTGGGCTGCATTAGCGCGCGTGCCGTCTTCTGTCCGGCGGTTGGGCCCAACGGCGAGAGCTGTGCCGGTCCGGTAGCTGATGCCCCGACATCCGGCTCTGGCGGTCTTGCCATTGGTGATGTGGTAGTGGGTATGTGGCGCCTCTTCACCATGATGGCCAAATCGATGCTGTTTAAGGTCTGGACCCTTACCATGGGCGCACTCTTTGGCCTGATTGAGATGTTGCAGCGGCGCAAGGCGGCTCCCGCCACAGTTTCGGCAGGCGGCTCCGCCCCTGCTGCACCGGCTGTGCCAATCCCGGCTGCAACACCCACCACGGTTGAGGAGAAGGCTGAAGCAAAGGTGGAGGAAAAAACGGAACTGCAGCCTGAGGAAAAGGCCGGTGATAGTGCCGGTGAGCAGCCAGAAGAGGCCGTAAAAGCGGCTGAACCCATCGCCGAGGCGAAGGCCGAGGTTGAGGCGCCTACCGAGGTTGCCAGGACCGAGTTAGCCCCTGTCGAGGAGGAAAAAGAGGTCACCCCAGCTCCCAAGGCAGAGGCCCCGGTTGCGAAGGCAACCGAGAGCGTGGAGAAGACGGTGACAACTAAGCGTGCCGCACCAAAGAAGAGTGCAGCGACGAAGAAAGCGGCGCCGAAAAAGCGTGCCGCACCGAAGAAGAAGGCCGTGCCCAAGAAGAGCCCGATAAAGAAAAAGAGCGTAACGAAGAAGAAGATTGCCCTGAAGAAGACGGAGGCGAAAAAGGCCGCCCCGGTAAAGAAGAGCGTTGCCATTAAGGAGGGGAGTGCACCCAAGGAGGGTAGGGGCCGTCGAGGTATTCGACTCAAAACCTTCGATGACGATCTGGATCTCTAAAAGGGGATAAGAAGATGAGATTGCCTACTACCCTCTCTGCCCTGGTGCTGAGCTGTGCCACTCTTTGGGCTCTGCCCACTGCGGCGCAGAGCACCGAAGGGCTGCAGATGGAAGCGCTGCCGGCACCGCCGGGACCCTATATCAGTTCGCGCCCAAAACTCGAAGAGGAGGGCGCGAATCGTCGTATGCGCATGCCTATGCCGCCAATGCCCACACAATATATGCCGCGCCCAGATCAGTTTCCTGCTCCGCCACTTCGCTGGCCGATGGGCGCTAACTAATGCGCATGCCGGGCATTCTAACCACGCGATCATCTGCCGTGCCCGGTATCGCCTTGCTGGCTGCATTTCTGCTCCTGCCGTTTACCTCATCCGCCGAAGAGCGGTTGGGGCGTCCCTGGGCTCATCACTACACGCCTCCTATCGAATCAAACAGTTCCACGGGGCAGAGGGGCTACCTGGGCCGCTATAACCCGTGGGGCTCGAAGAAGGGCGAGGAGGAGGTTAAGGATAAGCCTCGGTACCGTCAGCGCGAGGATGAGCGGCGGACGGAATCTCCCTATTGGGGCGGCGGCTACCAGCCATACAGCTACCCGCCTGGGGGGAGTGCCTATCGCGGCTATACTCCCTGGGGTAGTGATGACAATTACCCCTCGCAGCAGGCTCCCTACCCGGGTTATTCCCCATGGGATGGCGGACAACCCCGGTATTACGGTGAGAGCTATGACATGCGACCGGATACCGGAATTCTCTGGTCCGATATGTGGCGCTGGTAACGAGTTTTTATGGCACCGCCCATGGCTGGGGAGGCATGGGCGGTGCGACATAACCCTTCCCCAGACAACGCAGGAGTGTTAACTATGAATAAGTTTGCAAAGGTTGTAGCAGCCGCTGCTCTGGCAGGCGCAAGCGCACTGACCATGTCTACCGCGCAGGCCTGGTGGGGACCCTGGAACAACAACGGTTGGGGTGGTAACAACTGGGATAATTCCAATTCCGGTTGGGGCAACACCATGGGCGACATGATGGGTGACGGCGACTTTAGCATGAACTTCAGCGGCAAGGGCCGTGGTCAGGGTTCCGGCTACGGTTACGGTAACCAGGACTACTACGGTCGTGGCTACGGTTACGGTAATGGTTACGGCAACCCCTATTACGGCGGCTACGGTCCCGGTTATGGTTACGGCCCGGGTCCGGGCTGGGGTCCGCGCTGGGGTGGTCCGGGGTACGGTCCGGCCTGGGGTGCCCCTGCTGCACCGGCCCCGGCACCTGCTGCCCCCGCCGGCAACTAAGTGCTGAGCGGCACGGTGAAGATTCCCTTCACCGTGCCATATCTCATTTCTCTCTATTTCCGTATGTCTCTCACCTCTATCGGGGCCGACGAGAGCATAGCGAAATGGTCGAGAACAGATAACTAACTGACTGAGTGGTAGCAATATGATTACGGTGGTCGGCAATCTAAAGGGTGGTTCAGGCAAGAGTACCGTCGCCTTCAATCTGGCGGTATGGCTGGCGACGCATGGTGAGAGGGTCAATGCCTTTGACCTCGACCCGCAACGTACCCTGACCGATGTGGCTGAGGTTCGTAGTGAGGAGGGCTATACCCCGCTGTTCAGCCTCCACTACGGTGGTGTAGATCTGGTGGAAGAACTCACCAGCAAGAGCGGCGAGGTGATCGTCGATGTCGGCACCGCCGATATGGAGGCGATGAAGTCCGCGCTCTCGGTGGCCGATCGTATCGTAATTCCCGTTCCCCCCAGCCAGGCCGATATTTGGTCGACTCAGCGCTTCCTTGGCCTTATCAGCAAACTTACCGCTGACACTTCGCCCGAGGTCTGTGTTTTCGTTAATCGTGCCGATACCCACCACTCTATCCGTGAGTCGGATGAGGCGGAGGAGGCACTGAGTGGGCTGGAGGGCGTCAACCTGATTAAGACCCGCCTGCACCAGCGTACCGCCTACCGACGTTCATTCAGTGAAGGGGTAGGGGTGTTTGAACTGGTGCCCTGGAGTAAGGCCTCCAAGGAATTCAAGGTGTTCGCCGGGATACTCTATCCGGAGACCCGTGAACGAGGAGGTAAATAGGGGTGCGTCTGTTGAAGTGGTTGTTCCAGCCCGCATACCTGCTGCTACTCATCGTGCTAGCAGCGCTCTATGTGAATCGTGAGGTGATCTTCTCCAGGGAGGTGGCCGAGTCGCTGGAGGCCGAGGCCCTGGTGGCCCAGGTCGATGGCCTGGTGGATCAGTTGCAACAGGCGCCGGAATTGGTGACTGCGGCGATCGATGCCAGTGCGGAGGACTCGTCCGCTGAGTCGTCCCCGGTAGAGGTTGAGGTGGCCCCGGTGGTGGCTGAAGCGACCCCGGTAGAGGTCGAGGCCGCTCCGGTAGCGGTTGAGGCAGCTCCGGTAGAGGTCGAGTTGACTCCGGTAGCGGTTGAGGCAGCTCCGGTAGAGGTCGAGGCAGCTCCGGTAGAGGTCGAGGCTGCTCCGGTAGCGGTTGAGGCGACTGCGGTGGAGGTCGAGGCGACTGCGGTGGAGGTCGAGGCAGCTCCGGTGGTCGCTGAGGCGGATCCGATGGCGGTCGAGGCAGCTCCTGTCGAGGTGACGTCCAACCCTATGGTTGCTGAGGAGCCTTCTGCCCCGGCACAGCCTCCTATGCAGCTCTGGCGCGCCGCCCGTGCCGCCGTATGGCAGGGTGACCTGGATGGCGCGGTGGCCCATTACCGCCGCCTTATTAGCGCGCAACCTGACAACTATGATGCCTACGGTGAGATGGGTAACGTGTTGCTGGCTCAGCAGAACGTTGCGGCGGCAATAGAGGCCTATGTTAGTGCCGCTGAGTTGATCGACCGCGCGGGCCATACGCGTATGGCACGCCATCTTGCCGGTGTCGTTATCTACCTCGATGAGGCGCAAGGCCGGGCACTGGTTAATCGGTTATCACGTTAGGAACAAAGTGATATAGTCAAACCCTAGCTGCACTAAGGATATTGAGAACCCCCAATGAGTGAAAATACCCCAGAGACAGGCGGCACAGACCGCCGCGCTAAAGTCACCAACATTAACGCGGCTAATACCGCGGCACAGAGCGGCGACCACCACATGGAGCGCCTTGCCACTACCTTTGAAAGTAGTGCCCGGCGTTGGGAGATGATCGTCTACCCCTCCATGTTCGCCTTTATCGTGCTGGCCAGCTACGGCTTCTACCTCATCTACAGCCTGACCCACGACGTGGCCTCGCTGGCACGAAATGTCACCGTGCTGACCCAGAGCATCGACCACATGGTGACCAATATGGACACCATCAGCACCAACATGGGGGGCATCTCTGGCAACATGGACTCGATGTCTGCCGACCTGGGGCAGATCAACCGTAGCGTCGGCAATATCGATGGCTCCACCCGTTCGATGACGATGAGTGTCGACGGTATGCGCCACGAGGTCGGTTCACTGAATTACAACGTCGGCCGTCCGATGAACAATATGTCCAGCTTAATGCCCTGGTAACCCCTATTACATTTAGACCCTGTAGGTACCTCCCCCATGTTTGGCCCCGATCCCGTTATTAACAACCGCCTGCAGAGTCTGGAGACGCACCTGCGTCAGGAGAACCCGGTACTGCTCAACGCCGTCAACAGCTTTCGTGAGCTGGACAAGGTGGCCTATCGCATGGGGCTGTTGCCGCACAGCAGCTCCTATGCGGTGCAGATACCCTGGTGGCCGCTGGTCTCGATACTCGGCACCTTCTCTTCCGGCAAGTCCACCTTCATCAACCACTACCTGGGACATTCGCTGCAGAGTTCGGGCAACCAGGCCGTGGACGATAAATTTACCGTGGTCTGCCATAGCCGCGAGGAGAACGGACACGTACTGCCCGGCCTGGCGCTGGATGCCGATCCCCGTTTTCCCTTCTATCAGATCAGTGAAGACATCGAGCAGGTGGCCGGTGGCGAGGGCAACCGCGTCGACAGCTACCTGCAGTTGAAGACCTGTCACAGTGAGCCGTTGAAGGGGAAGATCCTTATCGACTCCCCCGGCTTCGATGCCGACGAACAGCGTACCGCCACCCTGCGTATCACTGAGCACATCATCAACCTCTCCGACCTGGTGATCGTCTTCTTCGATGCGCGCCATCCGGAGCCGGGGGCGATGCAGGACACTCTGGAGCACCTGGTGGCGCGCAGTATCGGCCGTGCCGACGCCAGCAAATTCCTCTACGTGCTCAACCAGATCGACACCACGGCCCGCGAGGACAACCCGGAAGAGGTGTTCGGCGCCTGGCAGCGCGCCCTGGCGCAGAAGGGACTGACCGCCGGTCGCTTCTACACCATCTATAACCCGGACGCCGCGGTGCCGATCGAAGACGATAACCTGCGCAAGCGCTTCGAGAGCAAGCGTGATGCCGATATGGAGGAGATCTACCAGCGCATCAAGCAGGTGGAGGTGGAACGTGCCTACCGTATCGTCGGCTCGCTGGAGAAGACCGCCCGCAATATTGAGAACCACATTGTACCGCTGCTCTCCGAGGCGCTGGCGCGTTGGCGCCGTCGTACCCTGATCCTGGATGGTGCCGTATTCGGTTCGCTTGCGGTGTTGGCCCTGGTGCTGAGCATTAAGGCGGACTACTGGGACGGGCTGAGCTTCGTCGCCCCCTGGGCGCAGAATCTTGGCGAGAATATGAACGCCTTCCTGGCCGGTGCCACCGTGTTGCTGGGGGCGGGCCTCTACCTGCACCACCGGCTGCGTAAATTTGCCGCACGCGGTGTGCAAAAGTGGCTGGGTCGCAAGGCGCAGGGGCGTGACGAGGAGCTGCAGTTGCTGGGCGGCCTTGAGCGCAGTACCCGTCCCTGGCGTAGCCTGTTCAATGTAACGCCGGCGGGTTGGGGCAAGCGCAGCAAGCGCCAGCTGGCCCGTGTGGTAGGGGATACCGACCGCTTCGTGCAGAACCTGAATGATCGTTTTGCCGACCCCTCCGGTGGCTTTGCCGCGCCGCTGCAAGGTGCGGGCGAAAAGGCCGCAACTGCCGAGGCTGGTGCGCCAGAGGCCGGCGTAGAGAAGCCGTCCGCCGCTGCTGGGTCGAACGCTTAACTCAGGAATGTTGGCTATCATGGAACGACGAAAGTTACTGTGTGGTAAGCCGTTATGATTAATGTACTGCTGGTTGACGATCACGCGTTGGTGCGCCACGGCATCCGCCGTTTGCTGGAGGATGTAAGCGGCATCAATGTCTCAGCGGAGGCCGAGAGCGGCGAGGAGGCGATCAGCCTTGCGCGCAAGAAGCGCCCCGATGTGGTGTTAATGGATGTCTCCATGCCGGGCATTGGTGGCCTGGAGGCGACCCGCAAGTTGCTGCAGTACTATCCCGACCTGCCCATCATCATCGTCACCGTGCATACAGATGACCCCTTCCCCTCCAGTCTGCTCAAGGCCGGCGCCATGGGTTACCTGCACAAGGGCTGTGAGGTAGAGGAGATCGTCAAGGCGATTAAGCAGGTGCATAACGGCAAGCAGTACATCAGCTCCGATATTGCCCAGAACCTGGCGCTTTCGCTGCTGCCCGGCAACGAGAGGTCGCCCTTCGACGCACTGTCACAACGCGAGATGCAGGTGATGATCATGCTGGTACAGGGCAACAAGGTACAGGTGATTTCAGAGAAGCTTCATCTCAGTCCCAAGACCATCAGCACCTACCGCAGCCGCCTGTTCGAGAAGTTGCGGGTCGGCAACGATGCCGAGCTGACCCGCCTGGCAATGCACCACGGTATCCTCGACGGAATTTAACTCCAGCCGCGGCTTCACCATTCGTTTACACTATTGCGCATGAGCAGTAGTCAACAGCAGTTCGATAGCAAGGCCTTCCTTAAGACCCTTACCTCACGCCCCGGTGTCTACCGCATGCTCGATGCGGAGGGCACGGTGATCTATGTCGGTAAGGCGAAGAACCTGAAGAACCGGGTCAGTAGCTATTTCCGCTCACAGGGATTGGCCCCCAAGACCCAGGCGCTGGTGGCGAATATCTGCAATATCGAGGTGACGGTTACCCACACCGAGAATGAGGCGCTGCTGCTGGAGAACAACCTCATCAAGCAGCTACGTCCGCGGTACAATATCCTGTTGCGTGACGATAAGAGCTACCCCTATCTCTACCTCTCCGACGATAAGTTCCCGCGCCTAGGCTTTCACCGTGGCAAGCGCGGTAAGCGGGGCCGGTATTTCGGCCCCTATCCCAGCGCCTCGGCGGTGCGCGAGAGCCTCAACCTGCTGCAGAAGCTCTTCCCGGTGCGCCAGTGTGAGGAGCACTTCTTTCGCAATCGTTCACGCCCCTGCCTGCAGTACCAGATAAAGCGCTGCAGCGCGCCCTGTGTCGAGCTTATCAGTCGGGAGGCGTATGCCGAGGATGTACGTCACGCGGTGATGTTCCTGGAGGGCAAGGACAACGCCATCATTGATGAGCTGGTGGGACGTATGGAGCAGGCCTCCGCGTCACTGGAGTTTGAACAGGCGGCCCTTTACCGCGATCAGATCGCCAATCTGCGACGGGTACAGGAGCGCCAATATGTGATGGGGGAGGGGGGAGACCTTGATGTGGTCGCCGCCCGGGTGCGTAACGGTATCGGCTGCGTGCAGGTCTTCTTCATCCGCGGTGGGCGTAATCTTGGCAACAAGAGCTACTTCCCCGCCCATACCGCCGAGAGTGACGAGGCAGACCTGCTGCAGGCCTTCCTGCCGCAGTACTACCTGGCCGAGGGGCGTAGCGGCTCGGCACTACCGGGCGAGATTATCATCAGCCACAAGCTACCCGAGCAGGAGCTGTTACAACAGGTACTGACGGAAAAGGCCGGGCGTAAGCTCGCCCTTAGCCATAGCGTGCGCGGCGATCGCGCCCGCTGGCTGGAGCTGGCGTTGACCAATGCCGAGCAGGCGCTGAGCAGTCACCTCGCCGCCAAGGCCAACATCTATGCCCGCTTTGTCGCCCTGCAGGAGGCCTTCGCCCTGGAGGAGATGCCGCAACGGCTGGAGTGCTTCGACATCAGCCACACCATGGGGGAGGCGACCGTCGCCTCCTGCGTAGTGTTCGATACCAACGGTGCGCTGAAGAGCGATTACCGCCGCTTCAACATCGAGGGCATTACCCCCGGTGACGACTACGCGGCGATGCACCAGGCGTTGACGCGGCGCTTTAAGCGGCTCAAGGAGGGGGAGGGGAAGTTTCCCGATATCCTGCTCATCGATGGCGGCAAGGGGCAACTGGCCCAGGCCGAGGAGGTGATGGAAGAGTTGCAGGTGGCGGGGGTGATGCTGATAGGTGTGGCCAAGGGGCCGGAGCGTCGGCCGGGGCTGGAGCAGCTGATATTGTCCGGCCAGTCGCAGCCTACTATACTGCCCGCTGATTCCCCTGCGTTGCACCTGGTGCAGCAGGTACGGGACGAGGCCCACCGTTTCGCCATCACCGGCCACCGCCAGCGGCGCGCCAAGGCGCGCCGCAGTTCGGTGCTGGAGGGCATACCTGGGCTGGGGCCGAAGCGCCGCCAGCTGCTGCTGAAGCAGTTCGGCGGACTGCAGGAGGTGGCCCGCGCCGGGGTCGAGGATTTGATTAAAATTAAGGGTATCAGCCGCCAGCTGGCACAGAGCATTTACGATACCTTCCACAACGATGAAGCCTAAATGACGAACCTGCCGAACATCCTCACCCTGCTGCGCATCGTACTGATCCCCTTCTTTGTCCTCTTCTTCTATCTTGATGTCGCTGACGCCAATGTGATCACCACCGTGCTGTTTGCCCTGGCGGGATTTACCGATTGGCTCGATGGTTACCTGGCACGAAGGATGGGGGTGACCTCGGCCTTCGGCGCCTTTCTCGACCCGGTGGCTGACAAGTTGATGGTGGCCACGGCGCTAATCCTTATCGTCGACAATAACCCTACTCACATGAGCGGAATATGGATCGCGCTACCTGCGGCGGTGATCGTCGGTCGTGAGATCACCATTTCGGCATTACGAGAGTGGATGGCCGAGGTGGGTGCATCCTCCAAGGTGGCGGTGAGCATGCTTGGCAAGGTGAAGACCACCGCGCAGATGCTCGCACTGCTGCTGCTGCTTTATCGCGAGCCGGTGGGCGCAGTCGATACCGCCCAGGCCGGTTTATGGCTGCTCTATGTAGCGGCGGTTCTTACCCTGTGGTCGATGATCGATTACCTGCGATCCGCCTGGCCGGCGCTTAAAGCAAAATAATAAAAATATAAGAAATATTTGTTACGAGGGGTTGACTTTAATCGGCCACGAATTAGAATGTGCCCCATCTTGTGACGCGGGAATAGCTCAGTTGGTAGAGCACAACCTTGCCAAGGTTGGGGTCGCGAGTTCGAATCTCGTTTCCCGCTCCATATTCCGGAAAAACCCCGGTCGACAAACGACCGGGGTTTTTTCATAATTAGCAGCACAAAAGTATATGGCCGGATGGCAGAGTGGCTATGCAGCGGATTGCAAATCCGTGTACCTCGGTTCGACTCCGGGTCCGGCCTCCATATAAAAAAGCGTCCTTATCGGGACGCTTTTTTTTTGCCATAAATATTTTGTGAAGTGACAGCCAGCGAAACTTGTAGCTGAAACTCTTCAGCCCGTGGGGTAAAATCTTCATCGCTGTCTAGAAAAAACAATTCCACTCGATACACAGGCCTCGGTGGCGAAATTGGTAGACGCAGGAGACTTAAAATCTCCCGACCTTCGGGTTGTGCCGGTTCGACTCCGGCCCGAGGCACCATCTTAATATTTTCTTTTTTATCACTCCGGCAGATTTCCCCTTGGGCACTTATGAGTCGCATGAGTTAATCTATCAGCACTCAGACCAAACAGGGAGCCACTGCATGTCCACCATTGTCGAGACCGCCGCCAAGCTGGGGCTGCCGGCTGATTCGTTGATGCCCTATGGTGATAGCATGGCCAAACTTCGATCAGTGGTCGTGCCGCCGTCGGGGAGTGAAGGCAAAGGAAAGATGATTCTGGTATCGGCGATCAACCCGACCCGTGCGGGGGAGGGGAAGACGACTGTCTCCATCGGTCTGGCGCAGGGGATGCAACGGCTCGGTCACAGGGTGGCACTGGCACTGCGCGAACCCTCCCTCGGTCCCATCTTCGGCATTAAGGGCGGCGGTACCGGTGGTGGCCGCTGCCAGCTGGAACCCTCTACCCGTATCAATATGCACTTTACCGGCGATATCCACGCGGTGGGGGCGGCACACAACCTGCTGGCGGCGATGATCGACAACGCCATCCACCACCACAGCAGTCTCGACCTGGAGCATCGACAGGTGTTCTGGCGGCGCGTACTCGACGTTAACGACCGCGCCCTGCGCCATGCCGTCATCGGCCTGGGTGGGCAGGCCAATGGCGTGCCGCGTGAAACCGGTTTCGACATTACCGCCGCCTCGGAGGTGATGGCGATCCTCTCCCTCTATGAGGGCATTGACGACCTTAAGGCGCGGCTGGGACGCATCCTCGTTGGATTCGACCGTAACGGCGAGCGTGTCACCGCCGATGACTTAAAGGCCACCGGTGCGATGGCGGCGCTGCTGCACGACGCCCTGCTGCCCAACCTGGTGCAGTCGACCGAGGGGGTGCCTGCACTGGTCCACGGCGGCCCCTTCGGTAATATCGCCCACGGTTGTAACTCGGTGGTCGCTACCCGCACCGCTACTCACCTGGCCGATTACGTCGTGACCGAGGCGGGCTTCGGTTTCGACCTGGGGGCGGAGAAGTTTTTCGATATTAAATGCCGCAGCTCCGGCCTCTGGCCGCACGCGGTGGTGTTGGTGGTGACGGTACGGGCCCTGCGCATTCACGGCTGCGGCACCCTGGAGCGTAAGGGGCCGATAGATGATGTCGTGCGCGGTCTTTCACACCTGGAACACCATGTGGCCAGCGTGCGCCACTTCGGCTTTGAGCCGGTGATTGCGATTAACGTCTTTGCTGACGACAGCGAAGAGGAACTGCTGACGATCGAGCAGGGGTGTCACGATTGGGGGCTGTCGTGCGCCAGAACCACGGCCTATAAAGAGGGTGGAAAGGGGGCCGAGGCGCTGGCGGCCGCCGTGGTCGACGCAGCGGCCAGGAAGCAGCCGGAGGTCAATTATCTCTATGAGCTAGAGGAGTCACCCGAAGAGAAGATCTGCGCGGTGGCGAAAAAGATCTACGGCGCATCGGAGATAGAGCTAAGCCGCCGAGCGAAAAAGGACCTGCAACAGCTCAGCGCGCACGGTTACGACAAACTGCCCATCTGTATTGCCAAGACCCATCTCTCGCTCTCCGATGACCCGCAGCGCCCCGGTCACCCGGATGGCTTTACCCTGCCGGTGGAGCAGATCCGCATTGCCGCCGGTG
>JBNKUL010000018.1:0-10331 GCA_050298555.1 Thiohalomonadaceae bacterium
TTGTGCGCCACCTGGTCGCGCAGGTAGTGGGGCAGCGCCTGCTCGGCACTCACCGCCTCGCCGCGCCCGTAGGCGGCCACCGCCAGGGTCGCCACATCCTGGGCGTGGGGAAAGTAGTCGCCATTGGCCTCGACCAACGCACCGCCCTGGCGTTGCGCCAGCTCGTCGCTATAGGTGTGCCAGCCGCTGCCGATGCCGTACCACCCCTCCCCATCCAGCTGAGGAACATTTTGCGGGGCGATCACCTGCTCCTCGCCGACGGGCTCCATGACGCCACTACCGTCCTCCTCGAATGCCCCCCAGTAGACCTCGGCCATGCGCGCATCGATGGCAGCGGCGACGCGCTGCCAGCCAAACTCGCGCCGCGCCCCCTGCGCCAGGGTGGCAAGGGTAGAGACCGGCACCACCGGCAGGTCAAGGCCGAAGGCGATCCCCTGCACCACCCCGGTGGCGATACGCACCCCGGTGAAGGCTCCGGGGCCGCGACCGAAGGCGATGGCATCGAGTTGCGCCGGGGCAACTCCCGCCTCGGCCAACAGTTCATCGACCATCGGCAGGATCAACGCGGTATGTTCTCGGGGTGCGATTTGATAGCGCTCGCTCAGCTCTCCATCAAGATAGAGGGCGGCGGAACAGGCCTCGGTGGCGGTTTCTAGGGCGAGTAGTTTCACGGCGGGATACTAACTGTCTGCTACGGGATAGGAGAGGGATTCTACCAATAATCCATAAAAAAAGGGGCTGCGAAGGCAGCCCCTTTTTTCCAGCTCACATTACTTCTCTTACTGACAGGTAACCTCATCGGTAGAGATGATGCCGTGGGTGGTGAAGTAGTTGTCAACGCTCACCTTATCCAGCTTCATCTCGCCCATATCCTCGTCGCCAATAATGACGTTCATTATCCATTTGTCGTCACTGGTACCCGGAGTCGAGTCAGTTCCAGCGTCGATGCTCTTACTGTTAATCGTGGTCGCCTGACTGGAACCGGCAACATACATCACGACATTAAGCTGATAGTCGTTGATATATGCCCAGGTACCGAGGATCCGATCGTTTTCAAACATCGGAACATCATTAGGATTGTCACTATCGTGATAGGTCACACAGGCAACGACGTCGCCCGAGTCTGACACGCCTGTAGTAGCACCCACGAAGTAAATATCGGCGTAGTCATTCGCACGGTGATCCGTCTTCGTGCTGTTAAAGGTTCCACCGTAACCGGCGAGGGTGGTACCAAGCGTGGTCGCCGCGTCGATACTTAATGTCGGACGGGTACTGAAATCAGTGTTAACGGTGTAACCAGTGGTCAGGGTAGACGCATCCGCGGTGTTGTTGACGGTAGTAACGACCTCATCCTGAATAGAGCCAACGTCGCTGCTGGCTTCCTTCATACTGGCAGCCGTTACCGTGTTGGCGAAGCCGGTGATCGCTTCATTGACCGCGGTTGGATCGGTCACATCTTCATTCGAGGCAAGGTTGGTGACAACCTGTGATGCACGCATGGCGCCGTAGAGCAATTTGGTCATCTCAGTCTCGTCGGTATAATTACCCGCGACATCAATACCCTCAAACAAGATGGCTACCGCTCCGGCCAGTGAGGCGACGGTATTGTGCAACTCATTGGTGGTGATCAACGTGTTGGTCACGGTAGTAGCGTTAGTGGTTCCTGTCACCTCAGCCTCAATCGCCGCCGTATCGTAGGCAGCAGCCGCCGCAGTAGCGGCGTCACTAATAATCTTCTGGACTCCGCTGCTTGTTGCTGCGGTGGCAGCATCCTGAAGGACCGCAGACAGAGTGCTTCCAGTAGCGTCAGACCAGTTGGAGAGGATCGCCTCGTAGACCAGGGCCGCAACATCGGGCTTGTCACCATCATCCAGGTTTATTTGCTTGTCGAACTCACGCTCCACACTCAGGGCGATAGCCTCGACCACCTTGTGGAGCATCAACGCTGTCTTCGCCAAATCGACTTTTCCCTGCACAGCAGATTGGGTGCCGACAGCATCACTCAGGTTGAGGAAGTCGCTGTTAATGTCGTCCTCGGTCACACCAATTTCAGCCAGGAAGCGCGCCTGTTGGGTGCTGTCCATGTTGGTGTAGTAGAGAGTGGTCAGCGGGGTGATATAGAACTCCGGCAGGCTGCCATCGGAGTTGCTGGTGACCTTGGTGCTCATGGTGCCGT
Organism: Thiohalomonadaceae bacterium; assembly: GCA_050298555.1. Classification (GTDB taxonomy): domain Bacteria; phylum Pseudomonadota; class Gammaproteobacteria; order Thiohalomonadales; family Thiohalomonadaceae; genus JAPHSX01. Next base: position 2,177 of record JBNKUL010000018.1, read on the forward strand.
TGAAGGGCTGGCCGTGGCTGACGTCAAAACCACCGGTCATACGGATGATGTAGTCGGTCTCGGTGGCAAAGCTGCCATCGAGGCAGTAGTCCGAATTATAGGTCGCACCCTCGCAGTAGCCCTTGCCGTTCTGGTTACCCAGATCGCCTTCTTTATCGGTCATGGCGAAGGGCTCATAGCCCACCTGCAGCATGCCGTCGTTGTTTTTATCAACATAGACCACGGCACCGGCCACCTGGCCGTCAACTACGGTGGTACTGAGCTTGATACCGGTAACGACATTACCACTGTTGCCGCCGCTGTCCTGGGAACCACCACAACCAAGCAGTGATACCGCCATTGCCGCCAGCACGGCCTTTCTTACTGGTGAAAAATGCATTTTCATCTAACTCTCTCCTGAGATGTCGCTATGAATTCGAATGTAGTGTCTGCGCACTAATTAAAATGTGACGTCGACCCCAAAATTCATGCCGAAACGGCGCGGGGCGGTATTGCCGTCGATATCGACGCTATCGAGGCCATAGGCGAGGTCGAGGTGGGCATTCTTGAAGAAGGTGAAGCCCAGCGTAAGTTCATTGAGCTTGGAGCCGACCTGGTTCTGGCGATAGCCAATGCGTGCACCAGGTATCAGGCCGTTGGCCAAATAACCGGCACTGATGACCAGGTATTGCTGCTCGCTGCCGACCGGGGTGATCGCCTTGTTCAGGTCATAGGCCAGTGAGACCACCGCATTGCCGCTCTTGGTATAGGCGCTCGCCTCCAGCGTGGAGTAGGCGTTCATTACGTGGGTCTCTTCAAGGTCGATACGACTGGCATGGGCCTGTGCCGTATAGCAGTTCGTCTGGCTGGTGCCGGTGAGTGCATCACAGTTCTGCCCGATGGGGTCGTAATCAAACTCGGGCTCGTTGATGTTGTGCACGGTGAGGCCGACCTGGTAGAAGTCACGCACCCAGAGCACACCGGCATCGAGCGCTACACCGGAGGTGGTATTCAGCCCCGCATCGATCTCATCCTCGAAGGTCTGCTGAATGTCGTTAGTATCCGAGACATTCTGTACCAGCTTCTTCAGTCCCATTTGCACGAACTTGGCGCGCCCCCCCACGTAGAGGGTGCCGTTGGCAAACTTCATCAGCTCACGGCCATAACCGGCGCTCACCTCGGTCTGCACCGCACCCTTGATATAGAGGGCGGTACCGGTCTCCATACCATTCGTAGTTGGGTTGTAGGTTACCGGTGAGTCGAGCACGCTGAGGCGCCCCTGCATGCCGACACTGGCATCGACGGTCACCGCCCCCTTCAACGATTGGTGGGCGACCACCAAAGGCATGGTCGGCACATTCAGGCCGCCACTGAACTCGAGGTAACCGTCCTCACCCGCACGGGTGAGGAAGTCGTTGAAGCCACCATCGCCATTAATCAGCTCGTCGGCCTCGGCTGCCGTCAAATCGGTCCTGTCCAGCTGTGTCGACAGCCTGTCCAGCTCGTCGATCATGCCGTCGACCGGACCGAATTCCACCGCCATACCGATAGAGCTCAGAATACCCACCTTGTAGGTGTTCTCCTCGGGCTTTACCAAACGGGCCGCCGCCGCGGGGTTATTGATATTGCCAAAAAGCGAATGAGCGTGGCTCACGCTGCCTGTGGTCAGGTTTGTTCCCGGAGTGAGGAAGGCAGGGGTTGCCGCACTGGTGCCTGCATACATGCCGAAGAGTGATGCGGCAACGGCTACAGCCAGCTTCTTGGGGACGAAGGTATTCATAACGATTATGACTCCATTAGTATTTTATTCGTGATATCCCATGTGAATTTACATTTATACGTGACATCCAGGGCAGTGACAACAACTGACATGTTATACACGCGGTTCCGGCAGGGGCAGTGAGTGCTATCTATAACAACGAATAAAAAGCAAAAAAAAAGCCCGGACTTGCGATAACAAGCCCGGGCTTTTTCTTTTCGTCTGCTACGGATTAGAAACCGTAGGAGACACCTAGTGCAACGACGGGGTAGAGCTCAAAGCCATCCAGATCCTTCGTCATATTATCCACTTCCTGATCGATGTTGGACTGAGGAACCGGCGTGCCAGTTACAGTAAGTGAAACATCGGGGGTTCCCATCTGTACCACGCCCGCCTCCAGGCTAATGCCGAAGCCCTTGGCGGGTACGTTGCCCCAACCCAGGCCAAAGTAGGGGCCACTCCCCAGCTCAACGGTGGTCGTCATCTTTTCACCACCAACGGTTGTGTAACCACCGATATCGGTGCCAACTGCGGGGGTAGCAGAACCGGAGAGCTCATTTGCACTGCTCAGGTAGCCCGCGGTGAGGTGGAAGCTGCCCGCGAAGGGAAACCAGTCGACCATCAGGGCGGTGGAGGAGAAGTCCATCTCCGCATCGTACCTGGTGCCGTCGATGTCCTGGTCGGCGCTCTGTGAAAAGCTGTTCACACCCAGGCGTACGGCAATATTCTCGTTAATGGACTTGGCCACCTCAACCCCAGCGCCAAGCAGGCCGGCACGCACACCGACGCCAACACCCAGATCTTCCGCCTGAACGCCACCCATGGCAGCCATCAGTGCGGCGGCAATCACACCCTTATAAACATTGTTCTTCATCATATTCCTCTCGCTCCTTTCCATTATCCTTTCTAAAACTACGCTAATCATTCTATAGAATATCGGAACTAGTTCAAAAATTACGGGAGAAAAAGCGCCGTACCACTTCAAGCTTGAGGGTCTTGCTCATCGGCGGAAGGCTGTCGAGGAAGGTACGGCCATACCCCTTGGTTCCCAGTCGTGGGTCGCACAGCACCAGCACGCCGCTGTCGCTGACATCGCGAATCAGACGTCCCACCCCCTGTTTGAGGGTAATCACTGCCTGCGGCAGCTGGTACTCCATAAAGGGATTGCCGCCCGCCTGACGCATGGCGTCGATACGCGCCTGCAGCACCGGGTCACCCGGCGAGGCAAAGGGAAGCTTGTCGATAATGACGCAGGAGAGCGCCTCACCACGCACATCCACCCCCTCCCAGAAGCTGCCGGTACCGAGCAGCACCGCATTGCCCTTTTGACGGAACTCCTCCAGCAGGCGCGGACGCGGCGCGTCCCCCTGAATCAGCAACGGGTAGTCGATACGCCCCTGCAGCAGCTCCGCCGCCTCCTTCAGCGCCCGGTGACTGGTAAAGAGCACGAAGGCGCGCCCGCCGCTCGCCTCCAGCACCGGCAGCGCCGCCTCCACCACCGCCGCGGTATAGGTCGGATTATTGGGCTCGGGCAGCCCTGTCGGCACATAGAGCAGCGCCTGACGGGGGTAGTCGAAGGGGCTGTCCCAGCGGTGGGTGACCGCCCCCTCCAGCCCGAGCTGGTCGGCAAAGTGCTGAAAGCTCTCCCCCACCGCCAGGGTGGCGGAGGTGAAGACCCAGGCACAGGGGTGGGCCTGCAGCTGCTGCTGGAACAGCTGGGCCACATCCATCGGTGTGAAGTTGATGGTAAAGGAGCGGGTATGGGTCTCGAACCAGTGGATCATCCCCTCGGGGGTGGCACCGGTAAGCTGGGTATAGCGAACGATCAACTCTTCACTGCGCTGATAACACGACTCCAGCCCCTTGCCACGGCCGGAGAGCGCCTTAAGCCCCTGCGACAGCTCGTCCAGCCGTTCGGCGACGGTGGCGATCGCCTCGTTCAGCTCACGACCCGCCGCCACCTCCTTCCAGGGGGCGCGGCGTTGCCCTTCACCCAGGGCGAGGCGCATGTCACGCACCGACTTCTCCAGCTTGTCGGCGCGGCCGCGCAGCTCACGGCTCTCGCCCGCCTCGCGCAGCTCCTCGGCGATACTGTCGCGGCATAGTTCAAACAGCTGGTTGGCGCTGATCACGGTGCCGAAGAAGTTGGAGGCGGTATCGGGCAGCTGGTGCGCCTCGTCGATAATAAAGGCGTTGGCCCCCGGCAGCAGTTCGCCGAAGCCCTCGTCCTTGAGCGCCAGGTCGGCGAACAGCAGGTGGTGGTTGACCACCAGGAGATCGGCCTCCTGGGCGCGGCGCCGCGCCCGGGCGATAAAACACCCCTCGATGTATTCGCACTCCCCTCCCAGGCAGTTGTCGGCCGAGGAGGTGACCTGCGGCCACAGGATGGAGTCTTCGCTAAGGGTGGAGAGTTCGGCGATATCACCGCTGGCGGTGCGTCCCGCCCATTTGTTGATCTCCTGCAGCTCAGCGGTTTGCGAACGGGTGAGGAAACGCCCCTCCTCCAGCGCCAGCTGCAGACGGTGCGGACAGAGGTAGTTGGCGCGTCCCTTGAGCAGGGCGACGTCGACCGGCACGCCGAGGGCGTCACGCACCAGCGGAATGTCCTTGTGGAACAGCTGGTCCTGCAGGTTCTTGGTACCGGTGGAGATGATCACCTTCTTGCCGCACAGCATGGCGGGCACCAGGTAGGCGAAGGTCTTGCCGGTGCCGGTGCCGGCCTCGGCAATGAGAATGGTATTGTCGCTCAGCGCCTGCTCGACCGCCTCAGCCATCTCCTGCTGTTGCGGGCGGGCGGCAAAACCGGGCAGATAGTTGGCGAGTTGGCCCGCCGGGCCAAGGGTGTCACGGCTGGATTGCATCCGCTGGATTATATCAGGAGTGAATCAGAGTGCCTGGGGCTGTTCCCAGATCTCCTCATCGTCCACCTCGCCCTCTTCGCTGCACCAGACCAGTTTGGCAATGTGGCGGAAGCGGGCCACCGACATGGCACCGCGTTTGTTGCGACTGCTTTGAGAGGCCTCCGTCATCGACTCCTCGATGGACTCACGGCTTGCCTCATAGATCTCGAACGGCTGGTAACTCTCGTCGAGCAGCACCAGCAACACGGCATCCCACGACTGTTCCAGCTTGAGCTGACCGATACGCTGCCCACCCTTATTCTCATCGAAGATGGCGCGTCCCTTGATCTGGAAGCGCTGCCCCTCGCGCGGCGGCTGCAGGCCCACCGCATCGTAACCGCCGGGCGGCGGCTGGATTACCTCCAGCTTGAGCAGGCGTGCGGCGTCGAAGTTGGCGATCTCCGCCGTGACCGGCAGCGGCTGGCCCGTCATACGACGGTACTCCGCCGCCAGCCTGCGCGTTTCGGTCATCAACTTTTCGACTGCGTATATCGACACCGCTGTCCCCCCACGTAATTAGGTAACGTTCAATTACCTTAGCGTCCAATAATACCTTTTCATTAGAAAGGATAATGATTTGAAATAAATCTGACCTACACCATCTGATCCAGAAGACTCGCCGCCTCTCCCTGCTCACCACTACGGTAGGCATCCATGGCCTCACGGCTCCCCCTGCTTACCGGCAACGCCTCCGCCGCCTCATTACGCTCCCTTGCCAGCTCCACACGCGCCTCCATCGCCATGCGTGCGGCCCTGGCGGCAACCGCCCGGTCCGTTGCCGAGGGCTGTGCCGGTGCGAGGGCCGCGGACTGGATCTGCTGTGCCTTCTCCATGGTGGCCTGCGGGTCACCGGAGACGGGAGAGCTGTCGATGGAGACCTCACCACCGATGGCATAGCGGCGGCCATCCGGTCCTGTCTGGTAGGTCAGGGAGATCCCGCCGCGAACCAGCCCAGCCCCCGCCGCCATGTGGGCCGCCTCGTGGGCCTTTACCTCCCGGTCGCGGGCCTGTAGCTGCTGCAGTTGCCGCTGCTGCTCCGGACTCAGCTCTTCTCGTCCCGCCCCAGCCCCCCTGGCAGTATCCCCCTGCTCCAGCTTCGCGGTGGTGGGTTCGGGACTCTCCTTCTCGACCGGGGTCGCTTCCTGCGGTGACACAGCACTACGACCCACCGTACGCTGGTAGGGATAGCTGTGTGGCGAGTAGGAGGCGAGGGCTTGCATCGTGTTCTCGTGAAAAGGTCAGATGCAGCAAATTATAGCTTGGGATCAAGATGTCACAATGTGACAGCAAAGTAGTGGCGCTCTCAGGGGAACTGAGAGCGCTGCAGATTGCACCTTAGCGGAACGGATAGCTGATCCCCGCCCCCACGACACTTATCTCCTCACCATCGATGGTGTAACGGTCGTAGTTGAGGCCGATAAGCAGCTCCGGCCTGAACGCCTCCATCTCAACCCCCAGGCCATAGGTCGCGCTGGTACCGCTGTCGCTGATATCGCTGCTGGCGCCAGGTGCCGTCAGGGTGTATTCACTCTTCCAGCTAAACATGCCGGCCCGCACCGCAACGTTGACCTTGTCGCTAACGGGGTGGCGATAAGCGCCGGTAAGGCGCCAGCCGTTGGCGGTCTGCGGGTGGATATCGCTGACCGTATTGAGGAAGGTGTTCACATTGGACGCGACACCGGTGAAGTTGGTCTCCACATCACCCAGATTGACGTAGCCCAGCTCAGCGCTGAGTTTGGAGTTAAAGCGGTAGCCCACACCCACCTGCCAGCTCACACGGGTGGTGTCGCTGGTCGATGAGGTCGCATTGAGGCCGGCGGCGGTGATCTGGCTGTTCAGCTCGCTCGCCGAATCGTCCCCCTGCGCCTGGCCGATAGTGGCAAACACCACCCAGCGCTTGAACACGGGCTCGGGATAGAGCACCGCCCGAATCTCCTCCTCCTTGCTCAGCTGCGTCAGGTAGACGCTGTTGCCGTCGCCCTTGAGGGCCCCCTCGTAGTCCCACAGGTCCACATCACCGTCGTTATCGAAGTCGGCGACAAGGGTCTTGCCGGTAAAGAAGACGAAATCACTCTTCGGGTCCAGCTGATTAAAGGGGTGGTTGGGGTCACGATTGCCGTAGCGGGAAAACTCGCCGTGGCCGTTGTTCTGGTAGAAGGTGGTAGTGGCGTAGTCGGTGTCGTCGTAGCTAATCAGGTCAACGTCACCATCGCTATCGAAGTCGCCGACAAGAAAGGCACTAATACGGGTCTTCGGGTCGGAGAGCCCCTTCATCGGGTTCGCCCCGTCCGCCATGCTGCTGACATAGGTCGCCCCGTCGACGTTCTCCAGGTAGATACTGTCGCCGTCGCTATTCGTGGCACCCTCGTAGTCCCAGATGTCCAGGTCACCATCGTTGTCGAAGTCGGCAACGACGGACTTGGTGGTCAGGTAGACGAACTCGCTCTTCGTCTTCAGCTTACGGAACGGACTGGCCGCATCGCTACCGGCGATGGCGACGAACTTACCGCCGTCGTTACGGTAGTAGGTCACGCTGTCGTACCCCTTGCCATCGAAGCGCACCAGGTCGACATCGCCGTCGCTATCGAAGTCGCCGCTCATCAGGCCGTAGACACCGTGGTAAGGGTCGGAGGCCGCCGCCAGGGGGTTCGCCCCGCCCGCCTCGCTGCTGACATAGTGGCCGTTCACGTTCTCCAGATAGACACTGCGGCCATCCTCGCGTGAGGCTCCCTGATAGTCCCAGATATCCACATCGCCATCGCTATCGAAGTCGGCAACGATGCTGGTCGAGGTATTGATGAGGTGGGGATTGCTCTTCAGGCCACGGAAGGGACTGGCCGCATTGGACAGCGCCAACTGGGTGAAGTTGGCGCGGCCGTCATTCTGGTAGAAGACCTGGGCGCCTGAAGCGCTGCTTCCCAGCAGGTCGATATCGCCATCGCCATCAAAGTCCCCCGCCAGGATGCCGCCGCCAGAGGCGGCGGGGTCGGAGGCCATTTTTAGCGAGCGGGCATCACCACCGATATAGAGGCTGTCCGGCAATACCGGCTGCGGGGCTTCCGTGGCGTAGGCCGCCCCACTGAGACCCATCGCCAGCAGAAGCAGTGCCCTCTTGCCGAGGCTTGCAGAGTTGTTCATTACGGTTTCCTGATTATTCATTATTAGTATTCCTGTCATCACCGCTTACAAGCTATCGCGGCGGCTCACGCCACGCAGGCGGAACAGTCCCAGCAGCCCCCCCAACATCAACAGCCACAGCGGGTGCAGGCTGCCGCCGCCGCTGCCCTTGACGCTGGCACTGCCGTCCAGCACCACACCGGAGAGCTTAACCACACCGCCCGGGTCCTCGACGCTGTTGTTGGCCTGGCCATCGGCATCGTTGGGGCCGCCGTCCTCGACGGTCAGCTGCACACACCAGTCGCCTTCGTGCAGACCGCTGCTATAGGCCGCATCCCCCGGCGGCGGACAGAAGCCCTGCGCGCCCGGCGCCGAGGCGATGGCGTTGTTCGCATCCACC
>JBNKUL010000019.1:0-11067 GCA_050298555.1 Thiohalomonadaceae bacterium
TCACACGCCCGCTCCGCCAGCGCGGCAATGGTGCGTGAGGGGTTGAGCCCCAGCGGGCGGGGGATGGCGGCGCCGTCGAGCACGTAGAGCCCGGGGTAACCGAACACCTCGCCCTTGTGGTCGACCACCCCCTCCTCGGCATTGGCGCCCATGTTGCAGCCGCCCAGCGGGTGGGGGGTGATGAGGTCACCGGCCAGGGTGTAGGTGGGGGGGACGAAGGCGATGCCGCCGGTGGCCCCGGCCAGCTCCTGGTGCAGCTCGGCCATGGCGTCCATGGTCTTTTCCGAGCGGTCCAGCTCCCAGTCGAGCTTGAAGCGGTCCCTGCGCCAGAAGGTGAGCCAGTGGCGGCCGAGGTAGAAGCGGCCGTCACCGGCGTCGATGGCCTGGCCGAACCAGAGCATGATGCGGCTCATGGGGTCGCGCTCGGTGCTGCTGATGTCCATCTTCTCCGCCAGCCACCTGAGGATCCCCTCCCACGGGGTCTTCGGCCAGCGGCCCGGCTTCGACACCTCTTCCAGGTAGTTGCCCAGCAGGTCGGGGAAGCCGCCGTCCTCGATAAAGAGCTTGGCCCCCTTGTATTTGCCGTCGAGCAGGTTGATGGCGCTGGAGATGGTCGGCCCCTGGGTGGAGGAGACCTCACGGTCGAGGTGCAGCGAGGGGGTGACGAAGTCGCCGTTGGCGCTCCAGCCGTGGCCGAGGCGCCTGCTCAGTTTGGGCAGGGTCCTGAACTGGTCGCGGGCGCGCAGCAGCAGCTCGGTGCTGCCGAGAGAGCCGGCGGCGACGATGACCCGCTTCGCCGTTACCTCGCCCGGCACCTTGTTGCCCTCCACCAGCCGATCGAACAGCACCCGGTAGCCCTCCCTATGCGGCTTGATGGTACGCACCAGGTGCAGCGGGCGCACCTCGGCGCCGTGCTGCTCGGCCAGCGGGATATAGTTGAGGTCCAGGGTGTTCTTCGCCCGCACCTGGCAACCGGCGTCGCAGTTGGCACAGTGGGTACAGGTGCCCTGCTGCTGGCCCTGGGCGTTGGTCCAGGGTTTCGATTTATCGTCATCGAACGGCTCGTCGAGCTCGTAGTGCCACTGCGGGTCGAAGGTCACCGCCAGCTCCACCGGGTGGAAACGCTCGCCGTGGCCGAGCGCCTCGGCGGCCTCCTGCATCAGGCCGAAGCGTTTGGTAAGCTGATTCTCAGGCAGTTTTTGCACATTGAGCATCTCGCCGACCCGCTCGTAGTAGGGGAGCATTTCGTCGTACTTGATCTCGCCCGGCCAGCCGTTATCGAAGATCTCGGCAGGGGGAACGATGGAGACACTGGCATAGATCAGTGAGCCACCTCCGACACCGGCACCGCGCGCCACCGCCATGTCATCGAAGAAGTCGATATCGATCCAGCCGTTGTACTCCTCGGGACAGTCGTTGCTCCAGACCCAGGCGTCACCCGGCTCGCGCGGATAGTCCTCCTTCTCCCAGCGGCGGCCGCGCTCCAGCACCAGTACCTTGTGCCCCCTCTGTGCCAGACGGGCGGCACTGACCGAGCCGCCGAAACCGCTGCCGATGATGACGACATCAAACTCTTCTCTCATTGCTTCGCCTCCATGGCGCCAGGAATAGTGATGGGTTCTTCGATCAGGCGCGCCTTCAACTCCCTGTCGCTCGGCTCGAACCAGGGAGAGCCGGCAGCACCGCCCGCATTGAAGCGCCAGTTACGCGGCACCCTGTCGATGGCCAGGGGATAGATGGTGAGCCGGTCGCGACTGACATGCAGGCGCAGGAAGTTCTTGAAGTCGCCCACCCGCACCGCCGACATCGAGGGGGTGCGCTGGAAACCGAACAGCAGGTTGGCGACGATGAGGTGCAGCCCCATCAGCATGCCGCCCAGGATGCCGCCAACCAGCAGCATCTCCAGGGCAAAAAGCAGCACCTGGGGAACACTGTCCGCCTCCATCTTGCAGACGCTCAGGTTGAGCCAGGCAAAGAGCCAGATCAGCCCCAGGTTGAGCAACAGATGGAGCAGGCCATGGCCCAGCCCCAGCCCCCAACGGGCCAACTTGCTGTGGCGTTTGGGTGCCTCGACAAACAGCGCGAGACCGAACAACACCAGCAACAGAAAGACCACGTTCTCCGGGCTGTGCATCAGCACCATCCAGTAGCGCTTCAGCACCTCGCCCATGCCGTCTTCGCTGAGGCTCAGCCCGGCGAGCTGCTCAATGAAGGTGCCGTGAAAGGTGTCATCGTTAAAGCTAAAGGTCGTGGTCTGCAGCAGCCAGGTGTAGAGGACATAGATCGCCGCGAGCAAGCCGCTGAGGATGGGGTTGGTAAAGGGGAACTTCCAGTTGCCCCACAGCAGGCCCCTGGTGGTGGTGGGTGTGGGGTAGACCGCCTTGCGCACGTAGCTGGCGGGGTCATTTTCCGAGTGGTGGTCCAGTGCCTCGGGCAGGGAGTGGGTATCGTGCAGAAAGGCGCCACCGCCGCCGGAGGTGATCTTGTGGCGCCCGCCCCCCTCCTCCTGATAGCGACAGTAGTGGTGCAGGTCGCCGGCGATGGTCGTCGCCACCCGGCCGCCATGGGCCTGGACGATCTTCTCATCGATGTAGGCGAGGTTGCGGTTGGCCCGCGGGTCTCCCTCCTGGTCGTAGACCCAGCTCGGCTCGGCGGTGCAGAGGATCACCCGATCACCTGCGGCCATCTTCTCCGCAGCCACCTTGTGAAAGTAGTCGCGCTGCGGCAGGTCAATGTCCGACTCCAGCTGCACATCGATGCCCCACAGCCACCAGCCGTGGGGCAGCGCCAGGGCGAAGTAGCTGCGCTCCTGGCGGGTCTGCCAGCCGCCGATCCAGCGCTTCTGGCCGAACAGGCGGGTAAAGCTGGTAAGGCCGTCGTACCAGTCGTGGTTACCGGGAACGGCGTAGAGGTGGGGCGCCTCCTCGTCGCTCTCTACCTCGGGCAGCGCGGCGCGGTAGGGGCCGACGAGGCGGTTTTTATATTCGTCGCGGGTGGCGGTGGGATAGACCTCGTCACCGCCGAAGATGAGAATCCGTCCACGGGGCAGTGGCGCATCACACCCCTCCACCGTCAACGCCTCGGCGGCCAACAACCGTGCAATCGAATAGGTGGAGTTCCAGCCGTCACCCAGGTCGGCGGCGTAGTCGAGCCACAGCTCGTCGGCCTCGTCACGGTAGTCGTAACAGTCGACGTCGCGGTGCAGGGCCGCCAGGGTGTCACGCTTGTCGGCATAGGCGCCGAAGATGCCGGAGAGAAAGACCTGGGTGCCGGTACCGATCAGCTGGCGCGGATTGAACCAGCGCACCATCGGCTGCGGGGCAAAGCCCAGCTTCTTCTCCAGCTCTTCACTTTGCGAACCCCAGCGATAGCCCGCGGACTCGGGCTTCAGTTCATAGCCGTCAGGCAGCACGGGGCGTCTCTCTTTTTCACTCACCGCCATCCCTTCACCCCAGCCCCGGGATCTTGCTGACGTAACTGTTCCACAGCTCGCCCATGAAAAACTTGCCGAAGCAGGCGAGGACGGCGGCATCGTCCATTACGCCGTCGCTGCCTACGACCTCCATGCTCGACATCAGCTTGATCAGGTCGGCCACACCGAGGCTCAGCACCCCGGCGCCCACCACCGGTCCGCTCTTGTCCGAGCCTTTATGCAGGGTGGTGTAGAGGGTGGTGGTGTCGGACCAGAGGTCGGGGCCGAAGTCGTCCTTCACCTCCTTGTGGCCGGCCAGGTAGTACGCCTCGCCGCCGTGCTCGAAGCCCAGCTCGTAGACCATGTACTTCATCTCCGGGTCGTCGGTGGGTGAGAAGAGGTTGAACACCCCGCTATGGGAGGGGATGCCGTTTCCCAGCGGCGGGAAATCGATGGTGCCGCTTAGCCCGCCGAGGTGGTCCGGGTCGTTGATAAAGCCCTCCATGTCGGCGATGGTGACGGTGGCGTGCATCGCCAGTTCTTCGCCGACGCGCTCACCGGCACGCTTGCCCTCCTTCGGCTCGGTGTGGTCGAGGGCGAAACCGCCAGCCATGGTTTCGCGGAAACGGATGCCTTGGGTTTTTGATTGCATAGGGGTTATCTCCGGATCGGAAGGGGTGCGCATTGGGTCGGGGTGTTACTGCTGCGGTTCTGCCGCACGGCAGTGGGGCTGAGCCGGTCGCGCCAAAGGCCTTCACCGGTGGTGAATGAAACTGGACGCCTCCGTGCCATCTTGCACTCCCTGTGGGCTCTATTACCCATTAGTCATTATTATTCGCTCTCCGCCGTGCGACGGAAGTATCGGCAAAATCTACCAAAGTTTAACCGCCCTGTCTGTAGGGTTTAGGCCGTCCCTGCTTCCGCCAGCATGTCGCCGCCCCGCATGCGGTAGAGCTTGCTGAATTCGTCTGCGGGCAGCGGCCGACTGATGTAGAAACCCTGCAGTTCGGTACACCCCCTGCTGCGCAAATAGTCGAGCTGCTCCGCACTCTCCACCCCCTCTGCAACAACGTTGAGATTAAGGCTGGTCGCCATCGAGATCACCGCATCGACGATGGCGGCATCATCACTGTCCAGCGTCAGGTCGCTGACGAAGGAGCGGTCGATCTTCAGGGTATTAATGGGGAAGCGCTTGAGGTAGCTCAGCGACGAGTAACCGGTACCGAAGTCGTCGATGGCCAGGGTGACACCCAGCGCGCGTAGCCGCTTCATGGTGGTGATAGCCGACTCCACATCGCCCATCACCATGCTTTCGGTGATCTCCAACTCAAGACACTCCGGCGCGATGGCGGTGCGCGCAATGGCACTGCGCACCATTTCGACCAACCCCCGGTCGCGGAACTGCCTTGCCGAGAGATTGACCGCCACCTTCATACCGGGAGCGCCCTCTTCGGCCCACGCGGCCATCTGTCGGCAGGCGCTGTTCAGCACCCACTCACCGATCGAGATGATCAGGCCGGTCTCCTCGGCCAGGGGGATAAACTCCGCAGGGCTGACCATCTCGCCATCCGCCTTCTGCCAGCGCAGTAGCGCCTCCATTCCGACCATCTTGCCACTGGCTGCCGCGACCTTGGGCTGGTAGTGAAGGGTAAACTCTTCACGCTCCAACGCCTTGTGCATCTCGTCATCGAGGATAATGTGTCTTAACGCCTGCAGGTTGTTCTTCTGGCTATAGAACTGGAAGGTATCTCGACCCGCCTCCTTGGCCTGATACATGGCGATATCCGCATTTTTGCTCAGGGTCTCCAGGTCGGCGCCGTCGTCAGGATAGAAGGCCACCCCCACGCTGGCCCCCACATGCACCTCCTGATCACTCAGGGCAATCGGCTCCTTAATCACATTCACGATGGACTGGGCAACGCTAGAGACATGATCGGTGCTCCCCGTGCCCGGCAGGATCACCGTAAACTCGTCACCACCGAGGCGGGCAACGGTATCGGATTCACGTAACAGTGCACGCAGTCGCTTTGCCACCACGTTTAACAGCTCATCACCCGCCGCATGCCCCAGGGTGTCATTGACCCATTTGAAACGATCCAGGTCGATAAACAGTAGCGCGATGGCGGCGTTTTCCCGCCTGGCGCCATCGATCTCATGCTGCAGCCGTTCATGAAACAGTGCCCTGTTTGGCAAACCCGTTAGTGGGTCAAAGAAGGCGAGCCGTTCCAGCTCGGCCTCGGACTTTTTCTGCACCGTAATGTCGGAGAAGACCCCGACATAGTTCACTACCTCACCAGCGCCATTACGAATGGCGTTAATCGAAAGCCATACCGGGAAGAGTTCGCCACTCTTGCGACGATCCCAGATCTCTCCCGACCAGTGACCCTGTTCGTTGAGCTCCCCCCACATCTGCTGATAGAACTTCTCATCGTGGTGGCCGGACTTAATCATACTCGGCCTGCTGCCCAGCAACTCCTCACGCTCATAGCCCATGATTTCGGTGTAGGCATTGTTGACGTCGACAATCTCTCCGTCGGGGGTGGTCACCACGATCGCCTCACTGGTGCTCTCGATGATCTGCATCGATTGCGAGAGGCGCTCCTCCATCTCCTTACGTGCGGTGATATCGGTCACTATCGCCTCAATGGCCACGGGACGGTTGAAGCGGTCCCGCACCAACACGTTGCGCTGGTTCATCCAGCGCGACTCACCCGACTTATGAATGATTTTGTACTCATAGGTCAGAGGCATATCACCGACAACCAGCTTCGCCCATATCTCTTCAAAGTAGGCTCGCCAGTCCGGGTGGAGAAGCTTTCTAATGAGTAGCGGGTTGTCGTAGAACTCCTGTGGCGCGTAGCCAAACAGCTCTTTGGCCGCCGGACTGACGTACTCATAGCGCCCGTTCGGCAGACCCATACGGTAGATCATGTCCTTGGCGTTTTCTGTAAGGCGGCGAAAACGCTCCTCACTGACCCGCAACTGCCGCTTACGCTCGCTGATCTCCTGCTCCATCGGCTTGATGGTCCAGCGGAACAGTACATACCACAGCATCACGCCGGTGGTAACGACCATCAGCGCGGTAAACCCGATCAGCTGTATCGCAAGCTGCCCGAGTGTCTGCTCCAGACCGCGGGAGGAGTGGCACAGTCTTACCTGAACCTGGCGCTCGCCATAGGCGACGTTGCGCGCCACCATCAGCTCTTCGGAGCGCATGCGATCTCCGTTATGGGAGAAAAGGGTTTTACCGTTATCGAGCTCGGCAGAGAGGGCCACCACCTCCATATGTGTCTGCGGCCATTTCTCCAGCAGGCCACGTGCCTCGGTATAGTCGTGGCGCAGCAGGTAGTCGCGCAGGAAACCACCGATCAGATCGGCCTCCACCTCCATCTCCTGCTTCTTGGTATCGATGAGTTGCTGACGCTGGCTGGAGTAGATGTAAAGGCTGAACAGCGAAACGAGCAGCAGTGACACCACGATGATGGTGGTAATAAATACCGTACGTTGAGAAGTGAAACGATCCCTGAACACTGCCGCTACCGCTTTCTTTATTGTTCCAGCACGGGCAGCACTACGGAGAGGATCTCACGGTGCGTGTCATAGTCGCCGTCCTGCACCGGAACGAAGCTCGTGAGCTTGGCGCCGATGGCGCCAAGTACGGCAGCCCCCCCCTTCTCCTGTTTCAAATCCATCAGTGCGCTGCGAATTTTTTCACGCAATGCGGCAGGCATGTCCTTTCTAGTAACGAAGACGTGGGTCGAGAGAGGCTGTGAGTAGGCCAATGCGCGGATGGCGTGCTTCTTCGACTGTTCCCGGAACACCTCCTCGGCCACCGCACCGGCCTCGAAGTCGCCAAACTCAACCCCCAGCACCACATTTTCATGGTTGCGCAGATGCTCGTGGGCGCCCAACTCATTCAGCCCCACACCCGCCTGCATCAGCATATGCAGCGGCACCTGGGTGCTGAGGGTCGACTTCTTGCTGCCGAAGGCCACGCGCTTTCCCGCCAGCTCCTGCAGCGACTGTAGCGGGCTCTCCTCGGCGACGAAGATCACCGCACGAAAGGTGGGGCGCCCCTCGAATTCGTAGCGCACCAGCAGCGGCTTCTTGCCGTATTGATCACCGATTACCACATAGGGGCTGCCGCCGAGGAAACTGATATCGAGCTTGTCCTCCCCCGTCAGGCGCAGGTGCTCGGCGTAATCCTTGGCCACCGTAATCTCTACCGGCCGTTTCAGGCGCCGTGTCAGGTATTCGGCCAGGGGGGAGTATTTCTCGATCAGGTGTTCAGCATTGAGATAGGGCATAAAGCCCATGGACAAGGGCCTGGGAGACGCCCCTGCCGCCTGCGTTGAAAACGAACTGATGCATAACATGGCCACCAGCAATATATTGAAATACCGCATGATCTCTCCCTCGCCAGACTGTGGTGATGGTCATAAAGCGTCGTCCTTGAAGGCGCTGACCATTGCGGAGCCATCCATAACAGCCGCTTTTATAATTTTTAGACTAGATACAAATTATCACAGATAAGCTGGATGTACACCTTTAAGCAGGCCGTGTTACAGGATAGACACTACCTGTTCTCCGTAAACTATTTACACAGTTTTTGTGCGGGATCTAGAGGAAAGTAGCTCATATGGTGAAATTTCGTCGCGGTTAAATCAGGTTATCGCTATTTGCAGAGAGGAACTGCTCAAACTCCGCAGCCGGCATCGGTTTGGCAATATGGTATCCCTGTACACTGTGGCACTGCTGTTTTTTGAGATACTCCAGCTGATCGGCATTCTCCACCCCCTCCGCCACCACCTCCAGGTCCAGGCTCTTTGCCAGCGTAATGGTCGAGCCGACGATTGCCGCATCAGCAGAGTCCTCGGTAAGTTCGCGGATAAAGGACTTGTCGATTTTTAGTGTTGAGATAGGGAAACGCTTCAGGTAGCTCAGCGAGGAGTATCCGGTGCCAAAATTGTCGATGGCAATAGAGATGCCGCTATCCTTGATTTCATGCATAACGCTAATCGCATCCTCCACGTCATCCATCAGGATGCTCTCCGTAATCTCCAGTTCAAGCAGTGCAGCTGGCAACTTCTGTGCATCAAGCACCGCGAGCACCTCCGTGACGAGGTTTTTGACCCGGAACTGCCTCGATGACAGGTTCACGGCCACCTTTAAACCGGTCGCGAACTGCGAATTCCACGCACTGGCTTGCATGCACGCCTGCTCAAGCACCCAATGACCCATGGGGATAATGAGTCCTGTCTCCTCGGCACAAGGAATGAACGTGTCCGGTGGGATCAGCCCACAGCCCTCTCTAGGCCAACGAATCAACGCCTCCATGCCAATGACCTTGCCGTCCAACAAACGAATCTTTGGCTGGTAATAAAGCTCGAATGCCCGAGCATCGACGGCCTGATGAAGGTCGTTTATCAGCGCCATGCGACTCATCGCCCTGGCATTCATCTCCTTCTGAAAGAATTTATAGTTGTTCTTGCCACTCTCCTTGGCCTGGTACATTGCCAGGTCCGCATGCTTGGTCAGCGCCTCGTGCGACACGCCATCATCCGGGAACAATGCAATACCAATACTCGCGCTCACGCGGACATCCGTCCCCTCTATGGGTATTGGCTGGCTTATCGACTCCAGCACCCCCTCTGCCAGGGTGCCGACCACTTCAGAATGCCCGAAATCGCTTACCAGCAGGGTAAACTCATCGCCGCCGAGTCGCGACACCATGTCTGTCCTCCGCGTGAGCTGCTGCAACCTCTCGGCAACCTGAATAAGCAGGGCGTCACCGGCCGCATGGCCAAGCGAGTCGTTCACATCCTTAAAGCCGTCCAGGTCCAGGTACATCACGGCAATCTTGCCACCCAGGCGCCGGTGGTGTTCCAACTCCTGTTTCAGTCGGTTATTGAACATTAAACGGTTGGCCAGGCCGGTCAGCGAGTCAAAATTGGCCTGTCTCCAGATCACCTCTTCCGTCTTCTTGCGCTCCGTAATATCGGAGAAGACCGATACAAATTGGGCAATATCGCCATGCTGGTCATGAATTGCATTGATGGTCTGCCACTTTGGATAGACACTGCCATCCTTACGCCGATCCCAGATCTCCCCCTCCCAGTGTCCCGTATCAAGCAAGGCTCCCCACATGGCGGCGTAATAGTCGTTATCATGTCGGCCTGAAGAAAATATCTTCGGGTCTTTTCCCTCAATTTCTTCCAGCGTGTAACCGGTTATCTCGGTCATGGCAGGGTTAATCGAGACCACCTTGTTATTGGCATCGGTGACGACAACACCCTGATTCATGCTGTCAAAAACCAGTGACGCCGTTTCAAGACGCCCCTCCTGTTCTACCTTGTCCGTGATGTCCTCGATAAAGGCAAAGAAGCGCCCCCCCTTAATGGGCGAGAATGTTGTCACCACCTCGACAGGAAAGGTCGAGCCATCTTTCTTCCTGTGCACGGTACGAAAGCGGGCATAGCCGCTCTTCATAATTCTATCGATATTCTCCTTTATCTCCTCCGGAGACTGCATCTCCTCCAGCTGAGGAATACTCATCTGTAGCAACTCCTCACGGACATATCCAGAAAGCGATGCATACATTTCATTCACATCAACCAGATGTCCACTTGTGTCAACCGCCCAAAATCCCAGCGCGGGCGTATTGATCGCCGCCTGATATACCTCCAATCCTTCCCTACGTTCTTCCTCTATTACTCGCCTTTCAGACAGATCGCGCACAATACCGAAGAACACCTTCTCTCCTTTCACCAGGCACAGGTGTGCGGTAATTTCTACCGGCATAATAGTTCCGTCATTTCGGGTATGTGCTGAATCGAAGGTGGTCACACCCTTGCGTTCAATATCTGCAATCCGTTCCTGCACCCTTCCCGCATACTCGGGCGAGTCTAGCGACATTATGCTTCTGCCAAGCAGCTCTTCTTTTTTGTAACCGAGCCTCTGATAAAAGGCTGGATTGCAATCGATTATGCTTCCGTGATCATCCGTCACCAACAGGCCATCACCCATGGCATCGAACAGAACCTGCGGAAGGTCTTCAATTGAATTGAGATTTATTGCTTTCAAAGCTACCGCTCCTTTGCCTGTTCACGTCTGCCCAAACAGGATCTTTCTTAGTTTATGAGATGCTTTTCTACGGCAAAGATCAACAAATCCTCGGCAGTGGATCCGCTGCCAACCAGTCCACCATGCGCCTTCCACCTAAACGTGTCTTCATCACCACATGATGGTTTGTATCTTCAACCACCTCACCGATACGTTGTGCATTGCGCCCAAGCGCATGGGAACGCATCACCGTCAGCAGTGCATCACTCTGCTCGGCCGGACAGATCGCCACCAGCTTGCCTTCGTTGGCCATGTAGAGGGGATCGAGACCCAGCAGTTCGCAGGCGGCGGCCGCCTGCTCCTTTAGTGGAATGCTCTCCTCCTCTATCGCCATGCCTACGTGCGACTGCTGTGCCAGTTCATTGAGGGTGGCGGCGAGGCCGCCGCGGGTAGGGTCGCGCAGGCAGCGAATATTGGGGGCTGCCTGGAGCATCTCCGCGACCAGGGTATGCAGTGGCGCCGAATCCGACTCAATCTCGGTCTCGAACGCCAGGTGTTCGCGGCAGGAGAGGATGGCGACACCGTGGTCGCCG
>JBNKUL010000020.1:0-11366 GCA_050298555.1 Thiohalomonadaceae bacterium
GATCGGTACAACTCGATTTCGGTGCCTTCGCCAAGGGCGTCGCGGTGGATCAGGCGATCGACATTTTGCGCAGCCACGGTATCGAGAACGCCATCGTTAACGGCGGCGGCGACCTGCGAGCCATCGGCAGCAAAGGGGGCAAACCCTGGCGGGTCGGCATCCGCCACCCCCAGGGCAAGGGCGTACTCGCCGCGGTCGAGGTAGTGGGGGACGAAAGCGTCTTCACCTCCGGCAACTACGAGCGCTACCGGGAACATGAGGGCGTTCGCTACGCCCATATCCTCGACCCGCGCAGCGGCATGCCGGTCGACGGCATCACCTCGGTGACCGTGATCCATAAAAATGGCGGTGTCGCCGATGCGGCCGCCACGGCACTGGTGGTGGCCGGGGTAGAGGCGTGGCCACGCATCGCCCGGCAGATGGGGATCGAGTACGCCATGCTGGTCGACGATGGCGGCACCGTCTACATGAGCCCGGCGATGCAGCAACGTATCGAATTTACCGGCGAGCGACCGGCGCAGATTGTTGTCACGCCGTTGCACTGATATCGTAAATCGAACAATAACAACGGAGAGAGCAGAGTGGTCGATAGACGCAGAGAGAGCATGTCCTTCCTCGAGGGGGTCGAGCACATGGTTGACCGTGCCACCCTGGCAGCCGGGCTGGACACCAGCACCGCCAACGTGATCAAGGAGGGCAGCGCGGTCATTCAGCTCAAATTCCCGGTACGGCTGCACAAAGGGATCAAGGTCTTTACCGGCTGGTGGTCGGTACACAGCGCCCACCGCCTGCCCGCCAAGGGCGGCCTGCGCTTTGCCCCCCACGTCAACCAGGCCGAAACCGAGGCACTCTCCGCGCTAATGAGCTTCAAGTGCGCCCTGGCCGACATCCCCTTCGGTGGCGCCAAGGGTGGCCTGATGGTCGACCCCTCCAAATACAGCGTCGATGAGATGCGCAACATCACCCGCCAGTTCGCCCTGGAGCTGGCGGGACGCGGCTTCCTCAACCCGGCCACCAACGTGCCGGCCCCCGACATGGGCACCTCGGCCCGCGAGATGACCTGGATCGCCGACGCCTACAAGAGCCTCTTTCCCGAAGATGTGAACCACGACGCCTGTGTCACCGGTAAACCGATCAATCGCGGCGGCATCCCCGGCCGTACCGAGGCCACCGGTAAGGGGGTGCAGTACGCGATTCAGGAGTTCTTCCGCCACCGTGAAGAACTGGAGCGGGCCGGGCTAGAGGATGGCCTGGAGGGCCAGCGTGTGATCATCCAGGGGCTGGGTAACGTCGGTTACCACACCGCCAAGTTCCTCGCCGAAGAGGACAAGGTCAAGATAATCGCCATCATCGAGCGTGACGGTGCCATTATCAATACCGAGGAGGGGCTGAACGTACACGACGTACGCCAGCACCTGGCCGAAACCGGTGGGGTGAGGGATTTTGCCTGCGGCGACTACAACCCCGACGGTGACGAGGTGTTGACCATGGAGTGCGACATCCTCATCCCCGCGGCCCTGGAGTCGCAGATCCACGCTAAGAACGCGATGCAAATCCAGACCAAGCTGATCGTCGAGGCGGCCAACGGCGCGGTCACCTACGAGGCAGACGAGATCCTGCGCAAGCGCGGCATCATCATGCTGCCCGATCTATGGGTCAACGCCGGCGGTGTGACCGTCTCCTACTTCGAGTGGACCCGCAACATCTCCCACATGCGCTTCGGTCGCCTGCAGCGGCGCATCGACGAGTCGCGCGGCACCTGCTACGCCACCGCCCTGGAGGAGATGACGAAGAAGGAGTTGCCCACCAAGCTGCGCACTGAGATCGTGCGAGGCTCCAGCGAGCTCGATCTGGTGCGCTCCGGCCTGGATGACACCATGCGCACCGCCTTCGCCGATATCCGCGAAGAGATGAAGCGCAACCCGGAGATCAGGGACTACCGTACCGCCGCCTTCGTCATCGCCATTAAGAAACTGGCCCAGTCCTACTTCGACCTGGGACTGGCCGACAGCGGCGAGTAAGCCGATGCGTCAACGTATCGGGCTCTGGTTGGGGCCGCTGCTGTTCGCCCTGATGTTGTGGCTGCCAGCGCCCGAGGCGATGGGGCCACCAGCGCAGCGCCTCGCCGCCGTTACCCTGCTAATGGCCGCCTGGTGGATCAGCGAGGCCATTCCCATCGCCGCCACTGCGCTGCTGCCCATCGTGCTATTTCCGCTGCTCGGTATCCTGCCGCTGGCCAAGACCACCAGCGCCTACGCCAACCCGATGATCTACCTCTTCCTCGGCGGTTTTCTCATCGCCATGGCGATGCAAAAGTGGGCACTGCACAAACGCATCGCCCTGCAGACCATCACCCTGGTGGGCAGCTCACCGCGACGCATCATCCTCGGCTTCATGCTGGCCACCGCCTTCCTCTCGATGTGGATCAGCAACACCGCCACCACCATGATGATGCTGCCCATCGCCCTGGCGGTGATCGCCCACCGCGAGGCGCACAGTGAAGAACCCAGTTTCTCCACCGCACTGATGCTGGGCATCGCCTATTCTGCCTCCATCGGCGGCGTCGCCACCCTCATCGGCACCCCACCCAATGCCATCCTCGCCGGCATCCTGCAGCAACAGAGTGGCATTACCCTCGGCTTCGCCCAGTGGCTGCTGTTCGCCGCACCACTGGCGGTGGTAATGCTGCTCATCGCCTGGGGCTATCTCACACGAATCGTCTACCAGGGGAACGGTGAGGCCGCACGGGGAGACCGCCAGATGATCCGCCAGCAACTGCAACAGCTAGGCCCCATGAGTTACGAGGAGCGTCGCGTACTGCTGGTGTTCCTGGTGGTGGCCGGGGCCTGGATCCTGCGCGGCCTGCTCGATATTGCCTGGCTGAAGGGGATGGGGGATGCCGGTATCGCCATCGGTGGTGCACTGCTGCTATTCCTGCTACCCGCCGCATCAGGTGGCGGGGCGCGGCTGCTCGACTGGCAGAGCGCGGTGAAACTGCCGTGGGAGATCCTCATCCTCTTTGGCGGCGGCTTTACCCTGGCCTCCGGCTTCGTCCACAGCGGTCTCACCGAGTGGCTGGTATCTCAGTTGGGGATGCTGCAGGGAATGCCGAGCTGGCTCCTTGTCTCGGCCATCGTACTGATGATTATCTTTCTCACCGAGGTCACCTCCAACACCGCCACCGCCACCATCGTGCTGCCACTGCTGGGGGCGCTGGCCGCTGCGATGGGGGTAGCGCCAACGCTGCTGATGGTCCCCGCGGCCATCGCCGCCTCCTATGCCTTTATGCTGCCGGTGGCGACCCCGCCCAACGCCATCGTCTTCGGCGGCGGCCACGTCACCATCCCGCAGATGGCACGGGCGGGGATCTGGATGAACCTTATCGCCACGGTATTGATCAGTCTCTTTGTCCTGCAGTTTTCCGTGTTTTGACTGGGCACCTATAATTCAAGGACAGCATTAGCCAGGAGAGCAAAGCCGAATGCGCCCCCTTATTACTCCCATCAATCTTCAGCATCGCCTGTGGAGGCGGGCACTCCTGGCCTCCCTGACAGGGGGGCTGCTGTTGCTGCTGCTACTGCCTACGCTGCTGACACTGGCCCTGCAGTACCAGCTGCCACGGATGGGACTGGGGCGGGTGGAGATCGGCAATATCGACATTAACCCATTCCGCGGCAAACTGACGTTAGAGGAGGTCTCCCTCTACCGTGCCGCGGCACAGCGTCTGCACCTGAAACAGCTGAAGGTCGACCTGGCGATGTTGTCGCTAATGGAGCAGCGGCTGCATATCCAGTCACTCAGCCTGGACGGACTGACATTAACGGTGGAGCAGCAGGACAGCCAACAACCGCTCACCGTCGCCGGTATTCCGCTTCCACTGGGCCAGACAGAAGCGGCACCGGCAGCCCCATCGCCCTGGGGTTTCGGAATCGACGACCTGGAGCTCCGCAACAGCGCGGTTCAGCTGATCCACCCGCAACTCACCGACACCCTGCGTATCGAACAGCTCTCCGTCGGCCCCCTCGCGATGTGGCGCCCGGAGTACGTGACACCGCTCAGACTCAAATTACAGCTTGATACAGCGTCACTGGATATAAAGGCAAAGAGCTCCCCCTTTGCCGAGGCGCCGCACCATCGTGCGGAGCTCGTTCTCTCATCCCTGCAGCTGGCGAACTTCGCCGAGCTGGCAAAGCCCACGCTGGCCCGATTGCAGGGTTCGCTCTCAAGCCGTATGCAACTCGATGTTAGCCAGGACCATGGGCGGCTTGCGCTCAAGCAGCAGGGCAGTCTTTCGCTTGGCGAGCTGGCCCTACAGTATGGCGACAATGCCCTGTCGCAGCAGAAACTGGAATGGAGCGGCAGCATTGCAGTGGAGGACCTTAATGCGCTCGAGACACTGGCGGTAAAGGGTGATCTGAAACTGTCAGGCACCAAATCAGCGGCACTCTCTCTGCAGGGGCTCTCCCTTAACGGCATCACGCTGCAAGGTAGGAACAGTCTTAAACTCACTGAGGTCGTGGTGGATGGGCTCTCCGCTAGCGCGCAACGCAGCAGCAGCGGCGTGGCGCTGGTCGGTATACCTGCATCCAGGGGCGAAACAAGGAACGAGAAAAAGGGAACCACTGACAAACAAGAACAGTCGCAGCCGCCATTTAATTTCCATATCGGACGCATCCGCCTGCAGGGCAATAACCGTCTCGCCTTTAGCGACAGCTCGGTAAAACCCAGCTTCAGCCAAAGCCTCACCGTTACCGAGGCGGAACTTGCACCGCTGGACAGCAGTCAGCCGCAACAACTCAGCCGCCTGATGCTAAAGGCCAAAGATGACAAATACACCCGTCTCCAGGTGGAAGGGGAGCTAAAGCCCCTGTCATCGCAACCGGCGCTCAATCTTAAGGCAAAACTGAGCGACTACGACATGCCGCCCGCCACCCCCTACCTGGCCCAGCTGCTCGGCTACCGCATCACCACCGGTCAACTCGACAGCGACGTCACACTGCAGATTGATAACAACCAAATGAAGGGTGAAGTGGTGCTGCAGATGAACCAGCTGAAGCTCGAGGCAGAGGACCCGCAACGCATTAAGGAGTCTCAGGAGCAGCTAACGCTGCCGCTCAATACCGCGCTGACCCTGCTGCGCGACAAGGACGACAACATCAAACTCAAGGTACCGATCAGCGGCCGCCTGGATGATCCTCAATTCGATATCAACGACATCATCAATACCGCGCTGGGCAAGTCGATTAAGTTGGCCTCGGTCAGCTACCTGAAATTGTTGCTGCAGCCCTATAGCACGCTAATCACCGTTGCCAAGATGGCAGGGGAGGCCGCAAGCAGCGTGCAACTCGATCCGGTTCTGTTCGCCCCGGGCAGCAGCGAGCTGAGCGGCGATGCAGTCGCCTACGTGGAAAAGCTGAGCAAGCTGACCGAGAAGAAGGGGATCAATCTCCGCCTCTGCGGTTTCGCCACCCAGTCCGACCTGGAGGCGATAAACAAGGAGAAGAAGAAAAAGGAGGAGCCGCAAACCATACCACCTGAAGGCCATCCCCAACTTGAGGCGTTGGCACGGGAGCGGGCGGAGACGATTAAAGCAGAACTGGTCGAAAAGTACGGCGCCTCGCCCAAACAGCTGTTCATCTGCCACCCGGAACTCGACCGCAATGCCGAGGCTGGCGCAAGGGTGGAACTTGGTCTTTAATTCAGCGTGAAATTGGCTCTGTCATGACATTAGTATGGAGGTTACCCGTGGCCGATAAATCCGAAGAGAAAAAACGCGATAAAGAGGAGAGCGCCGTACCGGTAGAGAAGGAGGTGGCAACGCGCATGTTGAACCCGCTTGAAGAGATGGACCGCATGTTCGACACCCTTTTCCCGCGCCGTTGGATGCAACCGATGCGCTGGGACATCCCGCATTGGCCGGAGCTGGCTGAACTGAAGGCGCCCAAGGTGGACATCATCGACCGCGAGACCGAGATCGTGGTCAAGGCGGAACTGCCAGGGGTCGCCAAGGAGGATATCGACCTTTCCATCACCGACAACACCGTCACCATCAAGGGCAGCACCAGCCACGAGGAGAAGGAGGAGCAGGGCAACTACTACCGCTGCGAGATCAGCCGCGGCAGTTTTAGCCGCACCGTGGCCCTGCCATCGGACGTAAACGCGGACGGCGCCAAGGCCTCCTTTAACGACGGTATCCTGCAACTGACCATCCCCAAAGAGGCGAAGTCGCACCGCCGTAAGATCACCGTCGACTAACGCCACCCGGCGGACGTCATCACGGCGTCCGCGCTACGGCTTTAACTTAAAACCCTCGTCAATCAGCCGCTTTCTAATCGCATCACTGTGCTCGTGACCGCGGGTCTGCAACAGCAGTTCCACCTCGGTCTCCTCCAGCGCCACCTCCGAAGCGGAGCGGTTCTGTGAGATCTGCTCGAGGTTGGCCCCCAGCTCGGCGGTGATCGCCGTCAGCGCGGCGATACTGGCCGGTTTGTCCGCCACCGCCACCTTCAGCAGGGTCAGGCGACCATCCTGCTCCAGGCCCCGTTCGACGATGTGGGAAAGACGGGTCATATCGATATTGCCGCCGCTGATCACGGCAACCACCTTCTTGCCTTCAATGTTGGGAATATGGCGGTGCAACAGTGCGGCAAAAGCTGCGACACCGGCCCCCTCAGCCAGGCTCTTCTCCCGCTCCAGCAGGGTCATGATGGCCGCAGCGATCTCTTCCTCACTAACAGTGACGATCTCCGCCACTTCACGCTGCACCACCGGCAACGTCTGCTCTCCCACCTGGGCCACACAGATGCCGTCAGCGATGGTGTTGGCCATCGGCAGACGCCGGACGCTACCAGCGGCAACGCTCTGCTTCATCGCCGCCATACGTTCGGCCTCGGCACCGATGATTCGGACCCCGTCGTTTTGTGAGTGAATCGCCGTGGCGATACCGGCGATGAGGCCACCACCGCCGATGGGCACCACCACCATATCCATATCGGGCAACTGCTCCAACAGCTCCAGGCCAATGGTCCCCTGACCGGCAATCACCGCCTCATCGTCAAAGGCGTGGATCAGGCAGTAGCCGTGCTGTTGCTGCAGCTCACACGCCTTCTCGTAGGCGTCGTCGTAGCCGCTGCCGTGCAGCACGATCTCCGCCCCCAGCTCGCGGGTGCCGCGGATCTTGGAGAGCGGAGTGGTCTCGGGCATTACGATAATTGCCTTTAGCCCCAGCAGGCGGGCGGCATGGGCGACCCCCTGGGCATGGTTACCGGCGGAGGCGGCAATGACTCCGGCGGCCTTCTCCTCACGGCTCAGGGTAAGGAGCTTGTTGAGTGCCCCTCGGTCCTTGAACGATCCGGTCATCTGCAGGTTTTCTAACTTAAGATAAAGCTCACAGCCGCAGAGTCGGCTCAGGGTCTCGGAGTGGGCGCAGGGGGAGTAGTAAGTCTGTCCCTTTATCCGCTCCCTTGCCGCCTTAATCGTCTCAATGCCTATCATTTTTCCCTCCGTTATCCAGCAATGCCTACATCCTATACTACATTTTATGGAGTAGCCTTTAGGGCGCGTATAAGTTGTGAATAACGCTGGAGTTTTAAATGGAAGATATCTTTTCGCTTGGCGATGAGTTGGGGCCGCTTAAGGTCATTCACGTGCAGGAGCCCTCCTGCGGGCTAAAGGCGGTACTGGTGGTCGACAACATCGCCAAGGGGCCCTCCATTGGCGGCATCCGCATGGCCCCCGATGTCACCACCCAGGAGTGCGCCCGCCTGGCCCGCGCCATGACCTTCAAAAATGCCGCGGCAGGACTGCCCCACGGCGGCGGCAAGATCGTCATCCAGGGCGACCCCAAGATGCCCAAGGAGAAGAAGCAACAGCTGCTGCGTACCATGGCCAGCGCCCTGCGCAACGAGGAGACCTATATCTTCGCCCCCGATATGGGTACCGATGAGGAGTGCATGGCCTGGATCCGTGACGAGGTGGAGCGCGTCGTCGCGCTACCACGGGAGATCGGCGGCATCCCGCTGGACGAAATCGGCGCCACCGGCTGGGGCCTCAGCAACGTGGTCGATGTGGCGCTCACCTACTGCGACTTCCCGCTGGAGGGGGCACGCTTCGTGGTGCAGGGCTTCGGCGCGGTGGGCAGGAACGTCAGCCGCTTCCTCGCTGAAAAGGGCGCGGTACTGGTGGCAGTAGCCGACTCCCATGGCGCCATTCACAACCCGCAGGGCCTTGATGTCGCCGCCCTGCTGGCACTCAAGGAGGAGGGCCGCTCCGTGACCGACTACCCCGACGCCACCACCATGCGCGGCGACGATGTCATCGACGTGGAGTGCGATATCTGGATCCCGGCGGCGCGCCCCGATGTGATTAACGATGAAAACGTCCACCGCCTCAATACCAAGCTGGTAGTGCAGGGGGCCAACATCCCCTTCACCTTGGGCGCGGAACAGTACCTGCACGAGAAGGGGGTGCTCTGCGTCCCCGACTTTATCGCCAACGCCGGCGGCGTGATCTGCGCCGCCATGGAGTACCACGGCGCCACCGAGACCGCGGCCCTGCAGACCATCGAGGAGAAGCTGCGCCGGAATACGGAATTGGTATTGAAGATGGCCAAGCAGGAGCAGTGTCTGCCGCGCGACGCCTCACAAAAGATGGCCCGTGAGCGGGTGGAGAAGGCGATGAGCTTCCGCCGCTTCAATATCTTTTCCATGAATAGCGACTGGGTGTAGGGGATGTATCGCATCCGCTTTCACGGCCGCGGCGGCCAGGGGATGAAGACCGCCAGCCGCATCCTCGGCAGCGCCTTCTTCAATCAGGGCTACGAGGTGCAGGACGCACCACGCTACGGCGCCGAGCGCCGCGGCGCGCCGATCTTCGCCTTCGTGCGTGCCGACAGGGCACCGATTAACGAGCGCGGCATTATCACCAAACCGGACCTCATCATCGTCGCCGATGACACCCTGGTACCGGTCCCCGCCGCCGGGGTGATCGCCGGTGCCCATGAACACACCCTGCTGCTGATCAACAGCCACACCCATGTGGATGAGTGGCAGCGGCGCCTCAACTACCCCGGCCCCATCGTCGTCCTGCCCGCTGCGGAAGAGGTGGTGGATCGGGCCGAGATGCCGTTTATCGGCGCCCTCTGCGCCGGTGCCGCCGCGGCACTGTGCAACACCATCTCCCGTGAGTCGCTGCAACGGGCCATCGAACAGGAGCTGGGGCACCTGGGAGAAGATATCGTCAATAAAAACAGCGAACGGGCACTGGGGGTTTATGACCTGATGCACGGCGCGGGAGTTGAGGTGGAGGAGGGCGCCAGCAGCGACGCCGGTGCCTGGAGTGCGCCCGAGTGGATTAATCTGCCCTTCGACGAGGCCCGCACCGCCGCCCCCATCATCCACGCCGCCGACAATACCGAGCTATTAAAGACAGGTTCCTGGCGCACCATGCGTCCGGTAATCGATTATGAGCAGTGCAAGAAGTGCTGGTGGGTCTGCAGCACCTTCTGCCCCGATGGCGCCATCGCGGTGGAGGAGAGTCTGCCCGTGATCGACTACGACCACTGCAAGGGGTGCCTGGTCTGCGTGGCGCAGTGCCCCTCCCACGCCATCGAGGCGGTGACGGAACACAGCGCCCAGAAGGAGGAGGAGGCCTTATGACGCGACGACTGATGACCGGCAACGGCGCCGCCGCCTGGGGCGCCCGCCTCGCCGGGGTGGAGTACATCCCCGCCTTTCCCATCACCCCGCAGACCGAGATCATCGAAAGTATCGGCGCCTGGATCGATAGCGGTGAGATGTCCGGGCGCATGGTCACCCTGGAGTCGGAGCACTCGATGATCACCGCCGCCGCCGCGGCCGCCGCCACCGGGGTGCGGGTATTCAGCGCCACCTCCAGCCAGGGGCTGCTCTACGGCATGGAGATGCTCTACACCGTATCGGGGTGGCGCGCCCCCTTCGTCCTCACCAACGTCTCGCGTGGACTCGCCTCGCCGATCACCCTGGAGCCGGACCACAACGACATCCTCGCCGCGCGCGACTCGGGCTTCCTGCAGCTCCACTGCGCCACCTGCCAGGAGGTACTCGACTCCACCCTTATCGCCTACCGACTGGCGGAGGATGCACGGGTGCGCCTGCCGGTGATCGTCAACCTCGACGGCTTCTACCTCAGCTTTACCCGCGAACCGGTCACCCTGCCGGAACAGGAGAAGGTCGATAAGTTCCTGCCCCCCTTCGACGCCGAGAACCAGATGTTCCGCGCCAGCTCGCCTGAGAGCCAGGCGGTGGCGGTGCTGGGCGGCGGACCCTACTCCTACTTCCGTTACGAGACCCACCTGGCCGCACAGAATGCCCTGGCGGTCTACGACGAGGTCGCAGGGGAGTTCGAACAGCTGTTCGGTCGCCGCCACCCGGCACTGGAGTGCTACCGCTGCGACGGGGCCGACTACCTCTTCGTCATGATGGGCTCCTTCGCCACTAAGGCGAAGGAGGCGGTGGATCGGCTGCGCGAGGCGGGCTGGGCCATCGGCCTGGTGCGGCCAAGGCTGTTGCGGCCGCTGCCGACGGCGGCGCTGCAACAGGCGCTGGGGGGACGCAAGGCGGTAGCCGTGATCGACCAGAACCTCTCCATGGGAATGGGGGGCGTGCTCCACAGCGAGGTCGCCGCAAGCCTCTATGGCCAGTCAGATGCCCCACTGCTCGCCAGCTTTATCGGCGGACTCGGCGGTCGCGACATCAGCGCCGAGGAGTTCTTCCAGATCGCCACCGTGTTACGCGATGCGGCGGAGCGGGGGACTGCACCGCCGCCGCGGCTGCTCTATACGGAAGGTGAGCTACGCGAGGTACGAAAGCTGCAGGCCATCGCCGGTGTCGAGCGCAATGAATTACGGGAGCAGGGCGATGAGTGAGCAGACCATCTTCAAGAACCTCAAGAACATGCCCTCCACCCACCTGCTGGGCACGGGCACACCGATGTGCGCCGGATGCGGCGGGCTGGAGGCGCTGCACCAGGTCTACGACGTGCTGGGCGGCAAGACCGTCTTCGTCAACGCCGCCGGCTGCATGACGCTGATGTCGGTCTACCCCTTCACGCCGTTCCGCGGCTCCTGGCTCTACACCGCGATGGCCTCCGCACCCGCGGGCGCGCAAGGCGTGCGCGACGCGCTCGATGTGCTCAAAGCCAAGGGGCGCATGACCGAGGAGGAGGATCTCGAAGTCGTCGTGCTGACCGGCGACGGCTCGGCCTACGGCATGGGGCTGTCGGCGACCTCGGGCGCGATCGATCGCGGCCTCGACTTCATCTACCTCTGCTACGACAACGAGGGCTACGGCAATACCGGCCAACAGACCTCCGGCGGCACGCCGCACGGC
>JBNKUL010000021.1:0-36939 GCA_050298555.1 Thiohalomonadaceae bacterium
GGTACCACCCGTTATAAAAAGACGAGGCAAAAATTGGAGGGGGGAAGTATCCGCCTCGCCATGGAGAGAACGGTGTTACTCAGGCGCTTTGCGTGAAAGGTGCAGAATAGCGATAGTGACAGGTACACACGCCAGCAGCGCTGCAATCGTCAGGTTATCGATAATCATGGCTCAGCTCCCAAGTTAGTTCGTAATCAACTTGCCTATATCTATACAAATAGCGGGCCAACTTTTTCAAAAACCGTAAAAACCTGCATAAGCCGCTGTTATTACTGTAATATTTCTCCTACATAGGGTCAGAAAGTGTCAGCACTATATAAGCAATCGCGCATACCTTTATGCCATAATTGTCACGGCGCTCACAAATGGACGTCATTTATGGCACAACCATCCCCTCTCCACCGCCGGGTGATCGACTGCCACTTGGCATCACCGAGCGCATGATCCACACTCTACGGATAACCAACAGAGGACGAAGCAATGAGCGAACAAAAACCCGAAGGCACCGCCGAGAAGCTGGTCGGCGCCTACAACCTGATGATGGAGCGCGCCCGCATCACCATGGCCCAGGCCGGCAAGGGGCTCACCCACGGTGTCGAAGCCGCAATGGAGAAGGCCAGCGAACTGGGCGAACTGAGCCGCGAAGAGGCCGAAGAGGTGGGCAAATATGTGATGCGCGACCTGCACGACGCCGCCGACTTCATCAACGAATCGGGCACTGAACTCAAAGACTGGCTGCGCTTCGATGTCGAAGTGGTTGAACGCAGCATCGCCGACCTGTTCGCACAAATGGTCGACCACACCAAGCTGGAACTGGACAAGCTGGAGCAACGCGCCACCGCCATCGGCGAATGGCACACCGGCGAGATCGTCGGCATCGGCACCCTCGAGTGCAAGAGCTGCGGCGAGCAGCTGCACTTCCACAACACCGGACATATCCCGCCCTGTCCCAAGTGTCATGGGACGAAGTATCGGCGGGTTAGGGTTGGGGAGTGATTTTTAGTCTTGCTCCCACGCTTTGTGTGGGAGTGAGGTAGTGATCTTTGTGTTCTGTCTTACAGGTGCAGAGCTGTGTTCTGACCCTGTTGTGCCTTTTCTTTCTTTTAGTTTATTGAGAATTTCTTCGGCGATGTATGGGTTATCATCGTAAATTGTGAAATAGTATTCATTGTCGTAGAGGTCTGTATATGTCGACCTCCAACCAGCATCATCAATGAAAAAATACCTATCAACACTAACTCCATTAATTACAAAAGATTCAAAACCTTCAAGCTCCGCTCTGGAAAAATTTTTGGCTTCATCAACAAACTCTGAAAGATCACAAGTCTTGCAGTTGCGCCTATACCCAATAACAATATCACCACTCAATTGAATAGCGGGTTTACAACCCAAATAACCCTGCCCTTTAACAGGAAAGTGGTACCCACTTATTATCGTTTCATCATTCAAATTTCTCTTATAATTCAAGTGGTGCCTAGGGGGTAGCACTACAACCACACCAAACACATCTACCCTAAACCCACCCTCACTTTCAGCCATATAGGCACGCTCTTTCTCAAAAACATCAGGTGGTGTACACGTAGCAAATGCATCAAATGAAACCAACGGCATTAGCAACAGTAAAAAAGTAATCGTGATGTTCATAGATTTATATGACTCCGTTCGCAGGTTGGAACAGCAAAGCGTATTTCACCTTCCCCACACTCGGTGCGTTACGCTACTGCTAACACACCCTACAATTCATCCCTTGGCCGGGCCAAGAACAACAACCCCGCAACGACAATAAACAAAACCACCCAATTCCCAAAATCGATATAGGGCGTACTACCTGACCGCCCCTGCACCACCCCATAAACCACCTCCCTTTCAAACTGCCGCGAACGCGCCTCGATCTCGCCGTGCTCGTTAATCACGGCGGAGATTCCGTTGGTGGTGGCGCGCAGCAGGGGACGCTCCGTCTCCAGGGCGCGCATTCTCGATATTTGCAGGTGCTGGTGGGGGGCGAGGGAATCGCCGTACCAGGCGTTGTTGCTGCCGTTAACTAATAATGTTGCCTCTGGCAGGAAGTCGATCACCTCTTCGCCGAAGGCGTCTTCGTAGCAGACGGTAGCGGCGATCTTATGTCCCGCCGCCTGCAGCAGGGGCTGCTCGTCGGCGCCGCTGCTGAAGCTGGACATGGGCAGGTCGAAGAAGTCGATGAGGCCGCGCAGGAAAGCGAGCGGCATGTATTCGCCGAAGGGGACCAGGTGGCGTTTGCGATAGAAGCCGTGGTGGCTGCCGAGGCTCATCATGGTGGTGTAGTAACGCTCGCCGTCGGCATCGAGTTCGGGGACACCGGCGATGAGGTCGGTACTACTGCTACGCAAAGCCTCGGCGAGGGGGTTGAAATAGTCCTTTTTCAGGCTGTGGTAGAAGACGGTGATGGCGTTCTCGGGCCAGATGATGAGGTCGCTGTTATCGAGGTTCTCCCGCGTCAGGTCCTCATAGGTCCAGAGGCGGTTAAGTACCCGGTTGGTGTCCCACTTGGTGGCCTGCTCCACGTTGCCCTGGATCAGGGTGACCCGTAGCGGCTCACCCTGCGGGGTGGTCCACTCGATGCGATCAAGCAGGACGCCGCCGCCCCACAGCAGGGCCAGCAGCGGCAGCGCCAGGCGCCAGCTACCACGCTCTCTCCACAGCAAGACCAGTGCCCCGGCACTAACGGCGGCGGCCAGCGACAGGCCGTAGACCCCCAGCACCGGGGCGATTCCACGTAACGGTGCGTCGATCATGCTGTAACCGAGGTTGAGCCAGGGGAAACCGGTAAGGACCCAGCCGCGCAGCCACTCGGCCATCAGCCACCAGGCGGGCAGCCAGAACAGCAGCAGGGGGGCGCCGCTGAGATTACGGCGCAGGCGCGCCGCAAGGTAACCGGCCAGGGCGGGAAAGAGGGCGAGGAAGCAGACGAACAGCAGGGTCATCAACCCGGCGATCGGGGCCGGGGTATTGCCGAATTCGTTTATCGCCACGAAGACCCAGGAGGCGCCGACGCCGAACTGGCCGACACCGAAGGCGAAGCCTAGCCAGGCGGCATGACGTTGGTCTGCATTGGTCCAGAGAGCAAACAGCAGCGCCGGTGAGAGCAGCGCCAGCGGATAGAAGCCGACGGGGGCGAAGGCCAGGGGCAGCAGCGCCCCGGTCAACAGGGCCTTGAGCAGTGCAGCGGCCTCAGGCCGGAGTGGACTCATCGATATCGCGGTCGCCGCCCTCTTCATCCGACTCGGACGGGGCCGGGGCAGGGCCGACGTCCAGCAGGTGGACACGGCGGTTGTCGGCACGCTGCACGGTGAAGCGGAAGCCCTCGATGTCCACCTGCTCGCCGCGCTTGGGCATGCGGCCGAAGGCGGCGAGCACCAGACCGCCGACGGTGTCGAACTCCTCGTCGCTGAGCGCGCACTTGAAGTGGTCGTTAAAGTCCTCGATGGGGGTGAGGGCTCGTACCGAGTGGTGGCCGGCGGCGGCGGGGAGGATGTAGCTCTCCTCGTCGTCGATGTCGTACTCGTCCTCGATCTCGCCGACGATCTGCTCGATCACATCCTCGATGGTGACCAGCCCGGCGACACCGCCGTACTCGTCGACCACGATCGCCATGTGGTTGCGGCTGGCCTGGAACTCCTTGAGCATGACGTTAAGGCGCTTGCTCTCGGGCACCACCATCGCCGGGCGCAGCAGGTCACGGATGTTGAAGTCGCCGCCCTCGCCCTCGGCGGCATAAGGGAGCAGGTCCTTGGCGAGGAGGATGCCGAGCACCTCGTCCTTGTTCTCGCCGATCACGGGGAAGCGGGAGTGGGCCGACTCGATGATGATGGGCAGGAACTGCGCCAGCGAGGACTCGCGCTCGATCACCTCCATCTGCGAGCGCGGGATCATGATGTCACGTACCTGCATCTCGGAGACGTCCATCACCCCCTCGATCATGCCGACCGCGTCGCGATCCAGCAGCTCGCGCTGATGTGCCTCTTTGAGCACGCCAAGCAGCTCGCCTTTGTCTTTGGGTTCGGAGCTGAAGAGCTGTCCGATGCGCTCCAGCCAGTTGCGCCGCCCCCCGTCCTGGGAGGCGGCGCTAGATCGGTCTTCGTTCATGCGGTGTGGTTACTCTTGGTACGGATTTGCATAGCCTAGGTCAGCGAGCAGGGCGATTTCAAGCCCTTCCATCTCCTCCGCCTCGGCATCGATGATGTGGTCGTAGCCCAACAGGTGCAGGGTGCCGTGCACCACCATGTGGGCCCAGTGGGCCTCGAGCGGCTTGCCCTGCTCCTGCGCCTCGCGCGCCACCACCGCGCTACAGACGATGATATCGCCCAGCAGCGGCAGCTCAACACCCGGCGGCTGCTCGAAGGGGAAGGAGAGGACGTTGGTCGGCTTGTCCTTGTGGCGGTAGCTGCGGTTGAGCTCCTGGATCTCCGCCTCATCAGTAATCCTGATGGTCAGCTGCGCCTCGTCGCGCCCGGCATCGACCCTGTTGAGGACCGCCTCCACCCAGCCCTGCAGCTGCGCCTCGGAAGGAAGATCTGGCGCCTCGACGGCGATCTGCAGGTCGAGATCAAGCATCGGCATTCTCACGCTCGAATCTGTCGTAGGCGCCGACGATGCGCTGCACCAGCGGGTGGCGCACCACGTCCTTGGCCTGGAAGAAGGTGAAGCTGATGCCATCCACCCCCTGCAGCACCTCGATGACGTGGCGCAGGCCGGAGCGGGTGCCGCGCGGCAGGTCGATCTGGGTGACGTCGCCGGTCACCACCGCAGTGGAGCCGAAGCCGATACGGGTGAGGAACATCTTCATCTGTTCCGGGGTGGTGTTCTGTGCCTCGTCGAGGATGATGAAGGCCTCGTTAAGGGTGCGGCCGCGCATGTAGGCAAGCGGCGCCACCTCGATGACGTTGCGCTCCATCAGCTTGGCGACGCGCTCGAAGCCCAGCATCTCGTAGAGGGCGTCGTAGAGGGGGCGCAGGTAGGGGTCGACCTTCTGTGCCAGGTCACCGGGGAGGAAGCCTAGGCGTTCCCCCGCCTCGACTGCCGGGCGAGTAAGTACTAACTTTCGCACCTCGTCGCGCTCCAGCGCCTCCACCGCACAGGCCACCGCGAGATAGGTCTTGCCGGTACCGGCGGGGCCGACGCCGAAGTTGATGTCGTGGGTGAGGACGTTCTTCAGGTAGCGCTTCTGGTTGGGGCCGCGCCCCTTGACCACACCGCGCTTGATGCGCACCACCACATCCTCGACCTCCTCGCTCTCCTCCAGCAGCGCCTCCACCCCCGACTCCTGCAGGTAGAGGTGAACGCGCTTGGGTGAGAGCGGCTCGGAGGCGGAGATGCGGTAGAGCTCCTGCAGCACCTCGGCGCTGGCGCGCACCGACTCGCTATCGCCGATGATGCGGAAGTTGGCGCCGCGGTTGTTGATCTCCACCCCCAGGCGGCGTTCGATCTGGCGCAGGTGCTCGTCGAACTGGCCGCAGAGGTTGGCCAGTCGGTTGTTGTCCACCGGCTCCAGGGAGATGTCGAGGCTGTCAGCGGTATCTTTCATGGCTTCACTCACTCACCAGCTCGCCGCGTAGCGAGTTGGGGTAGGCGTCGGTAATGCGCACCTTCACGAACTGGCCGATCACTTCCCTGCCGGCGGGGAAGTTGACCACGCGGTTGTTCTCGGTGCGGCCGGAGACCTCGTTCTCGTCCTTGCGCGAGGTGCCCTCGACCAGGATGGTCTGCACGGTGCCGACCATACCTTCACTAATATTTCTAGCCTGCTCGTTGATCTTCGCCTGCAGGCGGGCGAGACGCGCCTTCTTCACCTCCAGCGGCACGTCGTCGGGCAGGTCGGCCGCCGGGGTGCCGGGGCGCGGCGAGTAGATGAAGCTGAAGCTGTGGTCGAAGCCGACCTCCTCGATGAGCTTCATCGTCCCCTCGAAGTCCTCATCCGTCTCGCCGGGGAAGCCGACGATGAAGTCGGAGGAGATGGTGATGTCGGGCCGCTGCTCGCGCAGGCGGCGGATCTTCGACTTGTACTCCAGCGCGGTGTGGCCGC
The DNA here is from genome assembly GCA_050298555.1 of Thiohalomonadaceae bacterium. GTDB lineage: Bacteria > Pseudomonadota > Gammaproteobacteria > Thiohalomonadales > Thiohalomonadaceae > JAPHSX01. Next base: position 6,059 of record JBNKUL010000021.1, read on the forward strand.
GCTTCATCAGCGTGAGGATACGGTCGGCACCCGACTGCACCGGCAGGTGGAGGAAGGAGACCAGCTCCGGCACCTCGCCGTAGGCCTCGATCAGCGAATCGGAGAGCTCCACCGGGTGGGAGGTGGTGTAGCGGATGCGGTCGATACCCTCGATGGCGGCGATGTAGTGAATCAGCAGCGCCAGGTCGGCGATCTCGCCGTCGTGCATCACGCCGCGGTAGGCGTTGACGTTCTGCCCCAGCAGGTTGACCTCACGCACCCCCTGGGCCGCTAGGTTGGCGACATCGGCGATCACATCGTCGAAGGGGCGGCTCACCTCCTCACCCCGCGTATAGGGCACCACGCAGAAGGTGCAGTACTTGGAGCACCCCTCCATGATCGAGACATAGGCGGTGGGACCCTCCGCCTTCTGTTCCGGCAGGCGGTCGAACTTCTCTATCTCGGGGAAGGTCACATCGACCACCTTGCTGCGGTGGGCCACTACCTCGCCCAGCATTTCCGGCAGGCGGTGCAGGGTCTGCGGGCCGAAGACGATGTCGACGAAGGGGGCACGGGCCTGGATCGCCTCCCCCTCCTGGCTGGCGACGCAGCCGCCGACGCCGATGATCACCTTGGGGTTCTTCTCCTTCAGCGGTCGCCACATGCCAAGCTGGGAGAAGACCTTCTCCTGCGCCTTCTCGCGAACACTACACGTATTCAGCAGCAGTACATCCGCCTCCTCGGGCGTCTCCACCACCTCAAGGCCGCAGGCCACGCCGAGGCCCTCGGCCATGCGGGCCGAGTCGTACTCATTCATCTGACAACCGAAGGTTTTAATGTAAACTGTGCGCATCTTGTCGACATATGACCAAAAAAGGGCCGCATAGTTTACGTCAGAAGCCCTCTATACCCAACCACTAATAATAAAGACCGCCATGACCGATATCGCCCCACGCATCCATATAGATGAGTCCGAGCTTGTCCGCATCACCGAAACCCTGGCCCGCGACGGCTACGCGATAATCCCCAACTTCATCGACCGGGAGACCTGCCGCGCCCTTATCGCCGAGGGGCGCGAGCAGATCGACGCCGGGATGTTGAAGCAGGCCGGCGTCGGCCAGGGGGAGGAGCACAGCCTGCGCGACGAGATCCGCTCCGACCATATCCTGTGGCTGGACGAGGGCAACGCCGCACCTCTGCAGAGGCAGTACCTGGAGCTGCTGGAGGCCTACCGCCAGGAGGTCAACCGCCAGCTCTTTATCGGTATCTTCGAGTTCGAGGGCCACCTCGCCCTCTACCCCCCCGGCAGCTTCTACAAGCGCCACCTCGACCGCTTTCGCGACGACGACCGCCGCACCGTCACCGCCATTCTCTACCTCAATGAGGCGTGGCAGGAAGAGCAAGGGGGCCAGCTGCGCTTCTACCCCAACGGCGAGAGCATGGAGGAGTATATGGATGTGCTGCCCGAGGCGGGCACCCTGGTTACCTTCCTCAGCCACGACTACTGGCACGAGGTGCTGCCGGGTAGCCGCGAGCGCATGAGTATCACCGGCTGGTTCAAGCGGCGTTAAGACAATAACCACGCTTGCCGTGCTGTTTTCTAGCCTCTATGATTGCCGCCACGGAAATAAAACAATAAAGAGCCGGTAATTAACACTGCCCACAAGGCCACCAAGAGGGTCAATACGAGCGGACCGGCATACCTTATTTTATGGGGGGACATGTATGTCGACGATCAAACGCCCGATCCGCCTTGACGACCTTGAGGTCGGCGAGCCGCTGCCGTGGCCGGTGCTGGATCAAAAGGGCCGCCTGCTGCTGCGCAAGGGCCACATCATCACCCAGCAGAGACAGCTGGAGGCACTGGTCGAGCGTGGCCTCTACTTCGAGACCTACGAGGAGCCGCTGCTGCCGCAACCGGTCGATGGCCTGTCGCTCTACGATCGGCTGCAGGAGCTGAAACTGGAGCTGGCCTCCATCTTTCGTGACTTCCACCAGGACGAACCGCCCAAGTCGCTGCAGGGGCGCGTCACCGACTTGGGTAACGAACTCTTCGCCTGCTCGCGCGAGGACACCGACACCCTGCTGGCGGCACTGCACCTGGACCACAGCGACTACAACCTGACCCACCCGATGCACATCGCCGTGCTCAACGCAGCGATGGCCGCACAGGCCGGCCTCACCGCCGCCGAGAGCCGCTCGCTGATCGCCGCCGCGCTGACCCACGACCTGGGAATACAGCAGTACCACAAGGAGCTGGACGTACAGGCCGAGCTCAACGAGGAGCAGTGGGCCCTGATCCGCTCCCACTCCAGCCGCAGTGTGGAGATGCTGCGCCGCGCCGGGGTCGAGGACGAACTGTGGCTCAGTGCCGTCCACTACCACCACGAGCGGCTCGACGGCAGCGGCTACCCCGCCGGCCTCAAGGCCGATGCCGTCCCCAGGGCGGCCCGTATTATCGCCATCTGCGACAGCTACTCGGCGATGATTCGCGAACGCCCCTATCGCAAGCCGATCCAGGCACTGGATGCGCTGCGCGACATCTTTCTCAAGCGCGGCGACACTATTGACGCCGAGCTGGCCCAGCTGTTCGTCAAGACCCTCGGCATCTTCCCGCCGGGGGCACTGGTACGCCTCTACAACGGCGAGCTCGCCGTCGTCGTGCGCCGCAGCAGCAAGGGCTCCTGCCCCATCGTCAAGAGCGTGATCGCCCCACGCGGCATGCCCTACGAACAGCCGCCGCTACGCGATACCAACAATAAGGAGTTCACCGTCAAGGAGATGGCCCTGTTCAGCGACTTCCCCGAACTGACCCGCTGCATACCGTCGCTGCTGGCGCAGGATGAGGTGCTGCCCAACTAGGGCTGCACCTCTCCCCCTCCCCCGGCGACGGTTTCTTGTCGCTCCCACTCCTGCAAAAGCTCAGAAATTTTCGAGAAAAATCCCGTTAAGTGATGAAAAACATTAAGTAAATTTCCGGTGGCACGATTATCGCAAAGCATAGGGCAAGAGCAACCTGGGAGATTCCATCATGCTGACTCAAGCCCTGAGCCACGAAGAGCGCGCCTTTTTCAACAGCACCGAGACGGTAGCGGCGATGCCCGCCAGCCTCTCCGGCGAGAGCCTGTCGCAACGTGCGGTGGCGCTGATGGGGCGCTTGCAGCTCAGCCTCGATCCACTGGCGCTACCGCGCCTGTTCAGTGAGGCGATCGCCGAGGAACTGCCCCACGAGGGGTGGTTCTACCGCCACGCCGACGAGGCCATCGAGCTCGGCCGCGGCATGCGCGAGGGCGACCGGCTGGAGTATCAGCTGCGTATGGGTGACGAGGTGCTGGGGGAGCTAACCCTCTGCCGCCGCCGCCCCTTCGAGCAGGCCGAGACCGCGGCACTCGACTCGCTGGTATGGTGCCTCATCTACCCGCTACGCAACGCGCTGCAACACCGCAAGGCACTGCACAGCGCCTTTCTCGACCCACTCACCGGCGCCCGCAACCGCCGAGCCTTCGACGAGTCTATGGCGCACGAAGTGGCACTGGCCGAGCGCAATGCCACCCCGCTATCGCTGGTGATTATCGACATCGACCACTTTAAGTCGATTAACGACAACTACGGCCACGCCACCGGCGACCTCGCCCTGCAGGCCCTGGTGGAGTGCGTGAACGCCACCCTGCGCGATGCCGACCTGCTCTATCGCTTCGGTGGTGAAGAGTTCGTACTGCTGCTCAACAACACCGACCAGGAGGGGGCATGGCGACTGGCGGAGCGGCTGCGCCGCAACCTGGAGCGTCGTGAATTTCACTGGGGTGAGCAGTCACTGAAGATGACCGCCAGCTTTGGTGTCTCCACCCACATCCGCGGCGAGGGCAGCGCGACACTGTTCGAGCGCGCCGATAGCGCCCTCTACCGCGCCAAGGAAAACGGGCGTAACCGGGTGGAAGGTGAATATCCTGCCCCCCTCTGCTAATCGGTACGCCTTATAACCATTCACCTAACAAGCGAAGGGTTGAATCGAATCTACACCCTTCACTATGCTAGCGAAGGGCCGTGACACGAGAGACGGGATAGTTTGTAGAGTAGGCTATAGTAGTAACTTGGAAAAACGACTGCACACCCCCAGACTACAAAAAACACTGCGTGCAGAGATAACTGATTAGCAGGGCAAACTGCTACGAACTGGAAACGATACGCTTCGAAGAGGTACCTACGGCAGTACCTTGAGTGCGACAGGGAACCGATGACATGCCTATTACCGGCGAACTTTCAACGCTCCGCGTGCTACTGGCTGACGACGACACATTCGTGCGTCGTGTAACCGCCAGTATCCTGAACAACCTTAATATCGGTGATGTGCTGGAAGCGGAGGATGGCGAGCAGGCTTTAAGCATGATGAAGGCCTACGACGTTGACCTGCTAATCACCGATATACAGATGCCGAAGATGAACGGCATTCAGCTACTCAAACGTATCCGCAGCGGCAAGGCCTCAACCAAACGCGATCTGCGGGCTATGGTCATCACCTCATTCTCCTACACCGATGTTCTGGGCTCCTGCCTTGCGCTTGATGTAAACGGCTTCCTCGTCAAGCCGATTACGCCGGAAAACGTCGAGACCAAGATCAGGCAGGCACTGGCCGAAACCGTTCAGTTGCGCAGTGAACGTGAATACCAGGCGGTCGACCACGAGCTACAGATTCTGGCAATTCCTGGGGAAGAAAAACACAAGCCCTACGCTACCATCATACGGGAAGAACCGAGTGACGAGGTCCTTGCACCCAGCAGAATTGTGGACGTGCGCAAGCTCCAGCCAGGCATGGTTCTGCTGCGAGACATCAAGTTAACTGACGGAAACAAACTACTGGGCAAGGGAAACACCTTGACGCCCGGTATGATAAACCGTCTCAATGAACTGAAATCGATACTGAAGAGCACGAAAATGATCGTGGTAAGAGAGTAGTTCCTGCGCAAGGCGCGCCGTATACAGGTACGCCCCACCTGGCGTCACGATCGATTTCACTTTCCCCCATAATCCCTTATCCACGCACAGACTTCGTCGTACAGGGTACGCAGCTGAGACAACTCGGCGGTGAGCTGCTGAGAGTCGCCCTGCTTTGCACAAAGCTCCAGGCGTTCACAACAATCCCCCATCCTGCTTGCGCCGACGGTGCGGGACGACGACTTCAGTTTATGGGCCTGTCTCGCCACCTCTTCGTAGTCCAACGCATCTCCCGCCTGCTGTAACTGCGCCATCGTCGGATCACTGGAGGAGATAAAACCAAGGTAGAAATCATTAAGCAGAGAATGATCCTCACTGCCTATCAGGGCAGGCAGCACACTCTCATCCACCGCGGCTACATAGTGATCATCGCTATTCGTTTCCTGGCCATCGGCGTGTTCCGTTTGCGTCTCGTCAGCGGCACTGCCGAGCCAGCGTTCAACTGACTGTTCGAGTTGTTTCAGCTGAACAGGTTTTGTCAGGTAATCATCCATACCTGCCGCATAGCACTTTTGTGCCGTACCCTTCAGTGCATCCGCAGTAATTGCCACAATCGGCACACGGCCGTCAGCCTCCTCATTGCGAATTGCATGCGCCAGCTCATAGCCATTCATCACAGGCATATGGCAATCTGTTAACACCATATCGCAAGCACAGTCACGCCATATTTTTAAGGCCTCTTCTCCATCCTCGGCCAACACCACCTCACAGCCCAGCATCCGCAGCTGCCGCCCAATGACTTTCCTGTTGGTTTCATTATCATCGACCAGCAGCACCGTCACGCCGCTCCATGCTTTCCCGCTACTCCTGGCGGCCACATCGGGATTTATGCCTGCCGCCAAGGCAGAATCCTGTCTGGGCGGGGTGCAACTGACCAGGGCTGAAGTGGCATGCAGTAGCTTGCTGCGGTGCAGACAATTGAAATCCAGCAGCAAGGTTTCTTCTGGTGTCGCAGGCGTATAGCGGTGGAATTTATACTCCATCGCGATATATCGGACTTTCCCTTGCATTGCACTGTCCGTCAGCCTGTCGCGCACCCGCTGCAGCATCCCCTCATCAGCAGAGGCATCGACAATCACCACGGGGGGTTGCGCGCCAAGGTCCAACCGCTCAAGCTGCATTTCGACATCGTCGGCAGCGATGCGCTTCACCTCCGCACCGGCATGGCCCAGGTAAGACTCCAGGATCCATATCGGCTTGTCGCACTCAAGCAAGAGAACAGTCACGCCATTCAACTGTGGTTCCACTTCCTCCTTTACCTCCTCTGCTACTTGCAGTGGCAGACGCACTCTAAAGGTCGAACCGACATTGGGGCTACTCTCTACCGCTATCGTTCCCGCCATCATTTGCACCAGCCTGTCGGTTATCACCAAGCCAAGCCCGGTACCGCCAAAGCGCCGTGATATATCCGCCTCACCCTGTACAAACGGCTTGAACAGGCCCGACACGACCTCTTTGCTCATACCGATACCGTTATCCGATACCTCGATACAGACAGCGGCCGTGCCATGCTCCATTTTATCCTGTGTGACACTCACGACCACCTGGCCTACGCGATCATCCATGCCGCCGCTGAACTTAATCGCATTTCCACTCAGGTTATAGAGTATCTGGCGCAGACGAATGGCATCTCCCTGTAGCAGCGGCAGCTCCGGGTCAACGAAGGTAAGCAGTCTTGTTTCATACTTCTTGGCCAGGAACAGCAGACTGTCGGCAAGCCCCTCTACAATCCTCTCCATAGAGACGACGCTATATTCAAGCTCCAGGCGACCGGCTTCGATTTTCGAGAAATCGAGGATGTCATCAATGATGCCCTGCAGCAGCAGGGCAGAGTCCTGGGCGGTAACCACCAGGTCATGTTGCGTCTCATCCAGCTGTGTATGCGCCAACACATCGACGGTACCGACAATACCGTTCAGCGGTGTTCTGATCTCATGGCTCATGGTCGCAAGAAAAGTCGACTTGGCCTTATTGGCCTCTATTGCCTCAGTCTTTGCCTGCTCCATATCCGTTTGCACCCTGTGGCGCTCTGAGATATCCCTGATAACACCGGCAAAATGCAGGCCACTTGCCACCTCTAATCGGTTCACACTCAAGTCGATGGGAAAGGTGGAGCCGTCACGTCTCTTACCTCTAACCTCACGCCCGAGGCCGATAATCTTCTCCACTCCCGTAGTTAGATAATTATCAAGATAGCCGTCATGCTGGCTGTGATAGGGCTCCGGCATCAACATGCTGACATTTCTGCCGACCATGGTCTCAAGCGGATAGCCGAACATCTCTTCCATCGCCGGATTGACGCTTTGAATGATTCCCTTCTTGTTGATCACGACGATGCCATCATTGGCGGTCTCAACAATCGCCTGGAGTCGGCGCTGTACCTCTAACACCTCTTTCTTGCCGGTAACGAACGCCCAAACCACCGCAAGCAAGATCCCCGCGGCGACCAGGGCACCACCAAAGATAATCGTGCGCATAAAGAGGTAGAGACTGTACGCCTCGTCCAGGTCCTGCTCCGTGGCAAGGCCGATATCTAACGACTCATCCCACATCCATACCCCCACCACCGGAACGCCGCGATAGTCCCGATAGCCCGCCATATCGCCACCGCTTCCTCCACTCACTACACTGCGCACCATCCGTGTCAGCGGCCGTTCAGAAAGGGATTGAATATCAACGGCTTCACCACGCGCCAGGTTCACACCCGGATCGCGCAGCCGGATATTGAGGGCGCTGATCTCTCCCTGCTGAATCAGGCCGATCCGTTGTAACTGTTTTTCGAAACGGCTGTGACTGAGCATCACCCCGTCACGGTCAAAGGCGTAGGTTTCGCCACTAGCGGCCATACGCCCCTTCTCGATGATCGGGAAAAGGGTCGTGTACGGGTCGATACGCAAGGAAAATAGTGCGATGACCTCGCCCCCGTCCCAAACCGGTGTAACGATAAACAGCGTGACGTCGCTCTTTTGCGGCCGTTCACTCGTCTCGACGCTAAGGGGAACGTCCGAGACCTGCAGAGGTGTCACTTGTGTCTCACCACGCCAGACCTTTGCCAACATATTGGGGAACTTGAGCAACAAGTTTTTTTTCGCAATATTCGCGTTCCTGGAGGATGCGAGGTTTACGTGCTCTTTGGATATGATGAAATAACCCTGAAAATGGTGCAGATACTGCGCCATGATACTGCGCAGTTCAGCCTGTGCCGGGGCGGCTTTCAGCTCTTCGAGCCGTGGGGGCAGCTGCAACAGGGATCGCGTTGCCTGACGGATTCTCTCGTTCTCTGCAAGCGAGTGCACCGTCTGATACTGCTCCTGCTCCCAGATATGGATTGCCTCACTCGTCGTCGACAGAACTGTCGACAGGGCATTTTCGAGCACATACTGATAACGCTGCTTGAGTATGTGGTCCGCTATATAGGCGCTGGAGAAAATGGCCACCAGGCAAAAAATGACCACACCTATCTGGCTGAGGCTGGTCCACTGCATTATGCCTTTATTCACTCATCACTCCCTCTCGCCCGGATACGCTATCAATCATCCTGTATGGCACAGGGAGCATATTTTGAAGTTGGGTCAGCTATACGTTGTGTCTAATTCACAGCAAAACTATAGCGCAATCGGTCAGATGTTTTGTGATATCGGCGAGGGGCTTGTCGGCCATCGCAGCGCACTACGAAGAAGCGACGCTTACTCCAGCTCGGCCAGCTCCTCCCAGCGCTCGTAGGCCTGCTCCAGTTCACCGTTAAGTTCCTCCATGCGGGCGGTGGCACTGGCGATTGCCTCGCCATCACCGCTCTGGTAGAAGGCGGGGTCGGCCATCTTTTGCTGCAGCGCCTCCTGCTCGGCCTCCAGTTCGGCGATGCGGTCTGGTAGCTGATCGAGCTCACGCTGGTCCTTGTAGCTGAGCTTCTTTTTGTTCGCCTTCGGTTTCTCCTCCTGGGTTTTTGGCCCGGAGGGCTTTTTAGCCCTGGTCTGCTCCACCTCGCAGCTGGGGCGCTGACGCAGCCAGTCGTCGTATCCGCCCACATACTCATTGAGTTCGCCATGGCCCTCGAACACCAGCGAGCTGGTGACCACGTTGTTTACGAAGGCACTGTCGTGGCTGACCAGCAGCAGGGTGCCCTGGTAGTCGAGCAGCAGCTCCTCGAGCAGGTCAAGGGTCTCCACGTCGAGGTCGTTGGTCGGCTCATCCATCACCAGCAGGTTGGAGGGCCTGGTGAAGAGCTTGGCCAATAATAAGCGGTTACGCTCGCCACCGGAGAGCGACTTCACCGGGCTGCGCGCACGCTCCGGGGTAAAGAGGAAGTCCTGCAGGTAACCCATGATGTGCTTGGACTGGCCGTTGATCTCGACCCGGTCGCTCCCCTCGGCGACGTTGTCGAGCACCGAGGCCTCCTCGTCGAGGATGGCACGGTGCTGGTCGAAGTAGGCGAGCTCCAGCTTGGTACCCAGCTTCACCTTGCCCTGCTGCGGCGCCAGCTGCCCCAGCAGCACCTTGAGCAGGGTGGTCTTGCCGACGCCGTTGGGGCCGAGTATCGCCACCTTGTCGCCGCGTATGATGGTGGTGGAGAAGTCGTGGAACAGCGGCCTGTCGTCATAGCTGTAGGAGAGCTGTTCGGCCTCGATCACCACCTTGCCGGAGAGCTCCGCCCCCTGCATCTGCATCCGCGCCTTGCCCTGCAGCTCGCGCCGCTCGCGCCGCTCATTACGCAAGGCCTTGAGGGCGCGTACCCTTCCTTCGTTGCGGGTGCGGCGCGCCTTGATCCCCTGGCGGATCCACGCCTCCTCCTGCGCCAACTTTTTATCGAACAGGGCATTTTGCTGCGCCTCGGCCTCCAGCACCTCCTGCTTGCGCTTCTGATAGGTGGCGTAATCACCGGGCCAGGAGGTGAGATTGCCGCGGTCCAGCTCGATGATGCGGGTGGCAAGGCGCTGCAGGAACATGCGGTCATGGGTGATGAAGAGCAGACTGCCCTGCCAGCTGAGCAGGAACTCCTCCAGCCAGGCGATGGCGTCGATGTCGAGGTGGTTGGTAGGTTCGTCCAGCAACAGCAGTTCCGGCTCGCTCACCAGCTCGCGTGCCAGCAGCACGCGACGCTTGAGGCCGCCGGAGAGAGAGGCAAAGTCGCTGTCGGCAGGCAGCTTGAGGCGGGAGATCACCGTCTCCACCCGCTGGTTAAGGCTCCAGCCGTCCACCGCCTCGAGGCGGTGCTGGCACTGCTCCAGCTGGGCCAGCAGCCTCTCGTCGCCCGACTCGGCAAGCTGGCTGCTTAGCGTGTGGTACTCGGCCAGCAACGCCCCACTCTGCCCCAGGCCGCCGGCCACCACGTCGAACACCGGCCCGGCCAGCTCGTGCGGCACCTCCTGGGTCAGGCGCGCCACCTTCAGCCCCTGACGACGGATCACCTCGCCGCTATCGGCCTGCAGCTCGTCGTTGAGCAGCTTCATCAGGGTCGACTTGCCGGTACCGTTGCGCCCCACCAGACAGAGGCGCTCGCCCGGCTCTATCTTCAGATCGATACCGTCGAGCAGCGGGTCACCGCCAAAGGCGAGGGAAACGTTACGCAGGGTCAGCAGGGCCATGGGATCCTCGGTTGGTTAACTTTTGCACGGCGATTTTACCTCAACTACCGAAGTGCGCCCGCATCACCGCCAGCGCCTCGTTCAGGGCGTGCACCCTGGTCGCCTCACCGCCGCGATCCGGGTGGTGACGCATCATCAGCCGCCGGTACTGGTGTTGCACCTGGCCGAAATCGACGGCCTGCTCCAGCTCCAGCACCTCCAGCGCGGCGGCCACCCGTTGCGGTTCGCCCAGCTGCATGCGCTGCCAGAAGGCGGCCAGCAGCTCCACCACATCGGCCTCGTCGGTCTGGTCGAGGTTGTTCAGCTCGAGGTAGTAGTCGCGTAGCGGATCGGCCTCGCACAGGCGGGCCTCCCCCTCGCGGTAGTCCTGCAACACGATCGATAGCGCGGAGATCTGCAGCAGGTGGCGCTGTCCGCCCAGCAGGCGATCGCGCAACCGGTAGAGTGCGTGGAATAACAGGAAGTGGCTCTGAAACAGGCCGAGGTGGTCATCTAAAGCGGAGGGGGGGAACAGTGCATACTCATCCGAGCGCAACCGCTGTAACAGCTCATGCTCGCTCATACCCCTCGGCTGTTGAGCGAGCAACTCCAGGCAGGCCTGCTCGATGGCGTCGATATCCGGCCCGCCCCTTTCCATCAGCCGATATTCAGCAGCTCACTGCCCTTCCACAGCAGATAGGCGGGAACCGCCACCGCGGCGCCAAGGGCGAGGTAGAACAGCCAGGGGCAGAAGGGGACCTTAATATGCTGGCAGGCGGACTTGAGCCGGCAACGCTTACAAGTTGGCATGATCTGGGGAGACTCCAAGCAATACCGTCCGTGAAAATCCCCGGCCATCCTGCCCGGGCATAAAAAAAGGGGTTACGCTTTCACGTAACCCCTTGGGTATATGGTGGGCCGTGAAGGATTCGAACCTTCGACCAACTGATTAAAAGTCAGCTGCTCTACCGACTGAGCTAACGGCCCGGAAGAGCGGCATATCCTACCGGAAATGCCGCAAATGGCAAGCCCCAATTATAAATTTTTTTTAGGGCCTAGAAGGCCTCCAGTTTACGCATGGATTCAGGCAACAGTTTCAGATCTACCATGCCGGTGATCAGGGCCTTGGCGAAGGTCGCCTCCTCCTCGTAAACCATTTTGTAGTACTGCACCTTCATGGTCAGGGCGCTGCCGTAGACGATGGAGAAGAAGGTGATGATGGAGCCGATCGCCAGGGTGGAGACACCGGTAATGCCCTGGCCGATGGTGCAGCCCATCGCCAGCACGCCACCAAAGCCCATCAGGACGGCGCCGATAGCGTGGGCGACGAAGTCACCGAAGGAGTTGAACCACTCGATACGGAACCCCCTGGAGATGATGGACCAGAGGAAGGAGCCGGCGATCACGCCAAACACGGTCATAATACCGATGGTCAGCAGGCTCACATCGAAACCGTCTTTGGCAAAGCCGAACAGCTGGCCCATCGGGTTGATGAAGGTAAAGGACTGGGCACCCAGCGGTGCACCGCTGGCGGGCTTGCCCTCCTCGGAGTCGGCCAGCATGTCCCACTCACTGTAGTAACTGCCCATGGAGTAGGTGGTCTCTTCAGAAGCCACATTCACCACGACGTTGGCGCTCACATACCAGAGGGCCAGAATCGCGGCACCGACCAGGATACCGGCCAGCACGTTGTCCAGGCTGCCACGGAACTCCGCGGACTTGAAGGCAAAGAAGATGATGGCGGCGGCGATCACCAGACCGATAGCCATGGCGGCGCTACCTCCGCCGACCAGGGTGCCCAGGTCCTGGCCCGCACCCAAATCGACGGCCAGCGGGTTGGTCCAGCCATAGAACAGGGTGGAGTAGAGGGTGGCGTCGGAGCCGGGGAAGGGGTTGGTCATGTAGTAGGCGATGACGGAGATAATCGCCAGTACGAAGATCGACTTAATGTTACCGCCACCGATACGGATCAGGGTCTTGTTACCGCAACCGGAGGCGAAGGTCATGCCGATACCGAACAGCAGGCCACCGATCAGGTGCTCAATCCAGTTAAGGGTACCGCTACGGTAGGGGGGGTAGGTCGAATCCAGCGCCATCGCGCCGGTGCCCTCGAGAAGGGTGACGCCTAGCATCGCTACGGCCATCGCCAGCAGCCAGGCACGCATGCGGCCCCAATCTCCCATGTTGACCATGTCGGACACCGCACCCATGGTGCAGAAGTTGGTCTTATTGACCACCGCACCCAGCAGCAGTGCGATAATGAAGCCGGCCCACAGCAGCATCGATTGCGCTGAGAAAAAATCCTCAAAAACCATCCGAAACCTCTCTGACTCTCTCTGGTGTGTCGTGTTGTAATAAATAAAGTTAGCGGCGAAGGATATATGATTGGCGTAGCGCCGACTAGCGGGGTTATCCCTGATAGCGGGTAGGATCCACCACCCCGGCGGCGGCGAAGCCCTCGGCACGCAGGCGGCACGAATCGCAACGCCCGCAGGCCAGGCCGTCATCGCTGGGGTTATAGCAGGAGACGGTGATGCCGTAATCGACCCCCAGCGCGGTACCGCGCCGGATAATCTCCGCCTTGCTCAGCTCGATCAGCGGTGCGTGGATGGTAAAGCGCTCGCCCTCCACCCCGGCCTTGGTCGCCAGGTTGGCGGTCTTCTCGAAGGCCTCGATGAACTCGGGGCGACAGTCGGGGTAACCGGAATAGTCCACCGCGTTAACGCCAATGAAGATATCGTGCGCCCCCAGCACCTCCGCCCAGGCCAGCGCCAGGGAGAGAAACACCGTATTGCGCGCCGGGACATAGGTGACCGGGATCCCCTCACCGCCCGAGTCGGGCACATCGATGGCGTCATCGGTCAGGGCCGAGCCGCCGAACTGGCGCAGGTCGAGCTTGACCGTGCGGTGCTCCAGCGCCCCCAGTTTTTCGGCCACCGCATCGGAGGCGGCCAGCTCACAGTGATGACGCTGGCCATAGTCGAAACTGAGGGCGTAGCAGTCGTAACCCGCGTCGCGGGCCATCGCCAGGGTGGTGGCCGAATCGAGGCCGCCGGAGACCAGGACTACCGCTTTTTTCTTCATAACCAATAAACCTTCATGCTCATCGCCCCTGCTCATCCCCCCACAGGATCTTGTGCAGCTGCATCTGGAAACGAACCGGCAGGTGGTCCTCGATGATCCACTCGGCCAGCTGGCGTGGCTCCAGGCTACCGAAGGCGGGAGAGAAGAGCACCATGCAGCGCTCATTGAGACGGTACTTTTTCACCACCGCCACGGCCCAGTCGTAATCGTCGCGATCGGCAATCACCAGCTTGACCTGGTCGTGGGGCTTGAGCAGCTCGATGTTTTCGTAGCGGTTGCGTGCCGCCTCACCGGAGCAGGGGGTCTTGATATCCATCACCCGGCTGACGCGCTCATCGACGCCGGAGATATCGAGCGCGCCACTGGTCTCCAGCGACACCTCGTGACCTGCATCGCAGAGGCGAGTCAGCAGCTCCAGACACCCCTTCTGCGCCAGCGGCTCGCCGCCGGTAACGCAGACATGGCGTGTTTGATGGGAAGCCACGACGGCGAGCAGTGCATCGATGGCGATCGCCTCGCCACCAGTGAAGGCGTAGCTGGTATCGCAGTAGTTGCAGCGTAGAGGGCAACCGGTAAGACGCACGAAGACGGTAGGCCAACCCACCGCATCGGCCTCCCCCTGCAGGGAGAGGAAGGTCTCGGTAATACGCAGCTTGTGCTCCGCCACGGCGGCAGTACTATCAGCCACCACTCTTCTTCATACGCCTTAGCTGATTTCGTGCCTGCCCCGCCTCGGTGGAGTTGGGATAGAGCTCAATCAGCTGTTCCATCATCTTTTTCGCCTCGGCCTGCTGCTGCAGCTCCTGGTGGCTGTAGCCGATCTTCAGCATCGCCTCGGCGCGCTTGTTACTGCGTGGGTGATTGTCCAGCAGCGCCTGGTACTCGGTGATCGCCTGGCCGAAGTCGCGCCGCGCATAGGCGGCCTCGCCCAGCCAGTACTGGGCGGTGTGGGCGTAGCGCCCGTTGGGATACTGCTTGAGGAAGCCGCGAAAGGCGGTGGTGGCCTGCTCGTAGCGCAGCTCGCGCAGCAGCCCGAACGCCTTCTGGTAGGCCTTGCGCTCCTGCTCCAGCTGCTGCGGAGTCATGGGCTTGGCAGCGGCTTCGGCCGCACTGCCTGCCTCAGGCTGAGCCTGCGGGGCAGCCGCCGCCGGGGCGCCGGGTTGAGGCGCCTGGCCGGTCGGGGTGGTCAGCGGTGTGGCGGGGGTCGCGGCGGGTGCGACCGGCGGTGCCACGTCCGCGCCCCCTTCACGTTCCAGGCGGGTCATGCGGCGGTCCACGTCGAGGTAGAGGTCGCGCTGGCGGCTCTTCATCCCCTCCATCAGGTGCTGCTGCTCCTCAACCTGGCCGCGCAGCTGCTGCACCTCGCGCTGCAGGGCGTCGATGCGATCGACCATATCGAGCAGGGACTGGCTCTCCAGCACCCGCTCCAGGCGGCTGAGGCGCTGCTCCGTTTTGTCAGCGGCCTTGTCGGCGGCAAACAGGGGGGCGCTAAAGGCCAGCGGCAGCAACATCACTCCCCAATAGTTTTTCGACACGCTCATCTATCAATACCCCGAGTAGTTGAGTTTTGCCCGGCGGTTCTGGCGCCACGCATCCTCATCGTGACCGGGGTCCATGGGGCGCTCCTCACCCCAGCTGGTCACGGTGATCTGCGCAGGAGAGACACCATGTAGCGAGAACAGGCGCTCGATCACCTTGGCGCGGCGCTCACCCAGCGCCAGGTTGTATTCGCGCGAGCCGCGCTCGTCGGCGTGCCCCTCAATCTCCACGTTGATGTCGCTCTTTTCGTTGAGCAGGCGGGCGTGGGTGGCGAGGATCTCACGGTCCTTCTCGCTCAGCTCGGCACTGTTGAAGGCAAAGAAAAAGGTGTGGGTGGAGAGCGGCGAGTTCGCGTCGCTGAGCAGCTCGGTGATCGGCTTGCCGGCAAACTCTCCGTCCATCGCCACACCGCTGCTCTCGGCACCGGCCTCAGCAGCGGCCTGTTCCCCTCCCTGGGCCTGTTCATAGGCGCCCTCCTCGGCCGGAGCCCCCTCTTCGCGTATCGGCTCAAACGAACAGCCCTGCAACAGCACCAGCCCGGCGGCCAGCGCAACCACTCCCATCTGCTTCAGTTTCATCACTCTCTTCCCCTATTTATAGATGTACGGCGACCAGGCCGGTTCACGTACATCACCACGACTCAGTCCCAGGCGTTGATGGGCCCGGCCATCGACGGAAACCGCCTCCAGTACGCCGCGCCGGTTACGTTCGGTGGCGTAGATAATCATGCTGCCATTAGGAGCGAAGCTGGGCGACTCATCAAGGCGGGTATCACTCAGCACCCGCAGGGTACCCGTCTCCAGCTCCTTTACCGCAATGCGAAAACGGCTGCCGTCGCCGTGCACATAGGCCAGCTGTTTGCCGTTTGGTGAGAAGGCGGCGCGCGCATTATAGACCCCTTCGAAGGTGAGGCGCTTCGGCCGCCCCACCGCCTTGCCGTTCTGCAACGCCAGGCGATAGAGCTGCGGCCTGCCGCCGCGGTCCGAGGTAAAGACGATGGCGTTACCGTCGGGGGCGAAGACCGCCTCGGTGTCGATGCCTCGGCTATGGGTCAGGCGGGTCAGTTTGCGCCCCTGTAGCTCGAGCAGGTAGATCTCCGGGTTGCCGTCGCGCGACAGGGTCAGCAGCAGCGAGCGCCCGTCGGGCGAAAAGCTGGGGGCCGAGTTGAGCCCCTGGAACTCGGCCAGCAGCTCGCGCTGCCCCGTGCGTACATCCTGCAGGTAGACCACGGAGCGCTTCTTCTCGAAAGAGACGTAGGCGAGATAGTCACCATCGGGCGACCAGACCGGCGACATCAACGGCTGCGGCGATGTGAGCACCACCTGCTCGTTAAAGCCGTCGGCATCGGCGATGGCGAGGCGATAGGTGCTCTCCTCCCCCTGACGCTGCAGGGTGACGTAGGCGACGTGGGTGTTAAAGGCGCCGCGTTGGCCGGTCAATTTTTCATAGACGATATCGCTGATCTGGTGGGCGATACGGCGCAGGGTAGCGCTCTCGGCAGGGATGGCATAGCCGGTCATCTGCGCCCCGCGCACCACATCGAATAGCTGGAACTCCACCATCACCCTGCCGTCTTCGCGCGGCTGGGCGCGCCCCACCACCATGTGCTCTACACCCGCCTCACGCCAGGCGGCAAAGTCGATCTCGTGCCCGTTATGGGGCTCGGCGGGCATCCTGGTCTGCTCCAGCGGCGCAAAGCGGCCGCTGCGCGCCAGGTCAGCGGCAATCACCTCGGCGATATCGGTCGCGGCGCCACCGCCACTGACCCAGCCGAAGGGCACCACGGCGATGGGCAGCGCCCCCTCGGTACCGGAGGTGATCTCGATCACCAGCTTGGCCTGTGCCTGCCACGAGAGCAGCAGCAGGCACGCGGCCAGCATCCGCAGAAACAGTTTCATGGTCGTATTACGGTGTAAAAACAAACTCTATCTCCCTCTGGAACAACTCGGGGTCGGCGGGCAGCGGCAATGGGGAGGCCTTACGCACCGCCCGCTCCACCGACTGCTTGAAGGCGATATCGCCGTCACAATCGGTGACCTGCACGCCCACCACATCTCCGCTTGGGATCTGGTTAATCAAAACGCTACACAGGGTGCCTGTGCTGCCCGCCGGGCGCAACCAGTTGCGGCTCACCTTGTTCTGGATATCCGATACATACTGCAACTGCTGGCGGCTGAGCTGCGCCTGGTGCTGCCGCGCATCCTCCTCGGCGAGACGCTCCGCCTCCTCCGCCATCTGCCGCATTAACGCCTCTTCTCGGCGCTTCTTGTCCTCCGCCTCCCTGCGCTTACGCTCCGCCTCGGCCTGCTTGCGCTTCTCCTCGGCGAGGCGCTTCTTCTCCGCCTCGGCCTGCTTACGTTTCTCCTCAGCGAGACGCTTCTTCTCCGCCTCGGCCTTCTTACGTTTCTCCTCGGCGCGGCGCCTCTTCTCCGCTTCTGCTGCCTTGCGTTTACGCTCCGCCGCTTCGCGCTTGCGTTGTTCTTCGGCCTCACGGGCACGCACCGCGGCCATCGCGGTCTCCTCATCCACCGCACGGGCCTGGATGATCGGTTTGTTCATATTGGTCGCCGGGGGCCGCGGGCGCTCCCACATGGTAAAGGCAAGACCGCCCAGCAGCAGAAGATGCAACACCACGGATGCGGCAACCGCAAGCGCTTTCTCCCGGCTCATCAACGTCCCTCTGGGGACTCGGTCATCATGCCGACGCTCTCCACCCCGGCCCCCTGGATCAGCGCCATCACCTCGACCACCTTGCCGTAGGCCACGTTGCGATCCCCCTTCACATAGACCGGCAGCCCCGGCTGTGCCGCCAGCACCGCCTGCATGCGTGACAGCAGGGGCTCGGCCTGTAGGGGCTGGTTGGCGGGGCCGCCCAGGGAGAGGTAGTAGGCACCGTCGGCATCCACCGTGACCACCAGGGGTTCACGGTCGTCCTGCGGTATCGGGGTGGAGTCGGCCTGCGGCAGCTCTACCTTCACCCCCTGGCTGAGCATGGGGGCGGTGATCATGAAGATCACCAGCAGCACCAGCATCACATCGATGTAGGGGACTACATTGATCTCCCCCATCATGCGCCGTTTTTTCTTACCCAATGCCATGCCTATCCCCCGCCTAGTGACCCTGGTTGTGGGCCTGGCGCTGCAGCAGGGTGGAGAACTCCTCCTTGAAGGTGTCGTAACGGGTCTCCAGCCGCTCCACCTCGTTGGCGAAGCGGTTATAGGCGATCACCGCCGGAATAGCGGCGAACAGGCCCATGGCGGTGGCGATAAGCGCCTCGGCGATGCCGGGGGCGACCATGTTGAGGGTGGCGTGCTGTGCCCCGCCGAGGGCGCGAAAGGAGTTCATGATGCCCCACACGGTACCGAACAGGCCGACATAGGGGCTGGTGGAGCCGACGGTGGCGAGAAAGGCGAGGTTGGCCTCCAGCCGATCTACCTCGCGGCTGAGGGCGACACGCATCGAGCGCTGTGCCCCCTCCACCACCGCCATCGGCTCGACGCCGCCCTGCTTGCGCAGGCGGGCGAATTCGCCAAAGCCGGATTCGAAGATCATCGCCAGGCCACCCAGTGAGGCGCGGCGCTTGTTCATCTGCTTGTAGAGTTCGACCAGGTCGATACCGGACCAGAAGCGGCTCTCGAAGCTCTCCGCATCATCACGCGACTGCTTGAGCTGACGCCCCTTCTGGATGATCACACTCCAGGAGGCGATCGATGCCAGCAACAACAGCAGCATCACCAACTGCACCAGCATGCTGGCGTTGGCAAACAGGCTCCACAGGGACATATCCGTACTCATCGCTTTATCGTTCCTCGGACATCGTTGGTTTCATTATTCTTTTGCTGCATACGCTTCGGTGTAGACCAAGCAGAGGTCGATTAATTCCGTTACTTGGAGAAAAGATCCATCTCCTCCTGCCGAACCGCCTCCTTGCCCTTGGGCGGCGTCATGCCGAAGTGCAGGTAGGCACTGTTGGTGGCGATGCGACCGCTGCGGGTGCGCATCATAAAGCCCTGCTGGATGAGATAGGGCTCCAGCACATCCTCGATGGTGCCGCGCTCCTCGCCGATGGCGGCGGCCAGGTTATCGACCCCGACCGGACCGCCGTCGAACTTCTCGATGATCGCCAGTAACAGCTTTCGGTCCATCATATCGAAGCCGTTCACATCCACGTCGAGCATGTCGAGGGCGTGGCCCGAGACATCGGCCGAGACCTTGCCGTCGGCCTTCACCTCGGCGTAGTCACGCACACGGCGCAGCAGACGGTTGGCGATACGCGGGGTGCCGCGCGAGCGCCGCGCGATCTCCGCCGCCCCCCTCTGGTCGATGGCGACATCGAGGATCTTTGCAGAACGGGCGACGATGCGGGTCAGCTCGTCGGTATCGTAAAACTCCAGCCGCTGCACGATGCCGAAGCGGTCGCGCAGCGGTGAGGTAAGCATGCCGGCGCGGGTGGTGGCACCGATCAGGGTGAAGGGGGGCAGGTCGAGCTTGATGGAACGGGCGGCGGGGCCCTCGCCGATCATGATGTCGATCTGGTAGTCCTCCATCGCCGGGTAGAGCACCTCCTCGACCACCGGCGAGAGGCGGTGGATCTCATCGACGAACAACACGTCGTGGGGCTCGAGATTGGTCAGCAGCGCGGCCAGGTCGCCGGGGCGCTCCAGCACCGGACCGGAGGTCTGGCGGATATTGACCTCCAGCTCATTGGCGATGATGTGGGCCAGGGTGGTCTTGCCGAGGCCGGGGGGGCCGAACAGCAGCACATGGTCCAGTGCCTCGCTGCGCTTTTTCGCCGCGGAGATGAAGATATCCATCTGCTCGCGCACCTTCTGCTGGCCGACGTAGTCGGCCAGCAGCCTGGGGCGAATGGCGCGGTCCTGCGCCTCCTCCTCGTGTTTCGGCTCGTTGCTGATCAGGCGATCGGTTTCGATCATGGCGTTAAAGGCATCCTCAGTCGTGGCAAGAAGCTAAGCGCTTCAAATTCAGCAAAGATATCATCTTTATTAGATTGCCTGCTTCAAAGCCGCTCGGATGATCGCCTCGCTCTCCATCCCCTCGGTATCGAGCTTGCTGATAAGGCGGCTCGCCTCGGGCGGCTTGTAGCCGAGGGAGACCAGGGCGCTGATGGCGTCCTTTACCGCGTCCGCGGTGGGGGCCGCGGCTGGGGCAATTTCGCCGCTGGGCAGTACCGGGGCCGGTTGCCAGTCGTCGAGCCGGTCCTTCATCTCCACCACCAGGCGCTCGGCGGTCTTCTTGCCGACACCGGGCAGGCGCACCAGCGAGGCAGTATCCCCGTCATGCACGCAGCGGGCGAATTCGTCGGCGGAGATGCCGGAGAGGATGGTAAGGGCCAGCTTGGCCCCAACACCGTTGACCTTGATCAGGGTGCGGAACAGGGTGCGCTCGGCCTCGGTGGCGAAGGCGAACAGCAGGTGGGCGTCGTCGCGTACCACCAGGTGGGTGTGCAGCACCACCTCCTGCCCCACCTCGGGGAGCTGGAAGATGGTGCCCATCGGGGCCTCCAGCTCGTAGCCGACGCCGTTGACGTCGAGCAGGAGAAACGGCGGCTTCTTTTCGGCAAGGATTCCGCGCAGGCGGCCTATCATCGGTAGCGTCCTCTTCGGCTTCCGCGCACCCCTTCGAGGTGGCTCAGGGTTTGGCTGGTATTGTTGTGGGTCAGCGCCACGGCGAGGGCGTCGGCGGCATCGGCCTGGGGCATGCCGGGCAGCTTGAGCAGTGCCTGCACCATGTGCTGCACCTGATCCTTGGCGGCGTTGCCCTTACCCACCGTCGCCTTCTTGATCTCGGAGGGGGTGTATTCGCTGATCGCCAGCCCCATCGACATCACCGCGCAGATGGCGGCGCCGCGCGCCTGACCCAGCTTGAGGGCGGAGTCGGGGTTGCGATGCATGAAGACCTGCTCGATCGCCGCCTCGGTGGGCTGGTAGATCTCGACGATGTCGCGAATGCCGTCGTAGATGGTCTTGAGGCGCCCGGCGAAATCGCCATCGCCGGCGCGGATACAACCGCTCTCGATGTAGCTGAGGGAGCGCCCCGACTGCTCGATAATACCGAAGCCGGTGATGCGTGAGCCGGGGTCGATGCCGAGGATGCGGGTCATGGGCTGGCCCTTATCCCAGCTGCGCCATCACCTCGTCGCTGAAGTCGGCATTGGAGTAGACGTTCTGCACATCGTCCAGGTCCTCCAGCATGTCGACCAGGCGCATCACCTTCTGCGCATCCTCCAGCTCCAGTTCGACGCTGGTGGAGGGGTTTTGGGTGATCTCGCCCACCTCCGGCTCGAAACCGGCGGCGATCATCGCCTCCTTCACGCTGGTGAACTCCTCCCAGGCGGTGGTCACCTCGATGGAGCCGTCGTCGTTGGTGACGATGTCCTCGGCACCGGCCTCCATCGCCGCCTCCATAATGGCGTCCTCATCGGCGCCGGCGGGAAAGCTCATCATGCCGATCTTGGTGAAGAGGTAGGAGACCGAACCGTCGGTGCCCAGGTTACCGCCCGATTTGGTGAAGGCGTGGCGCACCTCGGAGACGGTACGGTTGCGGTTGTCGGTCAGGCAGTCGACCATCACCGCGACACCTGCCGGGCCGTAGCCCTCGTAACGGATCTCGTCGTAGTTCTCGGTATCGCCCGCACCGGCACCGCGCTTGATGGCGTTTTCCACGGTGTCCTTCTTCATGTTCTGGCCCAGGGCCTTGCTCACCGCATCGCGCAGGCGCGGGTTGCTGTCCAGATCGGCGCCACCCATCTTGGCGGCGACCACGATCTCACGGATCAGCTTGGTGAAGATCTTGCCGCGCTTGGCGTCCTGTGCCGCCTTACGATGCTTGATATTGGCCCATTTACTGTGTCCAGCCATGAAGAACTCCCCTCAACGTACAAACATATAAAATTGCGCGCATTGTACCATCAAGTGGTGCTGTTTCGGAGGGCACTGACCGGTGCCGGGCATAGGCGGGGCTAGTCACAAAAAAAAAGCCCGGCAAAGCCGGGCTATCAAGGAGGGATATATGAAATCAGATCGGGGTTAAGCGCCCCTATTACGCATCGGGGCACTCTTTACCCTGCATGCGGGCTACGGAGCAGGAGGCGGCGGCGTAACCCAGGAAGACGGCAACAACGGCGGCGCCAACAGCGGCAACGGCGGGAATCACGGTCAAAATGCTTTCAAACAACATGCTCACATCTCCTTTGAAATATTAGATGACTCTTATATTAGCTATCTCTAATATTTTTTCAAGTCTTTTTTTGTGGTTTTTTCCAGCCACTGCGGAGGGGCCTCTATAGGGGCTCACCAGACTGGGAGGAGGGACGGCGCATGTATATACTGCGACAATAGAAATCTGAAACACCCGCCCCTGAGAAAAGAAGAATATGGACTACGGCTTTACCAATATACTGACCCTGCTCGGTTCACTCGGCCTGTTCCTCTACGGCATGAAGGTAATGAGCGATGCGCTGATGAGCCTGGCCGGGGACAAGATGCGCAATATCCTCGCCACCACCACCTCCAACCGCTTCTTCGCCCTGATGACCGGCTTTGTCATCACCGCGGCGATCCAGTCCTCCTCCGCCACCACGCTGATGGTGGTGAGCTTCGTCAACGCCAGCCTGTTGACGCTGACCGAGGCGGTGGGGGTCATCATGGGGGCCAATATCGGTACCACCGTCACCGCCTGGCTCATCTCTATCCTCGGCTTTAAGGTGAAGATGAGCGCCATCGCCCTGCCGCTGGTGGGGGCAGGCTTCCTGATGAGCCTCTCCAAGGTGGATCAGCGCCGTAACTGGGGCTTCTTCATCGTCGGTTTTTCCCTGCTCTTTATCGGCCTGCAGTTCCTTAAGGACTCGGTCCCCGACATTCGCAGCAACCCCGAGGCCCTCGCCTTCCTCGCCGAATACACCACCAAGGGCTACTTCTCGGTGCTGCTGTTCATGTTCATCGGCACCGTGCTGACACTCATCGTGCAATCCTCCAGCGCCACCATGGCGATTACCCTGCTAATGACCTTCGAGGGGTGGATCCCCTTCGACATGGCCGCCGCCATGGTACTGGGGGAGAACATCGGCACCACCATCACCGCCAACCTGGCGGCACTGGTGGCCAACTACAACGCCAAACGGGCGGCACGCGCCCACCTTATCTTCAACCTGATGGGGGTGATGTGGATACTGGTACTGTTCTACCCCTTCATCAACGGCGTGGGCTATATCGTCGAACAGGTAGAGGGGCAATCGCCCTTCGTTGCGGCGGCGGCGGTACCCATCGCCCTCTCCCTGTTCCACACCAGCTTCAACATCCTCAACACTTTGGTGCTGATCGGTTTTCTCACCTTCATCGTCAGGATCGTAGAACGGCTGGTACCCCCGGTAGAGGAGCCGAAGGCGGCCATCGACGAGCCGCAGTTCCTCGACGAGGCGTCGATGAAATATACCCAAACCGGCATCAAGGCCCTTACCGATGAGTCAGTGCGCCTGCTGGAGAACGCCGCCTACACGGTGCTGGCCCACGGCCTCAGCGTGCACCGGGAAGACCTGGAGTCGGATCAGCACCTGAAGGACATTCTGAAAAGCTCGGCACCGATCAAGATCGACATCGACCAGGTCTACGCCACCAAGATCAAGACCATCTACAGCAGCATCCTGGAGTACGCCACCGTGCTGCAGGCCAAGTTCAACCTCTCAGAGGAAGAGGTAGAGACGATTCGTAATATCCTGGTGGCCGACCGCCTGCTGGTACAGATCGTCAAACGGATGAAGCCGCTACACCAGAACCTGGAGCGCTACATGGAGTCGGACAACGAGGCCATCAGCAAGGAGTACAACATGCTGCGACGTAGCATCCTTAAGGTAGTGCGCGAGATCCACCGCATCGGCCCCAGCGATAACATCCCGGAGCACCTGGAGAAGCTGCACCACCAGCGCGGCAAGGCCAAACACCTGGATGCCCTGCTCACCGGTCGCGTCGGCGAACTGCTACGTGACGGCCAGATCACCCGCGACATGGCCTCATCGCTGATCAATGACAGCTCCAACGCCGCGCGCATTAGCAAGAACCTGGTCGATATCGCACTCATCCTCTACAAGCCGAAGGACACCCTGATCAACAAGATCGACGAGCGCAACGCCAAGCACTATCCCGGCGGCGAGCAGGTGGAACTCAAGGTGCTGGAGGAGCCCGCACAGCCCGATTAAGGGAAGGCAGGTCAAATGAGAATACTAAGGAGCATCGCCCTCGCCATCACCATGGTGGCCACACTCGTAGGCTGCAATAAAAGGCCGACGCTACAGCAGGTAGCGTTGCGCCCGCTTCACCACTCCCTGCATTGCCAACTGGAGGGCGCGCGGGCAGGTGGGCGCTGGCTTCATCAGGCGACGGAACTCCCCGAACACCTTCGCCACCTGCAGGTCGACTTCACGAAAGAGAGCATCATCGCCCTCTTCCTTGGCAACCGCCCCAGCGGCGGTTACGGTATAGAACTGCAGGCACAGCAGGCCATGGTGGACGCTGGCCGTGCCTTCGTCCCCATCGTGCTTCAGCAGCCCGCACCGGGGATGATGCAGATACAGGTGATCACCTCGCCCTGTCTCTATTTTGCCATTGAGAATGGGGAGTACCGGGAGATTGATGTTATCGACCAGCATGGCGAAACTGCCTGGAAACTGGTTAGCTCCACCAGGAAAGACGAGCAACAGGAATAAGACGCCATGTTGAATGGAATCACTATGCATTATCCGTTAACGGCCATGATAAAAAATGGGCTGCTGCTACTGCTGCTATCCCCACTAATTGCGGCCTGCAGTAGCGGCAGCAACAGCCCCCCCCACGGCGACTTCACCACCAGTGTGACCAGTGGCAAGGCGCCGCTTGCGGTCACCTTCGATGCCACTACCTCTAGCGACAGCGACGGCACTATTTTGCGTTACCGCTGGGATTACGGCGACGGCAGCAGCGGCGAGGGGATAACGGCCGACCATACCTACACCCAAAGCGGCAGTTACAGCGTCACCCTGACGGTCATCGACAATGCCGGTGGCCGCGATACTGTTACCCGCCAGCAATACATCAACGTAGCAGCGGCCTACCTGTCGCCACAGGCAGTGATTGGCGCCTCACCGAACAGCGGTAATGTGCCGCTGCTCGTCGACTTCGATGCCAGCGGCAGCAGTGACGGCGAAGCCGCCATCGCCGACTACAGCTGGGACTTCGGCGATGGCAACACGGGCAACGGCCTCACCACCTCGCACACCTATACCGAGGCCGGCAGTTATACCGCCACCCTCACCGTAACCGATAACAACGGCATTTCCGCCAGCGATTCCGTCACCATTAATGTGATGGTGATGCTGAGCGGAACCATCAGCGCCGCCGCCGGCAGCGGTGTCGATTCCGACACCAACGACCCCTACTCCCCCTACACCCCCAACAACGCCATTGCGCAGGCGCAGCCCATCACCAGCCCGGTAGTACTCGGCGGCTTCGTCAGCGACACGCCTACCGGCAACCTCAACCAGGACCGTTTTGCCGAGACCAGCGATGAGTGGGACTTCTATCGTGTGACCCTCCTCTCGGGGCTGGTCATCGAGCTGGAGATAAGCGACTGGAGCGACGGCCAGAACGACCTCGACCTCTACCTTTATGCCACCGACGGAACACTTATCGACGCCTCGGTAAGCGCACTGGCAAACGAAACCCTGACCGTCCCCGCCGACGGGGAGTACCTCATCGGTGTCAACGCCACCAACACCAGCATCAGTAACTATCTGCTACGCATCGACACCGCATCGGCGCTCTCGGCCAAGCCCTCCATGCACCTCTCCAGCGAATTCCGCAGCGGTGAGATGATCGTCAGCTTCAAGCCCGCGGCCATGGCCGCGGGCTTATCACTCTCCAAACGGAGCGCAGATATCGGGCTGGTGAAAAAAGGCGGCGCTATAGGGCGACCCGCACTGTTGGCTCTGCCGGGTGGTGATGAGCGCGAGGCCGCCTTTAAGGCACTCGGCATGAAGGCGGCGGCCGTACCGGGCCACTTTGCCAATGCCCAGCAGCAGGAGAAGCTCACCACCCTGCTCGCCATTAAGGCCGTTGAGCGGCGCAGCGACGTCGAACACGCGGTGCCGAACTACATCCTGCGCCCCACTGCCGAGCCGAACGACCCGCGCTACGCCGACCAGTGGCACTACCCACTCATCAACCTGCCGCAGGCGTGGGACCTCACCACGGGAAGTACGGGGGTGATCGTCGCGGTCATCGACACCGGCGTTTACCTCGCCCACCCGGACCTCTCCTCGCAGTTGACCCCGGGCTACGACTTCATCAGCGACCCCACCAGCGCCCGTGACGGCGACGGCATCGATGCCAGCCCCGATGACCCGGGCGACTCCGACACACTCGGGTTAAGTTCCTGGCACGGCACCCACGTGGCGGGTACCGTCGCCGCCGCCAGCAACAACACGGTGGGCGTCAGCGGTGTCGCATGGAACAGCCGTATTATGCCGCTGCGCACGAACGGCCTTAACGGTGGCAGCAGCTATGACATTCAGCAGGCCATACGCTACGCCGCCGGGTTGGATAACGACTCCGGCACCCTCCCCGCCGAACCGGCCGACATCATCAACATGAGCCTCGGTTGCCTGAACTGCTATGAAACGCTCACCCCCCAGGAGATCAGCGCCGCACGCGCCCAGGGCGTCATCGTCATCGCCGCCGCCGGTAACGATAGCAGCTCCACCCCCTCCTACCCCGCCTCCTATGATGGCGTGGTCAGCGTCAGCGCCGTCGGCCCCAGCAAGGAGAAGGCCTACTACTCCAACTACGGCGACAAGATTGACGTGGCAGCCCCCGGTGGTGAGATCGTCACGGCCTATGAACAGGGCATCCTCAGTACCTTTGTCGATGACACCAGCGGCAGCCGTAGCGCTACCTATAACTACCTCCATGGCACCTCCATGGCCTCGCCGCACATGGCCGGTGTCGTCGCCCTGATGAAGGCGGTCCACCCCGGCCTGACCCCGGACGAACTCGACACCGCTCTCAGCGGCGGTCATATTACCGACGACCTCGGCCCCACGGGACGCGACAACGACTTTGGTCACGGCCTTATCAACGCCCTCAAGGCGGTAGAGTACGCACAGGTGCTGGCCAACGCCGCCGGGCCTTCGACCCTGCTGCTGGACAGCAGCTACCTCAACTTCTCCTCCACGCTCAGCAGCGCTAGCGTCAACCTTAGCGAGGGCGGCAACCCGACAACGTCCAGCATCAGCGTTAGTAGCACCGCCGCCTGGCTGTCGACGACCCCTGTTAACGTCGACGGCAACGGCCTAGGGGAATACCAGGTCAACGCCAACCGCACCGGATTGAACACTGGCAGCTACAGCGGCAGCATTACCTTCAGCTCGGACAGTGGCGCCACGGCGACTCTCCAGGTGGATATCTACATTGGCACCTATCAGGCCAGCGATAATACCGGCCACCTATGGGTAATGCTGAGCGATGAAAACGGCAACAAGGTCGCGGTGGAGCATCTGGACGCGAGCGATGGCAGCTACCACTTCCAGTTCAACAGTGTCCCCGCCGGCAGCTACACCCTAACCGCCGGCAGCGATATGGACAGCGACGACCACCTCTGCGACAACGGAGAATCCTGCGGCAGCTATCCGGACATTAGCGCACCCACAGTTCTCAATGCGACTACGGACATCGACACACTCGACTTTGGTGTCAGCTTCGGGACTGGGAGTGGCGTGGGGCAGGCTTATCGTTGAGGCAGCCGGTGGGTATAAATCCAACAAAAAAGGGGGATGGCGCGATGCCATCCCCCTTTTCTCTATCCAGCTGAGTCAAATACTCAAGCCGAAATATCCAACATCCGCTGCAACGCCAGCTTGGCCTCTTCGGTCTCTTCCGGGGCGACAGTGATCCGGTTGACCACGTTGCCTTCCACCAGATTCTCCAGCGTCCACGCCAAATGCTGCGGGTCGATGCGGAACATGGTGGAGCACATGCAGACGGTGGGGGACATGAAGTGGATGTTCTTGCCCTCGCCCTTGAACTGCTCGTGCAGACGGTTGACCAGGTTGAGCTCGGTGCCAACCAGCCAGCGGGTGCCAGGTTCGGAGTCGGCGATGGTCTTGATGATCATCTCGGTGGAGCCGACGGCATCGGACTTCTGACACACCTCGAAGGAGGATTCGGGGTGGGAGATCACCTTGGCGTCGGGGTACATCTCTTTAAATTTATCGATGTGCTCGGGCTTGAACATCTGGTGGACCGAGCAGAAACCCTTCCACAGGATCATCTTCGCCTTTTTGATCTGCTCTTCGCTGAGACCGCCCATGGGCTGGTCGAAGTCCCACTCCACCATCTCATCCAGCGGGATCCCCATGTTGTAGCCGGTGTTGCGCCCCAGGTGCTGGTCGGGGAAGAAGAGGATCTTCTCGCGCTGCTTGAACGACCACTCCAGTACCTTGCCGGCGTTGGAGGAGGTGCAGACGATGCCACCGTGACGGCCGCAGAAGGCCTTCAGATCCGCCGCAGAATTGATGTAGGTGACGGGGGTGACCGTCTCGTCTGGATCCAGAACCTGCGACAGCTCCTTCCAGGCGCGCTCGACGGCGGCGAGGTTGGCCATGTCGGCCATGGAACAGCCGGCGGCCAGGTCCGGGATGATGGCGATCTGGTCGTCACGGGAGAGGATGTCGGCCACCTCGGCCATGAAGTGAACGCCGCAGAAGACGATGTACTCGGCCCTGGAGTCGGCGGCCTGACGCGACAGCTTGAGCGAGTCGCCGGAGAAGTCGGCGAACTTGAACACCTCTTCACGCTGGTAGTGGTGACCGAGGATCACCAGGCGCTCGCCCAGCTTCTCCCTGGCGGCGAGGATGCGCTTCTCGCACTCCTCGTCACTCAGTTGTGCGTAGTCCTGGATGGAAAGTTCGCTCATGCTTTCAAACCTCTACTGGCTATCAGCCCTTCTTCTCTTCCTTCACCGGCTTGGCGACGCGCACACCCAGCTCCACCAGCTGTGCGGGATTGACCGTGGACGGCGCCTCGGTAAGCAGGCAGGCGGCGGTCTGGGTCTTGGGGAAGGCCATCACATCGCGAATGGAGGCGGCGCCGGTCATCAGCATCACCAGGCGGTCGAGACCGAAGGCGAGACCGCCGTGGGGCGGGCAGCCGTGCTTGAGGGCATCGAGCAGGAAGCCGAACTTGTCGCGTGCCTCTTCGTCGCTAATGCCAAGGGCACGGAACACCTTCTCCTGCACCTCTTCGCGGTAGATACGCATGGAACCACCACCGACCTCGGTGCCGTTGAGCACCATGTCGTAGGCGCGGGAGAGGCAGTTGCCCGGGTCGGACTCGAGCTTGTCGAGGTCCGCCTCGGCAGGCGAGGTGAAGGGGTGGTGCAGGGAGGTCCAGCGGTTGGACTTCTCGTCCCACTCGAACATCGGGAAGTCGACCACCCACAGTGGACGCCAGCCATTCTCGACCATGTCGAGGTCGTGGCCCAGCTTCACACGCAGCGCACCCAGCGCCTCGTTGACCACCTTCGCCTTGTCGGCACCGAAGAACACCAGGTCGCCGTCCTCGGCACCCACGCGTTCCATAATATTGAGCGCCACTTCGTCGGGCAGGAACTTGAGAATCGGGGACTGCAGCCCCTCAACCCCCTTGGCCAGCTCGTTGACCTTGATGTAGGCCAGGCCCTTGGCGCCGTAGATGGAGACATACTTGGTGTAGTCGTCGATCTCCTTACGGGAGATGGAGGCACCCTTGGGCACGCGCAGGGCGGTGACACGGGAACCCTCATCGTTGGCCGGGCCGGAGAAGACCTTGAACTCGACCTCCTTCATCAGGTCAGCGACCTCGATCAGCTCCAGCGGGATACGCAGGTCGGGCTTGTCGGAGCCGTAACGCTGCATCGCCTCGGCATAGGGCATGCGCGGGAAGGGGTCGGGCAGCTGCTCTTCGAGCACCTTGGCGAACATCTCGCGGATCATCCCCTCCATCAGGGTCATGATCTCCTCCTCGTCCATGAACGAGGTCTCGATGTCGAGCTGGGTGAATTCGGGCTGACGGTCGGCGCGCAGGTCTTCGTCGCGGAAGCAGCGCACGATTTGGTAGTAGCGGTCCATGCCGGAGACCATCAGCAGTTGCTTGAAGATCTGCGGCGACTGCGGCAGGGCGAAGAAGCTGCCCTGGTGGGTGCGGCTCGGCACCAGGTAGTCGCGGGCCCCCTCGGGGGTGGCCTTGGTCAGCATCGGGGTCTCGATGTCGAGAAAGCCGCGCTCGTCGAGGTAGTTGCGCAGGGCGCGGGTCATCTCGGAGCGGAATTTCATGCGCTGGAACATCTGCGGGCGGCGCAGGTCCACGTAGCGATACTTCAGTCGGTGCTCCTCACCCACATCCTCGTCAGCAATATCGAGCATGAAGGGCGGCGTCTCGGACTTGTTGAGGATGGTCAGCTCCTTGCCCAGCACCTCCACCTGGCCGGTGGGCAGGTCATTGTTGTCGGTGCCGGCAGGACGGCGGCGCACCTTGCCCTTGATCTGCAGTACGAACTCGTTGCGCACACTCTCGGCGATGGCGAAGACCTCCGGCAGGTCCGGGTCGAAAACGACCTGCGCGACACCCTCGCGGTCGCGCAGGTCGATAAAGATGACCCCACCATGGTCACGGCGGCGGTGTACCCAGCCGGCAAGCTCGACCT
>JBNKUL010000022.1:0-8247 GCA_050298555.1 Thiohalomonadaceae bacterium
GGGTCGCGCAGGCAGCGAATATTGGGGGCTGCCTGGAGCATCTCCGCGACCAGGGTATGCAGTGGCGCCGAATCCGACTCAATCTCGGTCTCGAACGCCAGGTGTTCGCGGCAGGAGAGGATGGCGACACCGTGGTCGCCGATATCCCCACTGACGATGATCTGATCACCGGGCCGGGCATTGCGCGCCGACAAACTGATGCCCGCAGGCAGCTCACCGACCCCGGTAGTGGTGATGAATACGCCGTCGCCCTTGCCCCGCTCCACCACCTTGGTATCGCCAGTGACGATGGCGACGTCCGCCGCCCTGGCGGCACCCGCCATGCTGTCGACGATACGTTTCAGCTCACGCAGAGGATATCCCTCCTCGAGGATAAAACCGGCGCTGAGATAGCGTGGCACCGCACCACTCATCGCCACGTCGTTAATGGTGCCGTGCACCGATAGCGAACCGATGTCGCCACCGGGAAAAAAGAGCGGTGAGATCACGTGGCCGTCGCAGCTCATCACCATGCGCTCGGCGGCAACAGCAAAGCTGGCACTATCTTCGCGCAGCTCCAGCCACTCATTATTGAAGGCGGGGAGGAATAGCTCATCGAGCAGCAGTCCCATGGCACGGCCACCGCTGCCGTGTGCCATCTCCACTACGCCGTTTTCGATATCCAGCTTTCCCATTTGCCCCTCAATATTGACCGTAATGCCACACCGCCGCACAGGCCCCCTCCGCCGAGACCATGCAGGCCCCCATGGGCGTGTCGGGGGTGCAGGCCTTGGCGAACAGTTTGCACTGTTCGGGCCGTGTGTTGCCGCGCAATACCTCGGCGCATTCGCAGCCCCTGTTGTCCGCAAGTGGAGTCGTCTCCATGCCGAAGCGATGTTCGGCATCGAGGTGGCGGTATTGCTCCTTTATTTGCAGTGCACTGTTCCTCAACACACCGAGGCCACGCCACTCGAACTCTTCACGCAGCTCGAACACATCGTTGATCAATGCCTGTGCTTTTCGGTTGCCCCTGTCGCTCACCGCACGGCGGTATTCGTTTTCTATTGCACAGTGATTGGCGTTAATCTGCCGCACCGCCATCAGTGTCGACTGCAACAGGTCCAACGGCTCGAAACCGGCGATGACAATGGGCTTGCAGTAACGCTGTGCCAGTGGCGCATAGGCCTGGCTACCGATGATGGCGCTAACGTGGGAAGGACCGAGGATGGCGTCGATGGTGCTGCTCTCAGAAGAGAGTATCGCCGCCATCGCAGGCGGCGTCAGTACGTGGTTGCAATAGACGCTGAAATTATCAATCCCTTCACCTCCCGCCTGCTGAATTGCCACTGCGCTAGCGGGGGTGGTGGTCTCAAAACCGATGCCAAAGAAAACCACCTCTCGTGTTGGGTTATCGCGGGCGATGGTAAGCGCATCCTGGGTAGAGTAGACCATACGCACATCGGCACCCTGCGCCTTGAGTTGCTGCAGGCTGCGCCCCCTTGCTGTCGGCACACGCAACATGTCACCGTAACTGCAAACGATGATGTCGCGCTGTTCCAGCAGGCGCAACAGGCTCTCCAGTCTGCCCGCCGGCAACACGCAGACCGGGCAGCCGGGGCCGTGAATGAACTCAACATTAACGGGAAGTAGTTGCGGCAGGCCGTAACGAAACACGGCGTGGGTATGGCCGCCGCAGAACTCCATCAGACGGTAGTGGCGTCCGGCTTCGGCAATAGCGGCTATGGCGGCGGCCAGCTCTTTTGCCGCCTGTGGGGTGCGGAACTCCTCGACGTACTTCACCCCTCCTCTCCGCCCCCGGCCGGCACCATCCCCGCCTCGGCGAACAGTGCCAGGGTCTTTTGTGCCTCGGCCTCGTCGATGGTGGCAATGGCGTACCCCACGTGCACCAGGACATAGTCGTCGATTTGCGGCTGCTCCAGCAGCGCCAGGGAGATGCGCTTTTTCAGCCCCCCGGTTTCAACCACCCCGTTCAGCCCGTCCGGGTCGATCGCGGTGATACGTGCGGGCAGTGCCAGGCACATAAATCAGGCGCCGAGCTGTTGCATCTGTCGTGCGGCGCGCAGCCAGCCGTACCACGCCTCGCACCCCTCGCCGCTCCTGGCCGAGAGCTGCAGTACCTGGATGCGCGGGTTGATACGCCGCGCATAGTCGATGCACTGCTCTACGTCGAACTCGAGGTGGGGTAGCAGGTCGCTCTTGTTGAGCACCATCAGGTCGCTGCCGGCGAAGATCTCCGGATACTTGAGCGGCTTGTCCTCCCCCTCAGTGACCGAGAGGATCACCACGCGCCGCGCCTCGCCCAGGTCGAAGGCGGCGGGGCAGACCAGGTTGCCAACGTTCTCGATGAACAGCAGATCGGTCTGCTCGGCCAGCAACTCATCCAGGGTATGACCGACCATATGGGCATCGAGGTGGCACCCCTTGCCGGTGTTGATCTGCACCGCGCGGGTGCCGGTGGTGCGAATGCGCTCGGCGTCATTACTGGTCTGCTGGTCACCCTCGATCACCGCCATCGCAAGCTCATCGTGCAGCGCATTCAGGGTGCGGGTAAGGAGCTCGGTCTTGCCGGAGCCGGGGCTGGAGACGAGGTTGAGGACCAGGGTGTTGTCAGCCTGAAAACGGGAGCGGTTGGCGGCGGCGTAGTTGTTGTTGGCGGCGAGGATATCCTGCTCCAGTTTGATCAGCCTGCCCTGTTCATCACCATGGTCGTGCTGGTGATGATGGTCGTGGTCGTGGTGGTGATGACCATCACCACAGCCGCAAGTTGAACACATTACTCCACCTCCAGATCTTTGATTCGCATTGCATTACCCGCGTCGATTGCCTCAATCTCCAGGGTCGCACCGGCGGCCAGGGTGTCGGCAGTGGCAATATTAAAGGCAAAACGCAGCGCCTCGCTATCGACGGCGGCAAGCGGGCCGATCTCCAGCCGCACCACCTTAACGCGCTCAAAGTCGTGCTCGATCGCACTCTGCTGCAAGGTATCGATGATCGCCCGGCAAAGTGAAAGCTCGTGCAAAACGTTCTAGCCCTGACAGCAGCGGTTGCGCCCGCCGTGCTTCGCCTCGTAGAGCGCCTTGTCCGCACGCTCGAAGGCCTTCTCCGCGTTGTCGTCCTTGCCAAACTCGCTAATACCGCAGGAGATGGTGATCGGCACCCGCTTACCGCGGAAGTGAAACTCCAACGCCTCTACCTGGCGGCGCAACCCCTCCGCCGCCTGCATCGCCTGCGCAACATGGGTTTGCGGAAACAGCATGACGAACTCCTCGCCGCCGAAGCGGGCAACGAAGTCGGTCTCTCGGCACTTGTCGTTAAGCAGTTTGCCGATCGCGGTCAGCACCTTGTCGCCCGCCTGGTGGCCGTAGGTATCGTTCACCGATTTGAACTTGTCCACGTCCCACACCGCGATGCTGAGCGGCGTCCCATAACGCTGCCAGCGCGCCACCTCCTGTTTCAGGCGCTCGTTGTAGGCGAGGCGGTTGGGGATGCAGGTAAGGGGGTCGATCAGCGACTGCCTATGCTCCTCCTGCAGCCGCTCGCGCAGCTGTGCCGACTCGCCCTGTACCGATTCCAGCTTCTCGGTCAGCTCCGCCACCTCCTTCTCCGACTGCGCCAGGCGCTGCGCCTCGCTGCTGCGGAACTCCTGCATGTGGTTACGGATGGTATCGACCCGCTGCTGAACCAGCGTCTTCAGGGCGCTCAACTCCTCGGCCTGCTGCACCGACTCCTCGATCCCCTGCACCTGTTCGTTGACCGCATCGTCCAGCGCCTGGCCGTTGCGGAAGGAGTCGCGGCGGCTGGCAATGCTGAGCTTAAAACCGCTGTCGATCTCCTGCAGGCGCGTCGTCAGCTGCTTAAGAAAGGTTTCGATCTCCGCCTTCTCGCTCTGCATGCGACCGCGCATCTCGGCCACCAGGTTGGCGATGGCGACGATCACCTGCTCCAGCTCCGGCTCGGACAGCTCCTGTGCCAGCATTCCCTTTAGCGCCTCGACCTTCTCACCCAGTTCGTTAGGGACGTCGAGTCGCTCCAGCAGCTGCACCAGCACCTCATTAATCGGTACCCCCTCCTCCACGGCAGCAGTGTGCAGCAGTTCGATAAGCTCTCGCTCCACCTGCTGCAGCTCGCTCTCATTGCGGCTCTCCTCGAGCTGCTGGTTCAGGCTCTCGCGCCGCGACTCCTCTTCCACCAGGGCGGAGACCAGGTCGGCAAGCAGGGCGCGGGCAAGCTGTAGCCCGGCGGCAGGCCCGCCCTCCTCCTTGCCGAACAGGCGGGAAAAGAGGCCTCCCTCCTCCGCTGCGCCTGCGCTACGTCGTAGCGCCTCGGTAACCAGGGCGGAGAAGGCATCGATAAGCTCCCCCTCTTCACCGGCCTCCAGCCGACGCTTGAAGGTACGCAACTGCTCCCCCATGCCGAGGGGAAACTCGATGCGACCAATTACATCGCCCATGAATTCGCCTGGGGTGGGAAGGTGAACATGCTCCCTGCGTGCCTCGTCGAGGCGACGGATACTCTCAGAGATGGCGTTAAGCTGCCGCTCCAGCTCGTCGCTGGAGCCACCACTGTTTAACTCGTTGCGCAACGCCTTCAGTTGGCGGTTCAGCTCCTCATCGGAGTCGTCGGCCGCGATGCTGAGACGGTTGAGGCCCTGGCGCAGTGTCTGCTCGACCTCGCCCCACTGCTTCTCCCGTGCTTCAAGGTCACTGATGGCGTCGTAATACTTCTGCTTCCAGCTCAGTAATTCGTCCTGCTGACTACTCATTTTGGCTTCTTCTTCCTTTTTATCTATTCCAGTACCAGCCCGGGAGGCAGGGAGACCTCCATCGCGATGGGCAGGTGGTCCGAGTGGGCATGGTTCAACACATGACACTCGTTTACCTTGATGGTATCACTCACCAGGATGTGGTCGATATGGTGCGCTGGTCGCCAGCTGGGGAAGGTCTGCAGCTCCTCGCGCGGCTCGCGCAGGGAGGTGGCGCGGAACAGCCCCATCATCTCGGGGCTACGTGGTGAGCAGTTCATGTCACCCATCACCACCAGGTGGCGGTAGTCGCCCGCCAGCTCCGCGACGAAGGCGAGCTGGTTGCGCCGTGCCCGCGGACTCAGCGACAGGTGGACGAAGATGACTGCCAGCGACTCCTCGCCATGGCCGTAACGCACTACCATCGCACCGCGACCGGGTATCAGGCTGGGCAGACGGTGTTCACTGACCTCGGCCGGGCGATAGCGGCTGAGGAAGCCGTTGCCGTGCTGCGCCAGCGGGCCGTAGTTGCGATTGAGCTGGTGAAACCAGAAGGGGTATTCAGCCTGCCTGGCCAGGTACTCGGTGAGGTCCACATAACCGGTGCGGTGGCTGCCGGCGTCCAGCTCCTGCAGGCCGACGATGTCGTGGCCACGCAGCAGGTGGGCGATTTGGTCCAGATTTTCGAAACGGCGGGGAGCCCGGAACAGGTGCTTCCAGCTCTTGGTGAAGTAGTGGCGCGGCAGGGTGGAGCTGATCCCCACCTGGATGTTGTAGCTAAGTAGCCGCAGGCGGTGCCCCGCCGGGGCGGGCTTTTCTGCCGTTGTCATGGAAGTATCACCCTCGGTGTAAGTGACTGGTTACACCGAGTCTAGCGCTGTTACTCGGCGCCTGCCTTCTTTTGCGCCACGGCGCCCGCGCTCTTCACGGCACTCTCCTGTGCCACGAGGAAGTTGGTGATACGGATCATATTGTCGAAGCTGCCCGCCATACGGCCGCCGACCCGGTACTTGCCCTGTACCGCCATCGTCGGCACACCGTTGATACCATACTGCTTGGTCAGCTGCGCGGCGCTGCGCACCAGGCCACTCACGGCGAAGGAGTCGAAGGTGGCATCGAACTCCTTGCCATCGACACCGTGGGAGACGAAGAACTCACGTAACGCCGCCTTGTTGTTCATGCGCTTCTTTTTGACGTGGATGGCATCGAACAGGGGCTCGTGCACCTTGTCCAGTACCCCCATGACATCGGCGGTGTAGTAGGCCCGGGCATGCAGCTCCCAGGTGGGGTTGTTGAAGATGGCGGGAATGCGCTCAAACTCGACATTGG
The DNA here is from genome assembly GCA_050298555.1 of Thiohalomonadaceae bacterium. Taxonomy (GTDB): domain Bacteria; phylum Pseudomonadota; class Gammaproteobacteria; order Thiohalomonadales; family Thiohalomonadaceae; genus JAPHSX01. Next base: position 6,071 of record JBNKUL010000022.1, read on the forward strand.
CGGGCTTGCTCTGCAGCCACTTCTTCAGGTAGGGGTCGAACTGGAAGCAGTGGGGACAGCCGTACCAGAACAGCTCCACCACCTTTACCTTGCCGCCTTCAGCACCGGCCAACGGCGGCACCACGGTGGCGTAGTCGATGCCCTCGGCATAATCGGCCTCATCCACAGTGGGCGAGGCCTCCTCGGCACAGGCCCACAGGGGCAGGCAGAGCAGCAGTACGGAAACAAGCTTACGAATCACCTTACATCCTCCATCGATTATCTATGTCCCAGCGGCTGGGTTGTTGGCGTCACTATACCCCAAGGCAGCGGCCCATGCTTCCCCCATACCAGGCTCTGCACTATCCTATGGCGACACGCGCGATAAGGAGCCAGCCATGAGCGAACAGCAAAACATCAATCTCACCGATTTTCTCAACCAGCAGTACCTGTGCGAGTGCCTGACCACACGCGAGATTCAGACCTTATTGGAGTTCACCGAAGAGATTAAGTTCAGCAGGAACCAGATCATCGCCGATGTGGGCGAGGTCGGGGAAGCGATCTACTTCGTGGTCGAGGGCGAGGCGGCGCTGCAGCAAGACACCGAGGGGGAGACGGTAGAGATTGGCCGCGCCAGCGCCGGCGGCATGGTCGGCTCCATGTCCTTCTTCGACCGCCAGCCGCGTTCGGTGCGCATTGTCGCCACCTCCGACGGTACCCGTCTGATCCGTCTGAGCCGCACCATGTACCAGCGCCTGCGCATCGAGCACCCCTTCATCGCCGTCAACATCCTGGAAGATGCCATCGTCAGCCTCGACGCCCTGTTCCGCCGCGTCAGCCAGGAGGTGGCCACCTTCTCCCGCTACGTCTACGGCGGCGGGGTGCGCTAGGCCGATGATCATACTGCCGCAGTCGCTCACCGCCTGGGGCGACGAGTCGTTCAAGGAGACCTTCAAGGCCGAGGCCGAACAGCTTGGCACCGACCAGCTGCCGCTGCAGCAGGCGCTGGAGCTGAGCTCCTATGTCAGCGAAGAGCCCTTCAAGGTGATGGTGATAGACTCGACGGACCAGGGGGAGACGATCCGCGTCAAGGCGGGGGTCTTCTACAGCGGCATCATCGCCGGCTGCAACTGCTCCGACGACCCCACGCCCCCCGATGTACAGCCCGAGTACTGCGACCTGGAGTTCACCATCAACAAACAGACGGGGGAAAGCGCCGTCGTGCTGCTGTAACCCCCTAGCTGACCTCTGCCACACCCGGGGCCGACACAGGCGTACTGTGTATCACACGATTGCGCCCCTCGGCCTTGGCCCGGTAGAGCGCCTCATCCGCCCGCCTGAACAGGCCCTCGAAACTCTCCTGGCCGTCATCACAGCAGGCAACACCGATACTGACCGTCGCGCAGATAGTCCGTCCCTGTACCGACATCTGCCCCTTCTCGAAATTAGTGCGAATGCGCTCGGCGGTTTGCACCGCATCATCGATGGTGGCATCCGGCAGCACGGCGACAAACTCCTCGCCGCCGATCCTGCCGACCACCTCACCGCTGCGAAGGCAGCCCTGCAACGACTCGGCAAAATGCTTAATCAGGCAGTCACCCGCCAGGTGGCCATAGCTATCGTTGATGCTTTTGAACTTGTCGAGGTCCATCACCACCAGTGAAACCGGGGTGTTGTCAAAACCGGCGCGCTGGATGAAGCCTTCAGCCAGCTTCACCACCGAGCGTCGTGTATGGAGTCCGGTAAGGTGGTCGGTATCGGCCAAACGGCGCAGCTCTCGCTGCAGCCGTTCGGTCAACATGAGGATATAACCGAAGGCAATGAGTATCCCCAGCACCGTGGCCGCCAGGTAGGTGGCATTGCTGTGGCTGCCTGCGGTCAGCAGGTTACCGCTCGCCGGCAACAGCCCGACGGCCGAGGCGCGCAGGACAAAGGTGATGCCGAGCAGCAGGAACACCATGCCGGTGATGCGATCCGAGGTATAGGAAGCGGTATTTCTCCAGAGCAGCTCTTTGGCCGTCAGCAGGGCCAGGGCGGCGAGCAGCAGCGACACCAACACGGTGCGTTCAGCCAGCCCGGCGGCATCCAATCCGATCACGGCTAGCGCCAGCAGCAGGCTTAGCTGTAGCAGCAGGAAATAGTGAAGCGGGATTTCGTCCCTATCCTGCAGCCGGCGTGTACCCCACCAGCAGATATAG
>JBNKUL010000023.1:0-4989 GCA_050298555.1 Thiohalomonadaceae bacterium
CCCAAGGCGGTGGTGCTGAGCCACCACAACATCCTCAACAACGCCTGGTTCTCCGCCCAGGCGATGCACTTTAATGAACAGGACCGGCTGGTGGTGCCGGTGCCCTTCTATCACTGCTTCGGTATGGTGCTGGCCAACCTGCTCTGTTTCTCCGTCGGCGCCTGCGTGGTGATCGGCAGCGACCACTTCGATGCCAGTGCGATACTCAGGGCGGTACATGAAGAGCGCTGCACCGCAATTCACGGTGTGCCCACCATGTTCATCGCTGAGCTGGAGCACCCGAAGTTCAGGCAATATGACCTCCGCTCCCTGCGCACCGGCATTATGGCCGGTGCCCCCTGTCCGCCGGTGTTGATGAAGCGGGTAATGGAGGAGATGCACTGTAGCGAGATCCTTATCGGCTACGGCCAGACCGAGGCCTCGCCGCTGACCCACCTCACCTCACGCGACGATTCGATGGAGCGGCGCACCGAAACGGTGGGCAGCAACCTGCCGCACCAGGAGGTGAAGGTGATCGATACCGAGAGTGGTCACATCGTGCCCTTTGGCGTAACCGGTGAGATCTGTTTTCGCGGCTACCACATTATGCGCGAGTACTACGGCCAGCCGGAGAAGACCGCCACCACCATCGACGACGCCGGCTGGCTCCACTCGGGCGACCTGGGCACCATGGACGAGGAGGGCTATGTGCGCATCACCGGGCGCCTGAAGGACATGATCATCCGCGGTGGCGAGAACATCTACCCACGGGAGATCGAGGACTACCTGTTTACCCATCCCAAGGTTGCCGATGTCGCGGTATTCGGCATCCCCGACGACTTCTACGGCGAGGAGGTAATGGCCTGGGTCAAGCTGCGCGCCGGGGAGGAGTGCAGCGAGGAGGAGCTGCGCAACTACTGCAAGGAGGAGATCGCCCACTTCAAGATCCCCAAACATATCTGGTTCGTTGACGAGTTCCCAATGACCGTTACCGGCAAGCTGCAGAAATTCCGCATGCGCGAAATCACCATAGAAAAAATGCTATGAAACAACACTCCGATATCCGCTCACCGGCACTTGCCGAAACGGGGCGCAACCGCATCGACTGGGCACTGGATGAGATGCCGGTGCTGAAGCTGCTGATGCAGCGTTTCACCGAACAGCGCCCCCTGGCCGGGGTACGCATCGGCGCCTGCCTGCACGTCACCACTGAGACCGCCAACCTGCTGCGTGTGCTCAAGGCGGGCGGCGCCGAGGTAACACTCTGCGCCAGCAACCCCCTCAGTACCCAGGATGACGTGGCGGCGGCACTGGTGGAGGAGCACGACATTCCCGTCTTCGCCATCTGCGGTGAGGACGACGAGACCTACTACCGCCATATCCATGCGGTGCTCGATAGCGCACCGCAGATCACCATGGATGACGGCGCCGACCTCATCAGCGAGCTGCACAAGAGCCGTCGCGAACTGCTGGGGCAGATGCTGGGCGGCACCGAGGAGACCACCACCGGGGTGATCCGGCTGCGGGCGATGGCCAGCGAGGGGGCCCTCGGCTACCCGGTGATCGCGGTCAACGATGCCATGACCAAGCACCTGTTCGACAACCGCTACGGCACCGGCCAGAGCACCCTCGATGGCATCATCCGCGCCACCAATATCCTGCTGGCGGGCAAGACCTTCACCGTGGTCGGCTACGGCTGGTGCGGGCGTGGCATCGCGATGCGGGCAAAGGGCCACGGCGCCCAGGTGATCGTGGTGGAGGTCGACCCGCTGCGCGCCCTGGAGGCGGCGATGGACGGCTACCGGGTAATGCCGCTGCTTGAGGCCGCCCCGCTCAGCGACTTCGTGGTGACCGCCAGCGGCGACAAGCACGTGGTCGACCAAGAGCACCTGGAGGCGATGAAGGACGGCTGTGTGCTCGCCAACTCGGGCCACTTCAATGTGGAGATCAATATCCCCGCGCTGCAGGCGATGAGCGAGGGGTGGCACCGCCCGCGCGACCATGTGGATGAATACCGGCTGCGCGACGGCCGCCGTCTGCGCCTGCTGGCCGAGGGGCGCCTGGTCAACCTGGCTGCCGCCGAGGGCCACCCGGCAGCGGTGATGGACATGAGCTTCGCTAACCAGGCGTTGGCCGTCGCCCATATGGCCTCACAGCCGCAGACGCTGGAAGCGGCGGTGTACCCGATGCCGCGGGAGCTGGATGACGAGGTGGCACAACTCAAACTGGCAGCCATGGGCATCACGATCGACAGCCTGACGGCGGCGCAACAGCGCTATCTCCGCTCCTGGCAGGAGGGCACCTGATGCGGGAACGCCAGGAGGATGTCGCCCGCATGCTCGACGACATCCGTACCGAGGTGCTCTATACCCAGGGCTATATCCACCGCAGCCACCTTTCCGAGCGGGTGATGGCAGCGATGGCGGCGGTACCGCGCCACGCCTTCGTGCCTGAAGAGCTACAGGCCTACGCCTACAACAACGGACCGCTGCCCATCGGCCACGGCCAGACCATCTCCCAGCCCTATATCGTCGCCCTGATGTCCGAGCTGCTGAAGGTGGGCGAGGAGGCCACGGTATTGGAGGTCGGCACTGGCTCCGGCTACCAGACCGCCGTGCTCTCTCAGCTGGTGAAGCAGGTCTATAGCATCGAGCTGGTCGAACCACTGGCCGCACAGGCCAGTGCCCGCCTCAAGGCGTTGGGCTACCGCAATGTGGAGACGACACACGGCGACGGCTACCTGGGCTGGCCCGAGCACGCCCCCTATGACGGCATCATCGTCACCGCCGGCGCCCGCCAGGTACCGCCCGCGCTGGAGCAGCAACTCAAGCCGGGGGCACGGCTGGTGATACCGGTGAGCGAAGGTTACATGGGGCAGGAGCTGATCGTGGTGGAGAAGGGACTAGACGGCAGCACCAACCGCGAGCCGGTGCTGCCGGTCGCCTTTGTACCGCTGGTGCATGAAGGTGGGAGTCAGGCTTAATCCGGCGCCCCATCTCAGGTAAGATAGCGCGCAACCTGAAATTTGTGAGTGACTGAAAATGAGCCAAGACCTGCTGGAAAAACATGAAGACCTTGTTGTCGGTATTGCCACTGCCTACCTGGACAATATGCAACGAGAACTGGGCAAGAAGTACAAAGACCCTCATTACCAAATCGACCCCAGCCTCTCCGAGGAACAACACAATGAGCTGCAAGCAGGCCACGCCATCAGCGATAACGAGTTCAGCGAACTCTATACCGGTTTTCTGCGTATGGGGCCAAGTCAGCATCTGGAAGATGTAATGCGCGCCTTTAGTGCATCGGGCGGTAACGTCGACGTCAGCCCCGTCTATGACGAAGAGTCGCAAAGGCTGAACGTCTCCCTCAATTTCGTCATCGAGAACCGGAAGCTGAAAAACATCGATGGACTCGCCCCGCTGGAGGACCTGTTCCTGAGGATGAACGCGATGGTACAGGTGGAGGGAGTGCTTGCCGATGCCGCCGACACGGGTGCCGTTCCCTCCTTCTGAGGCAGCACCCCAACATCGTCGCAAAAAAAGCCCCTTGAACAGGGGCTTTTTTTTTCTCGATCTGGGCCGTTCCACACCGCATGCGCTACAATAGCGCCCCCTGAAACAATCCCCCTAGCAGTAGTATGAACTTCTATATCCGCACCCTTGGCTGCAAGATGAACTGGCTCGACTCGGCGCGCCTCGCCGCCGCGCTACAGAGCGCCGGACATACCCCGGTCAGCGATGAGGCCGAGGCCGACTATCTCTTCGTCAACACCTGTACCGTCACCTCCGAGGCGGACCGCAAGTCGAAGCAGACAGTCAACAAGGCGGGCAGGGCGCAGAAGCAGGTAGCGGTAATGGGCTGCGGGCCCCGCGTCGACATCGACGGCTGGCGGCAGCAGGCCGGGGATGCCCTCATCTTCAGCAGCGACAGCGCGATGCTGGCCCACTTCGGCATCGAGGAGGACGACGCGCAGCTGCCGCTCAGCTCGCGCACCCGCCTGCCTGTCGCCATCCAGACCGGGTGCGATAACGAGTGCAGTTTCTGCATCACCCGCATTGCCCGCGGCGCCCACCGCAGCCTGCCTGTCGGGACCATCGTACGCCAGGTGCAGCAGGCCTTTGACCATGGGATCAGGGAGGTGGTGCTCACCGGCATCAACCTGGCGGCCTGGGGTTGCGAGAATTCCAATAATCCGGAGCAGGCGAGGCTGCATCAGGTGATCGAGGCGCTGTTGCAACAGACCGAAATGCCGCGTATCCGCCTCTCCTCCCTGGGACCGCAGTTCATCCGCCCCGAGTTCTTCGACGTCTATGCCGACGAGCGGGTCTGCGATTACCTGCATATCTCGCTGCAGAGCGGCTCTGACTCCGTGCTCGATCGCATGGTACGCGGCCACGGCACCGCCGAGTTGCTGAATATCGCCGAGCGCGCGAGGGCGGTGCGCCCCGATACCGCCCTCGCCGCCGATATGATTGCCGGTTTTCCGGGCGAGAGCGAGGCGGAGCACCATGAGACCCTAGCGCTGCTGGAGCAGGTGCAATTCGCCAAGCTCCACGTCTTCCCCTATTCAGAACGAGAGGGGACCCCGGCGGCCAGTGCCGCAGAGCCGGTCGAGATGGCCGTCCGAAAAGAGCGCGCGGCGCAGATCCGTGAGCTTGGGCGGGCGATGCGCCACCACTTCATCGCCGCGCAGATGGGCAATACCTTCCAGGTACTGGTAGAGGGGAACGGCACCGGCCTTAGCGGCAACTACATCCGCCTGCGTACCGGCGAGCTACCGGAGGGGGAGATCCACCGCCTCACCTTGAGTAAGGAGAACCTGGCGGAACGCTAAGCACAACCAGCCGATAGGCATGGCAGGGGCATGTCAGCTATATTCATATAGTGTTATAAATACCACACCAATAGCCGGTATATAGATAATATGAATAAAACTCACCTTGGCTTACTGCTCGTTATCGCCCTGCTCATCCTCCTGTTCACGCTTTGGCCCCCACTGGACAACAACAC
>JBNKUL010000024.1:0-13047 GCA_050298555.1 Thiohalomonadaceae bacterium
GGTCGCTTCGACATTATGGTGGCGCGCCCCCATACCACCCTGGTGACCCATGGCGAGGGTACCGAGGTTTGCTCAGCCGACTCCTGCTACCACTCCAATGACGATCCCTTTGCGCTGCTGCAGCAGGAGCTCTCCAGCTACTCCACTCCGACAGGGTTTGACGCTCCCTTTGCTGGCGGCGCCGTCGGTTACTTTGCCTATGACCTGGCGCGCCGTATCGAACTGCTCCCGCAGCAGGCGGAGAACGACCTGGCAATGCCCGAGATGGCCGTGGGGATCTACGACTGGGCTCTGGTGTGTGACCACCAACAGCGGCAGTGCCGGCTACTGTCGCCAGGTCGACACGAGACGACCCGTGAGCAATGGCCACAATTGATCGCGCTGTTCGAGGGCGCGGCGAAACAGTTGGCTACAGCTGGCGAGTTCAGGGCCACTGGCGATATCACAACAAACATGAGCCGTGAGGAGTACCTACAGGGCTTTTCACGCATCCAGCACTACCTGCGCGAGGGTGACTGCTATCAGGTCAATTTCGCCCAGCGCTTCTCGGTCGAAGTGAACGGCTCGCCCTGGGCCGCCTACCTGCAATTGCGTGAGACTAATCCCGCCCCCTTCGCCGCCTATCTTAATACCCCCTTCGGTCAGGTCCTTAGCAGCTCTCCTGAGCGCTTTCTCAAGCTCGATGAGGGGAGGGTCGAGACTCGACCGATAAAGGGAACACGGCCCCGCTGTGTAAATCTCGACGATGATCAGGCGATGGCCGATGAGCTGCAACAAAGCGCGAAGGACCGGGCGGAGAACCTGATGATCGTTGACCTGCTGCGCAACGACCTGGGCAAGTGCTGTCGCCCTGGCAGCATACAGGTGCCCCGACTCTTCTCGGTCGAACACTACGCCACGGTGCACCACCTGGTAAGCGTTATCGAAGGCCAGCTCAATGAGGGGGAGGATGCGCTGTCACTGCTGCGTCACTGCTTCCCTGGTGGTTCCATTACCGGCGCCCCCAAACTGAGGTCGATGGAGATTATCGAGGAGCTGGAGCCGCAGCGTCGCGGTGTCTACTGTGGCAGCATCGGTTATATCGGTTATGACGGCGCAATGGACACCAATATCGCCATTCGTACAATGGTGCACCAATCCGGAAAGTGCCACTTCTCTGCCGGTGGCGGTATCGTCACCGATTCGGTCGGCGAGCAGGAATACCAGGAGACCTACGACAAGGCCGCCGGACTGTTACGTTTGTTTCGGTAGCGTGTGAGCTATTATTAGCTTGCGAAAGGAGAGGGAGCTGAAAAACAATGCACACAGCATTTAAATATGAAGAGACTGTGGTCGAGCAGTTACGCGCCATGGGGATGAGTCGCTTCGACCTGCGTATCGTCTCACCGCGCGGCCACGTGATGGAGCAGCGCGACGAGCTGTTTCTCAATCAGGTTAAGGACATCATCGAGTGGCTGCATGAGAAGAACTCAAGGGGCAACACCATTGAGGTGAGGCCGCATGGCGAACACGGCATGACCTTGGTGACGGGCCTCGATTACCAGCAGGTGCAGCAGGCCAGGCTCAACGGCTTTGAACCGGCAGTGACCGTGGCTTGTGGCCCTGACTGCTACCAGCTCTGGCTTAAGCACGACAGGAAGCTGAGCGCAGACCCCGCTACACTGATTGCCTTGCACATCTGCAAGGAGCTGGGCGGTGATTGCAGCAACTCACAGTGGGACAGCTACGGCTACCTTGCCGGCTTTACCATCCCTGCCGGCGAGCAGCGCTTCAGCGTACAGCTGGTATCGCATAGTGGCGAGGTCTTCAGCCAGTCGAAAAAGATTAACGATGAGCTGGCCCAACCCCGCTAATCCCACGGTGTCGTGTTGACGCTGTATCCCCGCAACATCCTCACATAACTGGCCCGCGCATAGGCGGAGTCCTCGCCGCTATGGCGGTGGGCCAGCGAACCCTTCAGGGTCTCGATATCATCATAGGGGCTCTCTTCCAGCCACTGCTCCATCCCCCGTTTTATCTCCGTCAGGCGACGCGGCCCATGCAGCAGCAGGGTACTGCAGAGGTGAGTGACATCGGCCCCGGCCAGCAGCATCTTGATCGCATCTTCGGCGCTATGGATACCACCGGTCGCCGCCAGTGAGAGTTTGACATTGCCATGCAGGATCCCCAGCCAGCGCATCGCCAGCAGGGTATCGCCCGGGGTAGAGAGCTCCAGCCGTGGCGATACCCGCAGGGTGTCGATGTCGATATCCGGCTGGTAGAAGCGGTTGAACAAGGAGACGCCGTTGGCACCGGCGGAGGCCAGGTCGGCAACGAAATTGGCCAGTGAGCTGAAGTAGGGGGAGAGCTTGACCGTGATGGGAATATCCACCACACCGCGCAGTTCCGAAAACAGCACCAGATACTCCTGCTCCAGCTGCAGGCTATCGACATCCATATCGGCGGCCACGGTATAGGCGTTCAGCTCCAGCGCATCGGCCCCGGCCTCGGCCAGTAGCTTACCGTTCTCTACCCAACCGTCGAGCGAGGTGCCGTTGAGGCTGGCGATAACCGGGATGTCGAGCGCCTGCTTCAGTTTCGCCAGATGCCCCAGGTAGTTATCCAGTTCCGCCTCGGCATGGGGTGAGACCGGCAGATAGCTCTGCGCCTCGGCATGACCGTGTTCATGTAATGCAGGAGCTGTAGACGGGGTCAGCTCCTCCTCGAACAGCGAATACATTACCAGTGCCGAGGCGCCGGCATCCTCCAGTCGACGGGCCATGTCCAGATCGCGCGACAGGGGGGAGGCAGAGGGAACCAGTGGGTTGTCCAGCTCAAGGCCAAGGTATTGGGTAGTCAGATCCACGGTTTACTCCTTTTCTTCTTCTTTGCCGGGCTCTTCGAGTGAGGCCAATTGCTGGTAGTGGTGGAAGCGCGCCGAGGCCTCGTGTTGAGAGTCGCTCAGGAACTGCTCGGCATCGCCCTGGTGCGAGCGCCACAGCATACTGAAGCGGGTCTCATTGCTGACGAAGTCGCGGTAGGCGATGCTCGGCGGCTTGGAGTCGAGTTGCAGTGGATTGAGGCCCTGATCGTGGCGGCGCGGGTCGTAGCGCAGCAGTGGCCAGTGGCCACTACGCACCGCCAGGTCCTGCATATGGTGGTTGTCCTTCATGTCGTTGCCCCAGGCGATGCAGGGGGCATAGGCGATGATGATGGAGGTGCCGGGGTAGGACTCCGCCTCCTGGAAGGCCTTCAGGGTTTGGATGTCCTTGGCGGCGTAGGCCACCTGGGCGACGTAGACGTTCTCGTAGCTCATGGCAATCATCGCCAGGTCCTTCTTCGGCGTCGCTTTGCCGCCGGCGGAGAACTTGGCCACCGCGCCACGCGGGGTCGCCTTGGAGGTCTGGCCACCGGTGTTGGAGTAAACCTCGGTATCGAGCACGAGGATATTCACGTCACGCCCCGAGGCGAGTACGTGGTCCAGACCGCCGAAGCCGATATCGTAGGCCCAGCCGTCGCCACCGACGATCCAGACGCTCTTACGCCCGAGCTGATCGGCCACCGCCTCCAGCCAGCGAGCCTCAGGACGATCGATACTCTTAAGCTCTTCACGTAGCTCGTCAATGCGCTCACGCTGATCGCGTATCCCGGCCTCCGATGTCTGGGCGGCATTTTGCAGCGCCTCAATGCGCTCCGTGCCAATCTCACCTTCCATGCGCCGTAGCAGGTCGAAGGCGTATTCACGCTGCTTGTCGATCGCCACCCGCATCCCCAGGCCGAACTCCGCATTGTCCTCGAACAGGGAGTTGTTCCAGGCCGGGCCGCGCCCCTCACTGTTCCTGGCCCAAGGGGTGGTAGGCAGGTTGCCACCATAGATCGAGGAGCAGCCGGTGGCGTTGGCGATCACCATGCGATCCCCGAACAGCTGGCTGGCGAGTTTGAGATACGGTGTCTCGCCGCAACCGGTGCAGGCGCCGGAGAACTCGAATAGCGGCTGGGTAATCATCGCCTCCTTCATCTTACTCAGGGTCAGGGTGGTGCGGTCATACTCGGGCAGCCCGAGGAAGAACGCCCAGTTCTCCCGCTCCTGCTCCCGCAGTGGCGGCTGCGGTGCCATGTTGAGGGCGCGGCGGCCAGCCACCTGCTTGTCTTTCACCGGGCAGATGTCGACGCAGAGGCCGCAGCCGGTGCAGTCCTCCGGCGCCACCTGGTAGCTGATGTGCCAGCCCTCGGGAAATTCCTTGCCCTTCGCCGGTACGTGCTTAAAGCTGGCCGGGGCCTGTTCGGCCTGTGCCGGGTCGAACACCTTGGAGCGGATCGCCGCGTGGGGGCAGACGAAGGGACACTTACCGCAGTGGATGCAGATCGTTTCGTCCCATACCGGGATCTCCAATGCCAGGTTGCGCTTCTCCCAGGCGGTGGTGGCGGTGGGGTAGCTGCCATCATCGGGGAGCAGGCTCACCGGCAGGCTGTCGCCGCGGCCAGCGATAATCTCCGCGGTGACCTGCTGCACAAATTCCGGTGCGTTGGCCGCCACCGTAGGGGGGCGTTCCAGGGTGCTGTCGGCGCTGGCGGGCAGGCTCACCTGTTGCAACTGCTCTACCGTGGCATCGATGGCGGCGAAGTTGCTCTCGATCACCTTGGCGCCACGGCGGCCATAGGTTTTTTCGGCAGCGTCCTTCATCGCCTTCACCGCCTGTTCCATCGGCAGCAGGTCGGCCAGGGCAAAGAAGGCGCACTGCATGATGGTGTTAATACGCCGTCCCATGCCGCTCTGTTCGGCAATACGGTAGGCATCGATGACATAGAACTTGAGCTTTTTCTCAATGAGTTGCTGCTGCATCCTGCGTGGCAGGGTGGCCCACACCTCTTCGGCGGAGTAGGTGCTATTGAGCAGGAAGGTGGCACCCTCGGCGGCCTTGTCCAGCATGTCGTAGCGTTCGAGGAAGACACTTTGGTGACAGGCGACGAACTGCGCGTCGCCATCGTCGATAAGGTAGCTGGAGCGGATAGGCTCCGGGCCGAAGCGCAGGTGAGAGACGGTGACCGCCCCCGATTTTTTCGAGTCGTAAACGAAGTAGCCCTGCGCGTTCAGGGCAGTGCACTCGCCGATGATCTTAATTGAGTTCTTGTTGGCGCTGACGGTGCCGTCAGAACCCAGGCCGTAGAACAGGGCGTTGACGGTGCCACAGGCGCCGGTGCGGAAGTCGGTATCCCACGTCAGTGAGGTATGGGTAAGGTCATCGTTGATGCCGATGGTAAAGCCGTTCTTCGGAAGCTCTTTGGCCAGTTCGTCGAACACCCCCTTGACCATGCCGGGGGTGAACTCCTTGGAGGAGAGACCATAGCGGCCGCCGACCAGCTTGGGCATTTGCGCGAAGGAGGTCTGGCCCGCCGCGAACTGCTGCATCAGCGCAGTGGCCACGTCCTTATAGAGCGGTTCGCCATCGGCCCCCGGCTCCTTGGTGCGATCGAGCACGGCGATGGCGCGGGTGGTCGCGGGGAGGGCGGCGATACAGCGCTCGGCATCGAAGGGGCGGTAGAGCCTGACCGCCACCACGCCCAGCTTTTCACCCTGCTGGTTGAGCTCCTCCACCGTCTCTATGGCGGTCTCGACGCCGGAACCCATCAGGATAATGACACGCTCTGCCTCCTCCGCACCGTAATATTCGAACAGCCGATAGGCGCGTCCTGTTAGCTCGGCGAAGCGGTCCATGCACTGTTGCACGATTTGCGGCATCGCCAGGTAGTAGCGATTGACGCTCTCGCGCCCCTGGAAGTAGACATCGGGGTTTTGCGAGGTGCCACGCACCAGCGGGTGCTCCGGGTTGAGGGCGCGGGCGCGGTGGGCGGCAATCAACTCTTCGTTAATCATCTCGCGCACGACATCCTCACCCACCTCCTCAATTCGGGCGATCTCATGCGAGGTACGGAAACCGTCGAAGAAGTGGAGAATGGGCACACGGCTCTCCAGTGTCGCCGCCTGGGCGATCAGCGCCATGTCCATCACCTGTTGTACTGAGTTGGCCGCCAGCATGGCGAAGCCGGTGGCGCGGGCGGCCATCACATCGGCGTGGTCACAGAAGATGGAGAGGGCCTGCGCCGCCAGTGAGCGGGCGGCGATGTGGAACACGGTAGGGCTGAGTTCACCGGCGATTTTGTACATATTGGGCAGCATCAGCAGCAGCCCCTGGGAGGCGGTGAAGGTGGTGGTCAGCGCACCGCTCTGTAGCGAGCCGTGGATCGTCCCGGCGGCGCCCCCCTCGCTCTGCAACTCCACTACTTGCGGCACCGAACCCCACAGGTTCTTTGCCCCCTCGGCCGACCAGGCGTCGGCATGCTCGCCCATGGGGGAGGCGGGGGTGATGGGGTAGATGGCGATGACCTCATTGGTGAGGTGGGCGATACGGGCGGCTGCCTCGTTGCCGTCAATGGTGATGGTGCGGCGTGTCATCCGCTTCTCCTTGCTCATTGTTATTTAAAGACACCATAGCGCGGGAACAGAGAGCTTTCCATAGTAGATATTCCTGCAGTCCTAGCTCTGGTATTTCGTGTACCATCGCCCCATGAACGCCGTCTTCCTTCTGATCGTCCTATCCGCCTTCCTCGTCGCCGCCTGGAAGCAGCTCTTTGGCTATAGCGGCGACCTCTCGCCGATGGACGCCCTCTCCAAGGCGATGGTCGATTCGGCCACTGGCTCGGTGGAGCTGGCCCTCGGACTGGTGGGGGTGATGACCCTGTTTCTCGGCCTGATGAAGGTGGCCGAGGCGGGCGGCATGCTCACCATCCTGGCACGGCTGATTCGTCCCTTGATGGTACGACTTTTTCCCGATGTACCGGCAGAACATCCGGCGATGGGGGCAATGATCCTCAATATCTCTGCCAATGCCCTCGGGCTGGGCAACGCCGCCACCCCCTTCGGCATTCGGGCGATGCAGGAGCTGAACAGGCTCAACCGCATCCCCGGCACCGCCAGCGACTCGATGGTGCTGTTCCTCGCCATCAACACCTCCAGCGTCACCCTGCTACCCACCGGGGTGATTGCGCTACGCGCTTCGGCAGGTTCGATGGACCCGGCTGGAATCCTGCCCACCACCCTGTTTGCCACTGCCTGTTCCACGCTGGCGGCGATCGCCGCGGCGCTGCTCTACCGCCGCTTCTTTCCCATCACCGACACGGCGGCACCGATAGCGCAATTACAGAGCGGATCCGATGAAACGGTGACGCTGGAGCAAGGGGAGGGGAGTTACCCGCTATGGGTATCGCTGCTGGCGATGCTGGGGCTGGTGGCGCTGATCCCGGTCACCGTCCTCTACGGCAAGGTGATCGCACCGTGGATCCTGCCGGGACTGATGGTCGGCTTCCTGCTGTTCGGTGTGGTGCGTCACGTCAGCATCTACGAGGTCTTCGTCGAGGGGGCGAAGGAGGGCTTCCAGGTGGCAATCAAAATTATTCCCTACCTGGTGGCGATCCTGGTGGCGGTGGGAATGTTCCGCGCCAGCGGCGCCCTCGATGCGGTGGTCGCCTTTATCGGCCAGTGGACACTCGCCCTGGGTATGCCGCCTGAGGCACTGCCGATGGCGCTGCTAAGGCCGCTCTCCGGTTCCGGTGCCTACGGGGTGATGGCCTCGATTATCGACGACCCCGCCATCGGTCCCGACAGCTATACCGGCTACCTCGTCACCACCCTGCAGGGCTCCACCGAGACCACCTTCTACGTGCTGGCGGTCTACTTCGGTGCGGTGCAGGTCAAGCGCATCCGCCACGCCCTGTGGACCGCCTTGACCGCCGACCTGGTGGCGGTGATTGCCGCGGTGGTCGCGGTCTCCTGGCTATTCTCTTTGGGTTAATTCAATGCACCTGCTCTATATCGATGACTGCCTTGGTGATGAGGCGTCGCAACTGGTTGAACGCTGGGAGCTGGAACTCGTCCGTGAGCCGCTGCCAGGACTGCAACTTGAGTTGACGAACGAACACCTGCAATTAATCGAGGTATCCGACGATGCACCCGGTCCAGTCTACGTCGATTTTATCGGTGGTACCGTCGGGCATCGGCATAAATTCGGCGGCGGCCGCGGCCAGACCATCGCTAAGGCGGTGGGGCTGAAGGGGGGACATAATCCCACCGTGGTTGATGCCACCGCCGGCCTCGGTCGCGACGCCTTCGTCCTCGCCTCGCTCGGTTGCACCGTAACGATGGTGGAGCGCTCCGCCGTTGTGGCAGCCCTGCTGGCTGATGGTCTGGAGCGGGCCGCGGCCGATAGCGAGATAGGTGGCTGGATTGCCGAGCGCATGCAGCTGGTCCATGCCGATGCCATCGAGTGGATGAAGCAGCTGCCCGAAGAGGCTTTTCCCGAGGTGGTCTACCTCGACCCCATGTTCCCCCACAAACAGAAGAGCGCCCTGGTGAAGAAGGAGATGCGCCTGTTCCAGAAGCTGCTCGGCTTCGACGAGCGCTCGGGTGAGCTATTGGAGGCCGCGCTGCGTATCGCTAGCAAGCGGGTAGTGGTAAAACGCCCCGACTATGCGCCGTTTCTCGATGAAAAGAAGCCGACGATGCAGATCAAGGGCAAGAAACATCGCTTCGATGTCTATGTGAAGGCGGCGATGTAGTCCAGGCCAAGCTGCAAAAGAAGCCACCGCGTACCAGTAATTTACATTGCCGTAACCATTTGGGTAATATTCGCGGCATATAAATTGTGCGCCAGGGGATATGCGATGACTCGTTCTCCCTCTCACATAACATAAAAAATCAATTAATTGCCTGTTCGCAATCAGCGTCGTAGCGAAGAAGAGTAAAGAGAGACCTTTACCCGCCAGGGTCGGGGCATGTGTGTGTTTCGGAGGCACGAGAGTGGGGACAACAAATAGGGATAGTGCCGGGCTGCCGTTTGCTAGACTGGACACAAAACAGATCCCGCGCGATAGCCAGTTCGATGCCTGGCGCGACAGCATCGCCCCACTGTTCGACTCCAGGCCGCTGCTTGGAGAGAAGGTGAGCGACTACCGCACCGATGTCTCGGCCTATCTGGTCGACTCCTTAATGGTCAGCCAAATCTCCTTTACGCGTCAGCACTTCGTGCGTGATCGACGCTTTATGGCTAACGGTGAGACCGACCACTTCATGCTTCAGCTATATACCGAGGGTGTCTGTGCCTGCAATAACGGCGGGCGGGATTTCGCCTTCAGTCCGCAGGTGATATGTTTAATTGACCTCGGGCGCTCGATTCAGTCGACCGCCGACGCATCCAGCTCTCTCGGTATCGTGATTCCGCGAGATGTGATGCGTGAGTATGCCGGCGGCTTGAACGGCCTGCACGGTCGCACCCTGGCGACAAATACACCCCAGGGGCGAATTTTGGTGGAGCATCTGCGCACCCTGTGGTCCGTTCTCCCCACCGCGCAGGCGGGCGATGCGGCCTCCCTGGCCGCCACCACCTCCGCTTTGGTGGGGGCGCTGTTCCAATCTTCAAGCAGCCAACCGGCGGATGATGCACCAGGCTTGGGTAAAGCGACCCTCGATGTGCTCTGCCGCTATATCGAAGCCCATCTTGACTCTCCCGAGCTCGGTGTCACCGCCCTGTGCCGGGAGTTCCACCTTTCACGCAGTAAGGTCTACCGCCTTTTCAAGCCCTTAGGTGGGGTTGAGGCCTTTATCCGTGACCGTCGTTTGCTTCGCTGTTACCACGAGTTGCGTAGCGCGCAGCGAGGAGAACGCCGAATCACCGATATCGCCACCGCCTGGGGTTTTTCCAGCCCAAGCCACTTTACCCGCCTGTTTCGAAGTGCCTTTGGGGTAAGTCCCAGTGAAATACTGGACTTGAGAGAAACGCGAGAAGCAGATAGAACCGGTTCGGGGGCAGAGGATTTTATGGCAGAGAGCCAACGCGTGGCCCAGTGGCTGTCGGCACTGTGACACTATTTGTGTGAAGGCGGCGAAGTAGTGCCCATATGAACACATTAAAAACTACAGAATAACCACTAATTTACATTGTCTTAACTATTTGGGTATTATTTGTCCACAAAAATAATGTGGGAAACGGAGCAATGAAGAGCACTCTCCCTCTTACATCACACATAACTCTGAAAGAGTTAGTTGTGTGAACGTAATCAACTTTGCATTAAATAAGAATGTATAAAATCGCGCCCTGGCAGGCTTGGGGCGCGTGTGTTTGGGAGGCACAAAAGTGGAGACAACAACCAGGGATGGTCCAGGCTTACCCTTCGTTCGACTGGCCTCTGAGCAGATCCCTCGCGATAGTCAATTCGATGCCTGGCGCGATAGCATCTCCCCACTATTCGACTCCAGACCGCTGCGTGGAGAGAAGGTGAGCGACTACCGCACCGATGTGTCGGCCTATCTGGTCGACTGCTTGATGGTCAGCAAAACCTCCTTTACGCGCCAGCACTTCGTGCGCGATCGACGCCTCATGGCTAATGGCGAGACCGACCACTTCGTGCTTCAGCTGTATCAGGACGGCATCAACGCCTGCAACAACGGCGGCCGCGATATAACGATCAACCCGCAGGTCGTATCGCTAATCGACCTGGGGCGAACGATTCAGGCGACCGCCGACTCATCCACCTCCTTCAATATCGTGATCCCACGTGAGGTGATGCGTGAGTATGCCGGCGGCCTTAACGGCCTGCACGGCCGCACCGTGGCGACAAACACACCACAGGGGCGGATCATGGTGGAACACTTGCGCAACCTGTGGTCCGTTCTTCCCTCGGCGCAGGCGAGTGATGCGCAAGACCTGGCCGCTGCCACCGCCGCACTGACGGGGGCACTGTTTCATGCCTCAACCGGCCAGCCGGCAGACGACTCACCCTCATTCGGCAAGGCGACCCTCGATGCACTCTGCCGCTATATCGACGCCCATCTTGACTCACCAGAGCTCGGCGTCACCGCCCTGTGCCGTGCGTTTCACCTATCACGCAGTAACGTCTACCGCCTTTTCAAGCCCATAGGCGGAGTTGAGGCCTTTATCCGCGACCGTCGCCTGCTTCGCTGTTACCACGAGTTACGTGGTGCTCGTCGAGGAGAGCAGCGAATCACCGATATCGCCAGCACCTGGGGTTTTTCCAGCCCCAGCCACTTTACCCGACTGTTTAGAGGTACGTTTGGGGTCAGCCCCAGTGAGGTACTGGATCTGGGCGCGACCCGCGAGGCCGTCTCATCGAACCAGGGAGTGGAAGGCTACATGGGCGAGATCCAACGCCTGTCACAGTGGCTGTCGGCAATGTGACACTTACCGTTTTGTGCCGCTCAAGTTGTGCACAGCAATTTGGGACACACAGTCAATAAAGTTGGGACTGTGGTGGAAGTGACTACCTCTGTAGCGACGTAAAATTTGCCTGAACCAAGTAGTGCCGCGTGCCCTGTGCACCGGCATCATAAAAGATAAAGGTGAAGGCAAAATGAATAACCGTCGTTTTCGCACTGCCGCCATGCTGGGGCTGGCATCCTTGTTGTTTGGCTGCTGGGGCATGGCGCAGGCCGCCTCGGAGGAGTGGCCCAGCTATCGTGATCTGGTCGCCAAGGCTGAATCGTCTGCAGGCGATAGCGTAAACGAGACAGAAATACCCGCTAGCGCCCGGCAGGCCGGCGCCAGCGAGAACTGGCTCGCCACGGCCATGCAGGACATTGCGCAGCGTGAGTACCAGATCAGTGATGGGGAGGCGGGACTAAGCGCCCCCAACCGAGAGCACGGCCTGAACACGCACTTCGGTACCGACGGTATTCGCATCGTCCAGCCGATCACTAGCGCCGAAGCCACAGGACCCATGGAGCCGGGCGCGATCTCGGCCTCCACTCCGGCCAAGGGGCAAAGTGAGCCAGATAACCTGCTGGGCCTGCACTACACCGGCCTCTCCCGTAACGACCTCCACCTTGCCGCCAACAGTGGCACCCCCTCTTCGTCGGCCAACCGAGTCGAGCTGCCCCAGGGTAGCGGCGTAACCGAGTGGTATGAGAACACCGCCCAGGGCCTGGAGCACGGCTTTGTCCTGGCGCAGCGCCCACAGGGTGAGGGCGAGCTGCGCCTGCAACTGGATGTCACCGAGGCCCGGGCCAGCCAGCAGGGCGAGGGAATCGCCTTCCGCGCCCCCTCCGGCCGCCTGCTGGAGTATGGAAAGCTGTGGGTGGTCGACGCCGAGGGGCGCGAGGTGCCCTCCCGCCTGGTCGTCACCTCCGACAATGCCTTTGAGATCGTGGTGGCCGATGCCGGTTACCATTACCCACTGCTGGTCGACCCTGTACTGGTGTCGAGCGCCGACTGGCAGGTGGAGTCGAATGTTACTGGTGCAAGAATGGGATGGAGCGTCGCCTCGGCCGGTGATGTCAATGGCGACGGTTATGCCGACGTCATTATCGGGGCAAATGAATACACCAACGGCGAAACTAATGAGGGGGCCGCCTTTGTCTACTACGGCTCCGCTACTGGCCTGTCGGCGAGTGCAGACTGGCAGGTAGAGTCTAACCTTGCCTCCGCAAAGATGGGGACCGGTGTCGCCTCGGCCGGTGATGTGAATGGCGACGGCTATACCGATGTGGTGGTCGGGACACCTTACTATACTAACGGCGAAAGCAGTGAGGGAGCCGCCTTTGTCTACTACGGCTCCGCCAGCGGCCTGTCGGCGAGCGCCGACTGGCAGGTCGAGTCTAATCTCGCCGGTTCGCTCATGGGATGGAGCGTCGCCTCGGGTGGTGATGTTAATGGCGACGGCTATGCCGATCTCATTATCGGACTTGTTGGCTATAGCAATGGTCAAACTGGTGAAGGGGCAGCCTTCGTCTACTACGGCTCCGCTACTGGCCTGTCGGCGAGCGCCGACTGGCATGTCGAGTCGAACAGTGCTTCTGCTTCTCTGGGCTTAAGCGTCGCCTCGGCCGGCGATGTGAACGGTGATGGCTATGCCGATGTCATCGTTGGGGTACCGAGTTATAACAATGGTCAAACACGTGAAGGGGCCGCTTTTGTCTACCACGGCTCCGCCACCGGCCTGTCGGCGAGCGCCGACTGGCAGGTCGAGTCGAACAGTACCGATGCCAGTCTGGGTTCGAGC
>JBNKUL010000025.1:0-31013 GCA_050298555.1 Thiohalomonadaceae bacterium
ATGGCTTATATCAAGTTGAAGGAAGAGAAGTCGCTGGCCCAGCTGGACAACGGCTAATTCATTGGCGCGGTGGTCGGATGGCCCAAACCACCACCGCCACCACCACCACCAAAATAGTCAATTCAACAAATATCACGCCTCAAGCCCCTCATAAAAACGCAGTATCCGCTCCGCCACCCGTTGCGGCTGATCCATATGCAGGTGGTGTCCGCCATCAAGGCTCTCTATCTCCATCTCCGGTAGCTGCTTGGTTAAACGGGTCAACCCGGCCCACCTCTCCGCCTCCAGTTCCGCCGCCTTGATCAGCAGTACCGGGGCGCTGATGGCATCGAGAAGGGCCAACATCTGCTCTTCGCAGTAGTAGTGGGTGGAGGGCTTGAGCAGGCGGCTGTCGTAGCGCCAGTGGAAGCCGTCGGCTTTTTCGATCAAATTGCGCTCGCTAAGCACGCTTGCGGCCTCGGGAGAGATGGGAAAGTGACTGTATTTATGGCGAACCCTGGCCGCGGTCTCTTTATTGCGAAAGGCCCGCGCCGACTTTTCACTCCCCCCCTCTGCCAGCAATTTGCGCAGCATCGCCACCTCTCGCTGCGGGGGATAGATAAGGGGGGAGATGCCGTCGATGAGTGTCAACGCCATCACCCGCTGCGGCATGGCGGCGGCGCAGAGGCTGGCAATGCCTGCGCCCATGGAGTGGCCGAGCAGGACAAATCTCTCCCACCCCATCTCATCGGCGATGGCGGCTATGTGGGGGAGGTGGTCGGCAAGATGATAGTGGACGTAGGGCGGCAGGTGGTCGGAGTGGCCATGGCCCGGCAGGTCGAGCGCAAGCAGGTGGTGCTCAGCCAGGTACGTCGCTATCGGTGCAAACGAGGCGGCATTATCGAGCCAGCCGTGCAGGGCGATAATGGGCAAACCTCCCGTCGACACGGGGGCAGGCCACTCCAGCGCCGCGATCTTGAGGCCGCCCAGGTCAAACTGTCGCTCTGTTGCCTTCACTATTTTCCTTTCAGGTACATCTGGTCTTTAAATGAGCCGATCCACTCGGGGCGAAACATTACCATGCCGCTGGTCAACATGCCGGTGAAGAAGCCTTCGACGAAACCGATCATCGGCAGGAAGGGAAGGTATTTGCTGCTCAGGGTCTCCCAGCTATAGGGGCCGCAACAGAGCATCAGCAAGCTGGCGCTGAGGATGGTGATCATCACCACCAGGGCGGCGGCAAAGTAGCCATTGACCAGCACGTAGATAAAGAAATTATGCGGCAGGTGTTTTATCGATAGCCGTAATATCGCAAAGCTGATGAGGCTGGGCATCGCCCCCATCAACAGGGCGTTGAGGGAAAAGCTGTGGAGCTGGATGACATCAAAGGCAGTTTGCCACAGCAGGATAAAGCTGATCGACAGGAGCGCAAACTGCCAGCCGAACATCAGCATCAGCAGGGTTGCGCCCAGCACATGAAAGTTGAGCCCCGGATGAATGCCCGCCTTGAGGTTCCAGATAAGCAGCAGCATCACGCTGGCCGCAAGCAGGATATTGAGATTCCCCTCCTGGCGTAACAGTTTCCAAGGTGCACTCCACAGCGCCCACCCCAGCAGCAGCAGGTAGAGAGCGTGCGCCAGCCAATAGATGTAACCGGGAAAGAGGTCGGCGGGCAGGTTCATGGGCACTCCTTGTGGAACATGGTACCCATTATGGCAGAGTCCTACCCCTTGTTGCGGTAGTCCTCGATAGCCGCCTTAATCGCGTCTTCCGCCAGCACCGAGCAGTGAATCTTTACCGGCGGCAGCGCCAGCTCCTCGGCGATTTCACTGTTCTTAATCGCGGCGGCCTCCTTCAGGGTCTTGCCCTTGACCCACTCGGTGACCAGGGAGCTGGAGGCGATGGCTGAACCGCAGCCGTAGGTCTTGAAGCGCGCATCTTCGATAACCCCCTCCTCATCCACCTTGATCTGCAGACGCATCACATCGCCACAGGCAGGGGCGCCGACCATACCGGTGCCGATCGATGCGTCATCGTCGTCGAAATTGCCGACATTACGCGGATTTTCGTAGTGATCGATTACTTTATCGCTGTATGCCATGACCCACCTCCTCTGCCGATATCAAGCTATGCGGCAATAACCAATAGAATAGCTTGGATATAGGAGTGGGGAGCCCGGGAATCAAGCCGTGACGGCTAGATCAGTTCACGCTGTTCGCGGTAGCCGAGGCGTAGACAGTAGAGCAGCAGGTCGTGCAGCAGGTGGTTGATCTGGCGCTTGTCGTCGCGGTGATGGCGCCCCTGTTCGCTCACCTGATAGCGGGCGGGAAGACGGTGACACCCCTGGTAGGCGCCTACCTCCACCACGCCGGCATCGTGGTAGACACGCAGCTGCATGGAGAGGTCGGGCAGCCACTCGCCATCCACTGCGAAGGGCTTGGTCAGCTCCACGATGGTGGTGTATTTGCAGCGCTCCAGGATCAGCAGTTCCAGCTCCTCCCCCTCCGCTGCGCTGAGGACGAAACGGTCCGCCCCCTGCTCCAGTTCGGGCAGCAGGCGCTGCAGCAGGCGGTAGTTCTCTTCGAACAGCCACATCGGGCTACGTGGCGAGGATTGACTGATGGTGTGGCTCATGGGGTGACTCTATCACAGGTGAGGCCACCTGTGTTGGTAACCATTTGATTTGAATGGATTATTCGATATAGTCGCGCAACTTGGAACGCAAGCGGCCGTGGGCCTGGCTGAGGAGCTGGCTGACCCGCGACTCGCTAACATCGAGCACCGCGCCGATCTCCTTGAGGTTAAGCTCCTGCTCGTAGTAGAGACTCATAATCAGCTGCTCGCGCTCCGGCAGCTGCTTAATCGCATCCACCAACCCACCCTGGAACTGCTGCTGCTGCAGCTCATCCACCGGGGCGGCGACCTGGCTGTCGACACGCTCGAAGATGTCCTCCTCGGTACTGCCCAGCTCCTCCACACTGCTCATGCGGCAGCTGCTGGTATCGCGCAGCAGGGTGAAGTACTCATCGAGGGAGAGCCCCATCGCCTCGGCCACCTCGCGGTCGGTCGCCTCGCGGCCGGTGAGGCTCTCTACCTCGTTAATCGCCTCGGCCAGATCGCGCGCCTTCTTGTGTACCGATTTAGGTGCCCAGTCGAGTCGGCGCAGGTCATCCAGCATGGCGCCGCGGATACGGATGGAGGCGTAGGTCTCGAAGCTGGCCCCCTGTGTGGCCTTGTACTGATTGGCGGCGTCCAGCAACCCAAGCATTCCGGCCTGGATCAGGTCATCCACCTGCACGCTGGAGGGCAGACGTCCCATCAGGTGGTAGGCAATCTTTTTTACCAACGGGGCGTAGCGGTTGACCAGGGCATCGCCATCGCCCAGCCCTTGGGCTGTGTACATTTCAGAGAGTCCAGCTTCTATTTGTTGGGAGAAATTATGACACAGTTGCTGGGTTCTCCCAATGGACAATAAAAAACGGGGCCGAGGCCCCGTTGTGTGGTGGTGTCAGGCGTAGGCGTTAACGCCGGAGGGGCTGACGTAACCCACCCCCTGCGCCATATCACCGAGGTGCAGCGACTCATCGCCCTCCACGCCCTCGTCAGCCAGCTCGCCACTGCCTCCAGCGCCGCTGCCCTCTGCGGCATTGTCGTCACGCCCCTTGAAGCTGTGCTGCGAGACGTCCGACTGCCCCAGCTGCAGCCCCTGCTCGCTGAGCATCTCACGCAACCTGGGGATGGCGTTTTCCAGCGCATCGCGGGTGGTGGCGTTATGCGCCACGAAGCTGACATGGGCCTGGTCGTGCTCCATCGTGATCTTGATGCCGATGGGGCCCATCTCGCGCGGGTGGAGCTGGATCTCCGCCTCCTGGATCTTGGCATTGGTCATCCACACCACGCGCTCGCCCATCGCCTGGTTCCAGTTGGCCTGCTGCTGCATCGGTACCGGGAGGTTCATCGAAACCGGCGCGGGCGTTGCCAACGGGGCCGCGGCCCCCTGCCCCGCCAATGGGGCGATGGTGGGGGTCAGGGTATCGATGGCTGCGGCGGCGGGGGTCGCCCGTCCCGTTGCCGTACTCAGTGCGGCATCGAATCCACGCTCCCCGCGCGGCAGCTGCTCGCTACCTGCTACATCCTTCTGCTGGCGAGCCAGCAGTGAAGCGAGGTCACCGCCCTCTTTGCCGCGCTGCTTGGCGGTACTCTCTGCCAGCTCCCCATCCTTCACGACCAGCTCATCGCTCACGGCGATGTCGCTATCGGGCTCGGGTGGAGCGGCCTCTTTGCTGCCCACCGCCTCTCGAACGGCGGCGGCCACCAGCGATGGAGCGGCGGGTTTGGCCGCCTCCTCCAGCGGCTGGGCGGCAACTGCCGCTGGTCCGCCTGCCTCATCCGTCTCTTCATCCAGCTTGAGTTCACTCTCGTCCTTGAGCTTAAGTTCACCCTCAACCTTGGGTTCGCCCTCTGCCTTGGCCTCAGCCATCGTAGCCGACGTCACTTCGTTTGTGATCGCAAGCTCTTCATCCGCGGCAGCAACCTGCTTATCAGCACCGATCTCCTCGGCCATCTGCCGCATCTCCTGCAGCGGCAAGGATTTGCCCTCCGGCTTCTCATCGTTTGCCGCCTGGTCCTGAGAAGGTGACTCCTCGCCGGCAGCCTGCTCGACCTCGGCACGCTCTTCAGCTTGCTCAGCCTTGGCGGACTCCTCGGGCTTGGAGGCCTCCTCGGCACGGCCCTGCGATTCGACACTTTTTACTTGCTTTTCATACTCTTGCGAGAACTCCTCGCTGCCAATGCCCTTCTCGGCTCTCGCCTTTGGCGGCGGTTCGAGCGAGAGGGCGCCCAGCGCGGGGCCACTCGGGTTTGTCTGCAACATGGTCATTGCTCCCTATCGGTTTTTTGACATGGGCTACTTCTACAAGGGAGATATGCAAATATAGGGCCACTTAGCCCTTGGTGGGGTCGCTAGAGCGCGAGGCGAACTCATCGTTCTCCTTCTGCTCTCGCCGGTTCTGCTGCTGGCGCTCTTCATCCAGATAGCGCTCTGCTACCTTCTCCAGCGCCTGGGTACGACCGCGAGCCTGATGCCAGAGCTGCTTTTTCTGCTCGCACAGCAGTTCGGCCTGAGTGATGTTCTGGTGTTGCTGTTGAATGGCCTTATCGAGGCTGGCGAGAAAGCCCTGCATCTGCTGCAGCTTCTGCGCGCTAAAGCCGGTGCTGCCGCTCTGCAGGTACTGGTTGCGGTACTCCTCGCGGTAGTGCTCCAGCTCCTTCAGTTGCTGCCGTAGATGTTGCAGCTGCTGCTGGGCATCACCCAGGGCCTGGGCGGCATCCTTCTCCCGCGCCTCGGTGACGCGTTGTACCGGTTGCAGACGCTTAGAACGGCTCATGGAATTTTAGTATAGCGAGTGGTTACTGACCGGGCTGATCGCGCTGTACCAGCTCCACCCCATTACCCTGTCCCTGAGCGGTCATGGCCCCGCCACCGCTACGCTGCTGCAGTACCATCAGATCGTTCAGGCTGGTCGGGTAATCGAAGGGGGTGTTCATGTCCTGCTGCAGGAACTCGAGGATCGCCGGATTGAGGTTGATCGACTCGTCGATACGCGGGTCGGAGCCGCGGGTGTAGGCGCCGACACTGATGAGGTCTCGGTTCTTCTCAAAAGTGGAGTAGACCTTCTTCACCCAGCGTGCCGCCTGCTGATGCTCGTCGTCGGTGATCTGGTTCATCGCACGGCTGATGGAGGCCTCGATATCGATGGCAGGGAAGTGGCCCACCTCACCGAGGCGGCGCGCCAGCACCACGTGGCCATCGAGAATACCGCGGGCGGAGTCGGCGATAGGGTCCTGCGGGTCGTCCCCCTCGGTCAGTACGGTATAGAAGGCGGTGATCGAACCGCCCCCCTCGTCGCCGTTCCCGGCGCGCTCAACCAGTTGCGGGATCTTGGCAAACACCGAGGCGGGATAGCCCTTGGTGGCGGGCGGCTCGCCGATGGCCAGCGCCAGCTCACGCTGGGCCTGAGCGTAACGGGTAAGGGAATCCATCAGCAGCAGTACGTTCTTGCCCTGATCACGGAAATATTCGGCGATAGCGGTGGCCATGGAGGCGCCGTGCAGACGCATCACCGGGGTATTGTCGGCGGGGGCGGCGACCACCACCGCGCGGGCCATCCCCTCTTCTCCGAGGATGTGGTCGATGAACTCCTTGACCTCGCGGCCACGTTCACCGATGAGGCCGACCACGATCACGTCGGCGGTGGTAAAGCGGGTCATCATCCCCAGCAGCACACTCTTGCCGACACCGGTACCGGCGAACAGGCCCATGCGCTGGCCGCGACCGACGGTGAGCATGGCGTTGATGGTACGCACCCCCACATCGAGCGGCTCGTCGATAGGCTTGCGCGCCATCGGGTTGATGTAGTGGCCGGTGAGCGGCATGCGTTTGCGGGTCTTCAGCGGCCCCTTGCCGTCCAGTGGGTTGCCGGCGCCATCAATAACACGGCCCAGCAGCTCATCGCCGACAGGTGCATCGTAGACCTTACCGGTGGGGATGACGCGCGAATCGGGGCCAATGCCGCGAATATTGCCGGTAGGCATGAGGTAGAGGTGCTTTTCGGCGAAACCGACCACCTCGGCCTCGATAGTGCCACCACTGGCGTTCTCGATAAGACAGCGTGAACCGATGTTGGCCTGAATGCCCTCGGCCTCGACGGTGAGGCCAATCATGCGGGTAATGCGCCCCTCGACGTTGAGGGGAATGGGGTCGGCGAGTTTGTCGCGCTCCTGCGCCAGGAAACTGGCCCAGCGGGCGGCTCGCTCGTTATTCGGTGTCGTCATCGTCGGCGATCCGGGTGCCGCCCAGCAGCTCGGCCACCACACTGTTGAGGCGCTTCTCTACGCTGGCGTCGATACGCGAGCTTTCGCTCTCAATGCGGCAGCCACCGTGGGTCAGGGTAAGGTCATCGACCAGCTTCCAGGGCTGCTCGGCATCATCGGCGGGCACCAGCTGTTCACGTACCAGCTGTGCGTCCTCAGGATTGAGGTGGACCTCGATCTTGCGTGCCGCCGAGGGCAGTGCGGAGAGTGCCTCGCGCACCACGGCGACTACGTGTTCAGGGGTGGTCTGCAGTTCGCGGCGGATGATCTGTTTGGCGATGGCGATGGCCAGCTGCATCAGCTCGCCCTCCACCTGCTCATCCACCGCCTGCAGCGGCTCGGCCACCTGCTGGATCACCTGCTCCAGGCGCTGCAGGGTGGCGTCGATCTCATTGCGCGCCGCCTGCAGCCCCTCGCGGCGCCCCTGCTCGAACCCCTCATCACGGGCCTGTTGCTGGATCGCCTCGATCTGTTCGGCGGTAATCGGCTCGACCTCTTCGACCTCAACCTCTTCGATGGCCTTTTTTTGCGCCTCACCCATGGCGGGCAGCTCCCAGCGCTCATAAGCGCTGAGGCTTTCGCCATCGATAATGCGGCTGCTCGGCTTACTGGGGGCACTTACCTTAGATGAACTCATCGCCACCACCACCCAGAGAGATGTCACCGGCATCGGCCATACGGCGGGCGATGGCAAGGATCTCTTTCTGTGCCGTCTCTACATCGCTGAGGCGTACCGGACCACGCGCCTCGAGGTCGTCACGCAGCATCTCGGCAGCACGCTTGGACATGTTCTTGAAGATCTTCTCCTGCAGCATGTCCTCCGCCCCCTTGAGGGCGAGGATCAGGCTCTCGGAGGAGACCTCGCGCAGCAGCGCCTGGATGCTGCGGTCATCGAGGTCGACCAGGTTGTCGAAGACGAACATCAGGTCCTCAATCTCAGTACCCAGTTCGTTGTCCAGCTCCTTGACCGTCTCCATGATCTTGCCCTCGACGGCACTGTCCATGAAGTTGAGGATGTTGGCGGCGGTCTTGGTACCGCCGACGCTGGAGGATTTGATGTTACCGCTGGTGCCCTCGAACTGCTTCTCCAGAATCTCGTCCAGCTCCATCAGGGCACTGGGCTGGATACCGTCGAGGCTGGCGATACGCATCAGAATGTCGGAGCGCATATTCTCGGGCAGCAGACTCAATACCGAGGCGGCCTGGTCGCTGTCGAGGTAGGAGAGGACGATGGAGATGATCTGCGGGTGCTCCAGGCGGATGATCTCGGCGATGGCACGCGGGTCCATCCACTTGAGCGCCTCAAGCCCCTTGGAGGAGCGGCCGATGAGGATACGGTCGATCAGCTGGTCGGCCTTGTCCTCACCCAGCGCCCCCTGCAGCACGTTACGCAGGTAATCTTCGTTACCGGTACCCAGCGCGGTGTGGGTACCCAGGGTGTCGGCGAAGCTGGAGACCACACCGGTCACCTGCTCCTTGGTGACGTTGCCGATGGTGGCCATCGCCTCGCCCACCTTCTGCACCTCTTTCGGACCGAGGTGCTTCATGATCTCGGCGGCAGCATCCTCGCCGAGGCTCATCAGCAGTACCGCCGCCTGCTCGGCGCCGCTCAGTTTTGGATTGGGTGCATCAGCCATTGTTTAGTCTTCCGAAATCCAGTTACGTACAACTTGTGCGACAAGCTTGGGATCGTCTTTTACCACACCCTGTACCATCGCGATATTGTCCTCGTAGGCGCCCGGGCCGGGCAGCTTGATGGCGCCCTCATGCTCGCCGCCGGTGAGGCTCAGCTGGTCCTCGGCCAGCCCCAGCCCACCCGCTGCACCGGCACCAGCCGGTACCGCCTCAGGCTCGCTCACCGCCGAGAGGTTGCGCATCATCGGGCGCAGTACCATGAAGATGAGCAGCAGGCCCAGTGTCACCACACCGCCGACCTTGGCAATATCCAGCACCCAGGTCTGCTCCCACAGCGGCTGCTCGGGCAGCTCGGCCACCATCTCAGGCGCGGCGAAGGCGGTGCTGATCACGTTGACGGTGTCGCCACGTGCCGCATTGTACCCTACCGCCTCACGTACCAGGGAGGTCAGGCGCTCCATCTCTTCGGCGCTACGCGCCTCACGCACCGCTACGCCCTCTTCGTTGGTGGTAAGACGCTCGTCCACCACTACGGCGATAGAGAGACGTTTGATACTACCTGAGCCGAGGCGGCTGTGGCTAATGGTTCGGTCCAGCTCGTAGTTCTTGGTGGCATTGACGCGGGAGTTAATTTTTTGACGCTCACCAGTGCCGCTGGTTCCATCGGCCACTTCCGGCACGCTGGCGGCACCCGGAGGCTGATTGGAGAGTGCGCCGGGCACGCCGGAGAGGGTCTCACCCAGCATCTGCTCTTCGGAAATCTGCTCGCTACGCAGTGCCGGCAGGTCGGGGTTGAAGCTCTCCTGGGTCTGCTCGGTAACGGTGAAGTCGATCTCGGCGGCGACCTGGGCACTCATGCCGTGACGGCCGACAACCGGGGCGAGAATGTCCTCAATACGCTCGATGTAGCTGCTCTCGATACTACGGGTGTACTCAAACTGGTCCTGGTTGAGGGCCATTTCGCCGGTGCGCTTCTTGGTGCTCAGCAGACGGCCATTTTCATCCACCACGGTAACCTGGGGCGGCTCGAGGTTGGGAATGCCAGAGGCGACCAGGTGCTGAATGGCGGCCACCTGCTCATCCTCCAGCACACGACCGGCGTAGAGGTTGAGCAGAACCGAGGCGGTAGGCGGCTGGCGCTTGCGTACAAATACCGACTGCTTGGGCAGGGCGAGGTGAACGCGAGCGCTCTCGACGTTGCTCAGGCTCATGATCGAGCGGGCCAGCTCCTGCTCCAGGGCGTGCTGATAACGGGTGGTCTCAATGAACTGGCTGGTACCGAACTCCGACTTCTTCTGCAGGATCTCCAGGCCCATACCGCTGCTCTTGGGCAACCCCTCGGCGGCCAGCGACATACGCAGCTCCTGTACCTTGCTGGAGGGGACCAGCAGGGCGCCGGTGCGCTCATCGAGCTTGTACTCGATGTTGCGCTGGCGCAGCAGCTCGGCGATTTCAGCCGCCTCCTTGTCTCCCAGGTTGCCGAACAGCACGCCGTAGGAGGGGGTCATGGACCAGATCACCAGGGCGACGCCCAGTGCCGCCACGGCGGCAAAACCAATCAGAACTCCCATCTGGCGTACCGCGGGCAGCTGGATGAACCCTTCTGTCATCGCGCTCAGGGGAGAGGTTGCTTCGTTTTCAGTCTTTGCCATTTCCATCGTTCTTCAACCGTTATCTTATGTTATTGGGGCAGTCAGTTTGGCGTCAGGCGGGCTACACCTGCATGCGCATCACTTCCTGGTAGGCCTCAACCATCTTGTTGCGCACCTGAACCATACCTTCGAAGGCCAGTCCCGCCTTGCTCTTGGCGATCATCACCTCGGGCAGGCTAACGTTGGGGTCGCCCATCTCGAATGCCCGGGTCTGGACACCGGCGGTCTGCTGCAGTGAATTGACCTTGTCGATGGACTGAGTCAGCAGTGACGAGAAATTGGCGCCGCCTGCCTGTTCGGTCTGTGCCGGGGCCGCCACAGCGGGGCCCTTGGCCTGGGCTGCAGCGGTACGCAGCTGCATAAGTAGTTGATTTGTATCGATTGTATTCATCTCAGTCTCCTCGCTAGAGGTATCCGTTTCATGACGTTTACTGGGATGAATGCATATTGCTTGCCAACTTCTCGAGAGGAGTTGGCTAATGAGGGGCGATCAGGACTGTAACTCGATGAGTGCGCTCCAGATGGCACAGTGGCCGGAGTGTTCGCTGTAGTAGAGCATACGCAGGCTATCCCCCTCCAGGCAGAGCCCCGGATAGCTTGTATCACCGCTTGAGGGCAGTTGCAGCAGCGGCTCCACCCGCGCCTCGGCCTCATTGATACGACAGAGCCAGGTCGTCGGTTCCGGCTCATAGAGGCGGACACCGGCCAGCAGCTCACCACGCCACTGAAGCAGCTGCGGCCCGCCGATGCGCCTGTCCAGGCGCTGCCAGCACCACTCTTTGAAGGGGTCCCGAGCCCGGCCCAGTACGGCGGGCTCGGGGTCGCAGCGCAACAGCATCACCGCCGCCCCCTCCTCGGTGAAGACCATGCCGTGCTCGTTGCAGTAGCCGTCACAAAAGGCGTGATCGACCCATTTGTCAAAATGGCGCCCACCATCATCACTGCGGTAGAGGCTAATATGGTAGTCC
Organism: Thiohalomonadaceae bacterium; assembly: GCA_050298555.1. Classification (GTDB taxonomy): domain Bacteria; phylum Pseudomonadota; class Gammaproteobacteria; order Thiohalomonadales; family Thiohalomonadaceae; genus JAPHSX01. The sequence continues at coordinate 11,108 of JBNKUL010000025.1, forward strand.
TCTTTACCGCCGTAATAGCCAAAGGCGTAGGCACTCCCCTCATACCAGCTGGCCCGCCACAACCAGGTGTCCGCCTCACCGACTTCGTGAGGCCCCTCCCAGGCGATGCCATCCGTAGAGAACCAGGTCTGGGTGAAGAAGCCGCGCGCCTCCCCCTTGAAGGCGGCGCAGATCAACATCAGTCCACCGTCAGGCGTTACGCTGAGGCGCGGGTCGCGCAGGTCGGCACCCTGCTCTGCAATCAGTGATACGGCATGCCAGGCCACGCCATTCTCCGAGCTGAGGAGTCGGATCACGCCGTCGCGCGATACGTGGGTAGCCCCCTCACGTAACACGGCGATGTAGCGCCCCCTGTGACACAGCAGATCAGGGAAGGCGTTATGTGCCGCCCTGTCCCAGACCATCTGAACATCTTTCAACTCTACCTGCATACTCAACTTTTGCCCTGTTGTGCCGATATATGTCTCTTACTGTTGTAACAAGATTAAATAGTGGGTAGTTTTGCCGCAACTTACCGATTTTTGGTCGAGTGCCCCGGCACTCCACCCCCGGTGCCATCCCCCACAAAAAAAGCAGGTATGACTGACAAATACAGAATTGACGGGCACAAGCTTGCCTACCATCCGCTACGGGTCGCTGAATTCCTCAGGGCCGGTGACGAGTGGCAGCAGATGCAGCGTGTCTATCCCATCTATGTGGAACTCTCCCCAGTGGGCGCCTGCAACCACCGCTGCCGCTTCTGTGCCTACGACTACATCGGCTACCAGCCGCAGACCATGGAAGGCGAGAAGCTGATCGCGCTGCTCGAGGAGATGGGGCGTCTGGGGGTGAAGAGCGTCCACCTGGCCGGCGAGGGGGAACCCCTGCTGCACAAGGGGATCGTAGAGGCGATCAACGCCGGTCACGCGGCGGGGCTGGACTTCGGCATCACCACCAATGCCACCGTCCTCAACGAACGTTTTATCGAGCAGGCACTGGGCGATGTCACCTGGATCAAGGCCTCCATCAATGCAGGCACATCGGCCACCTACGATGATATCCACCGCGGCAAGCAGGGGGATTTCGAGCGCGTCATCCGCAACCTGCAACAGGCCGTCGAGCACCGGCGCAAGCACGGCCTGCAGACAACGATCGGGGCACAGGCCATCCTGCTGCCGGAGAACGCCGCTGAGATGGAGGAGCTGGCCCGCATCTGCCGCGATGAGATCGGCCTCGACTATCTGGTGATCAAACCCTACTCGCACCACCTCTCGAGCGACACCGAGCGTTATAAGGATATCGACTATGGCGACTACCTGGAGCTGGAGGGGCCGCTCTCCAGGTGGTCAAGCGATGACTTTTCGCTCATCTTTCGCGCCCACACCATGCGAAAATACGCCCAGGATATCGCCGAGCGCTACAGCACCTGCTACTCAACACCAGTGTTCTGGGCCCATATCATGACCAACGGCGAGCTCTACGCCTGCCCCGCCTATTTAAACGACAGCCGCTTTGCCCTCGGCAACGTCTTCGAGCAGGGCTTCCAGGGGATCTGGGAAGGGGAAAAGAGAGAACAGAATTTCAATTTTGTACGCCATGACCTCGATATTTCCGAGTGTCGTCGCAACTGCCGCATGGATGAGGTCAACCGTTACCTCTTCGAGCTGGTTGAAGGGCGCGTGCCGCATGTCAATTTTATATAGGGGTTTGCTGTGAAGATGTTGGTTACCGGCGGTGCCGGTTTTATTGGCAGCCACCTGGCTGAGCGCCTGCTGGGCGATGGCCATGAGGTCGTCATTCTGGACAACTGCTCAACCGGACGGGAGGAGAACATAGCCCACCTGCGTGACAGTGAGCGGCTCCACTTCCATCGAGTGGACATCAACGACCTGGAGCGCATTCGTCCCCTGTTCGACGGGGTAGAGCGGGTTTTCCACCTGGCCTCGCTGGCGGACATCGTGCCCTCTATCCAGCAGCCCATCCCCTACCACCGCGCCAACGTCGACGGCACGGTATCGGTGCTGGAGGCCTCACGTGAGGCCGGGGTAAAGCGCTTCGTCTATGCCGCCTCCTCCTCCTGTTACGGCATCCCCGACCACTACCCCACCGCCGAAGATGCCGAGATGCGGCCTCAGTATCCCTACGCCCTGGCCAAGATGCTGGGTGAACAGTGCGTAATGCACTGGAACCAGGTCTACGGCCTGCCGGCCGTCTCGCTGCGCATGTTCAATGTCTACGGGCCACGCTCGCGCACCTCCGGCACCTATGGCGCGGTATTCGGCGTTTTCCTGGCGCAGAAACTGGCCGGCGAGCCCTTTACCATCGTCGGCGACGGCACCCAGACCCGCGACTTCACCTTCGTCACCGACGTGGTGGAGGCCTTCGTGCGCGCCGCCGACAGCGAGCTTAGCGGCGAGATCATGAACATCGGCTCCGACAACAGCTACAGCGTCAACCGCCTGGTGGAGCTGCTGGGGGGGCCGCATGTATACATCCCCAAGCGCCCGGGCGAACCCGACTGCACCTATGCCGACGTCAGCAAGATCAAACGCCTGCTCGGCTGGGAGGCGACAGTGAGCTTCGAGGAGGGGGTGGCGATCATGCTGGAGAATATTGACTACTGGCGCGAGGCCCCGGTGTGGAACGCAGAGAATATCGAAGAGGCGACACGCGACTGGTTCCGTTACCTCGGCGACGAATAGGGATTATGCAAAACACATATAAACAACACCTGCAGAGTCTTAGCGAACTCTGCGCCTCGGCCGAGGCCAACGATCAGGGCGGTACCCTGGTCGATATCGACGACGCACTGGCCTGGGCCATCGACACGGTGACGGGGATACAGGGCAATAAGGCCAAGGTCATGTTCGTGGGCAACGGCGGCAGTGCCGCCATCGCCAGCCACATGGCCATCGACTTCACCCGCAACGGCGGTGTCGCCGCCACCGCCCTGAACGATGCCGCCGCCCTCACCTGCTACGGCAATGACTTCGGCTACGAGCAGGTTTTCGCCAAACAGGTTGCGATGCAGGCCCGAAGCGGAGACCTGCTGGTGGCCATCAGCAGTTCAGGCGCCTCGACCAATATCCTTAACGCCGTGGAGACGGCGCGCGACGCCGGTTGCTACGTGCTCACCCTGAGCGGCTTCTCTCCCGACAACCCGCTACGCCGTTGCGGCGACATGAACCTCTACATCCCCTCCGATCACTATGGGCAGGTTGAGGTCTCCCACCTGGTGCTCTGCCATGCCCTGCTCGACCTCTCCGGGGGCTGGGGCGGGTAATCCGTGGTGCGTATCGGAATCGACTTCGACAACACCATCGCGGGCTACGACCGCCTATTCAACGAGGTCACCAGGGAGTGGAAATTACTCGATGAGGACTTCACCGGTGGCAAGGCTGCGGTACGTGACGCCCTGCGCCTGCAGGAAAACGGTGAGTACCAGTGGCAGCGCCTGCAAGGCCGTGTCTACGGCAAATACATGGAGCGTGCCGAGTTGATTGAGGGCGTGGCCCCCTTCATCCGTCGCGCAAGGGAGTGCGGTGCCGAGCTTTTCATCGTCAGCCATAAAACCCGCTACGGCCACCACGACCCGGAACGCATCGACCTGCGTGAGGCGGCACGAGCATGGATGGAGAACCAGCGCTTCTTTGCCGAAGATGGCCTGGCCCTCTCGCCCAGTGCCCTCTACTTCGAGGAGACGCGCGAGGCAAAGGTCGCTCGCATCGCCTCGCTCGACTGCGACTGTTTCATCGACGACCTGCCCGAACTCTTCGCCCACCCCGACTTCCCCACCTCTGTAGCACGCTATCTCTACGCCCCCAGCCATAGCGAGGAAGTAGCAGAAGGCGTCCAGCTGTGTCGCAGCTGGGCGGAGATCGAGCTCGCCGTGCTGGGCGAATGCGTATGAACTCAGGCCTCACCACCACCGTGGCACGCCTCGCTCAGGTCGAGAGTGTCACCCTCACCCCGCTGCCGCAGGGCGGCAACAGCAGCGTCTACCGTACCCAGTTGCCCGATGGCACGCTGTTGGCGGCCAAACACTACCCGCCGCTCGAGGCGGGGCGTCCGGATCGGTTGCAGGCCGAGCTGGGCGGACTCGAGTTTCTCGCCACACAGGGGGTCGCTTGCGTGCCCCGCCTCCAGGCCTGGTCTGAGCGGGAGCGTATCGCCCTCTTCAACTGGATCGAGGGGAGCCCCCCCTCCACCATCGGGGAACAGGAAATCGATGCGGCAGGCGACTTTCTCGCCCGGCTACACGCTCTGCGACTGTCTGCAAGTGCACGGCAGCTGCCACTCGCCTGTGAGGCGGTCCTCAGCGGCAGCGAACTGGAGCGCCAGCTCGCCATGCGCATGGAGCGGCTGCTCCAGTTAGAAGACGAGCCGAAGCTAAAGGCCTTCATCAGCAGGGAGTTCCAGCCCGCAATGGAGCGACTGCTGGCCCATGCCCAGCGGCAATACCGGGAACAGGGGCTGCTATTCCGTGAGGAGCTGGCGCCTGAGCACCGAACCCTCAGCCCCGCCGACTTCGGCTTTCACAACGCTATTCAGCAGAGCAGCGGCAGGCTCACCTTTGTCGACTTCGAGTACTTCGGCTGGGACGATCCGGTCAAGCTGGTGGCCGATTTTCTCTGGCACCCCGCCATGTCGCTCGACGAGCAGATAAAAAGGGCCTTTGTCGAAAAAATGAGAGCTATCTACCACCACGATGCTGCCTTCGAGGATAGGCTTAAGGCGCTTTATCCACTCTACGGCCTGCGTTGGTGTATGATTCTGCTCAACGAATTTCTCCCCCAGGGGCAGGCAAGACGCGCCCACGCATCCGGCACGGGGGAAGATGGGTGGACGGAGATCAAACAGCGCCAGTTGAAGCGCGCCCGCCACCTGCTCGACGAGATTTTGAGGACATATGAACGATTCCCTTACTGACGCCTCCAGCGTTGAGGCCTTTATGCGCCGCTCGCTTGAGAGCCCGCTGGACCTGCGCTCCCGCGAGCTGCGCCGCCTGGTTCTCGACGCCCTGGAGGGGGGCGGCCGCGGCCACCTCGGCTCCTCCATGTCGCTGATCGAGATCCTGCGCGCCCTCTACGACGACTTTCTACGCTACCGTGTCGACGAACCCCGCTGGCCCGGGCGCGACCGCCTGATCCTCAGCAAGGGCCACGGCTGCCTCACCCTCTACGCCCTGCTCGCCGACAAGGGCTTTATCGAGCGCGACGCGCTGCGCGGCTTCTGCTCGCAACACAGTTGCCTCGGCGGCCACCCGGAGCTCGGCAAGATCCCCGGCGTCGAGGCCTCCACCGGCGCACTGGGCCACGGCCTCTCCATCGGAGTGGGTATGGCGCTGGCGTCACGCATTCGCAACGACGGCAGCCGCGTGGTGGTCGTTACCGGTGACGGCGAGATCAACGAGGGCTCGGTATGGGAGGCGGCGATGTCGGCTGCCAAGCACCGACTGGAGAACCTCACCGTAATGGTGGACTACAACAAGCTGCAGTCCTACGGCACCACCCGTGAGGTGCTGGACCTCGAACCGCTGGCAGAGAAGTGGCGCGCCTTCGGTTTTGGCGTCAGCGAGATCAACGGCCACGACATGGAAGAGCTACGAGACACCCTTTCCCGCCTGCCGCTGCAGGAGGGCAAACCCAGCGCCATCATTTGCCACACCGTCAAGGGCAAGGGCTTCCCCTTCGCCGAATTTCATCCCATGTGGCACCACAAATCGCGCATTAACGCCGAACAGATGGCCGAGATGCGCGCCGCGCTGGAGGCCTACCAATGAGAAAGACCTGCCTCAACAGCGTCTATGAGCTGGCGAAACAGGACCCGCGGGTGGTCTTCATCGGCTCCGACCTCGGCCCCGGCACCCTGGCCGAGATGCAACGCGAGATGCCGGAGCGCTTCTTTATGGAGGGGGTCTCCGAGCAGCACATTATCGGCATGGCCGCCGGCCTCGCCCTCGACGGTTACATCCCCTACGTCAACACCATCGCCACCTTCCTCAGCCGCCGCTGTTACGAGCAGGTCGCCATCGACCTCTGCCTGCAGAACCTGCCGGTACGCCTCATCGCCAACGGCGGCGGCATGGTCTATGCGCCACTGGGGCCGACCCACCTGGCCACCGAGGACATGGCGATCATGCGTGCCCTGCCCAATATGAGTGTGGTGGCGCCGGCCGATGCGGAGCAGATGGCTCGGCTGATGCCGCAGACACTGGAACACAAGGGGCCGCTCTACATCCGCCTCGGCAAGGGCGGCGACGAGGTCATCACCCCGCCCGAGAGCAATATTGAGATCGGCAAGGCACTGCTGCTGCGCGAACCGGGCGAAGTGCTAATCGCCGCCACCGGGGTGATGGCGCAACGCTCGCTGGGCGCCGCCGAGATCCTGCGCGCAGAGGGCATCGAGTGCGGCGTCATCGACCTGCACACGGTCAAGCCGCTGGACCGCGACGCCCTGCTCCGCCGCCTCCCAGGTGTAAAACTGCTGGTCACCGTCGAGGAGCACGTACTGGCGGGCGGATTCGGCAGCGCCGTGGTGGAAACACTGCTCGACGCCGGAGCCGCGCTGCCGCCGGTGAAGCGCCTCGGCATCCCCGACCAGTTCACCACGCAATACGGCTCCCAGGACAACCTAATGGAGGGCTTCGGGCTGCAGGCCGAGCCCATCGCCGCATCGATTCGCACAGCACTGGAGGAGTGCTGATGGGCACCCTCTACAGCAACCTTAAGTTCCTCAGCTACCAGGACCACCTGGCGGCGATCCGTGAGCAGCGCGTACTGGCACCGGTACACATCCGCATCAAGCCCACCAACCACTGCAACCACGACTGCTGGTACTGCGCCTACCACGTGGACAACCTGCAGCTGGGCGAGGAGATGGACCAGCGCGACGCCATCCCCGAGGCGAAGATGCTGGAGATTATCGACGATATCGTCGGGATGGGGGTACGTGCGATCACCTTCTCCGGCGGCGGCGAACCTCTCATCTACAAACCGCTGCCCGAGTGCGTCAGGCGCCTTGCCGCCGGCGGCGTCAAGGTGGCGGCACTGAGCAATGGCTCCAACCTCAAGGGGGAGATGGCCGATGTCTTCGCCGAGCACGGCACCTGGCTGCGCGTCTCCCTCGACGGCTGGGACGAGGCGAGCTACAGCCACGCCCGCGGAGTGCCCGAGGGTAGCTTCGCCAAGTTGCTCGACAACATGCGAGCCTTCATTAAGCGTGGCTCCAGCTGCGTACTCGGCTCCAGCTTCATCATCGACCAGCACAACCATACCCATGTGACAGAGGTCTGCCGCACCCTGCGCGATGTGGGCGTCAACCACGTCAAACTCTCCGGCGTGGTGGTCGGCAACAGCGTCGCGGAGAACAACCACTACCACGCGCAGATACGCGACGAGGTGGCGCGACAGATCGAACAGGCACGCAAACTGGAGGACGACAACTTCAGCGTGATCGACCACTATCACGAACTGGAGGAACGGGTGTTCGACAAGTCCTACAGCTTCTGCCCCTTCCTGCAGTTCCAGCCGGTGATCGCCGCCGACCGCATGGTCTACACCTGTCACGACAAGGCCTATAACCAGGAGGGGCTGCTCGGCTCCATTGAGGAGCGCTCGTTCCGCGACTTCTGGTTCTCCGAGGAGAACCGCGAGCGCCTCTACAGCTTCGACCCCTCGCGCTCCTGTCACCACCACTGCACGGTGCACGGCAAGAACCTGGCGATCCTCGAATACCTGGCCCTCGACCCCGACCACATCCCCTTTGTCTAGGAACGGCATGAAAGAGAAGATTCAAAACATCGATGCACTGGCCGCCACCATCGCCCGGCTCAAGGACGAGAGCAAGGTTGTCGCCCAATGCCACGGCGTCTTCGACCTACTCCATCCCGGCCATATCCGCCACCTGGAGGAGGCTGGGCGAAATTGCGACGTACTGGTGGTCACCATTACCACCGACCGCCACGTCAACAAGGGGCCGGGACGTCCCGCCTTCACCGAAAGCCTGCGTGCCGAGGCGCTGGCCGCGTTGGGCTGCGTCGATTACGTGGCGATTAGCCAATGGCCCTCTGCTGTGGAGGTGATCCATGCGCTGCAGCCAAATCTCTACGTCAAGGGCAGCGAGTACACCGATGCCGAGAGTGATGTGACCGGCAAGATTCGCGATGAGGAGCAGGCAATCCAGTCAGTAGGCGGGCGGCTGCTCTTTACCGACGATATCACCTTCAGCTCCTCCCACCTGATTAACGCCAACCTCAATATCTATCCGCCCGAGACCGAGGCGTGGCTGGCAACATTCCGCGACGCCCACAACATGGACGAGGTGCTCGGTTTTCTCGAGCGCGCCTCGGAGCTCAAGGTGCTGGTAGTGGGCGAGGCGATCATCGACGAGTACGTCTTCTGCGACGGCCTGGGCAAGTCCAACAAGGACCCGATGATGGCCTTCCTGCACCGCTCCCAGGAGGCCTATGCCGGCGGTTCACTGGCGGTGGCCAACCACCTGGCCGGGATTTGCGGCGAAGTGGGCCTGATCGCCGTGCTTGGCGAGGAGCAGCGCCGTGAGAACTTCATCCGGGAGGCACTGGCACCCAATGTGACGCCCACCTTTATCACCCAACCCGCCGCCCCAACCCTGCACAAGCGACGTTTCGTCGATAACTACACCGGCACCCGTCTGTTCGAGATCTACGAAATGGACGATACCCCGCTGGCCGGCGAAGAGGAGCAGGCCCTGATCACGGAGATCCGTGAACAGGCGCCGCACTACGACCTGGTGGTGGTCACCGACTACGGCCATGGCATGATGACGGCAGGGGCAGTAGCGGCAATAGTGGAGCACGCCCCCTTCCTCGCCCTCAACACCCAGGCCAATGCCGGTAACCGCGGCTTTAACACCGTCTCCAAGTACCCGCGAGCCGACTATGTATCACTCGCCACCCACGAGGTGGCGCTGGAGACACGACTGCGCCATGCCCCATGGGAGGAGCTACTGGAGGAGGTAAGTCGGCGCATCGACTGCCCCAACTTCACCGTCACCCGCGGCAAGGCCGGCAGCACCCATTTCCATCCCGGCGGCGAGCTGCTGACCGCCCCCTCGCTGGCCACCCAGGTCTCCGACCGCGTCGGGGCCGGTGATGCGGTTTTCGCCGTCACCAGTCTGCTGGTCAAACTGGGGGCACCGTGGGATGTGGTCGGCTTTCTCGGTAACCTGGCAGGCGCCGAGATGGTGGGAGAGCTGGGCAATCGCAACAGCGTCGGCCGGGTCTCCCTGAGCAAACACGTGCAGGCATTGATGAAGTAGCGCCGTGGCCCTGCTCGACTTCATCTCCCCTCTACACCGCGCTACCCAACGCGACTACCTGGGCCGGGTGAGCCGCCGCGACAAGGCGGCGGACGCCGAAGTGGCCACTCGCTTCGGTGAGGAGTACTGGGACGGCGATCGCGATATCGGCTACGGCGGCTATCACTACGACGGGCGCTGGCGCGCCGTGGCCGAGGCGATGATCGAGCACTACGGCCTGGCCGATGATGCGGCGATCCTCGATGTCGGCTGCGGCAAGGGGTTCCTGCTCTACGAGTTCAGCCGGCTGCTGCCCAGGGCTCGCATCGCCGGCATCGACATCTCCGCTTACGCCCTGAGCCACGCCAAGGAGGAGGTGAAGCCCGTGCTGCAACGGGCGAGCGCCGATGCCCTCCCCTTCGCCGACAATGAATTCGACCTGGTGTTCAGCATTAACACCCTGCACAACCTCTACCTGCCGCAGCTGTGGCAGGCGCTGCAGGAGATGGAGCGCGTGGCACGACGCCACCGCTACCTCACCGTAGAGGCCTACCGCAATGAACAGGAGAAGGTGAACCTAATGTACTGGCAGCTCACCTGCCGTGCCTTCCACACTCCCGAAGAGTGGCAGTGGCTGTTCCAGCAGGCAGGCTACAGCGGCGACTACTCCTACATCTACTTCGAATAGGGACGGGCGACATATGACGACAAAGACCCTCGACCCCGCCAACCAGGTGACCCTGGAGGTACGTGAGCGCTCCGGCATCGCCGAGCTCGGACTGATGAACAACCAGGTGTGGCACGATGACCCCAAACGGCTGCTCTTCACCCTGGCGCGCTACAAGTTCGTCGCCAAAATGCTGGAGGGCAAAGGGCAGGTACTGGAGGTGGGCTGCGGCGATGCCTTCTGCGCCCGTGTGGTACAGCAGTCGGTGGGGGAGCTAAGCGCCATCGATGTGGAGCCGCTGTTCGTGGAGGACGCAAAACGACGCATGGACCCCGACTGGCCCTTCAGCGTGGCGCTGCACGACATCATGCAGGCCCCCTACCCCGGCGAGTTCGACGCCGCCTACACCCTCGACGTTATGGAGCATATCGCCGCCGAGGAGGAGGGGCGCTTCATCAACCACATCAAGGCCTCGTTAAGCAGCCACGGTGTGCTTATCGCCGGCATGCCGTCGCTGGAGTCCCAGGCCTACGCCTCGCCCGCCAGCCGTATCGGCCACATCAACTGTAAGAGCGGCAATGAGTTCAAGGCGCTAATGGAGGAGCATTTCGAGAACGTCTTCCTCTTCTCCATGAACGACGAGGTGGTGCACACCGGCTACAGCAAGATGGCCCACTACCTGATGGCACTCTGCTGCACGCCGAGGCACAGCGGGTGACGACAGTCCCAAGCGCACTCATCGTCGGTGGCGATGGGGGTATCGGCAGTGCCTTGTGGCGGCAACTGCGCCAAACGGGAGAGGCGGTAACGGCCACCTCTCGCCACGGCACGGAGGGAACACTGGCACTCGACCTGGCCACCGCTGCCGACTCTTTCCCCTTGCCACCGAATATCGAGAGCGCCTTCCTCTGCGCCGCGACGACCAATCTGGCACACTGCGAGGATAGCCCCACCGAAAGCGCCGCGATTAATGTAGAGGCCACGGTCACGCTCGCCACCCGCCTGGTGGATGCTGGGGCCTTCGTACTCTTCCCCTCCAGTAATCTGGTCTTCGACGGCAGCGTGCCGATGGTCGATGCACAGGCCCCCACTTCGCCGCTTACCGAATATGGTCGTCAGAAGGCGGAGGCGGAGCGGCGCCTGCTTGAGCTGGGCGACTCGGTGGCGGTACTGCGCCTGACCAAGGTGGTCCATCCCAGGCTGCCACTGTTTCTCGAGTGGCGCCAGGCACTCGCCGCTGGTGAGACGATCCACCCCTTCTTCGACCTTCTCCTCTCCCCCGTCTCTCTGGAGCTGGCAGTACAGGCGATGATCTGTATTAGCGAACAGCGCAAGGGGGGGCTGTTCCAGCTCTCTGCCGATCGCGATCTCAGTTACGAAGAGGCGGCACAACGGCTGGTCCACTCCGTTGGTGCCGATGCCTCACTAGTCCAGCCGCATAGCTCCAGCGAGGCGGGGGTCCCGTTGGCGCGGCGCCCCTCCCATACCACCCTGAACGGCCAGCGACTGCGGCGCGAATGTGCCATCGCGCCACCATCGGCCGAATCGACCCTCGATGCGGTATTCACGGCGATGGCGAGGGAGACGGCGTGAGCAAGCTGTGCCATCTCTGTGGCGCCGATGCGCTGGAAACGGTGGCGGGCTTCACTGAACTGCCACGCGTCACCTCCGACTGCCGTCCCTGGCCTGCGGGCGGCACGCTGGCATTCTGCCACCATTGCAGCACCCTGCAGAAGCCGACTACGGAGCAGTGGCATGAGGAGTGCGCGGCGATCTATCACGGCTATGCCCTCTATCCCCAGGCGGCGGGTGCCGAGCAACCGGTGTTCAATCCGGGTGGCAGCGGCCAGGCCCGCTCCGAAGTACTGCTGCACAAACTGCTGGAGGATGGAGCACTGCCACAAACGGGCAAGCTGCTCGATTTCGGCTGCGGCAACGGCGCCTTCCTGCAGGCCGCGTCGAAGGCCCTGCCCCGCTGGCGCTTCGACGGTCTGGAACTGGATGCGCGTTATCGCGAGGAGCTGCTCGCCATACCACGTTTCGAGGGCTTCCATCAGGGGCTGGACTGTGTGGAGGGAGGGCTGGAGATGATCAGTATGATCCACGCCCTGGAACACGTGGCGCATCCCATTGAACTGCTGATAAGACTGCGCAAATTGCTGGCCGATGACGGCCTGCTGTTCATCGAGGTGCCCTATTATCGCGACAACCCCTTCGACCTGCTCATCGCCGACCACTGCAGCCACTTCACGCCGCTGACATTGAGAGCTCTGCTAGAACGGGCAGGGTTTGAGGTAGTGACGGCAACAACGGAATGGGTAAACAAAGAGATCTCCCTGCTTGCACGGCCGACATCAAATGCGGCCTATACAGCACTACTCAGTGAGCAACAACCGGTGACTCCGCTTATTAAGTGGCTAACAGAGGTGCTTGCCTGGGCAGAGAATGAATCCAGCAACCAGCCCATCGGTCTCTTCGGCACGGCGATAGCGGCAAGCTGGCTCTACGGCCACCTCGGCGGGGCGGTGGAGTTCTTCGTCGACGAAGATCCGGGACGTATCGGTCGAACCCATCTGGGTCGAGGGATCCTATCCCCTGAACAGGTTCCCGACGGAAAAAAGGTACTGCTCTGCCTGGCGCCGCTGCTGGCGCAACAGATTGCCCGGCGCCTTGCCTCCACGGGCGCCGACTACAGACTGCCGCCAGCTTGAATTCGCCTAGCCACCCCAATATATTGACCAGACACAAAAACGATAAACAGGTTGCCCAAGCATGAGTGAAACGCCCCCTAGGATCTTTATTAACACCCTGCCGAAAAGCGGTTCGGTGTTTATCTCCGGCACCATCGCGCAAAGCCTCGGGGTAAAACCAAGCCGGATATCACTTAATTACTTCCCCTTCGATGTCATCGACATCAATATGCTCGACCAGTTTATCGAGGCTGGTGGGGTCACTCAGGAGCACCTGGACGCCTCCCCCACCAACATCCACTTTCTGGGAAAATTTCTGCCTAAGTTCGTACTGCATATTCGCGATCCCCGGCAATCAATGATTAGCTGGGCCCATCATGTCAAACGCTACCGCAACGAGGGTAAGACCCATCAACTGGAAGGTGCCTGGAGCGTAGTGCCGCCGGAGGATATGGCTGACAAATCCGTTTCATACCTGCTCGACTGGTATATCGACAATTACCTCACCGCCTCCGTCACCTGGATCAATGGCTGGCTTGAAGCCATAGGGCAGCACCAGGAGTTAGATATCCTGCTGAGCAAATACGAAGATTTTCATCAGGATAACCAGCAGCACATCGAGAATATCCTCAAGTGGTACGGCGTTGACATGAGTAATGTCGAACTGCCGCAGCTGGAGAGGAACATGCGCTTCCACTACCGCAGCGGCAGCACTAACGAGTGGCAACAGCTACTGGATGAGCGACAGATAGAGCGTGCCGGCGTGCTACTGTCCGGAACCATCCGCGAACATTACAGTTAACACCCTCACTATGCTTAACAGTGAGATCACACAGCTTGATGATATCGCCGAGGGAGAGCGTATCTATGTGGCACCGGGTGGCGCAGCGGCAGCACGCTTCGTCGAGCTACTCGGACGAACACGGACTGACATCGAGGTAATTGGCTTTCTTGATAGCTTCAGGTCAGGATACTATTGTGAAAAACCCCTTACCCGCATTGATCAAATCAATAAGAGCGAGAATGCGCACAGGGTTGTTGTCGTCATTGAGCGCAAACGCATCCGGGAACAGATCGCCAACTTGCTGGTTGATGCGGGATTTATGCAAATAGACTGGGTTGGCCACCGCTTCTCACTCAAACACACTGCCGCTGTGCAGCATGATACGGCCACCCTCTATTTTTATTACGACCTCAGCGTTAATGCACTGAACTACGAGTACCTCATCAGCCTGTGCCATGCCGATGCCGAACGCAAGCGTTTAGGACTGGATAGACTGCACACTATCATCGTTCCCCCAGCCATTGGGGCGATATTTGATCTATCCCGCAACCCGACACGCAGGAAGGAAACCACACTCGAGGATGGCAGTCACTGGTTTCTTCATAATGTCGTTATGCCTCTAAACGCCATGGTGCCCTCATGCGAGGCGGTGACACTATGCGCTACCAGGGCGGAGACCAGGAAGATTGCCGACTCCATCTCCTTATGCCGTTTCCCCTCCGACTACGATCTGGACGACCCGCACGAACTGGATAGTATTCGCCGCATCAATGATCCGTCTCGCTACGATGGAAACAGCTACGGTCAGCCACTGAGGAGCAGCGAAACCGCTCTGGCCTTTGTAAAGCAGTGGCTGAGAAACCATAAGATTGAGCCGGAGAAGGCCGTCTGTATCAGCCTGCGTTCTAACGGCGTACAGGAGGGACGAAACAGCGATATCAACACCTGGAAGCAGGTTGCTGAGGGTATCTGCGAAAGGGGCTACACTCCTGTGTTTATCAAGGATACTTACTCCGATTTTGAGCCGGATGACATCAAGGGTCATCACATATTTCACGCCGCCTCCTGGAACATCCAGCTGCGCATGGCGATGTATGAACTCGCCTACCTGAACATGACGGTCAATACCGGGACAATGATGCTCTGTGTACTCAACCCAGCTGTACGCTATCTGGCCTTTATCTATGTTTCTGAAGACGACTATGTAGGCTCAAAGGAGTTCCACGAAACATCCGGTACCCCTATTGGTTCACAGTATCCAGCTGCGGGGCCACTGCAACTCTGGGTTTGGGGTGGCACCGGCAACAGCGCGACCATTCTGCGTGAGTTTGATGCCATGTGCTCGCGAATCGCACACAGCAACACCTCCCGCATACATGGTATGGAGAAGTAACAGATGAACATTCTCTTCATCAGTCCAAGCTCAATGCCGCTCTACCAGCAGGAGATACTGCTAGCTGGTGAGTCCGACACGCTTATCCCAAAGTTTGAAACTCCCACCGGACTGATAGAGCTGGCCTCCTACGTCCGCAACAGGCACGATAACGTCCGCTTTCAACTGCTTGACTGTGCCAAAGACCTCTTCATGTTCTATCTGCAGAGGGGAACGGCGACGCCGATGGGAGTTTACGAGTTCTATCAGCAGGAGCTAGACAAGATCGAATGCGAGCCTGACGTGGTGGGAATATCGGTACTATTCTCCTCCTCTTATATGGCCGTACTGAAATTGTGCGAATACATCAAGGAGCGGTGGCCCAACACAATTATCGCCTTGGGCGGCGGCCACATCACCTTCTACCACCAACAGGCACTACGGGACTCTACCCAGGTCGACTACGTCTTCATCGGTGAAGCGGAGTTAAGCTTCGACGCCTTCGTCATCCGATTAATGGAGACCGGTGAAGCCAGTGCGGATATTCAAGGCATCTACGACCGCGCTAAGATCGAGGCGGCTATGAACGCTGGAGAATCACGAGCCGAATTCGGCGAGCTGCTTATCGACCTGGATCAGATCGGCCTGCCCGCCTACGATCTATTGGACATCGAGACCTACAAGCAACACTCCAATGCTTTCAAGACCGGTGCCATCGGCATGATGATGGAGCGAGGTTGCCCCTTCACCTGCACCTATTGCGCCTCCATGATCATTCACGGAGGCGCCATTCGCTCTAAATCCAATGTGCGCATCAAGCATGAGCTGCGTTATCTAAAGGAGGAGTTAGGCTTCAAGAACATCGTCTTCTGGGACGACCTGCTTGCCGCCAAAAAGAGTAAGTTCATTGAGTTGTCTCAGGAACTGGTAAATGAGGGAATTACCGACGGGCTAAGCTTCTCAATGCCCAGCGGGCTCAGCGTGCGTATCATGAACCACAGGCTCATCGACTCTATCACCGACCTGGGCTTCGATTATGTGCGCATCATGATCGAGTCAGGATCGGAGTACTCGCAGCAGCACCTGATTAAGAAAAAGGTCGACCTCGACAAGGCACGGGAACTCATCGCCTATGCTCGTACCAGGGGAGTTAAGGTCGAGACGAATATCCTGTTTGGCTTTCCGGGAGAAACCAAACAGTACATGCAGGAGACCATCGATTACATCAAGACCATAGATGTGGACTGGATTCAGGTATTCGCCGCCCTGCCACTGCCGGGAACTGAGATGTTTCAGCAATTTGTGGCACAGGGCCTTCTCGACCCGAACAACATCGACTGGGATCGCTGTGGTTACAGCAGCCGAGAATTCGATACCGAAGAGATCACCCGACAGGAACTTACCGATCTGGTATACGACGTGAACATCTATACCAACTTCTTCGGCAACCGCAACATGCTCAAGGGACGTTATCGACGGGCGGCAGACTACTTCACTGACATGGTGTTGACCAATTACCCCTTCCACACTGTCGCCTCATATATGCGAGCCATCGCCTATAGGGAATTGGGTGAGATGGAGCAATATAAGCGGGAGATGGAGCAGACCGTTCGCATCATCGGGCAGTATGATGAAGCCCGCTCTCTGCTGCTGCGTTACGGTTGCGAGATGACAGAGCTGCACGCCTATCTTGACGATGAATTACGCGCAACTATCCAGCCGCATCCCCCGTCTGTCGCTGCTGGGTTCAGGTTATAAGTCATCGCCATACAGCATCACTTTCAGCGCATCGGTCCAACCATCGTTCATCGGGTTGTAGTGGTCGCGCAGCGCCTGCTTGGCAATCTTTCCCGAGGGAGTGAGCGGCAACTTCTCCACAAAGAAGTACTTGAGTGGTCGCTGGAACGGTGCCAGGTGCTGGTTGGCAATGCGCCGCAACGCTGACTCGCTCTCCCCCTCGGTAACGCATACTGCCACCACCACCTCGCCCAGCAGCTCGTCCTCGACGCCGATCACCGCCACCTCGCGTAGCGCTGCATATTGCGACAGCACCTTCTCGATGTCGCCGGGATAGATATTGATGCCGCCGGAGATAATGACGTCCTTCTTACGCGAGACGTAGGAGAGAAAACCCTCTTCGTCGATAAAGCCCAGGTCACCGGTGAGGAAGTAGTCGCCCCGTAGCGACGCTGCGGTCAGTTCCGCTCTGCGGTAGTACCCCTCGAAGGCCAACGGACTCTTGACCGCGATCTCGCCAATCTCGTTTGCTGGACGATCTTTGCCGGCATCATCGAGGATACGCAGTGCGACACCGTTGCAGGGCGTACCGACCGTCGCATACTTCCGTGCCGCATCACTCGGCGCCAGGTTAGTGGCGATGGCCACCTCGGTGGCACCGTAGATCTCATGAAAGTCGCACCCCACCTTGTGGAACAGCTGCTCTTTGAAGTGGGCATCGATCGGCGCTGAGGAGGTGACGATAGTCTTGAGCGAGCCAAGCTGCGCGGCGTTCTGCAGCAGTTGCGCCTTCAGGGCGTAAAGATGTGAGGAGACGGCAATAACAAAACTCACCCGGTGCGCCGCCAACAGGGCCAGCCACTGCCTGGGGGTAAACTGCGACAGAGTCACCAGGGTAGCGCCCAGCAGCAGCGGCACATAGACCAGGCGCTGCCCCAGGGAGTGGAAATAGGGAGAGGCGCAAAGCACCACATCCTCGGCACTCAGCCCATACAAATCCCAACTCTGCTGAGCACGCGCCACCTTAACCTGCTGCGAAATCACGATCGGCTTGGGCGCACCGGTGGAGCCTGATGAGAGGGTGATGAGAAAGTCCCGCTCACCTGACCAGGGGAAACTGGCGGGCAGCTCTGCCACCCTCCCCTCCGGCGGCAGGGCATCGCAGGCGATGAACGCCATCGCACCGCCGCACGCCGCTATCTTTTGCTGGAATTTCTGCTCATAGACCACGATGGTGACATCGCTTGCCTGCCAACCCGCCAGCAATTGCTCCGGTACCATCTGCGGGTTGGTGGGAATGCAGGCGCCGTCCAGTCGCGCCACCGCCAGTGATACGGCGATATTGCAGAGGGGGTCTTCGATAAGCAGCGCCACGCGTGGACGCTGTTTCTGTTCGGTAAAGAGAAATTGCGCCCAGCGCTCCGCCAGCGCCAACAGTTCGCCGTAGCTGTAATGCAGCTCACCACTGATCAGCGCGCTCTTCTCTGCGTGCTGTTGCGCCTGCTTTTCAAACAGCTGGTAGAGGAAAGGCATGCCCTACTCGCATTTCTCCAGTACCGACTGCGCCAGCACCCCGACAATACGCATCGCGGGGTCGGCCAGTTCATGGGGCTGGAACTTGACGGAAAATTCGCTCTCCAGGCTCATGATCAGACTGAGGATGGCGAAGGAGTCGAGCATTCCATCCTCGACAAAGTTGCTGTTGGCATCGAGCTCATCCCCGCCCCCCTGTTGGCGGATGGTGTCGAGAATGAATGCCTGAATTTCGTTAAGGTGCGGCTCTGTCATCTTGTCACTCAATTACGTCCCAGCTCAGGCGGTCACCGAGTTCCAGGTCCCTGGCCGCACGTCGCCCGAGCACGATGGGTTTGTATTTCGGTTCCAGCCCGTATCCGGGGCGTACCGACTTGATGTTGGCTTCAGTAAAGGCTTCGCCCTTCTTAATCGACGCACTGACATAGAGCGAGCGCCTGCCGTGGCGGTTCTCCTGCTCCGCCGCCGTCAGCCCATACTTCACCTCGCCAATGGCCGCCTGGGCACGGCGGATCTCCTCGGTCATGGTGCGGAACTGCTCCACGGTAAGGGAGAAGAAACTATCTACCGTCTCCTCGCCATCATCCAGCTTGACGTGTTTTTCGATCACCTCCGCCCCCAGGGCGACGGCGGCGATGGCGGCACCGATACCGATGGTGTGATCGGAGAGTCCTGCCGGGCAGGCGAAGGTCTCACGCAGGTTGGCGATGGTACGCAGATTGACCTCTTCCAGCGGCGTCGGATAGGCGGTGGTGCACTTGAGCAGGATGATGTCATCACAACCGTGGTGGCGCAGGCAGGCGACGGCGGCGTGAATGTCCCCCAGGCTGGCGAGACCGGTGGAGACGATGACCGGCTTACCGGTCCTGGCGACCTTCTCCAGCAGCGCCATATCGACGATCTCAGGCGAGGCGATCTTGTAGGCCCGTACCGGATATTTCTCCAGCTCATCTACCGAGCTTTCGTCGAACACCGAACCGAACAGTTCAATGCCCAGGCGCGCCGCCTCCTCGAACAGCGCCGGCAGCCACTCCCAGGGGGTGTGGGCATATTCGTAAAGCTGGTAGAGCTTTTTGTATGCGCCCCAGGCGTTATCGGACGGGATGGCGAAGTCCGGCTTGTCGCAGTTAAGGGTAATGGTATCGGGACGGTAGACCTGCAGCTTGACCGCATCCGCTCCCGATGCGCCGGCTGCACGTAGCAACTCCAGCGCCCTATCGAGGCTGCCGCCGTGGTTGCCGGATAGCTCGGCGATAACGTAAGTGGGCTCATTAACGCCGATACGGCGCGCGCCGATCTCGACGGTTTTCATTCGTCCGCCCCCAATGTGACCCAGCCCTGCTGCTGGTCGGCCTCGGCCGCCGCCTGCAATAGCAGCAGCCCCTCATTGGCGTGCTCCCAGCCGAAGACGTAGGGAGAGTGATGCTCCCCCTCTTCTCGGTACTGCAGCAGGGCATCGGCAATATCGTGATAGAGGTTGGCGAAGGCCTCGACAAAGCCGCCCGGATGGCCGGGCTTGAAGCGCTCGCGGATCTCGTCGCCATAGACGGCGTTGCCGCGATCGTAGCTCAGCCTGGTGGTGTCCTTGCGGTAGAGGTGCAGGCGCTCCGGCTCCTCCTGCAGCCACTCGGCACTGCCCTGCTCCCCGAACAACCTCACCTTTAGCCCGTTGCGGTGGCCCAGCGCCGTCTTGCTCACCCAGAAGGAGGCGCGGAAATCATTCTCGTACTTCACCCACATATAGGCGTCGTCAACGATTCCTTCGAAGCTCGAGAAGTGGTGAAAATCGGCATTTACCGCCAACGGTTTCAGCCCGGTGAGAAAACCGGTGAGGTGGTGCAGGTGTACCGCCAGGTCGAGCAGGA